>JAJDCU010000017.1 GCA_029260655.1 Phycisphaeraceae bacterium
GCGCGACTTTTTGTTTCGCGTCTGCCGACAACCTCACGATGGCGGCTGGTCGGCTTCCATGAGTATCCGCTGATTAAAAGGACCGGGACTCACGGGCTGCCCCCCACCCCCGCCGGAGGTGCGCCAGGTTTCACTGGATGCATCGCCGGCGGTCAACGGCAGATGTTCGGATGAAACTTCGAACACCTTCCGGGGGGGGACCTGGTAGCGCACCGCCCCGGCTAGATGGTGGAACTCAGCACACGGGCCCGACCCGGTCCCGCTGATCCCGTGGCTGCCGCTACTGCTGGAACGTTGTGGGGATTGATGATTTGAAGAAAGAATCAGGATTAACCGCAGAGGCGCAGAGGCGCAGAGAACGCAGAGGAGACAAGGCGGAGAAGGTTGAGGCGGGTGATCCGCAGATGACGCAGATTGCGCAGATGGGAATGTACGTGTGTATGCGCGCTGGGTCTTAATCTGCGTCATCTGCGCAATCTGCGGATGCCTCCCCTCAGAGTTTTTCTCTGCGCCCTCCGCGACCTCTGTGGTGAAACCGGCTTCATTCATATCCGCTTCTATTTGTACATCTGAGTGTATCTGTCCGGCTTTGTCTGCGCGATGCCGTGGGTGCCATGAGTTCGGCGGGTCTGCGTGGGATTTGACGGGGCTGGGGATTGGGATTAGAAAATCATGATTCAATGCGGCGGGACACCCGGGATGCCCCCGGACACCCCCGGCACCTCCGGATCGTCCGGGGGCGGCGCACTTCTTTCTCTCTGGCGTGAAAAATAAGGGGTTCGACATGTACAGGATCTTGATTGCGATGATCGTGCTCGGCGGGCTTATGGTCTACTGGGGCTATCAGGAGATGAGTCTCGCGTCGAAGACGGACGCGACGCCGCAGACGATCACCTGCCAGGCGCTTTCCGATTCCGGCCCGGGCGACAACGCCAACGTCGTGATGTCAGACTTCCTGCTGTGCACGATGGCCTATGTGTACGAGGGCGTCGGCAGCAGCGACAGTGTGTACTCGACGGTCTGGGTCCCGGCTGTGCCGCTGGACGGCACGTACCACCGGCTGCTCAAGTCGATGCTCGACGAAGAGGGGAACATTGTTGGCGATCTGCCGATGCCGACGGACCTGGCCGTGCTCGTCAAGACTTCCAAGACCCCCAACGACGAGGCGTTGGACCGGCTGGCGGCGGCCGACACGCTCGGCGGGCTGGTGATCAACGAGATCGCGTCGCTGGATTCGGAGGAGAAAAAGCTGCTCTCCGAGAGCTACCCCGGTGTGGACTTCGATAAGGTATGGATCCTCGAGCACGGCCGGGTGCCCGCGGGGGCGGGCAAGATGTACGGGCTCATGGGCGGCGGCCTGGCGCTATTGGTCCTTGGCCTTGGGATCGGCGCATCGGGGATGGGCCTGCTTGGGCGAGGCTCGAAGACAGCTGTCGCCAGCTCGGCCGGTGTGCATCCAAGCGAACAGGAAAACAGCTAGGTTGCGTGGAATATCCCCCGGACCTTGACCCACATCTTCCGCACCGCGTCGCCGCGGTGGCTGATGGCGTTTTTTTCATCGGCGGTGAGTTGGGCGACGGTCTTGTTCAGGTCGGGAACGAAGACGATCGGGTCGTAGCCGAATCCGTTAGACCCACGGCCTCGCTCGGGGTGGGCGGGGTCGTCGGCCTCTTCGATCATCAGGATACGGCCTTCGAGTGTGCCGCGGACCACGGCGAGGGGTTCGCCCCCGCCCCCGGAATTACGGCCATCGACCAGCGCCATCGCGCAGACGAATCGGGCGGTGCGTTGTTCGGTCGGGGTGTCGCCGAGGTTACTCAGTAACGCCAAGCTGTTCGCTGCATCGCGCTCGGCGCGGGGGCTGTCGGCGCCGCTGTAGCGCGCGCTACGGATGCCCGGTTCGCCGCCCAGCGCATCAACTTCCAAGCCGCTGTCGTCGGCGAGACAGAGCATACCGGAGGCCTTGGCGTAGTAACGGGCCTTGAGCATGGCGTTGGCCTCGAAGGTGTCCTGGTCCTCTACGGGTTCGTCGATCTTTTGCGGGAGCGCATCAAGCGTGATGAGTTCAACCGCCGGATCATCAATCACGGCCCGGATCTCGTCGAGCTTGTGCGGGTTGGAAGTGGCGATGAGGATTTGCATGTTGGTTTAAACACAGAGGCACCGAGAAGAAAAATCGATCCACAGATGAACAGGATGGGCAGGATAGGATTTCGATCCGGCTGACCGTCTTACATCCTGATCATCCTGTCTATCTGTGGACCCTTCCTCTTTCTTACTCTGTGTCTCTGTGGTTATCCGTCTTCTGCGCTAAGCCGCGAGCGGATGCATGGGGATCAGGACATCCACCACTCCAGGTCGATCTCCGGGAAGATCACGTCGTGGATCTCGGCGTCCTTGATCTCGAACTGTTCGACCTCGGTGAGCTTGCCGAGGTATTCGCTGTCGGCGGCGACTTTTTCGGCGATGTCGGTCAGGCTTTCGAACCGGGCGACGTGCTGCATGTAGCGCTTGATCCCGTAGTCCACGGCCTGTCCGCGCCGGATGACAAACGGCCAGTCGCTCGCCTGCAACAGCAACAGCTCTCGGCCGGCCTTCTTTAAGAGCTCGTGAACCTCCTTGTTCTTTTTCCAAGGCAGTTCGCGGACGAAGCGCAGGAAGTTACTCTCGCAGCGGTACTCGATGTCCCACATCCAGTTGACCTGGTCGTTAGTCCAGACGCTGTGATCGCCCTTGTCGCCCCAAGACCCTTCGGGCAGCGCGACAACCTTGTCGACGGGGTTGGCTTGCAGGTATTCACTGGTGGTGCAGACGTTGACCTGATCGTCGGCGTTGAGCGTGAGCATGACGTCGCGGAGGAACTTTGGCCCTTCGAACCACCAGTGGCCGAACAACTCGGCGTCGAAGGTGGCGGTGACCATGCCCGGCTTGCCGGTAAGATCGCGGTGAGCGTGGAGTCGGCCTTTGATCTTGTTGACAAAGTCCATCGCGTGTTCGTGGATTTTGCCCGAGACGTTATCGGGGTAGTACAGGTGCTTGTCGCCGAGGTCGGTTTTCTTGCCGGTGACTTTCCAGTATCGCAGGCCGCGCTTGGGGCTCCACTTCTTGTGGAACTCGAGGTAGACGCCGTCGGCGGGGTATCCGATCTCGCCGGACCAGACGCTCTCGCAGACGTCGGGGTCGCGCGCGATGGCGGCGGCGCGCGACAGGCCTGTGCCGTCGGAGTTCACGCCCTGCGGCTCGTTGACGCTGCGCCAGCCCCGGCTTGGATACTTGGCGGCTTCTTCCCAACCGATCTTCCACCACTGCCCGTCGTTGAAAACCTGCTCGCTTCGGCTGTTCTCGACCAGGTGGTTCTCGACGAAGAAGTGCGTGATGCCCTCATCGGCGACGATGTGTTCGATCCCGACGCGATTATTGACCTTGCCCCAGTGGATCGGCGGGTCCCAGTCGCCGCTTGGCCGATAGGCGCACTCGGGCAGCCACATCCCGGTCGGCTTGAACCCGAGGATCCGCTCGCTGGACGCAACGCCTGCGCGGACCTGTGCCCGGATCGAGTCGTCGTGATAGAGCAGCGGCATGTACCCGTGGGTCGCGTTGGAGGTGAGGATTTCCAGGTGGCCCTTCTTCGCCTGCGCCGCGAAAGCCTTGGGGATATCCCGGTCGATTTTGTGGAACTGTTCGAGCAGTTCGTTGAACAGCTCAACCCACTTCCCGGCGAGGAAGGCCATGTGCCCGTTGTCCATTTTCTTGAAGTCCGCCAGGTCGTAGGCAGCCTGCTGGGCGCGGTCTTCCAGGTAGTGCTCAAAGCCCTGCTTGAAGTGCTCGTGGCTGAGCTGCTCCAACAGCACGGGGGTCAGCCCCATGGTGATCTTGGGCCTGGCGTTGAGGAACTCGCACTCGTCGACCATCGCCAGCAGGGGCAGGTAGGTCTCCGCCGCGGCCTCGTAGAGCCAGTCCTCGCCGTGGGGCCAGGTCCCGTGACGCAGGACGTAGGGAAGATGGCCGTGAAGGACCAGACAGAAGCTGCCGAGGAAGTCGCTCATGGGCGTATGGTAGCGGGATTGGTGATTGGGGTTTGGGGATTAGGGGTTAGGATTTCGGATTCCCAGTCCAATCTCCAATCCCTAACCCCCAATCCCTAACTCCACCGATACAATCATCATGATGACCATGCCTTTGCGATACGAGACCGAGACCGGGCGGATCGACCTTGAGGGTCGGCGGGTGCACTTCATCGGGATCGGCGGCTGCGGGATGTCGGGTCTGGCCCGGCTGGCGCAGCACCTTGGGGCCCGGTGCTGCGGGTCTGACCTGAACACGTCGGCGGTCGTTGAATCGCTGCGAGAAAGCGGGGTCCCGGTTGCTCTGGAACAGTCGGCCAAGAGCCTGCCCGAGGACTGCGACCTGGTGGTGACCTCGGCGGCGATCCGGGACGACCACCCCGAGCTCGCCGAGGCGGTCCGGCGGGGGGTTGCGGTCGTCAAGTATGCCCGGCTGCTGGGCGAGCTGATGATCGGCCGGGTCGGGGTCGCCATCGCCGGGACGCACGGCAAATCCACCACGACCTCGATGCTCAGCCACATCCTGATCCGGGCCGGGCTGGACCCATCCTTCATCGTCGGGGCGAACTGCAAGCAGATCGGCGGGGGCGTGCGCGTCGGCGAAAGCGACATCCTCGTCGCCGAGGCCTGCGAGTACGACCGGTCGTTCCACAACTTCCACCCGACTCACGCGACGATCCTGAATGCCGAGGCCGACCACCTGGACGTGTACGACTCACTGGATGAGATCGTCGAGGCGTTCGCTGTGTTTGCCCGTAAGCTACCCTCGCACGAGCAGGGTGGGACGTTGCTGATCAACCACGAGATGCCCCACCGCCTGGCGATCACCGCCGGGCTCAACTGCGCGGTCCAGACGCTTGGGTTCGCGCCCCAGGCCGACTGGCGCATCGGGATCGAGGGCGACCAGGTCCAACTGCACCACGAAGACGAACCGGTCGCGGAATGGGCCGCGCCGATACCCGGCGAACACATGGCCTACAACGCCGCCGCCGCCGCCATCACCGCCCACCGCCTGGGCGCAGCCTGGCCCGACATCGCCAAAGCCATCGAAGGTTTTGAAGGGCTCGACCGTCGGATGCAACTTTTGGGTTACCGCGGCGCGGACGGTTCACCGGCAGACGGCAGCCAACCCGCCGACGTCATCACCGTTGTCGACGACTACGGCCATCACCCCACCGAGATCGACACCACCTTGCGCGCCCTGCGCCACCACTACCAACCCAAGCGCCTCATCTGCGTCTTTCAGCCCCACCAGCACAGCCGGACACGCTTCCTGATGGACGAGTTCGCCGTGAGTTTTTCTTCGGCCGACACCGTGATCGTCCCGCACATCTACTTCGTCCGCGACTCCGAAAAAGAACGCCACGCCGTCACCGCCGGCGACCTGGTCGACCGCCTCCGAGGCACCGGCGTCCAGGCCATGCACCTCTACCCTTTCGGCGCAATCATCGAGCAGTTAGAGTTAATCACCAAGCCCGGCGACCTCGTCGTCACCATGGGCGCGGGGAACGTCTGGGAAGTGGCAAGGGATTTTCTGGGTGCAAAGTAGTCTTGATGAGTTACAAGCAGAAAAAATGTGGCTTGATGTCCGGCGCTTTTGTGTTTCTATACATATGGGATTCAGGCAATGGATTCGAACACAATAATTGCTGTTTGCGCATTGTTCACTTCAGTCATGGCAACCGGATTGGCAGCATGGTCTGGGTATGTTCAATGGAAACATATGAAACTATCCGTTCGGCCTCTTGCGGGATTCAGTGTTGGGGACTATGAAGATTGTCTTGGAGTGTGGTTGGCGAATAAAGGGCTTGGTCCATTTCAGATTGCCACTCTTCAAGTAGCAGATTCACGTGGTTTAGTTGAAAACAGCATCATACCTCACATGCCAAGTCTTATTGGCGATGTGCACTGGTCTAACTTCCGTGATAATTCAAATGGAACCGCAGTTGAAAAGGGTAAGAAAATCGAGCTTATTCTTCTAAAGGGTGATCCGGAATCCATTGATTTCCAGAAATCACGCGACGAAGTGCGGCGAGCACTAATGGGTCTAACCCTAATACTTGAATACAAAGATCTATATGGTAAACCCATGCCACGTGTCGAATACAAGCTGTCGTGGTTCGGGCGCCTCCTATCATGATGTTAACAGTAACCTGGGTGCCGAGATTTATTCTGAGGGGCAAAGTGTGGCACCCGAATCTACAATCGGTTCCAGGCTACTCTTCTCACCCATGGACAACTCCTTCAAAGACTTCGCACTCGACCAACTGCGTCAACTCGACGGCGTCACCAGCCGGGCGATGTTCGGGGGGTGGGGGTTGTATCGCGGGGAGGTGTTCTTCGGGATCATCCACGACGGGCAGCTATTTTTTAAGACCGATGATGCGACCCGGCCGGCCTACCTCGAACACGGGATGGAACCGTTTCGGCCCAACGACAAGCAGACGCTGAAGAACTACTACGAGGTCCCGGTCGGGGTGCTGGAGAACGCCGAGGAGCTTGCCCAGTGGGCTCGGCGGGCGATGGAGGCTTAATGTATTCTCGATCTGTTCGCAGCGGTCTTTGATAGCCGCGGGGCCCGCCGCGTGTTACGCGGCGGCTATTAATTCAAAGTGTTTAACCTGGCTGAAGCCGCTCTAGATCACCCCGCCAAGCCCGGCTCGTCGAGGTGGTACTGCTTGATTTGTGTGTAGAGGGTGCTGCGGTTGATGTCGAGTTGTTTGGCGGTTTCCTGGCGGTTCCAGCCGTTGGCTTGCAGCGCGGCGAGGATGATCTGTCGCTCGGGCTCTTGAAGTGCGTTGGATAGCGGCATGGGGTTCCACCCGCCGGCGAGCGCGGGGATCACCGATGGGCCGGACGGCGACGCGCTACCGCCGATCGAGCCTGCGGTAAAGGGGATCGACCCGGGGCTCGTTGCGGCGATGATCGGGTCGGGGAGGTCGGCCAGCTTGATCTCGTTATCTTTGCTCAGCACGACGGCGCGCTCGATCGCGTTTTCCAGCTCACGGACGTTGCCCGGCCAGGTGTAGTGCCGAAGCCCCTCGGTCGCCTCGTCGCTAAGACGGCGCTGCCTGCCCATCTCCTTGCAGTACTTATCCAGGAAGTGGTCGGCCAGCAGCGGGATATCGCCGACGCGCTCTTGAAGCGAGGGCATGTGGATGTTGACCACGTTGATTCGGTAGTACAGGTCTTCGCGGAACAGCCCCGACTCGACCATCTCCTTGAGCGATTCGTTGGTCGCCAGCACAAACCGCACGTCGACCTTGACCGTCTGTGTCGACCCGACCGGCTCGAAGGCTTTTTCTTGAAGCACGCGCAGGAGCTTGAGCTGCAGCGCGGGGGTCGCGGAGTTGATCTCGTCGATGAACAAAGTCCCGCCGTCGGCGGCCAAGCACTTGCCGGGCTTGTCGGCATCTGCGCCGGTGAACGCGCCCTTGACGTGGCCGAACAATTCGCTTTCCAGGAGCGTCTCGGGGATCGAGCCGCAGGCGAAGGTCACGAACGGGCCGCCGGACCTTGGGCTCATCGTGTGGATCGCCCTACCGACCAGGCTCTTGCCCGTGCCGGATCCGCCGGTGACCAGCACGGTGGTCTTGCTCTCGGCGACGGCTTCGACGAGGTCGTAGACCTTCTGCATCCGGTAGTCGTTGCCGACCAGGCTGCCCATCCCGAATCGCTCGCTGAGTTGGGTCTTCAGCGACTTGTTCTCGTGGACGAGGGTGTGCTGGTTGACGGCCTTGCTGACCGCCAGGCGCAGCTCATCATCGACGACCGGCTTGGTCAGGTAATCGACCGCGCCAAGCCGAACCGCCTCGACCGCCGAGTCGATCTTCCCGAACCCCGTCACGACGATCGGGACGACCGACTCGTGGTTCTTGCGCACGTTTTTAAGTAGTTCCATCCCGTCGCAGCGTGGCATGTTCATGTCGGCGATGAGGATGCCGAAGTTTCCGCCGGCGCTGTTGTTCGCGTCGTCGAGGACCGTCAGCGCCTCCATGCCGTCGCATGCGGTGGCGGTGGCGTAGCCCTCTTGGCTGAGGAAGTCGGCGAGGCTTTCGGCGACGATCGGGTCGTCGTCCACGATCAGGATGCGTGCTTTGTCCGGCATAGTCGGTGTTGGTTCTTAGGGGGTGTCCGTGTTGGATTCGGCGTTAAGTTCGGCCAGGGCGCGGACCCCGGCCGACGGATAGGTCAGGGTGAACTGGGCCCCCTGCTGTGGACGGCTAGCCAAGCGCAGGCTCCCGCCGAGGCTCTGGGCGATCTGCTGGCTGAGTGTCAGGCCCATCCCGTGGCCGCCGGGCTTGGTGGATCGGCCAAGGATCAGATGTCCCTTTGGGTCGCACATCGAGCTGTCCAGCCCCGGCCCGTCGTCGGTGACGGTCAGATACACCTGTTGATCACGCAGCTCGGCGCGGATCTGGATCCGGTGGTCTTGTGGCGTGGTGTCCGGGCCTTCGGCGGCGATCGCTTCGATGCTGTTACGCACGGCGTTGGCGATGATCGGGAACACGGGCCCGGCCGGGAGCGCCCCGGCGTCTTCGTCGATGGAAAGGCCCAGGCCGATCTCGAAGCGGTCGGCCGAGGGGCGGTGGACCTTGACTACCTGCTCGAGGCTCTCACCGAGGGTCTGAGGCTGCTCGTAGAGTTCTCTTGGCCCGGTGGGTTGTTTCATCCACTTGTGGATCAGGGACACCATCTGCCGCATCGACTGGTCCGCGGTCTGGAGCCGGCCAAGCAGTTCGTCGTCTTCGGCCGGGGCGGTCGTATTGGAATCGTCCTGTTGATCCGTGTCATTTGGCGGGCGCAGGGAGTTGATAGCAATCCCCAGGTGGCGCAGCGACCCGTCCAGGAGGTTGGCCAGCTCGTGCGCCAGTTGAGCGGAGGGGTCGGCGGGCCCTGTGGCTTGGCCGGGCGACGGGGCTGGGTCGGCGGGCGTCGGGTTGTTGTCTGAAGGCGACATTCAGTCACTGTTATCGAACACCTGAGGCCTTCGATTAAGCGCCGCGTCGTAAAAATGCAACACACCCCAGCCGGCTTACACGGTGTCCATGGGCAACACGCGGATGGGTTGGTTGTGTTATCGGCCTAAGGGCGCGGCTTTGACGCACGCCCTGTGAGCAAGAAGGTGCTCACGGCATCTACGCAGCGTTTTGAGTGCCTTCGTCTGGTTCGACGGACGCATCGGGCTCGACGGACGTGTCGGTCTCAACGGACACATCAGGCTTGGCGGACGCGTCGGGGTCACCGATCCAGTTAGCGGCCGGCCAGTCCCCCTCGGGCGAGGTGTTGCCGTGCTGGTTGATCTGGCACCTGCGGATGCCCTGGCCGTTGACTTTCATCAGGGCCTTGTCGATCAGATCGCGCATCAGCCCGTCGTGGCTCTCGGTGTTGCCGAAGCAGACCCGTATTTCGCAGGACTTGCTGGGCATTTTGATGCCCAGGACCGCCGCGACGATCGTTTCGCCGTCACGCGCCAACAGGCTGACCTGTGGGTCGACCGACTCGGCCTTGGCGTCACAACCGACCGTCTTGGCGAAGTCGACCGCAGACTGCAATTCCTCGGGGCGTAGCTGTGAGATGACCACCGGCATGGCGCGATTCCTGGCGGATACACGGGACGGAAAGCCCGTCCTCTAAGCAGGCTATCGGCCATTACCGGGCGGGGGTTTGGGGCGAGTACGTCAGGTCAGCCCAAGCGCCTGGGCGTCACGGTCCGATAGCATCCCGCCGTCGCTGCGCTGTTTGACCGTCCCGTCGCGCTTCCACGACCGCTCGCAACGGGGCTCGCTGCGCAGGTCGTCGACCGTCACGGTTTGGACCGAGTCATCGAACGCGAACCGGCTGACGCCGCAGAGGTCGGCCAGGTCGGCTAGGTCGAACGACGCACACGCGACATCTTTGATCGCCGGGACACGCACGCCGCAATCAAGGGGGTTATCGATCCCCTGCGCCTGACGCGCCTCTTCGATCGACTTTAGCCAGGTGTCGCGGGCTTGCATCAATGCGCCCCAATCCTCGCTGACCGGGATCTGCCGCATGCAGTCCACATCCTGAAACGGCAGCAGGTGTACGCAGTCATCCCCGTTGCCCGTCAGCGCACGCCAGGCCTCGTCGGCGGTGTGCGGTAACAGCGGCGCGAGCAGGCGGATCAATACGGTCGCGGCGCGGTAGAGCGTGGACTGAGTCCTGTGTCGGCGCGGGCTGTCGGGCGCGTCGCAGTACAGCCGGTCTTTCAGGGCCGTGAGGTACACGGAGCTGAGCGTGTCGTTGCAGAAGTTAAATAGCGCCTCGTGAGCCTTGCGGTATTGGAAGCCGTCGTACGCCGCCAAAACGGTATCCGACACCTTTGTCAGCTCGCGGGTCATCCAGGCGTCGATGCTGGTGGCGTCGGCGTCCTCGAAGTGGACTTTCTCCTGCTTGAAGTTGAAGCCGTCGAGGTTGCTCAAGAGGAACCGGATCGTGTTGCGGACCTTGCGGTACTCTTCGCCGGCGAGGCGGAAGTATTCGGGGTCGACCTTGATGTCGTTGTCGCTGTTCAGCGAACTGACCCACCAGCGGCAGACATCCGCGCCGTAGTCTTTCAAGAGTACGTCCACATCCAGCGCGTTGCCGCCGGACTTGGACATCTTTCGGCCTTCACGATCGACCATGAACCCGTGGGTTAGCACCGAGGTGAACGGCGGCTTGCCCTGTGATCCCAGGCAAGGCAAAAGCGAGAGCTGGAACCACCCGCGGTGCTGGTCGGAGCCTTCGAGATAGAGATCGGTGACGGTCGGGGCATCGTCCGGCTTCGCAAGCCCGCGCTGGCGGATCACAGCGTTCCAACTTGAGCCGGACTCGAACCAGACGTCGAAGATGTCGGCCCCGGGAACGAGCTTGCTAAGGTCGCATGACTTGGCCCATGGGGGCGCGTCCGTGTCGCCGGCGGGGTCGTAATGCTGCAGCAGGTCTTGCGGGGGGGCGAGGAACCAGGCGTCGCTGCCCTTCTCACGAAACAGCTTGGCGACAGCGAGAACGCTGGCGGGTGTGAGCAGGGGTTCGCCTTCGACACCTTCCGGAGGATAGAACGCCGGGATCGGCAGGCCCCAGGCGCGCTGGCGGCTCAGGCACCAGTCCGGGCGCGATTCGAGCATCCCGCGCATCCGCTTTCGGCCCCATTCGGGAAAGAAGCGGATGTCGTTGGCCGTGACGTCAAGCGCTCGTTGGCGCATGGCGCCGCCGGAGGATCCCCCCGACGACGATCCTACGGCCGATCCCCCGGCAGAGCCGGGGGCTGAGGGGACGGAAAAAGACTTGTTGACGTCCACAAACCACTGCTCGGTTGCGCGGAAGATCACCGGGCTCTTGCCCCGCCAGTCGTGGGGGTAGCTGTGGGTGAACTGCTCGGCGTGGAAGAGGTGCCCGCTCTCTCGCAGTTTTTCGACGACAAGGTCGTTGGCTTTCCACACGCTGACGCCTTGGAGCCAATCAGGGGCGGTGTCGTCGAACGTGCCGTCGTCTTTGACCGGGCAGTAGACATCGAGCCCTTCACGCAGGCCGGTCTGGTAATCGTCTACGCCGTGGCCGGGCGCGGTGTGGACCAGGCCTGTGCCGTCTTCGAGTGTGACATAGTCGGCGGCGACGACTTTGCTTGTGCGGTTGATGAAGGGGTGCTTGTATTCGAGGCCGACCAGTTCGCTGCCCTTGCAGGTTGTCTTAGGCTCGGCGTCGGTCTTGAGGACTTTCTTCGCCAACTCGACCGCGAGGATGAGGGTTTGGCCGTTGACTTCGTATTCGCCGTAGTCGTAGCGCTCATGGACCGCGACCGCGAGGTTGGCCGGGAGTGTCCAGGGCGTGGTGGTCCAGATCATCAGCGAGCCTTGGCCATCTACCCTATCAAACTTCACAAACACGCTCGTATCTTCCCGGTCGTAGTACTCCAGCTCCGCCTCGGCGAGCGCGGTCTGGTTTTCGATCGACCAGTGGACGGGCTTGAGCCCGCGGAAGACCACATCGCGCGAGACAAGGTCGGCGAAGACCTCAAGCACCGCGCCCTCGTAGCGCGGGTTCATGGTCAGGTACGGGTCTGCGTAGTCGGCGAGCGTCAGCAGCCGTTTCATCTGTCCGGTCTGGAGCTTGACGAATTTCTCAGCGTAGGTCTTGCACTTTCGGCGGACCTGGATCGGCTGCATGTCCTTGGCTTTGTCGCCCAGCTCCTGCATGACCTTGTGCTCGATCGGCAGGCCGTGGCAGTCCCAGCCCGGGACGTAGGGCACGTCGTACCCGGCCATGGTCTTGGTGCGCACGACGAAGTCCTTGAGGACTTTGTTCAGCAGGTGCCCCAGGTGGATCGACCCGTTGGCGTAGGGCGGGCCGTCGTGGAAGACGTAGGGCTTCTTAGAGCCGCCCTGCTCGCGGAGCTTTGGGTAGAGCCCGAGCTTGTCCCAGCGTTTGAGGCTGGCGGGCTCGTTCTGCACGAGGTTCGCCTTCATCGGGAACCCGGTCTTGGGCAGGTTCAGCGTCTTCTTGTAGGTCTTTTTGTCGGCCCGGGGGTCGGTCTGTTGGTCGCTCATGGCTGTCTCTTGTGTCAACGAAAAAAGCCCCGCCTTTTCGGCAGGGCTCTTGGGATTGATCGTGTGGGGATCGCCTGCCCTACCGGGTTCCGGGAGAGTGAATGAGGGTTATGGCGATGCTAATGGGCAATTCGGCGCTCATGTTGGTTGGCATTATACGCCTATTGTCGGTTGTGCGGAAGTCGGGCTTGAGCGGCGGCGAACGGATGAAGAATCAAGCCCGATCACCCCGGCGCGGATAAGGGGGAGTTGGGACAGTATGGGCGTCGGGGAAGCATGGGGGCTTTTCGGAATGCGTCTAAGAGGTCTGCGGCGTGTACGGCCAGAAGATTTTCAACCCTTCACGCGCCTGCTTCGGCGTGGTCTTGTTCCTGCATGTTTTTGGGGATGTTCAGTTCTTCGAGTTTTCGGTAGAGGCTGGAGACCCCGATCTCCAGGTGCTTGGCGGTCTCGGCCTTGTCGTAGTGGTGTTGGCGGAGGCTGTAGATGATGTGGTGCCGTTCGAACTGGCGCATGGATTCCTTGAGGCTTTCGGCGTCGTCGTGTGTGAGGCCCGGGATGGCGAAGGGGAGGTCTTCGGTTTCGACGTGGCGGTCTTCAGCGAAGATGACGGCCCGCTCGATGACGTTCTCCAGCTCGCGGACGTTGCCCCGCCATTCATGCGAGAGCATGGCCCGCATCGCGTCGTTGGTGATCCCCAGCACGTTCTTGTTCATCTGCTTGGTGTATTTATCGAGGAAGTGGTGGACGAGCGCGGGGATGTCTTCCTTGCGTTGGCGCAGGGGGGGCAGTTCGAGCTTGACGACATCCAGGCGGTAGAGCAGGTCCTCGCGGAAGCCGCCGTCTTCGACCATCTTTTTGAGGTCCTGATTGGAGGCGGCGACGATGCGGACATCGACGGGCCTTGGCTGGGTATCGCCGACGGGGACGACGACGCGCTGTTCAAGGGCGCGCAGCAGCGAGCTCTGGACGCTCAGCGGGAGGGTCGAAATCTCATCGAGGAACAGCGTGCCGTGGTTGGCGGCTTCGAAGTAGCCCTTCTTGTCCCGGATCGCGCCGGTGAAGGCGCCTCGTCGGTAGCCGAACAGCTCGGACTCGATCAGGCTGTCCGGGATCGCGCCGCAGTTGACAGCGATGAAAGGCTTTTCGCGAGTGATGCCGTTGTAGTGGACGGCCCGGGCGAACAGCTCCTTGCCCGTGCCGGATTCCCCGACGATCAGGACACTGGTCTTGACGGTCGCCAGTTTTTTGACCGTGTCAAAGAGCCTGGTCATGTTCAGCGCATCGCCGACGAGGTTGTGGAAGGTGCTGTCCCGGGCGAGCTGCTCGGTCATGACCTTTCGGGTCTGTGTCAGGTCGCTGTACTCTAAGGTGCGTTCGACCTTCAGGAGGACATCGTCGAAGTTGACGGGTTTGAGCAGGTAGTCGTGTGCGCCTGCGCGCATGGCGGCGACTGCGCTCTCGACCGTGCCGTAGGCCGTGATGATGATGATCGGCGTCTGAGGGGCGGTCTGCTGGAGCTTGCCGATCAGCTCCATCCCGTCCATGTTGGGCATGCGGATATCGGTGATGACCAGGTCGGCCGGCTGCTTGAGGATCAGGTCGTAGGCCTCCTTGCCGTCGCCGGCCTGGAAGACCTGGTAACCCTCGTCTGTCAGCAGTTCGGCCAGGGATTGGCGTAGGACCTGCTCATCTTCGACTATGAGGACGGATTTTGACATTGTGCACCTAGGTCGGCGTCTTGGCCGCATGATTGAGAGCGGGCGGAGTGCCTTTGTTCTCATTATCGGGAATCTGAACGGGATCACCAGCGATTTCTTCGTCGGTGAGGTAGCAATAAGGGTCTGAGGCCCAGGGATCGCCGGTCATGGACTCGGCCCGGGCCCTGAGCCCGCCGCCGCAGGCGTTCTGGAACCGGCAGGTGGCGCATCGGCCTTTTAATAGCGGCAGGCGGTCCTTGAGCCCGGCCATGATGGGGTCGGACGTGTCCTGCCAGATCTCGGAGAACTTGCGTTCCTTGACGTTGCCGAAGGTCCGGTACATGGAGAACTGGTCTGCGTGGACGTTGCCGTAGAAGTCGATATTAGAGATCCCGACGCCCGAGGAGTTCTTCGCCCCGCCGTTCCAGGTGATCATGTCCAGGACCTGCTGGGCGCGTGGGTGGCCTTCCTTAAGCATCTTCAGGTACAGCGCCGGGCCGTCGCAGTGGTTGTCGACCATGAGGATCTCGACGCGCTTGCCGCGCTCGTTCATCTCGCGGGTGCGGTCAAAGATCGTCTCGACGGCCTGGCGGGTTTCCTTCTGGGTCAGGCTGATGAGGTTGCTGCCTCGGCCCGCCGGGCACAGGTGGTAGAAGCAGGCGCGGTTGATGTCTTCTTTCTCGATCAGGTCGAATATTTCGTCGAGGTCCTTGGCGGTCTGGCGGGTTAAAGTAAGGCGCAGACCGACTTTCTGGTCGGCGTCGACGCAGTTGCGAAAGCCCCGCATCGCCTTATCAAAAGCCCCATCTTTGCCGCGAAACTCGTCGTGGATGGCGGGGGTCGCGCTGTCGAGGCTGATCCCGATGTAGGCGAACTTCAGGTCGTGCAGCCGCTTGGCGGTCTTCTCGTCGATGAGGGTGCCGTTGGTAGACAGCACGACGTGCAGGCCCAGCGATCGGCCGTACTCGGCGAGCTCCAGGACGTCAGGCCGGCTCAGCGGTTCGCCGCCGGAAAACAGCACCGCCGGAACCTGGAACGCCGCCAGGTCGTCCAGCACGGCCTTGCACTGCTCGGTAGACAGTTCGTTGGGGTAGCGCTTGGCCTCGGAGTCGGTGTAGCAGTGGACGCACTTGAGGTTGCAGGTGCGTGTGATGTTCCAGACGACGATCGGTCGGCGCTCCGCGGCGCTCTTGGCGACCGCCATCTTCTGGTGCTCGGGCGGGTCGATCTGGGTGATCGCTCGGCCGTAGCGGTGGGGGGTGCTGGGCGTCTCCAACCCGCCATACAGGACGCTCACATCGATCATGTTCTAACTCCTATTCGTGTTGGCCTACAGGGCCTGGCGGGGTACGGATCGCACCGTCCCCATCAGGATTATCTAACAAACCGCGTGCCTAAGCGACAGCCCGGGCCGGGATTGGAGTATAGCTTAGGGTTCATGCTGATCGGGCGGAGGAACCGGCGGGGCCCTGCCAGGACGGCCAGACCAAGACCGAGGTCCTGCGTATGGTCCTCGGCTTCAAGCCGGCGCTGATCTCACACCTGGTGCTGGATGCAAAGACCGCACGGGAGTTGGCCGCTTAACACGGGAGGCGGTAACTAGACATGCTGAATTGGATTAAGGCTTAAGGGATATCCGAAGATCCATCAAAACCTGTATGCTTCCTGACGGAGCAAGCGCCCCAACAGCGCATCAGGAGGTGTACACATGGATTACTCACCGTCCCCGGACCGCTACGACGCGATGACCTACAACCGTTGCGGGCGAAGCGGCCTGAGGCTCCCGGCGATCTCGCTGGGGCTGTGGCACAACTTCGGCGGGGTCGATCCGTTCGACACCGCGCAGGCGATGATCCACCGCGCATTCGACCTGGGCATCACGCACTTCGACCTCGCTAACAACTACGGCCCACCGCCGGGCTCCGCGGAACTGACTTTCGCCAAAGTCATGCGCCACGGGCTGGACAGCCACCGCGACGAGTTGGTGATCTCAACCAAGGCCGGCTGGGGCATGTGGCCCGGGCCCTATGGTGACTGGGGCTCGCGCAAGTATCTGCTGGCCAGCCTGGATCAGAGCCTTTCGCGGCTGGGGCTTGATTACGTCGACATCTACTACCACCACCGGCCCGATCCAGACACGCCGCTGGAAGAAACGCTGGGGGCACTCGATCAGGCTGTGCGATCGGGCAAGGCGTTGTACGTCGGCATCTCCCAGTACAACCCCGAGCAGACCCGCCAGGCCTCGGACATCCTCCGCGCGTTGGGCACACCTTGTCTGATCCATCAACCGTCGTATAGCATGTTCGATCGCTGGGTCGAGGACGGGCTGCTGGGCGAGCTTGAACAGCAAGGCCTCGGCGGGATCGTCTTCTGCCCGCTGGCGCAGGGGATGTTGACGGACAAGTACCTCGCCGGCATTCCCAAGGGTTCACGCGCCGACAAGCCCCACGGTTTTCTTAATCGCGACACCATCACCGCCGAGAAGCTGACCAAGATCCAGGCGCTCAACGAGCTGGCCAAACAGCGCGGTCAGAGTCTTGCGCAAATGGCGCTCGCCTGGGTGCTGCGCCAGCCGGCTGTCACGTCGGCGCTGATCGGCGCAAGCCGGGTCGAGCAGATCGACGACTGCGTCGCGGCGCTTCAGAACACGGGCTTTACCCCCGACGAATTGCAAGCGATCGAGCACATCCTCGCAGGGGCCACATCCGTCAGCGCCTGAATCATTATATGGGGATTGAGAACCATCTCGCGGTCCAGGCGTAAAGGAATATGGGGACACCGTCCGCTGAGGCGTCCGCCCCGGTGTCAAAGCCCGCCTGATCCTCCAATAATGGCGAAGTCTGTGCCGTTTAGTTGAGCCGTTGCCGCTGCCGTGTAAAGTAATGGCAGAGATATTCCTTCAAGTCGCTGATCAATAGGAGCAGACCATGTATAACGCGCCAGCACGACGGGCCCTTGACATCAGACCGATCGTCCACGGTTTAAGCCTCCTGTGCTTGTTGGCGCTGGCCGGGCCGGCGTTCGCAGAAGAAGCACAGCCGCAAACACAACCACAGACCCAGCCCGAGTACACATGGGTCCATGCCCCCGCCCCGGAGGGTCCGGTCTCGGTCAGGCTCCAGGTCGACCCTGGCGAGCAGTTGATTCCCGGGCTGCATGCAAAGAAGGTCAAGGTGGTCGTGCGGAACCACAGCGAAGACCAGGCCGTTGTGATCAGGGGTCTGAAGTGGTGGGAAGGCGGGCTCGAATCGCTTAACTGGTACGGCCCGATCCAGGGCGCTTCGGCGCAAGCAGAAAAAGGCGAGATCGAAGTCTCGCTGAACCGCACCGCCCAGTCTCTTACTTCCCTTTCATTCGAGAAGGGCCTGCTGCTTCCCGGCGATCAGATCACGGTCATCATGCCGTTCACCCCGCAGCGCTACCCCAACAATATGTTCACTGTCGACTACGTCGCGGTCGGCGGTGAGGGAGAAGATTGGGCCGACCTTGTTCTGATCGAGGGCCCGCCGCCTGCGTACATGGGCTCGGTCTTTGTGCGCCCGAATCAAGATGCGCTGCAGCAACGCAAGGGTCGCGGCGGGTTGGGGCTGTTGCGTAATACGATGGACCCCGGCGAGGCGGACCCCATGGTCAAGGGGTCTCACTTTGACATCCCGATCCCGATCGCCAAGGAATACGACACGGCGTTGACCGGCGGGCTGACCCGGATGGAGGCCGCGGGGCGGGCCGGTGCTACGATCGAAGAGATGAACCACATGGGCTACTACCTCCCGAAGATGCAGACGTGGTTCTTCATCCGCGGTGACGGCGACGCCCGGTACCTCCGCCTAGAGGACGGCAAGTGGGTGTTCGATTTTATGATCAACATGCCCGCGTTCACGCCGGAGCTGTTCGGCCGGGGCGAAGCCAAGACACCTATCCTCCTGAACCCCGACGTGTTTGGGGGCATCGTCGAGGTGAACACACCCTCGCAGGGCATGTACTACGACCCGGGGATCACGATGCTCGATGCCGAAGAGCTTTGGCAGGTGCTCCAGCTCGCGGGGAAGAAGAAAGGCGCTTTGTTGGACGCCGTGGTCATCGACCCCAACGGCCTGGACAGGCAATGGATCCTGACGCTTGCCGTTCGCGTTGACGCATCCGGACGATGGGAACACCCTCCCGTTGAGATCCGTCAGGCGCCGGACGATCCGTCCGAGTGATACGTTTGGCTCCATACCATTAGGTGGATTTCTGCGATGCGTCGCCGCTTCGGGGGCGCATCGCGCCAGATACACGCAGGCCATCCGCGGGTTGGGATTCTTCACCGGCGCAGTCTTGAAGTACCCGGTTGTGCGGTTTGGGTTACCCAACCCGTACAGAGCTACGTTGTAACAGCGGGCGACGTCTTCGCTCAGGTCCGTGCCGAGGGCGCGACTCTCATTATTGAAAAACAACATGAACGCGGATCAGTCTCGGCGCTTGTTTCATCGAAGCGATGCGCGCCCGATCGTGCGGATTTCTCTAAACAGCGGGAAGGGTTAGCACCCTTGATTCTTACTGTTGGGTTCTGTCTTGCGCCCAAAGCGATCCATCCCGGTTTAGTTGTCCTGCGCAGTGATTCGGACGGAATCGGTTGGTACGACAGTTGCAATATCACGGGTGGACAGTCCACGCTTTAGCGAGATTGGTCATGTGTCCACTTATGAAACATCCAATTTGCGACGGTTTTCCAGGCCCCGATAAGGCGCCCCCGATATCGCGGTGCCACCCGGCATCGATCGGCGCGCTCCCTCGAGCAAGAGCCTGGCTTTGACTTTGGCGGTCGGTCCCCGTTCTGGACCGGCCGCCGATCCGACCCGTTTCACAAGCTCTAAAGTTTGAGAAAAGACGCCCCGGCCAATTCGACCCACACTGTTACCGAGTAGGCGAATACGGTCCGAGGCGCCAGCCAATAGGCAGCATTATCTTAGTTAAGGAGACGTAAAAATGAAATCACAATTCCTTTTAGCGGCGATAGCGGTCGTTGCGCTGGGGTTGGGGGTCAGCGGCGAACTTTTTGCCGCCCACTCCGACCACGGCTGCTTCAACTGCCACGTCCCGCATAAGTCAGGCGACGCGACCAACCCGGACGCCTACGGCGTCCCGCTGTGGAGTAACGCGCAGCTCACCGATGGCCTGCCGACCTTCACCCTCTACAGCAGCAACAGTCTCGACGCCTCAGACCTCGGCCAGCCCGACGGCCCCAGCAGGCTCTGCCTGGGTTGCCACGACGGCAGCTACGTCGTGTTCGCCCAGTACCTCCCGGACTCTGAAGCCATCTTCGGGCCCGAGGATCTGGCCAGTTCTCACCCGGTGTCCTTCACCTATGACACCCCCCTGGCGACCGCCGACGGCGCCCTGCATGACCCGTCGACCGTGACCTCCGGCCTGGGGGGAACGATCGAGCAGGACCTGCTCGATGAGCAGAGCAAGATGCAATGCACCTCGTGCCACGACGTGCATACCACAGGGATCGGTGACTACCTGTTGAAGTATGACATCGAGGCCGATCCAAGCCTCGGCGAGGCCGTCCTCTGCCAAGCTTGCCACGCCCGGTAGTCTTACCTGTGTCAGTACCGTTGTGATTGGATGTTCAACGGGGCCCGTCAGCCGGCGGGCCCCGTTTGTTTTGACCGGGATCCGAACACCGGGTTGGCGTCGGGGGAAGCATCGGTGAACAAGAGGTAGACAGAGAGCGGACTCACATCAGCAGTATGTCACGTTAGGTTTAAGTACCCGGTGGCCCACCCGTATTCGCCTTTATTCAAGGCTTCATTGTTCCGAATGCGTATACGCCGATCTTGTTGACGCCGAACTGGTTGGCGACGAAAAGCAGGTACTTCGGCTCGAACCCGGGTGCGAGGTAGGATCGGAAAGCATCGAGGCTGGTGTCGTCGACGAACAGCCCGGCCGGCATGCCCATGCCTTGCGGTCCTGCATCGGCGCCGCCGAAGTACAGCAGGGTCTTGCCCTGGGTCGTGAAGATCTGGATGACTTCCCACTGTGCGTCGGCGACATACATATTGCCCTGCGGGTCGATGGCGATGCCCTTGGGCCTGGCGAAATACCCCGGTCGATCGCCCGGCTCGCCGATCAACCGAAGCAGCTTCCCCTCTGGGCTGAAGACCTTAACGGTGCATAGCTCGGTGTCGGTGACGTAGAGGTTGCCGTCGGGGCCGATATCCAGATTGGTGGGCATGCGTAATTGGTCTGGCTCCATCCCCTTGCTGGAGAAATAGCGAAGCAGTTCTCCGGTCGTTTTGGACCAGACCTCTATGGTGCTGCGGGAGATGTTGACGACGTAAAGTTCTTCGCCTTGGATGGCCAGGTCGATCGGTGTGCAGCGGTCGGGGTCGCCGAGGTATCTGACGAAGCGGTCCTGGGCGTCGTAAACGACCACCCGCGCCTTTTGGGTGTCGCAGACGTACTTGGTGCCGTCGGCGTCGAGGGTGATGTTGACCGGGCCGAGGATCTGCTCGGGCGTCCCCAACTGGGCGTAGGATCGGCCCACGAAGTCGAAGATGTGAACCCGGTGCTTGGCGATATCACAGATATAGACCTTGCCTCGGTTTGCCGCCAACCCATAAGGACCGTGGATCTTGCCGATCGCCTCCTGGTCGGGAGTTCCGACCACGAACTCGGCGAAGGAAGACTTTTTCTGCACGAGGAACTCGGCGTCGCTGAAGCTGGTGAGGAACTGGAGCCGGGGTTGATCCGGGGGCGGGGGGTAAAAAACCGCCCCGGGTGGCCCCGTCTCTGCCTTGGGCGCTGACGAGCATCCGACGGCTACAAGAGCCAACACAAGCATGACGATCGCAGGTACTGTTCGGGTCGGGTCGGTCATGGCAGGGCTCCTTGATCATGCGATGCCGTGCGCGTGCGACAGCATGTATCAAACCGATGTGCAATCGGCGTTCCAGTCTTACGGCTTTCGGTGATGTGCGCCGGAGCCTCGCGGCCTTTTTTACTGTTGTCTTGGTAGGTGGCGCGAGGGGTGGTCTTTGGGCCAGCGAGGTTCGTCAAAGTGTTGTTTCTTTAGCCGTGTCGCGTTGACAGATTAACCTGTCGCCTCACTTGCGCGAAACGATTCGGTGAGGGAATCCCGCAATCGAGAAATGCGCCGAACTAAGGCGGAATCTGATCGGTGCGAGTCATACATAAACCCCCTTAATCGTGACGGATAGGCACGATCATTTCGGTGTGGGGTTTTGAGGTGGACGGCACGGGCTTTGCCATTTTGTATGGGCGTCAAGTTAGGTGCGCCCGTATGGACAAGCCGACTCGCCGAGACCGTGCCGGGACCGGGGCTGGGGAAGTCTTTTGCCCATCGTGGCGGCATGCGCCGATTCTGGTCGCGGCGCTGGCCGGGTTGGCGCTGATGTTCTCGGGGTGTCAGGACGAGGTATCGCGGTACCACACGCTGAGTTTTTTCTTCGATGGCGTGCCGCCGCCGGAGGGGGTTGAACTCCCGCCGCAGCCGGAGAAGCTCATCGGGCCGTGGGGGATCCAGGTCGACCCGGACAGCGAATTAGGCCAGCAGATGGTGTCGCGCCGGCAGGTTCGTCGTGCTGTCGACGCCGAGCCCGAGCCTCAATATTTCTATCACACGCCCTACAAGCAGCGCAACTGTTTCGGCTGCCATCAAAAGGATCAGGGGTATCAGCCACCGGAGTTGGGTAAGGACCTGTGCCGCAAGTGCCACGGGGCCTACCTGGAATACCAGCCGGATGACAAGGTGCACGGCCCGGTGGTCGTCGGTCAGTGCGGGGTGTGTCACGAGGCTCACAAGTCCGAGCAACCCGGGTTGCTCCGCGCCGATCAGCCGGCCCTGTGCTTCCGCTGCCACGACGAGTCGTTTATCGACGACGACCCCTTCCACGCGCTGATGCAGGCGCCGCGCTGCTCGGACTGTCACGACCCACACGCCGCGGGCAACCGCCTGCTGCTGGCGGACTCAAGAACCTACAAGCGCCGGTCGGGCACGATGCAGCTATTGCCCTCGCCCCACGCCAGTTGGCCCAAGGACCTGTGCAGGCAATGCCATGTCCCCGAGCGGTCCAACCAGCTCACCGATGAAGTTGATTCAACCTGCCGGACCTGCCACAGCCGGTTCGATCCCAAGCAGCCGGAAGACCCCAATCTCCACGGGGCGATCAAACAAGCCCGATGCACCGCCTGTCACACACCGCACCGGTCATCCCGGCCAAAGCTGATCCGCCCCGATGCCGAAGACCTCTGCTTCACATGCCATAAGCTCGACGAGCTACGCACCGCAAGCCACCCCGACGTCACACGGGTCGATTGTTTGCTGTGTCACGCTGGCCACAGCTCTGATCGGCCGTACCTGCTGAGGCCGAACATTTCGATGGCGCCCGGACGGGCAGACCCGTCGCCGGGACCCGAGATGGCTGCACCCGCGCCGGCCGGCGCACCTTCGGAGGGCGCGCCATGATCGGCCGTAGCGCCCAACGTGTGTCCGCCGGCTTGATGGTTGCCCTGGCGCTGACCGGGCCCGCCCATGCTCAGAAGGGGGCCCCGATCCAGTCGATCAACATCGTCGACATCGGCGGCGACCTGTTGTTCGAAGGTCACTACCGCAAAGACCACGAAACCCGAGGCGCCTCGGGCCTGACCACCGACGAGAAAGATCTTTTCTTCCGTGAACAGATCGAGCTTCGGCTAGGCGGGTACAGCTACCACCCCAACCTGTTCGATTGGGATGCGGCCCTTCGCCTGGGGGTGTCCCAGCAGCGGATCGATATCAACCAGGACAGCTTCGATTCGGATGGGACGATCGTCGGCTACAACCTCTCGGGGATCCTGCTCAAGGAAAAACCCGTGTCGGTCCGGGTCTACGCCTCCAAGGCCGAGGAATTCATCGACCGGAGCTTCGCCCGTTCGATCGAGTTGGATAGCCGGGCCCACGGCGCAGAGGTCTACTTCAAAAGCTCGGTCCCGATCTCCCTGCTGTTCGAGCAAAGCCACACCCGGGAAGAAAGTGATCTGCGGATCGATGATGAACAAACGGACTACCTGCGATTCAAGGTGACCGACGACCGCGACCGGGACTGGTTTACCGTGTTCACCTACGAGCACGAAGACACCGACGAAACCTCCACATTTCTAAGCTCCTCCAGCCCGCCTACCCCGCAGGACCTGCCGGACAGGCGCGACGAGTTGAACCTGTCTAACCGATGGCGGTTCGGTGACGGGCTGAACCCCCATCGGCTGTCTGGCAGCACCCGCTTGCTGCGAAGACGCGGGGCTTTCTTCAACGATCTTTTTTCAATCAACCAGCGGCTGGACCTGTACCACAGCGAGACATTCTCCACTTTCTACCGGGCCCAGGCCAGCTACGACGACAACCAGACGCAGAACGACGACCTGATCAGCGGCGAGGTCGGGTTAGTCAAGAAGTATTACCAGAGCCTGGAGGTGACCGGCCGGGTGTTCGGGTCGGACCGGCAGATCGACGAGGGCTCTGAGCAGGTCTTCGGCGGGTTCGTCGACCTGGATTACCAGAAGCGTACCGGTGTGGGGCGGTATTCGTCGAACCTGGGACTCGGCACCGAGCGGGAGACCCAGAGAACAGCCGGCGGCGAACTGAGCATCCGCGATGAGCCGGTCACCCTCAGCGGCATCCTGCCTCAGCGCCTCGGCGAGCCCGGCATCGCTTCGGGGTCGATCGTCGTTACCGACATCAACAACATCCTCACCTTTGTCCAGGGCGTGGACTACCGGGTCCAGCAGATCGGCGAGTTTACCGAGGTCGTCCGGCTGGTCACCGGCACGATCGCCGACGGGCAGACGGTGTTGGTTGATTACACCGCCGGCGCGGCGCGCGACGGGCAGTTCCGCACCGATCGGATTAACTGGCGCCACCGCCTGGAGCTTGATGACCTGCCGGTCGCCCTGTTCTTTGAATACCGGCTACGCGATGAACAGATCGAGTCCGGCGACGACCCGGGCAACCTTGACCGCGAAGAGGTATACCTCCTCGGCTCCGAGCTGACGTTCAACGACCTGACCCTGATCGGAGAGTACGAGCAGCGCAACCAACGGCTATTCCCCTCCTCCACCGCCTACCGCGCGCGGGGAACTTACGACCGGGTGTTCGACGACACGCTGGCGATGACCCTCGGCGGAGATTACGAACGGCTGCGTTACAAGGACGCGGACGCCTTTGGCTTTGAGCCCGGACGCGATTTTCTGGATCGGTACAGCCTGTTTGGGCACCTGACTACCAAGCTCCGGCGGAACCTGATCGTCCGGCTCGAAGCTTCGTATGTCGACCTGCGCGGCAGGGAAAACGACACGCTCGGCAGGGTCGGGGCCTCGGCGAACTGGAGCCTGGGGAACCTGGACGTGTCCATCAGCGGCTACCACGCCGTTTATGAGCAGGAGGGCGACGATGGCACCAGCGACTACGTCATGTTCACACTCAGGCGGTCTTTCTAGGAGCCACGACGATGAATGATCGCATGCGAAACTACCTGTTCATGGCCTGTGCCGCGGCGACGCTCTTTGCATTGGTCGGCTGCGCTTCACCGGGATTGGTTAAGCAGCATCACCCGGTCTGGCCCGCGCCGCCTGTTCCGCCACGGGTCATTCACCGCCAGGACATCCGATCATCGGGCGATCTGCAGGAAACGTCCGCGTTAAGCGGGCTTGGAAGGTTGATCACGGGAGGCAAGAGGCAGGCCATGCTTCGGCCCCACAGCGCGGCGGTGATTGATGATCGGCTGCTGTGTGTTACCGACCAGGAGCTCCAGGGTGTTCACGTGATCGACCTGAATACCTCCAAAGCGCGGTTCATTGGCCGGGTCGATGGCGTGCACTTCGTGTCCCCTTTGGGCGTCGCCGCATTCGGCGGCGGGATCGCCGTCTCTGACAGCGCGCTGAACCGGGTCTTCCTCATGACGGTCAAGGGCGAACCGCTAGGCCTAATCGACAAGCCCGGCGGGTTTAAGAGGCCGACCGGCCTGGCGTACGACGCGCGACACCGCGAGTTGTACGTCGTGGACACCCTCGCCCATGAGGTCTGTGTGTTCGGCATCGATGGCCGATTGGTCCGCCGGTTCGGGGGCTTGGGGACCGATGTGCAAAGGTTTAACTACCCGACACATATCTTTGTCGACACGCGCGGCAGGGTGTTTGTGACCGACTCGATGAACTTTAGGGTGCAGGCTTTTGACCGCGCGGGGCGGTACCTGTTCGATCTGGGGGCTCACGGCGACGCGTCGGGCTACCTGGCTGTGCCAAAAGGGGTGGGGGTCGACAGCTTCGGCCATATCTATGTGGTTGACTCGTACTTCTCAAATGTGCAGGTGTTCGACGAGCAGGGAAGGTTCCTGTTGAGCATCGGCGGACCGGGCGAAGATTCCGGGCGGCTGCAGGTCCCCGCCGGATTGACCGTCGATAACCACAACCGGATCTATGTCTGCGACAGCTACAACAGGCGCGTGCAGGTATTTGAATACATAGGAGACGTCGATCATGAAAACGACGCGGCTTCTGATAATTAGCATCGCCTGGCTGTGCGCCTGGTTGGTCACTCTTGTTCCGGCTATGCCGCAGGAGCGCGGGACCGACGTGGCGGCGACACGGCACAACCTCACGGCCACAGGCCCGGGGTCGATCAGGGTCGCCGGCGCCAAAGACGTCTGCCGGTTCTGCCACACGCCCCACGCCGCCAACCCGATCGCCCCGCTGTGGAACCGCCAGGACCCCGGCACCTACTACCAGACCTACGACAGCTCGACGCTTGTCTCAAGTGTCGGCCAGCCCACCGGCTCATCCAGGCTGTGCCTGAGCTGCCACGACGGCACGATCGCGCTCACACAGACCTACAACCCGCGCAACGCACCCGGCGGCGGCACGATATACATCACCCAAGCCGACCGAGGATTCCTCGGCACCGATCTAAGCGACGACCACCCGATCTCATTCGTTTACGACTCGACCGCCGTATTGATGAAAGGCCAGATGCGCGACCCGTCGACGCTGCCGCCGCAGTTGCCGCTTGACCACGAAAGCCGTGTGCAGTGCGCCACCTGCCACGACCCGCACGACGACTCGCGGGGCAAGTTCATGCGCATGGACAACACCGAATCGCGTCTGTGCCTGAGCTGCCACAACCCGGATGGCTGGCAGGCCTCGGCGCACGCGACTTCCCCGGCGAGCCTGGCCTTAGCATCTCAGACCTGGGACAACCTTGACGCCGCATCGGTCCGGGAGGCCGGCTGCGGCAGCTGTCACAGACCGCATACCGCCGGCGGCAGGCAACGGCTGCTCAGGCTCGAAGCCGAGGAAGACAACTGCCTTTCGTGCCACGACGGCGGCGTTGCTCAGACCGACCTGCGCCGTGCGCTAGCGGCCATCTCGACCCACCCGGTCAGACGGACCACCGGCAAACACGACCCGGCTGAGAGCCCGTCGGTGATGGTCCGGCACGTCGAGTGCGCCGACTGTCACGACCCGCACCAGACAGGGACCGGCCCGCCGGCGCAGGCCCCGTTCATCAAGCCCGCGATGGCCGGCGCGACCGGCGCGTCTGGCGTTGGCGGAGACCCCACCGAGGCGAGGTACGAGTACGAGGTCTGCTACAAGTGCCACGCACAGCGCAATGTCAGCCGGGCCATCGTCGATCGGATGTTTGGCAACAACGATATCTCTGATGAGTTCGCCACCGTCAACGCAAGCTACCACCCCGTGGAGGCACAGGGCCGAAACGGCAACGTCCCCAGCCTTCTTCAAGAATACAACACCGCGTCCATCATCTACTGCACCGATTGCCACGGCTCGGACAACCCGCAAGACGCCGCCGGACCGCACGGGTCACGCTACAGCCCTCTGCTGACGGACAACTACAACACCCAGGACAACGCGGTGGAGAGCCCGCAGGCTTTTGCGCTGTGCTACCGATGCCACAGCCGCGCCAGCATTCTCGACGATAAGAGCTTTAAGAAACACAGGGAACACATCGAGGAGGGCATCTCCTGCGCCGCCTGCCACGACCCTCACGGCGTCAGAGAAAACACACACCTGATCAACTTCGACCGCGCTGTCGCCAGGCCCTCTGTAAAAGCCGGCGCCGGCCCGACCTTCACCGACCTGGGCAACACCCACGGATCCTGCACCCTCCTGTGCCACGGCGAAGACCACGATGACGAATCCTATTAGAGCCGTTCACCACAGGAAACGCATGGTAATCCAACCTGGTTACGGCACCTTCAATTCCCGCCGCAGGATCTTGCCGGTGGTGTTACTTCCCCTCAGCCTCCGGCTCCGCCGGGGGATCGGTTGACCATTGATCGCAATCCCCCGGCGGAGCCGGGGGCTGAGGGACAAGTGAACATCCGTACTCATCCCGATTCAGCGACCAATCATTCTTCATCAACAGCGTCATCCGGATCGTGCTTCACCGCCGCGATCTTGGCGCCGCACTCGGGGCAGGCGGTCGATTCGTCGGGGGTGCCACGTAGGTCGTAGCCGCAGTTCACACACATAAATGGACGTAGGCCTCTACGAATCAATTCTTCTACTAGATAATGCCGCACATAAACATAGGATTGAAAAAATAAATTTCCTATGGCAAGCACATATAGACCTAGAGTAATTACTATAACTATATCATTTTCATAAATTGGACTGTTCAACTTTCTTGCAGTCCACAACAACAATCCCGGTACTAACAGAGGGCCCAGTGCTTTTGCGCTGAATCGCCTATTACGAAGTGTGCTATTTCGTGAAACATTAATTAGTTCATCCACCAATCCATCGGGCCCAATGCCTTCAAGCGATCTTCTTAGTGACGGTCTGTCGTGCCAAAACATCGTCACTCCTCTTTCAGCTCGCGGCGGAGGATCTTCCCGGTGGGGTTGCGGGGCAAGGCGTCCAGGACGTGGATTTCTTTGGGGACCTTGAACTGGGCGAGTGATTCGCGGCAGTGATTGCGGATGCTGGCCTCGTCGAAGTCGGCGTCTTCTTCGAGTTCGACAAAGGCGATGGGGACTTCGCCGCGCATGCCGTCCTGCTTGCCGATGACGGCGGAGGCGTGGACGGCGGGGTGGGTGTTCAGGACTTCTTCAATCTCGCGTGGGAAGACGTTTTCACCGGCGATGATGAGCATCTCTTTTTTTCGGCCGGTGATGTAGAGGAAGCCGTCTTCGTCGAGCTTGCCGATGTCGCCGCTGCGGAACGCGCGTACGGGCGCATTTGTCCCGGGCGGTGTGATCGTGGTGATGACCTGCTCGGTTTGTTCGTCGAGCTTGTAGTAGCCCTTCATGAGATTGGGGCCGGTGAGGACGATCTCGCCCTCTTCACCGTGCGGCAGGGGCCTGTCGTCTTTATCGACGATGATGTTCCCAACGCCGGGCAGCGCGGTGCCGACGGAATGGCGTTTGTTTCGTTCGCGGGTGGACCAGTTGGTCGCGGGGGATGTCTCTGTCAGGCCGTAGCCTTCGAGCAGCTCGACGCCGAAGCGGTCCTTGAAAGCGTTGAAGGTCGCGTCGGGCAGCGGCTCTGCGCCGGAGACGGCAAGCCGGATCGACTTGAAGCTGTCGGGGTCGGCCTGCTTGACCGACAGCAGCGCGCCGTACATCGAGGGGACGGCGATGAAGATGTCCGGGCGGTGCTTCTCGATCAGCGAGACGATCTTGCGCGGGATGAAGCGGGCGGTGTAGACGACCTTTGCGCCTACCAGCAGCGGCATGAGCGTGAGGACCGTGAGCCCGAAGCTGTGGAACTGCGGCAGCACGCCGAGGAAGGTTTCGGCGCGAGTGATGTTGGCGTGTTCGATGGCGGCGGCGGCGTTGCTGTGTAGGTTGCTGTGGGTGAGCATCACGCCCTTGGGCTTACCCGAAGTGCCGGAGGTGTATAGCAGCACGGCCAGCTCATCGTTGCCTGGTTTCCTTGGCCAGCGCAGCGGCGGGAGGCCGGTGAACTTGACGTTTTCCAGTTCCAGCAGCCCGATGCCCTGCGGGATTTTTTCACTGCCGCCGATGAAGTCGAGCATCTGGGTCGAGGTGACGATCGTGTCGATGTCGCTGTCCCCGATGACGTACTTGAGCTCGTCTTCCGCCAGCAGGTAGTTCAGCGGCACGGGGACCCGGCCTGCGAGCCAGGCGCCCAGGAAGGTGATCGGGAACGCCCCGCTGGTCGGGAGCATGACCCCGACGTGGCGTGCGTCGGTGGCCCTTTCGATCTCCCGTGCGACGAACAGCGCCGCGGCGAGCAGCTTGCCGTAGGTGTAGGTCCTGCGGTCGTCGATCACGGCGACGCGCCTCGGGTGCCGCAGTGCCTGGAAGATGATCGGCCGTAGAAGGCTCATCGCTCTCGCCTCATGTGATAAACACGTCGGTTGGGCTTAGACTATATCAAGCCTAGCCGCCTGGGGAACCCGGACAGGAACCCAAACCATGAACCGAACCGCGATCCGCCATGCCGTGCAACTAGGTGCCATGACCGTTGTGTGTGTGTTGATGCCGGGGTGCGCCGCGGATCGGGGCCCGTCCCCCACCGAGCAGGCCCAGGCGCAGTACCAGCGTGGTCAGTACGCCCAGGCCCAAGCCACGGCCGCCCGGGCGGCGACGACCGCCGGGGGAGCGCAGCGCGACATGGCACACTACATGGCGGGGATGTCGGCGTACCGTCTGGATAACATGGCGATGGCCCAACGCTACCTCCATGTCGCGGCGCAGAGTTCGGACCCGTCTTTGGCCGCGGACGCGCGGTCGACCCTTGGGCTGATCTATTCCAGGCAGGCACGTTTCGCTGAGGCCGCCGATGCGCTGTTGCAAAGCGCTACCCTGCAAAAAGGTGAGGACCGTGCCCAGGCGTTTTTCTATGCCGGGATCGCTCAGCAGAAGCTCGGCCGCTGGCCCCAGGCGCGGACCAGCCTGCTGCTGGCAAGGTCGACGACGCGCGATCGGGGGTTGGCGCACCGGGTCGATCAGCAGTTGGCGGTCACCGGGTACACCATCCAGGTCGGCGCGTTTACCGAACGCGCTAACGCAAGCCGGGCCGCAACCAGCTACGCCGCCCGGGCCAGGCCCCTTGGGCTGGGGAACGCCCGTGTGACCCCCTCGACCGATGCCCGGGGCCGGGCCGTCAACCTCGTTCAGGTCGGGCGGTACGCGACGTTCAACGCCGCCAACGCGGCTCGCATCAAACTCGGCGACCGCAGCGCGGTCATCGTGCCGCTGCAGAGGTAACAAAAAAGCAAGGGCATCGCTAACAATACCCAAGCCCAGGGTGCTGACAGCCTTGCGAAGCCGCAAGCGGCTTTTTCGCGTCGGAAGTTTTATATTTTTAGAGGCGCCCACAGGCTACACGGGGCGCTGTCAGTTGTTGTGGCATCGGAACACCAACTGGTCCGCAGCGACCCGAGCCAGATCGCCCAACTTCTGTTTCTGATCATCGGGCAGATCGGCAAACGCCATCCCGTAGATGTGCTTGCGGAACCCCGATCGCTGGATCCAGACCACCCGGGCGGGGATGGTCACGGTCGAGTCTTCCGAGTCGTGATGCACGGAGATATGCAACTCGTCGCCGACTTCCATGATAGGTCGGCCACGCCGCTGGACACGCATCCCCGTCGCCGAAAGATCGACGATCTCTCCGACGCAGCAGCTGGTCTGCTCGCACCGGAGCCGGCCGTGTTTACGACGATCGCCATCCGATGCATCTTCCATGACCAGCTTGGGGTTCCGGGCGAGTCTCATACCTCGAAGATCGGTAAAAACACCGCTTCACTGGCCGGGGCCCGGCATGGAAGGCGAGGATTAACCTGCCAGCCATCCTCTTGTAACGGTCAGGCAACCCGGCACAGCCCGATAACAGCCAACCGACACGCCGCCGCCTGGGCCGAAGACTTGATCCGGCGTGGCCGCCTGTGTACCCCGGTAAGAGAAAACGGGACACGCCCTAATCGGTGTTGAGCCGGCGATGGATCCGATCGATGCCGCGGAGGATGTCTTTGGCGGATCGGAACTGGGGGTTGGCCTGATCCTTGGGGCGCAGTACCGCGGCGGTCAACGACGAGACCGCCTGGGCCTGGTCGCTGTGCGGGTCGTATTCAACCAGGTGCGAGAACTGGGGGTTGTGTGTGGGCTTATTGATCTGCACCGCCAGGTAGAACGTGTCGATGGCCTTGTCCGCCTTGCGGTGGACACAGGTGAAGGACTGGTTGGTGACCTGGCCCTTATCGAGCATCCGTCCGAGCATCCGTTGGATCTTGCTGGTGCGCATCATCTCCCCGAAGAGGCTGGTGAGCATCGGGCTCTGCGCTAGGTCTTCACCGATCCGCGCCGATGAGCCGAAGTCGACGAACCCGACCCCGCGGGGGGTGAGCACGAAGTTGTCCAGCCGTAGGTCCAGGTGCATGACCTGAGCCTGTTCGTGTAGGACGGTTAACAACTGCGCGCTTTGCCGCGCGAACTCCAGCTGCGTAAGTCTGGGCCCGCCAGTGCGCAGCCAGTTCATCGCCAGCCGACGGACAAAGCCTTGCTCGTCTTTCTGCACCCCCAGCACCTTGGGCACGAGCTGGTCGTAGGGCTTGGGCATCTGGGTCTGGAGGATCTTGAGGATCGCCGCCTCGCGGGTGAGGAACATCGGGAAGACGCTGTCGACCAGCTTGTGCGTGCGTGTTTCGATCTCGTCGTCGGGCAGATCGGGGAACCGCTGCCGCAGGCGGTAGGAGACGTCGGCGTGGGTCGGGACCTGCTTGCAGACGGCGTAGCCGAACTCGGTCCCCTTGGTGGGCATCAGCTCGACCTGGTAGGTGAACCGTTCGGTGAACTGGCCCGGCTGGATAAGCCCGACCTTGCGCGCCGCGAAGTAGAAAGCGCGGGGCGCCAACCCGGGAAGCCGAAGACCCAGCCGGCTTAGCCATAGGCGCGTCGGCTGTGTTTCAAGGATAAAGCCGCGCTTGCCGTCGTAATCCTGCGCGATCCGTGTCGCGCGGGTCTGATCGGTGTCGACGTAAACAAACAGCCCGCCCCACTGGAGCATCCCGAAGACTTCATCCGGCAGCTTTGGATCGCTGCGGGCGGCGAACAGGAAGTCGACCGGGGCGCCGGTATGCCCGGGAGCGCTTCTGGCGCTGAGAAATCCATTGGTCTGCTGTTGGTACCTGTGCTTGGCCACGGCGTCGATGAACCGGTCGCCGTATCCGGTCCCGCCTGCGCCGGCGGATACAGCCGGGCCTGAGGCGTCGCGCCGCTTGCCGGACGTACGTGTTAATGACGGTATACGCATCGGACCACCGTATCGTGGGTCGCTACCGGGCGTCACATCGGCCTCGGCGGTTAGGGGGGCACCTCTATTATAGTCCCCCACACGCAAAAGGCTCAAGAACAACACCCTTTGCAGCGCTCAGGGCTGGGTCTGGGTCTGTGCCGGCTGCTCCGCAAGCCTCTGCTGTGTCAGCCAGGGCAACAGCCCCGGCTCCGCAAACGCGGGGACCCAGCTTCCGTGACCGACGCCGGGGTATTCGGTGTATTTCGGCTCACCTCCGGCATCTTTAATGGCATTGATCATGGCACGGGTGAAGTCGACGGGGACGACCCTGTCTGCGTCTCCGTGGAACGCCCATACCGGGACCCGCGCGATCCGCTCGCCCATCGCCGGATCGCCGACACCGCAGATCGGCGCGGCCGCGGCGAACCGGCCGGGCTCCCGGCTGACCGCGTCCCATGTGCCATGCCCGCCCATCGACAGCCCGATGATGTAGAGCCGGGTTTGATCCACGTCATAGCGATCGGACAGGTCGTCGATCAACTCAAGCGTTAGCCTCATCGGCTCGGTTGGCTCGTCGGAGAATCTGACGATGTTCTTGGGAAGGTCCACGCGGCTCCACTTTTCCTCGGCGTGGCATTGGGGCGCGACCACGATGAACCCGAAGTCGCGCGCCGCGGTGAGCATCAGGTCCTTGCCGTGAGTCAGTTGTGCGCGGTTGTCATCGCCGCGTTCCCCGACGCCGTGCAGGAACAGCAGCACCGGCATCGGCTCGTCCGACTCATCCGGTACGAGCAGGCGGTACGGCAACTGATTGCCTTGATCATCGGCATACACCCGGGCCTGGAACTTCGCACCCTCGTCCGGTTGGGACGCGGCCGTGTCGGCTTGGCCGGTGCCCGCCAAACCCAGAATAAGCGACAACAACAGAATTTGAGCGCACCAGGATCGACGATATTTCACGGTTATGTCTCCAGGCGTAACCCCGCCGGACACATCGTAACACCCCGCACCGAGGCCGGTAGGTCACTGCGTCGCGATGTCCTCCAGGGCACAGCGGATCGGTTCGGTAGTGGCGGCATCCACCCCTCTGGCCTGTGAAATGCAGGCCGGCCGGTTGCCGAAGATCCGCTACACCGGGCAATTACCGTGGGTTTAAAATGGGCTGTTTTGGGGGTCTACAAAGAATACGCCGGGCCGATGTCTGCGTCAGGCCCCTGGCGATCCGGCAGTTTTCTCAGGCCCATGCCCCACGGGCTGTCACCCGGTCGGCAATGTAGAGAATATGGGCGCTCGAGAGGGGACGCTTTTTTGCTCTCTGCGGGTGAAATACCCTTGCATTGCGGTGGGGTTTTCGGTTACAGTTTCCCACGCAGGGAACGGAGGGGAAGGGGAGAAAGACCAGCTACCACCCTTCGGTAGTGCATTCGAAGAAGAATCAGACTTTGGAGAATGCCTCATCCGTTGACCTGTAAGGCCGTCGCCTGGAGGGGAGAACTCAAGGCGACGGTTTCTTTTTGCGCGCACCGACTGGCTATACCAGCCCGATGCCCCGATGCCCCGATGCCCCGAGGCTGCGGGCGCGGGTTGGGTTCGGCATCTCATCGATCAGCCCCCAAGCGGTGAGCGCACGAGATCTGATCGATAGGCGTACGTAAAAAAAAAGCCCGACCGCATAAGCCGGTTGGGTCCAGAACGGGCCTCACAGCTTGAAGCGGTCGGAGCCAGATCAGGGGTCGGTCCAATCCCTCAAGTTCCAGAGGGCGGGTTCCGGAACGGGGGTCGCGGAGGATTCTCCGACAACCAACCCCTGATTCATCGATACCATAGCTCCCTATCGATCAAAAGACAAGTCAATCTTTTCATTTTAGCTCTTTTTTTTTCTCCGGCAGCTCGGACCCTCCGGATGGCAAAAATATCACCCCCATAGCCCGCAAGATGCTTGGGTCAGTGCATCGGCATGTTAATATGATATTTATAGGTAAGGCGTCCGACCCAAGGCTCACGCCGATCGCACCCTTGCCCACCTGAGCGATGGTCCGTACGAACGTCCAAATAACAAAAAAGGTCTGGGCAATGGCGAGACACACAGCTGTTTCATGTTCGCGGCTCGGCTCTGGGTCCATCCTCAAGCACCCAGGGGCAGGCCCTTCCCCGCACAGGTCCGGGGTACTCGAGCCGCTGGAGCCAAGGCTGCTGCTGTCGGCCAACCTGGTCGACCCGGCTGGGGGCCAGCAAGACTTCGAGGTGCTCCTGAATAACTCGGGGTTCGCCGGGTTAGAGTCCCTGGGGATCTCCGCGACGCTGGACTTGCCAGACGGGTTCGTCACGACATCGGGCACCCAGCCGCAAGCCCTCCAGGCCGCGGGCCTGGTCGATGTAGGTACCCAGCCGCAGGGCGCGCTGTCGGGCAAGATCGTCTACGTCCACGGGGGTCACGGCTTCAAGGCCAACTCCAACGGAAGTTGGGGCTTCCAGCGTCCCGAGATCGCGGAGATCAACGAGGACCTGAGCAACCAGGACATGATGACGTTCCTGGTCGACGTCCTGTGGAACGCCGGTGCTACGGTTGTGCCGCTGCGCCCGGTCGGGCACCAGCTCAACGAAGTGATCCTGGACAACGACGACGCCGAGGTGACATTCGTCGGCTCGTGGAGCAACAGCAGTTCTTCGATCTTCTACGGCAGCCCCGGCGACACGCCCTACCGCTTCGCCAACACGTCACCGACCGAGACGGCGTACGCGCGTTACCGGCCGAACATCCCCGAGGCGGGGTTCTACCCCGTTTACACCTGGGCCAGCCACAGCTCCAACCGGGTCAACCAGCTCTACCGCGTCACCCACTCCGGAGGCGCGACCGAGGTCAGCATCAACCACCGACGGGTCGGCAACGGGCTTGTTTACCTGGGAACCTACCACTTCCAGCAGGGCACGGACGGGTACGTCGATATCAGCAACCGCAGCAGCGAGTCCGGCGTGGTGATCGCGGACATGATCCGTTTCGGCAACGGGATAGGCGACATCAGCCCGTACGGTACGACCTCGGGGACCTCACGCGAGAACGAGCCGGGGGTGTACTGGATCGAGCAGAACCTAGGCCAGGGTATCTCCAGCAGTGAGTACGGAGGCACCACCTCGACGGTGAGCGCGCCGCCACGTTTCGCGGAGTTCATGAACCGTGAGGCCGACGGGTCGCTCAGCGACCGAGTGTTCATCAGCTACCACTCCAACGCTGGCGGCGGTCGGGGCGCGGTGGGATTGCACAACACAAGTAGCGGCGGTGATACGCCCAATCAGTTCCTGTTGGCAGACATCCTCGGGGGCAAGGTTAACGATGACATGTCCGCGCTCAACGGCACGTTCGAGCACAACTGGTCTACCCGCTCCAGCGACACGTACCAAGCGTCGTTCAACTACGGCGAGATCAACAATAGCTACATCAACGACGAATTTGACGCTACGATCCTCGAGTGGGCGTTCCACGACAGCTCGTTGGACCTGGACCTGATGCGTGACGCCGACGTACGTATCGCCGTGGCACGTGCGACCTACCAGGGCCTGCAGCAATACTTCAATTCGGTCGACGGCGGGGCCACGGGCCTGACCTTCCTGCCGGACCCGGTCACGGAGACCAAGGCCGAAACCAACGGCGACGGGAATGTGACACTGAGTTGGACACCGCCGACGGTTACGTCGGTTAGCGGCCATGCCCCGACCGGGTACATGGTTTACACCTCGCTAAATGGCTACGGGTTTGACGGCGGGACGTATGTGTCGGGCGGTGCGACGACAAGCCACGCCATGACGGGGCTCAGCAGCGCCAACGGGACGCACTACTTCAGGGTCGTCGCGGTCAATGCCGGAGGCGAGTCGTTGGGCTCCCCGGTCGTGGCCGCTACCCCACTGGCGACCCAGCCGACGGTGCTGATCGTCAACGGTTTTGACCGGCTTGATCGGAACGGTAACTCCCGGGAGAGCCAGCCCAACGGGTGGGTCGTCGACCGAGTCCGGCCGCGTTTCCAGAACGCGGGCGACTACGCGGTCCAGGTCGCCGAGGCCGTCGAGGCCTTCAACCCGGCGCTGGGGATCGACACCGCGCAGAACGAAAACATCATCAGCGGCGACGTGCTGTTAAGCGATTACGACACCGTCATATGGATACTTGGCGAAGAGTCCAGTGCCGACGGCACCTTCAACCCTGCCGAGCAGGCGCTGGTGTCGGCCTTCATCACCGCGGGGGGCGACCTGTTCGTCTCGGGCGCTGAGATCGGGTGGGACCTTGACAACCTCAACAACGGAAGGTCGTTCTTCAACAACACTCTCCGCGCGGACTACGTCGCCGACGACGCCAATACCCACAACGTAACCGGCGCGGCCGGGTCGATCTTCGCGGGGTTGTCCTTTAGCTTCGATGACGGCTCGCTGTTCTACGACACCGAGTTTCCCGACGTGATCAGTCCGCTTGGCGGCGCGGTCACGGCGCTGAATTACGCCGGCGGGACAGGCGGGGGCGCCGCGATCCAGAAGAAAGGCTCCGGGGTCGACGGCGACGTCGTGATGCTGGCGTTCCCGTTCGAGACAATCGTCAGTGAGGCCGACCGCGCCTCGGTGATGGCGGCGGCGTTGACCTTCTTTGGTGCGGCCCCCAGTGAGAACCCGGGTGTACCCAACGGCCTGGTCGCCACGCCGGGTAACGACACAGTCTTGCTTGATTGGAACGACAACGTCGACATCGACCTGCTGGGCTACGACGTCCGCCGAGCCACGGTGTCAGGCGGGCCATTCACCACACTCAACGTCTCGACCGTCCTGGTTAGCCAGTTCACCGACAGCACGGCCGTCAACGGGACGACCTATTTCTATCAGGTCGTCGCTATAGACACCGATACCAATGTCAGCGACCCGAGCATCGAGGTCGCCGCGACCCCCGACGACCACGGCGATACCAGGGAGTCGGCGACCGTCGTCACCCTGCCTTCCACCACAGGCGGGCAGGTCGGCACGTCGATCGACACGGATTGGTTCCGGCTGGACCTCAACAGCGGCGTGGATTACAGCTTCTCGCTGCTCGATAGCGGCTTGGCTACGGGCGAACTGCGTTTGTACAGCAGCGGGCTGACGCTCCTGGCGACAGACCTGGGCCCTGCGCAGGGCGGCACGCTCGCGCAGGTTGACTTCTCCATCGCGATCAGCGACTTCTACCTCCTGGAGGTGCGAGGCGGGGGCGGCGCGACCGGGGACTACCAGTTGGCCGTCCAGATCGCGGATGACCACGGCAACACGATCAACGACGCCACCGACCTGCTGGGCCCGTTTGGGATCGGGTTAGTGGAAGTCGGCGGCGATGTCGATTTCTTCCGGGTCCCGGTCACCGCCGGGTTGACCTACGACTTGCAGGTAGTGGACGCCGGCGTCCCCGATGCGATCCTCACCCTGTACGACAACGTCGGCGCGATCATCACCCAAGACATCGGATCGAACCCCGGCGGGACACATGCGCAGATCCTCTGGCTCGCGCCAACCACGGCCGACGTCTTCCTCAGTGTCGCCGCCAGCCCGGGATCAATCGGGAGCTACGCGGTGACCGTGACCTCCTCGGTTCAGCCGCTGGAAGGGGATCTTAACGGTGATGGGTTCGTCGGGATCGAAGACCTGAACATTGTGTTGGGTGATTGGAACGCGAGCCCGCCGACCGACCCCGCCGCCGATCCGACCGGCGACAACTTCGTCGGGATCGAAGACCTGAACCTCGTCCTGGGCAACTGGAACGCTGGGACACCGCCGCCCGCGACGGCCATCGCCACGTCCGTACCCCTGGAGCAAGCTGCCGGTGACCTGACGACACAGCAGGATGCGCCGGTTGGGTCCAGTGATGACGCAGCCTCGCCATCAAGGGGCGCAGCGAATGCCGACACGGGGCCCGAACGTGGCCGACCGGCATCGCCGCAGGCAACGGGGCTCGACCGACAGGCCCTGCAAGCGGCCTGGAGCCATAACACGGCTCGGGCTCACGGCACAGGCTTCGCGGGCCCGGGTCAACTCGGCGAATACGGGCCGTTACTTAGGCTTTGGGAATTGGCGGACGAAGAAGATGAGCCGCTGAATACCTTGATATAAGCGGTGTCGTTAACTCGACAGCCAACCGTCATGGGGCGGGTTCGTGACCTGTTTTCGTACACGGCGCAAGGGCAGATACCCCCAGCATTACCCACCCGATCAGCAGCGAAACCCCGCCCAATGGGGCGACCATGCCCAGCCACTTCACGCCGGCGACCACCAGCAGGTAGAGGCTGCCGCTGAAAAGCAAGACGCCGACGGCGAACATCCACCCCGCCGCCGCGGGCATCCTGCCGGGCCGGCGCGAATACACCCACGCCGCACAGAATATCGCCAGGGCGTGGTACATCTGGTACTGCACGGCGATCTGAAACGTCTCAATCGACTTCGGCTCTAGATTCTTGTCCAGGACGTGCGCGGCGAAGGTCCCGGCCACCACGGCCAACATACCAAGAATGGACCCGACCAATACCAACCTACGCTCGACCCGCTGATCCGATAGCTCGTTCATGTGCCGCTTTCGTCCTTGCAAAACAAATCGGTCAAAGCCCCAGGCTTCCGCGCGGAGCAACACCCGCCCGGCTCGCGGCTACTGCTCTTGTATCCGCAGCACCTGACCCTGTAGCGTCTGATCAATCCGGCGGGTGATGGTCACGCTGGGCATACGGATGGTGACGTCGATCGTCGTGGTTTGTACCGAGTTCCGCCCCACCGCCTCGCCCCGGGTCAGATCGAACATCACCTGGGTCTGGAGTTCGCCCTTGGCCAGCTTGACGTCATAAGGCGGCATCTCTTCAGGAATCGACGAGCGGTCCAGTTCCAGCTTCAGCTTGGACCGGCCTTCAACCATCGCGACGGGGAGCCCGGCCAACTCCTCCACGCCGGCAAACGTAAACGACATGTCGTGGTGCATGTGCCCCTCGAAAGGCGGATCGGACCAGGTCCATTTCGCGTCGGCGTCCCACTTCTTACCGACGGCGATGTCTTGCGGGGCCGCGACCAGGGTCGCCAGGTCGCTGGCGGCCTCGATGAAATCCAGGTCCTCGGGGACCATCTCCTTGAGGTCGGACTTGATCTTGTTGCGTATCGCGCCGACCCCGTCGACCGCGGTGACGGTCCCGTCGGTCGCGACGGTGACCTTGATCGCAGTGCCGGCCATCGCCTTGATCAGCCCATGGAATGACTCGATGTCACCGCTACCTTTGCGCGAATCGCTGACAAGCTTCTTGCCGTCGTCCCCAACAAAGACCACCTTGATCCAGTCGAACGTCATGGTGCAGACCGACGAGCCGTCGGGCTTGACCTTCTGTACGGCCCATGTCATCTCCCCCTCGCTGGTGAGGGTGAACTGGGTGGCTCGGCTCTCGCCGGCAACCGTCACCGTGGCCTGCTGGGTTCGGCTGGACCAGACCTCGTAGCGCGCGGTCTGGCCGGGCGTCCAATCCGGGCGGAGGTTGTAGGTTTCGGGCGGCTCGGCCAACACCGCCGTCGGCGCCAGCAGGACGAGCAGGACCAAGGCACCATACCTCGCGAGGCAAAGACGGTTGTGCAGGTCAGGACGGGCAAACACACTTGGCACGGTTCACTTCCTTTCGAGTCAGGGCAGCAGACCCCGGCTCACCGTTTGGCCGTTAAACAGCACCCATCGTATATCAACCACGCGCCAGATGCCGTCTTGCCCCCTGCGCCATGTCAGACGCCAGCCGGTGTTGACCGGGCCGATGCCCGACCCGTTCGCGATGGTGCGGACGGTCAGGGTAGACTCGCCCCAACCGGTGTCCTGGGCATGGGCCTTGACCTGCCTGACCCGCTGGCTGTCGATGCCGAACCGTTTGACGGCCCCACGGAGTCGGGGGTTGATCTGATCATATCCCAGCCAGCGTCCGCCGTCGGGCCCGCTGACGATGGCCGTGGGGTCGATCAGGCTGTCAAGCATGGCCTGGTCCAGGGGCGCGGTGGCGGCTACCAAGCGGTGCGTCTGCTCGATCAGCAACTCCCGATCGGTGGTCACCGCCCAAGCCAGAGCATAAACCCCGCAGGCAGCAATCAAACCGACGGCGGCGAGAACGCCCAACAGCTTGCTGCGCCGCTTACGGCTTAACGCGGAAAAGACCCCCGAGAGAATCACTAACACCGTTATCGCCGCCCACGGCGACTCAAAGAGCAGAAGTTCGAACATCGGAGGCGGGTCAAGATCCATGACACATCTTTGCCACTGGGCAGGTCGCAGGCAAATCTCGCCGTCGAATTCATGTCACGGAAGACTACCCGAGCATCGACTATGACAAGGCCGTTGGGATGAAGCCGACTCCACCGGAGTTGGCGTCAGGACACATCGCTGTGCTGTCCCCGTGGTGATCTGCTTCCTGTCAGAGATAATCAAGCGCAGGCGGGGGAGATTCCGATAATACCTAGACGTTATGCCCTCAACGGATGACATCCTGGCTGGGAACCTGCAAGTGCTGGCCCTGCACGACGCTGACCTGGCGGCGCGGATCGCCCAGGCTCAGCCGGCGGCGCTTAACTGGTCCACCTCTAAATCCGGGCCTCTCACCGCGAGCGTCGAACACAACGGGCGAAGCCTCTGGCTGGCCAGCCGGTACGACCCCGACGCCGAGGCGGCGAAACTGGTCGGTGAGATCGAACACGAAATAGCCGCGTGCGTCGTCGTGCTGGGGATGGGTTTAGGCCATCACGTCGCCCGGCTTGCCAAAGATATGGGCCAGCGCGGTGTGCTGGTGGTCTTTGAGCCCGACGCACGGATGTGGCGGGCCGTTATGCAGCAGATCGATCACCGCGGCTGGCTAAGCCGCGCGGAACTGGTGCTGGCCGACAGCGAGATCGACCGGGCGGCGATGCTCAAGCGGATGGAGAAACACGCGGCGACGATCACCCAGGGGACGCAACTGCTGACCCACCCGCCCAGCCGGCAACGCAACGAACAGCCGATACGCGACTTCGGACAGGTGGTGGCGGAGGTACTGGCGTTTAGCCGAACGAATGTGGCGACTGCGCTGGTCAACGCCGCACGGACTTGCCGGAACCTCGCCAGCAACATCGATCACTACGCCGCCGGCGCGGGCACGGACGAGCTTCACAACGCAGCCAAGGGATACCCGGCGGTATGTGTTGCCGCCGGGCCCAGTCTTGTGAAAAACATCGACCTGCTGCGCGACCCGGAAAGACGGTCCAAGATCGTATTGATCGCGGCGCAGACGGTGCTCAAGCCGCTGCTGGCCCGGGGGATCAAGCCCGACTTCGTCACCGCGCTAGACTACTCGCATATCAGCACCCGGTTCTACGAGAACCTGCCGCTCTTGCCCGACGTGACCCTGGTCGCCGAGCCCAAGGCCCACCGCACGGTTCTGGACAGCTACCCCGGGCCGATCCGCGTGCCGCATTCGCAGTTCAACGACCTGCTCCTGGACGATATGGCGCGCCCACGCATCCCGCTTAAGTCCGGGGCAACCGTCGCCCACCTGTCGTTCTACCTCGCGCAACACCTGGGTTGCGACCCGATCATCTTCATCGGCCAGGACCTGGGGTTCTCCGATGGGCTCTACTACGCCCCGGGGACCGCGGTCCACCAGGTCTGGTCAAGCGAACTCAATCCGTTTAACACCCTTGAGATGATGGAGTGGCGCAGGGTCGTTCGGATGAAAGGCCATCTGCGCCGTGCGGAAGATATCCGGGGCCAGCCGATCTTCACCGACGAGCAGATGGTGACCTATCTCAAGCAGTTCGAGCGAGATTTCGCCCTTGCTAAGCAGACGATCCTGGACGCGACCGAGGGGGGGATGCCCAAGGAGCACACGACCCGGGTCACGCTCGCTGAGGCGCTTGAAGAACACGCCACTCGACCCGCGCCCAAGCTGCCGATCCCGCCGACCGAATTGGATAAAGATCGGCTAAGCGAACTGCGCGCCCTGCTCCGCCGGCGCATCAGCCAGGTCAACGACCTTCGGCGTACCACCCAGAAAACGATCCCGATCCTCAAGCAGATGCAGGAGCACCAGCGAGACAAGGCGCGTGTCGACAAGCTGTTTATTCGGCTCAAGAAGCTTCAGGATCACGTCGAGAGCGGGCTCGGATCGACCTTCAACCTGGTCAACGCGCTGAACACGGTCGGCTCGTTCAAACGGGCTAAGGCGGACCGGGCACTTGCCCACGTCGCCAGCGACAACTTCGACCGCCAGACCCATCAGCTCGAGCGCGACATCGAGAACCTGGACTGGATGACGCAGGCCTGTGACGAGGCGCTGTGCATCCTCGATGAGACTCAACAGCACGTTAATCAGTCTTACGAGAAAACCAACCCGCGTCCGGGCCCGGCCCAAGAACAGGGCCCGCGTTCCGGCCAAGGCCAAGACAAAGCCCCCCACGCCGCCAAGGTTGGGTGAGAGAAACCGCAAACACAGCGGCAGACAGGGAACAACCACCGATGACCGTGATCGCCCTGATCCCGACCGACACGCAGACAAGCCGGCTGGGGCTGCGCGCCCGTCTGGATGACAAGCTCAACGGCGAAAGTGTGCTGGGACACACCGTCGGGCGCGCGGCTTCGATCCCAAGTGTTGAAAAGATCGTATTGATTCACCCTCCGGGGCAAGACCCGATGTCGCTGATCGAGCCCGGGTCGATCAAGAAACCAGTCACCACCTACCTGGACCCGGGTTGCCTAAGCGACCGCCAGACTGCGCGCTGGGTCGCGGCGCGTAAGTGGGCTCAACCCAACTGGCGCGGCGGTCTTGGCGGGGCGACCTGTTACGACGAGCTGTTGCCGCCGGGCCCGCTGGTGGCGGCGCTTGAAGCACACGGGGACGAAGCGGCGTTTATCGTCCGCGGCGACTGGTGTCTGTTCGATCCGGAGCTTGCGCAGGAGCAGCTAAACCTGCTGTTTCAGGATGTGCAGGCGATGAAGATGATCTTCACCCAGGCGCCGCCGGGGCTCTCAGGGATCGCGGTCAGCCTGGAGACGCTGGGTCAACTGCGTGAGGGCCAGGCGGGGTTCGGGAACATCCTGGGGTACAACCCCCAACAGCCGTACATCGACCCAATCGGACGTGACGTCAACTGCCCCGTGCCGCCGCCGGTTCGTGACTGTGGGCATCGGTTTATTTATGACACCCCGCGAAGCGTCGCCATGATGGAAGCGGTCGCCGAGAGGCTGGGCGATGCGCTGACCCGCGCCGACGCCTTGGCCGTCACCGACGCCTGCCGCGCGGTCGAGTTTGCAGACCCGGGGTTGGGCTACCGCTGGCTGCCTAGGCAGGTCACCCTCGAACTGACACCCAGGCGTCAAGCGGCCGGCCCGATCACGCCGCATCACCACGTTACGATCGATCGTCCGGACATGGACACCGACATGGCGCTGCGCATCGTCGAGCAGATCGGCGAAGCGTCGGCCGGACACGACGTGACATTGCTGTTGGGCGGGCTGGGCGATGCGATGCTGCACCCGCAGTGGGATCAGATCGTCACGAAGGCGCGTGAGGCCGGCGTGCTGGGTGTGGGGATTGAAACCGACTTGCTCTGTGAGCAGGACGACCTGGCTCCGCTGCTGGACCTGCCGCTTGACCTGGTGAAGATCCGGTTTAACGCGGACACCGCGGAGACCTACCGCAAGGTGATGGGTACCGATGGGTTCAAGCAGGTGATTAATAACATCGAATGGCTGTTTAATGAGCGCCTCCGGCGCGCGCAGGACACGGTCGGTCATCCTGACACACGGGCGTCGTTGCCTTGGCTGATCCCGTCGATGGTTAAGACCGCGGACACGCTGGCGGAGATGGAAAGCTTCTTCGACAAGTGGACACACTATCTGGGGCAGGCGTTGATTGAGCCGGCGTGCGATGGCTGTGGGTTGATGCCCCCGACAAGCCCCGTCCCGATGCAGCCCCCGGACAGGCAAGCATGCCGACAGATCACCCGCCGGATGTCGATCCTGAGCGACGGATCGGTCGCCCTGTGTGACCAGGACTGGCTTGGCCGATCGGTGATCGGTGATACCAAATTGCAGACACTGATGGATATCTGGCGCAGTTCGCGGGATGTCGCCTTGGCGCACGCCCAAGAGCGTTGGAGCGAGTTAACGATCTGTGGCGGCTGCGTGGAGTGGCATCGGCCATAAAGCGTGGCGTCGGTGAGGTTGATGGATATGCATGTACTGACGGTCATCCTGGCGCGAGCGGGTAGCAAGGGGCTGGCAAACAAGAACATTTTGCCGGTCGCGGGCAGGCCGATGCTTGCCTGGACGATCGATCACGCGATGGCGTCGAGCCGAGCGGGGCGCATCGTGCTGTCGACCGACGGCGAGAAGCTGGCGGAAGTTGCCCAGGGGATGGGGGTCGAAGTGATACCTCGGCCACAGGAACTTGCCGACGACCTGTCGACGGTCGATAGCGCCGCACGCCATGCGGTCAAGGCCGTCGAGACCGAGACCGGCTCATCGTTCCAGGCGGTCGTGATCCTTTACGGCAACATCCCCGTGAGGCCCGGCGACCTGACCGACCGCGCGGTCGAAAAGCTCATCGAGACCGGCTGCGACAGCGTGCAGAGCGTTTACACTGTGCAGAAGATGCACCCCTACTGGATGAAACGGCTCGGCGGCGACCAGGGCGATGCGCTATTGATGTACGAACCCAACGAGGTGTACCGCCGACAGGACCTGCCCCCGGTGTACATGCTCAACGGCGGGGTCATCGCGGTGACGCGCAAGAGCCTGTTCGCCACAAGCGAAGGCCAGCCCCACGCTTTTTTGGGCGCGGACCGCCGGGCGATTGTTAACGAGCCGGACCAGGTGATCGACGTCGACACCCACCTGGACCTGCGTGTCGCCGAGGCCGTGCTGCTGGAGCGCCGCGCCGGCGCGGTTGCATGACGATGGCGAGCAAACGAAGAACCATCGCGGTCGTAACAGGCAGCCGGGCGGAGTCCGGTTTGCTGCTTAGCACGATGCGCGCGGTGCGGGCGCACCCCAGGCTGAACCTGGTTGTGGTCGTGTCGGGCATGCACCTGGTCAGCGGGTCGTGGCGCGATATCAAGTCGGCAGGTTTCACGATCGATGCGAAAGTCTCGATGCAGGTAAAGGGAAAGTCCGGACGATCGGCGGACGTGGCGGCGCTTGGCAAGGGGATCACGGGTTTCGGCCAAACATTCGATCGGATCAAGCCGGACGTGGTCCTGGTGCTCGGCGACCGGATCGAGGTGCTGGCGGCCGCGTCGGCGGCGAGTGTCGGCGGCTACCGGCTAGCGCACATCCACGGCGGGGATCGGGCCGAAGGCGTCGCCGACGAAGCGATCCGTCACGCCGTCAGCAAGCTGGCGCACCTACACCTGCCTGCAACGGCGCAAAGCAAACGACGCCTGGCCCGGATGGGCGAGCAACCGCATCACATCCACCACGTCGGGTCGCCGGCCATCGACGGGCTGGGGCTTGTCGAACCTGCCAACGATGCGCCCGAATTGATTGTGATGCAGCACCCGGTAGGTGAAAGTGACAAGCAAGAGTCGGCCTGGATGCGTGCGACCCTGTTGGCCACGAAGCCATACAAACGCCTGGTCTTGATGCCCAACCGGGACCCGGGGTCCGACGGCATCCGCCGGGCCATCGCGGGACTTAGGGTGCAAGCGATCGATCATCTGCCCCGGCAGCGGTTCCTTTCACTGCTTAAAGGCGCCAAGGCAATCGTAGGTAATTCCTCCGCGGGTCTGATCGAGGCGGCGGGGATGCGCACTTCGTGTGTCAACGTCGGGCCCAGGCAAAACGGCCGGGAGAAGCCGGGCAACGTCATCGACTGCGCCTACGGACGCGGCCCGATTAGCGCTGCGATCCGCAAGGCCCTGCGCCTTGATTTAAGGCGTTTGCATCATCCCTACGGCAACGGCACGGCCGGGGGCCAGATCGCCAACCTGCTTGCAACCATCGACTTACGCGCCATCCCGATCCGCAAGCAAAACACCTATTGAAAATCGCCGCTGGCTTTGGGAACCGCACGGTGAACCGGTGCGTCCAACCGGGGGTACTAATCAGCGTACCCTCCGCACCCACCCCCGAAAGGAGCCAGTGATGCGACGATGGACTTATTGCCTGACGGCGACCCTGCTAGGCCTGCTGATCTTCCAACCGTTGGTGTCCGCGAAACAAGACCGTGTCCAGGCCCACAGGCCTGAGGTCGATATCGCCATCCTGCTGGATACCAGCAACTCGATGGACGGGCTGATCGACCAGGCCAAGAGCCAGCTCTGGACGATCGTCAACGAGTTCGCCGCCGCCAAACGCCACGGGCTGACCCCGACGCTGCGGGTCGCGCTGTTTGAGTACGGCAACACTAATCTTCCGGCAGGCGAGGGCTACATCCGTCAGGTCGTGCCGTTGACTGACGACCTGGACAAGCTGTCCGAGGCGTTGTTCGCCTTAACGACCAACGGCGGGGACGAGTACTGCGGGCAGGTCATCGACGAGACAGTCAAAAGGCTTGACTGGTCCGGCGATCCCGATGCCTACAAGGCCATCTTTATCGCCGGCAACGAGCCGTTTACCCAGGGCCCGGTGGATTACACCATCTCCTGCGCCTACGCGATCCAGAAGGGCATCACCGTCAACACGATCCACTGCGGCGACTACGAATCGGGGATCTCGGGGATGTGGCAGCACGGCGCGCAGTTGGCCGAAGGCAACTACCTGAACATCAACCAGGACCAGGCGGTCGTGCAGATTGAATCGCCCCATGACCCCGAGTTGATGCAGTTGAATCTTGAGCTGAACGCAACCTACCTGTGGTACGGCAAAGAAGGCGAAGCCTCGGGTGCACGCCAAAAGGTCCAGGACAGCAACGCCATGTCGCTGGGGCTGTCCTCCAGTTCGCAGCGGATCGCCGCCAAGGCCTCGGGCGTGTATCAGAACAGCCGGGGGGACCTGGTCGACGCGGTCGTCAACGAAGTCGTCAAACTCGATGAGGTAAAGGAAGCGGACCTGCCCGAGCCGATGAGGGCCATGAGCAAGACGGAGCGCGAACACTACCTTCAGGAGCATTCCGAAAAGCGGACCGAGATCCAGGCAAAGATCAAGGAACTGTCCAGGCAGCGAGAGGACTATGTCGCCCAGGAACGCAGGCGTCTGGCGGAATCAGGGGACGACACGCTCGGCGACGCGGTCGTCAAGTCCGTGCGGCAGCAGCTTCTCACGGCGGGGTTCGATGTGGAGACACAAGAGCAGGCCGAGTAAATCTTCCGTCTTTCAGCGAACCTTGAAAAGGTGCCTGTACCGCGATCAAACACGGTCCGTGTTTGATCGCGGTACATAAAACCACATGCGGACAAGGGTGATTGACCTAAGCCGACCAGGCCGGTTCATGGTCAATCAACTGCGACAGGAACTTGGGACGCTCGAAGTTCAGATCGGAGACGTCAAAGCCATCGCAGTGGGCGATGTAAAGCCGCAGGGACTGCTCGGCGAGATTCAGGATCGGACCCAGAGGCAGGTCGCCTTTGTTCATGACCGCGGGGTCCGGGATTAATTGGATCTTCGGCCGGCAGGGGCGCTGGGGATGGTGTTCGATGACCACGGCGTAGCGGTCGTCACTGAGCCTGACCACAGACCCCGGCGCGTACGGCGGGACGACCTCCAGCAGCGCATCGAGGACCTGTGGGTCGTACCGGTGCACCAGCGGATTTTCTATCATGCAGCGCAGCGCCCATACGGTCGGCTGGGCCGGGCGATCCGGCGGCATGCGTAGCCGATCAAACTGGTCTGCCACGGTTACGATCCGTGAGAACACATGGATGCGCTTGTGCCGGAGCACCGCGAAATCAGCGCCGGCGAAGCCCGAGCCGTCGTAGTGCTGGTGGTGATGCAGGACGGTCGATGCGGCGGTCGGGTTGATCTTCCCTCGGACCATCCTGAACCCCAGCGCCGTGTGCTCGCGCCAGGCGGGGTCGGATTCGTCTCCCGTCGTCTCGTAGCCTTGGCGGACCGATTCGGGCAAAAGCGTCGTGCCTACGTCGTGCAGCATCGCGCCCAGTCCCAGGTTCACCACCTCCGCCGCGCGGGCCGGGTCGACGTGTCGCCGTTCGCGGACCAGGTAGCCTTCCAGTTTCAACCCCATCAAGAGCGACAGGTACGTCACGCTTGAGCTGTGACGCATCAGGTCTTCGCCGGCGTCGTAGATGTCGCCGAGGAACACCGCCGACTCCGGGTGGCTGATCAGTTGATCCACCAATTGAGACAGCGTGCGGACGTACTGGTGATAAGGGAGATTGGCAGAAGACTGGCTCTGGACCGCCTCAAATGTCTGGGTGATCTGGCTTGCCACAGCCGACTGCGACTGGATCGTATCCGGGTTGATGATGCTGCCCAGGAACGACAGGCTCGGGTAACCGACCCACAGCGACCGCACACCAAGCGCCCCGAGTTTGGCCAGGGTCTTGGCGGTCAGAGGATAGCCCACCCGAAGCAGCAAACGCGTCGGCGATTGGGGCATCTGCACCGGCAGCGCGAGCTTCATCCCGGGCTTGGCATTTTGGGTCTCGATGCGCAGCATGGCCTCTCCCCTACCGGATCCATTTGATATTTCGGCTCTCCAAAGGCCCGCCTTGACCGCTTTGCCCCCCCCGTCGGCACAAACCGACCTTCCCAAAGCACCCGACCAACTGATTCCCCCCGATCACGCCATCGAACCCCTACCGCTGTCACAAACGGCCATAAGACCACCCATAACCCGGCCAACCGGTCGTCGGCTCGTCCCGCTTTGCTGAAAAACCGTCCGTCGTGCTGGGGTAACCTTGATAAAAGTCCACTAGATCTTAATATAGGTAGGAGGTCAAGCATGATCGACGACGAGCAAATCCTCGAAATTGCTAGAAAAGTCATCGAAGACGCCTTCGTCGGGGTGATGACCACGGTCGATGAACACAACGCCCCCTTGAGCCGGCTGATGGGCGCGGTGTCCGATGATGAGGGGCTGCACAGGCTCTACAGCCTCAGCGCCAAAGACACACGGAAGATCCAGCACCTGGCAAACAACCCCGAGGTGTGCTGGTTGTTCTCCGTCCCCCCCTACGACACGGCCGTGACCCTGCGGGGTGTAGCCAAACGGTCGGAGACCCCGGTCGTGCCCCAGCCAACATGGGACCTCCTTGCGGACTGGGCCAGGCCCTACGCCGCCAACGTCCTCACCGACAAGTCCCACTACGCCTTCTCGGTCATCGTGTCGGACATCCACACGCTTGAGTTCCTCTGCCCCGAGAAAGACATCAGGGCCCCGCGCATCATCAAACTCGAACAGTTCGCCGCCGAGAGGTGAGGATGGGATGGTTATTACCTGATCTTTTGTCTACGTCTACCGGCGATCTTTGCCACCGTCCTCAGTTTCTAATTCCATTTCTAGCGGCGACCGCTGTTAAGGCCGTCCTGCTTTTGCTCCCCCCGCCACTGCACCATCGCCACCGCCGCGAACACGCCGACCAGCGCCAGTAGCTGCGCCCCCGTTACCGTTTCGCCGTCAAACCAGCCCCACGAAAGCGCGCCTATCGGGATCACGTACGTCACCATCCCCGCGTACAACGGGCCGTGCGTCTGGATAAGCCGGTAGAACATCACCGTCGCCAGACCCGTCCCGATCACGCCCAGCCACGCCACCACCAATAACGCTTCCCACAGCGCCGCGCCGCTGACAGGCTTGACCCCTTCCGCCACTGCGCCGATCGGGGTGACCACCAGGCTCGTCAGTCCCAGGATCATCGCTGTCATGAATAACGGCGGCATCCCCGACAGCCGGCGCTTGATAAACGTGTTGCTCACCGCGTAACTCGTCGGAACCAGCGCCGCAAGCGTCAGGTCCCAGCCGGACATCCCGCGCACCCCGCCGTCGCGGAACAATAACCCCATGCACAAAAGCCCAAGCAGCACCCCGCCCGTCTGCCTCGCCGTCGGCCAGATGCGCAGCAAAGGCACCGACGCGACGATCGTTAATAACGGCACAAGGCTCACCATCATCCCGAAGAACGCGCTGTCCTGGTGCTTGCCGATCAGGTAAGGCTGCATGATGTACGGATAGATCGACCCGATCGTTACCGGCACCATCAACGCAAGCCAATCCCCCTTGCTCAAATCCCTCGCCGCGCCGCGCACCCCGCGCTTCGATAACGCCCACACAACCCACAACACCCCCGCCCCACCCAGCACCCGCCCCGCCGCAACCCCGATCGGCCCAAACGCCGCGTACGCCCACTTCATCAAAATGAAGTTGCTCCCCCAGATCACACAAAGCAAGCCGAACATTACGTGGTGCATGGCGGGAGTATAGGGCGTCAAGCGTCATGAAATCCAACCGTGCTCATGCAACACACTCGACGTGCTGGCTGAAATCGACTCTGACACGACGTATTGATTATGTCGCCTTGTCGTAGCGCATCTGGGCTTGGATGACCAACTTGAAATGTGCTTCTTTCCACTGGTCAAGCGATTTGAAGATGGGTTTGAGTGATTCGCCAAGCTCGGTAAGTGTATAAACCACCTTAGGCGGTATCTCGGGGTATTGTTTGCGCGAAACCAATCCGTCGCGCTCGAGTGAGCGCAGTTCCTGCGTAAGCATTTTCTGGGTGATCGGAGAAACCTCGTTGCGTAGTTCATTGAATCGCTTAGGTCTTTCCGCCAGGCAATAGACAATCGTCCCACGCCATTTCCCGCCAACCACCTCCATCACTTCGATGAAAGGGCATGAACCTTCGGGATGATCGTGTTTAGCCATACTTAGTATCCTTTTGGTAACTATAGCAATTGCATACACTTACTTGATATTTCGCCCGTCGGTGATTATACTGCCTCGATCATATCGTACACAAGTGCAAAGCCTGACCTCACACGCCCTATACCAGGAGATGAGCGATGAATCTTGACCAGATAGAGCCCGGATGCCGGGTGAAGGTCGCGGTGTGGAGCGAGCTGCCGGACAGAGCGCCTCGGCCTGCGCTGGTTGAGAACGTCGACCTGGTCATTACCCGATACGGGGATGAGGTCTCGGTCCTCTACGGTCGGTGCCTGCACCGTGGCGCGCTGATGGCGGATGGGTGTGTGAAAGGCGACAACTTGATCTGCGGTGTGCACGGGTGGGACTACCGCTATGACACGGGGGTCAGCGAATACAACAACGCCGAGCGGCTACACAAGTTCAACGCGTGGGTCGTTATCGATGATGATGCGGCCTATGTCGATAAGCAGGAGATTGCGGACTGGCACGAGGAGAACCCGCAGGCCTACCAGCGGGATGAATATCTCGGTCAGTATCAAGACCTTCATGGCATACCCGAAGAGCCTCACACGAAATACATCCAAGAGCTCGCGAAGAATGGTCTTAAGAAATTCGGGCATCACGGGCCCACTTCCGCGATGGGGGTGCCATCCACCGAATTACCCAAGTGGGATGACATCCAGATCCTTACCGGGCAGTTGGCCCGGCTGCCCCATCTGGAGAGCCAGGCGGTTGGCACTGATTTGGTCATAGGGCCTGAGGCGAAAAAGCCGCTTCATCTAAAGATCCCGATATTCGTCAGCGACATGAGCTACGGCGCCTTGTCTGAAGAAGCCAAGGTAGCGCTCGCTATGGGGGCGGAACTGGCCGGCACGGGGATATGCTCCGGTGAAGGCGGGATGTTGCCCGAGGAGCAGCAGGCGAACGGGCGTTATTTTTACGAACTGGCCAGCGCCCGGTTTGGGTGGTCCCTGGACAAGGTCGCGAAGTGTCAGGCGTTCCATTTCAAGGCCGGCCAAGGGGCCAAGACGGGCACCGGCGGTCACCTGCCCGGCGACAAAGTCGTGGGCAAGATCGCCGAAGTACGCGGGCTTGAACCGGGACAGGCCGCTATCAGCCCGCCTCGGTTTACTGATCTGAAGTGTGTGGAAGACTACAAGCGTGTTGCCGATGAAGTCCGCGAAGCGACCGGAGGTATCCCGATCGGTTTTAAGATGTCGGCCCAGCATATCGAGGACGATATCGATTTTGCACTTGCAGCCACCGCGGATTTCATCATCCTCGATGGTCGTGGTGGGGCGACCGGTGCCGCGCCCAATATATTTAAGAACAACATCTCGATCCCAACCATGGCGGCACTGGCACGGGCACGCCGTCATCTGGATTGGCGCAAATGTCATGACGTAACGCTTATCATCACGGGCGGGCTGCGCACGGAAAGCGACTTCATCAAGGCCATGGCCCTGGGGGCGGATGGTGTCGCCATCGCCAACAGCGCGATCCAGGCGATCGGGTGCCTGGGCATGCGCGCGTGCAACAGCAACAACTGCCCGGTGGGAATCGCGACACAGAAGCCGAGCCTCCGAGGCCGTTTAATCGTGGATGCTTCGGCGCAGCGGCTGAAGAACTACCTGGAGGCAACAGTTGAATTGATGTCTGTCATGGCCCGTGCGTGTGGGCATAACCATCTGAATCAATTCTGTCACGGTGACCTGACCACGTGGGACCGTGATATCGCTTATCTCACCGGTATCGCGTTTGCCGGTGTCGTTCCGCTTTCATGATGGAAGGCGCATCAGTGGCAGTCTACTAACCGGCAACGGAGCCCAAAAGGAACTTCACATATGATGAATCTTAAGAATGGAATCGCACTCTCAGGGCACGACGCGCTGACTTACTTCCATGGCACTCCCCAGGCGGGTGAACCGGGCATCTATCACGATCATCAAGGCGCCCGCTTCCAATTTTCCTCGGAAGCGAACAAGGCCAAGTTCGCCGCTGACCCAGCGGCCTACATCCCGCAGTACGGCGGCTATTGTTCGATCGCGATGTCGGAGGGGAAGACTGTCGGAGCTCACCCCCACAACTTCAAGATCGTCGATGGGCGCTTGTACATGTTCTTCAAGACCTTGTTCGGCATCATTAACACGAAACGGCAGTGGAACAAGGACGAAAAAGGGCGTATGGCAGAAGCGGACCGGGAGTGGGCGAAGCTAATCAAGAAAGAGGCCGCCGCCTAGGTGGTGCATTGAATTGTGGCACAGGTGATCCAACAATTAGTAGCTCCGGCGGTGATGATCTCGGCATGCGGCCTGCTGTGCCTGGCTCAATACGCGCGCCTGGCGGCGATCGTGGGCAGGCTGCACCAGTTTCACCGAGAGCGGTTTGATGTTTTTGTCAAAGCGTCGAACGGCGAGGGATCTGAGAAGCAGGTGCTCACGAATCGCTTTGAGGGGATCGGAGAGCAGGCCGATCACATCCTTGAGCGAGTCTATATGACCCGACAAATATTGATGTGCTTGATCTTCTGTGTCCTCTTTATGATCGCAAGCTCTCTGGCCATTGGTATGTCGTTGATGGTCGGGTGGTTCCAATGCTTCACGGTGGGGTTCTTTATCCTCGGGGTGCTGAGCATGTCAGCGGCGATGGCCATCGCGCTTGTCGAACTGAGGTACAGTCTGCGAGAGGTTGAGTACGAACACGATCGGAATATCAAGCTGGATCCGCCCGTTGGGATGCCGCCGCCTGCACCGATGGAACCCTACCCATGATCTTACTCCTATCCAGTACCTCAGAAGCCATCGGCGGTCAAAGCCGCGCCGCGATGCCGCTTGTTGAAGCGGCGATGAGCCATCTGGCGGTCGGGATCGGTGTGATTGGTGTTGCGGCGATCACGTGGGGTATGGTCTGTGGTGTGATTAAGTGGATCGGCCTGGAATGGACCAACTTCCAGAGGCGAGACGTAGGAGTTCTTCGAGAACAGTTGAGACGCCACCTGGGCTTCTACCTGCTGCTTGGCCTTGAGTTTCTTGTTGCCGCCGACATCATTGAAACACTGATGTCTCCGACGTTGGAGCACCTGGCGATTCTTGGCGGGATCGTTGTGATTCGAACCGTAATTAGCTACGGGCTTAACTGGGAGCTTTCGCAATCCGCCTCCCACACGGGTGTTTCAGAGAGCTAACCGAGCGATACAGAAAGAATCTGTTCATGCCCAAGCAAACACAACCCAACCTGACCTGGCACAAGGCGCTGGGGCCCAACGAACTTCCCGAAGGGCGCGTCAAGACCGTCACGCTGGGCGTAGATTCGATCTGCATGACGCACCACTACGGTCAGTACGCCGCCCTCGATAACCGCTGCCCGCACCAGGGTGGACCGCTGGGTGAAGGATCTATTGAGAACGGCTTCCTGCGCTGCCCCTGGCACGGCTGGGACTACTGCCCTTTGTCGGGCAAGCCGCCCGGTGGGTACGACGACGGCGTAAAAACCTATCCGATCAGGGTGCGCGAGGATGGGATCTATGTCGGGATTCAGGAAGAAGCGCCGCGCGTGCGTACTGTTAGCGATGTCATGATCCAGACGATGATCAACTGGGGTGTGAAGTGGTGCTTCGGTATGGTCGGGCATTCGAACCTGAACGTGGCCGAGGCGCTACGGCTGCAAGAGCAAGCGGGCGGGTTGGGCTATATCGGTATCCGACACGAGGGGGCCGCGTCGTTTGCGTGTTCCGCCTACGGGAAACTCACAGGCCGGCCGGCGGCATGCCTCGCCATCGCCGGGCCGGGGGCGACGAACCTGATCACGGGCCTTTGGGACGCCAACGTCGATAGGGCGCCCGTGCTGGCACTGACCGGTCAGGTGTCGACGCAGGTCTTGGGGCGACACAATTTCCAAGAGGTCCCACTCGACGCCGCGTTCGGCAAGGTGGCGCAGTGGTCTCAGACGGTGTTCTCGAATTCAGCCCACAGCGAGCTGATGTCTCTGGCGTGCAAGTCCGCGATGCTGAACCGCGGTGTGTCGCACCTGATCTTCCCCGATGAGGTCGCCGGTGTGGCAAAGCCCGAGGGGCAGGCCGATACCCCTGACGGCAGGCTGCCGCAACTCGACATCACCCCGCCACATGACTCGCTCAGCAAAGCGGTTTCGATGCTCAGTGAGGCTGAGAGGCCGGTCATCATCGTCGGCCACGGGGCTCGGTTTGATATGATTGCGGTGACCGGATTGGCCGAGCAGTTGAACGCCCCGGTGCTGACGACCTTCAAAGGCAAAGGCCTAATCCCGGACACCCACCCGCTGGGTTGTGGCGTGCTGGGTCGATCGGGCACGCCGATCGCATCATGGTTCATGAACGAGTCTGATGTGCTCCTGGTCCTCGGCGCTTCGTTTAGCAACCACACGGGAATCACACCCAAAAAGCCGACAATCCAGGTTGATAGCGACCCGCTGATGCTCGCTAAGTTCCACAAGGTGGATTGCCCCGTGTACGGTGAAATCTCTACGACCGTACAGCTACTCATGGACGGGCTTAACAACAGCGCCGGCATCGACCAACGGCCAGAGATCGCCCAGCGGTGGAAGATCTGGCGGGCGGAGAAAGATTCTCGCAAGGCGGACGACCGAGGCGAAGGGGTTAATTCGGCTGAAATCTTCGCCGCATTGACCGACGAAGTGCCAGACGACGCGATTGTCGCTGTCGATGTCGGGAACAATACCTATTCGTTTGGACGCTATTTTGAGTGTCAGCGCCAGTCCATCCTGATGTCGGGTTACCTCGGTTCAATTGGTTTCTCATTCCCCGCCGCGCTGGGCGCGTGGGCCGCCACGCAGGAAGACGACCCAAGGTTCAAGGGTCGGAAAGTCGTCAGCGTATCGGGCGATGGTGGGTTTGGTCAGTACCTCGCCGAGTTTAATACGGCGGTGAAATACGGGATGAACATCACCCACGTGCTTCTTAACAACTGCAACCTCGGCAAGATCACCAAGGAGCAGCGGGCGGGAAACTGGCCGGCGTGGCAAACCTCCTTGACCAACCCGAACTTCGCAGCCTACGCGGACCTGTGTGGCGGCAAGGGCTACCGGGTCGGGCGGGCAGACCAACTCAAACCGGCCTTGGCTGAAGCACTGGAATGTGAAGGGCCCAGCCTCGTTGAGATTATCTCGGATGAAGAACTCATCTAACGTAGAACATCCTGTCTAAGCCAGACTCGGCGTCGTGCTATTTCAGCACCCGCAACCCGCGCTGGGCGCGTTCGGCGTTGACCATCGCCAGCACTGCGGGTTCTTTCTGGAAGAGTTTGACGAGCTGTGAGCCGGTGACGCCCAGCGCGGCGGCGGCTTTGGATGTGTCGTAGTTGAGGGCGGCGAGGGTGTCCAGGGCCTCGGCGAGGAGGGTGGGGAAGTCTTCGTGGTCCTGGCTTAGGACGATACGGCCAGACTTGATGCGGGATTGCCAGAGGGCGCTCGGGGGCCCCGTAAGTTCGGCGGGGTCTATATCAGTGCGGTGGTGGATGGCGAGCTTGAGGCGCAGGCGCTTCAGGGCGATGCGGTGGTTGTCGGCCTGGCTTCTTCGTTCGCTTGCCGATGCGGTGATGCCGGTGGGTGTGTGGGTCAGTTCGATGGCGGTCTCGACCTTGTTTCGGTGCTGGCCGCCCGGGCCTGAGGCTTTGGTTCGTCGGACGGTGCATTCTTTGAGCAGGGCATCGGGGGCGAGTGAGGCGGGGTGATGCCTCCGGGGGCGGGGGTGGCGTGGCGTGGGGTCGGACATCCGCATATCGTACTGCGTCCTGACGCGGAGCCCGCAGTGGGTTCCGTTATGTTTAGCGGGCGATCGCAGATCGCCGGTTCTATCTTCGGGAGTCGGGCGAGCGCGCGGATCTTTGATCCGCCGCTAAACGGTGGATTGAAAGGGACGGGTTTTGTCGGACGTGAATCAATCACAAGAGCATGACGCAACCTCCCGGGGGGCCGGGCAGTTGGCGGGTTTGGACCGCGCGATGGGCGAGGGGCCTTGGCTGGTCAGGCTGGGGCCGCTGCTGCTTTGGGTGGCGTGCATGTTCGTGGTGGGGCTGGCGCGTGACTGGGACGCTAGGACGCTGCCGTACCTGTACACGGTGCAGTGCGTGCTGACGGCGGGGATGCTCTGGCGTTACCGCAAGCTGCTATCTGAGATGACGGTGTGGTTTCACTGGTCGGTGATCCCGTCGGCTGTGTTTTTGACGGTCGCGTGGGTCCTGCTGGGCTGGTGGGTCGGGGGCGAACTGCCGGTGCGGTGGGACGCGCTAATGCGGGGGGACCTTCAACTTGGAGCGCTGAATGCGCAGGCCCAGCCGCACTACTTCCAGACGATGCGGGTCAACCACCCCGGGACATTCACGGCGGCGATCGGGTTACGGCTGCTTGGCATGGCGTTGATCGTGCCGTTTGTCGAGGAGATATTCAATCGCAGCCTGTGTTTGCGTGCGATGCACTCGGCGAAGAAGACGTGGATCGCGGTGCTCCAGGTTTTGCACGACCTGCCGGGCATCGGCGAGTGGCTGATGCACAGGCCGGCGGTCAAGCACGCGGCGCAGCAGCCGGCGATGTTTACACAGCAGTTCAACGAGACGCCGCTGGGTCAGGTCAGCCTGTTCGCGGTGGCGGCGTCGACGTTTGTCTTCATGCTCAACCATGTGCCACGGGACTACCTGGGTTGCATAGCCTGCGGCGTGCTCTGGTGCCTGATGATTAAGTGGACCAACCGCGAAGGCCGTAAGCGCCAACTCGGATTGGGCCCGGTGATCTGGTCGCACGGCCTGACCAACGCGCTGCTCTGGGGCTACACGCTCTATAGCGGGGACTGGCAGTTTCTTTAAGCCGGGCTACCCCGACCTTGCCATGCGGCCTGAAAAAACCGACAGAAAATCAAAACACATAGTTGACTTGTGATTAACGCGGGATAGGATCGAGATGGAATCAGGGACCGGAACCCGGAGCGACTTCCGGAAGCCGGGGATGGGAAAGATAGCCGGCCCCTGTCATAGCCGACCACGTAAAGCCGAGTGGCCTCTGGTGGACCCAACCGACTTTGTGTGGTCGGTTTTTTTCTGCGCTAAGGGCCCGGGCGTGTTGCGGATATGAGCGGTCATCGGGTGGGCTTAAGTGTCCGGGTATGCCGGACGGTGTAGACCGGGCCGTGCGCGCCTGGCCTGGACTCGATGAGCTTGACCGCCTTGACCCTGACCGATCCCAGCCCGGGGCCGGCATTTGATTCGGCGATCACGGCGTTCAGTGTGTCGCGGACCCGGCGGCTCGGCGGTCTGTTACGTCTGAAGCGGGCGAGGGTGACGTGCGGGTTGAAAGGGTGGTCGCGTGGGGGGACAAGCGCTTCGAGGGCATCCAGTTCGGTATCGATCGCCTGTGACAACTTTCCTAAGACGTCCTGATCACCCAGGCTGGCAAACAGGACCCACGGCGGCGCACCCCCGGACGGGGGGAACGTGTCAAGGCGAGCCAGGTGAAGGTCGAACGGCCCGAGCCAACCATCCGCCAGCCCGATGGTCACAGCCGAGTCGATCGCGCCGGCGACGGTTTCAAGGTGTTCGGGCGCGACGTCACCCAGGAAGCGCAATGTGATGTGCAGGTGTGTCGCCCTGACAGGCCTGACCGACGGCCCCATCCCGGTAAGCCCGTCGATTACCCGGCAAAGCGGCGCTCGCGCGGGGATGCCCAGTCCGATGAATAGCCGCATCACGGCCTCATCCTAACGCGCCCGGGTTCGGTGCTTTCGGCAGGGGGTCTGGGCCCGTAGGATGGGCGGCTTTACAGGGCCTGGGACCCATTTATGCCGCACCCGCGGATCAGCGCACATGACGGATTGGTGACGCCCGGCGGATCTGCGGCGGCGCTTGGGTACCGCATGCCCGGGGAGTTCGAGCCGTTGTCCTGCGTCTGGCTTGTGCCGCCGGAGAATCCCGAGACCTGGCCGGGCTGTCTGGATCAGGCGCAACGGCAGTTCGCCGACTGGGTGGATCAACTTAGGCGCGCAGTGCCGGTAAGCACGACCGGCGAGCTAGGGATCCCAAATAATGATGCGTGGATTCGAGACTTCGGCCCGATCTTCGTGGTCCGCGGCCGATCCGCAGAAGCTGAGCCGGCGATCGCCTGCCACGACTTCCACTTCAACACCTGGGGCGGTAAGTACGAGGTCCGGGACCTGGACGACGTCGTACCGCAACACATCGCACACAACCTGAACCTGCCGATCTGGGTCCATGATTTCGTTTTGGAGGGCGGGTCGATCGACGTCAACGGCCAAGGCACGGTATTGATGACCGAGCAGTGCCTGCTGAATCCCAACCGCAACCCGGGGCTTAGCCGTGAACAGATCGAAGCCAAGCTGCACGAGACACTGGGGACCCGCCACGTCGTCTGGCTGCCAGGCGGGATCGAAGGGGATGATACCGACGGCCATATCGACGACGTGGCAAGGTTTATCTCGGCGGACACGGTCGCGGCGGTGTCAGCGCCGAAAGATCATCCCGACCACGAGGTCACGATGCGTAACCTCCAGGCCCTGCGCGGCGCTCATGATCAGGACGGACGGGCGCTGAACATCGTTGAGTTGCCCGCGCCCAAGCCGGTTTATTACGACTACCCCACCGGCCGGGAGCAGACCCCGGCGAGCTACGCCAATTTTCTGATCGCCAACGGCCACGTGTTCGTACCGGTGTTCGGCCAGCCGTCAGACGATGTGGCACTTGAGGCCTTACGGGACGTGATGAGGGGTTACACGGTCCAGCCGGTCCTCTCAGAGCACCTGGTGGTGGGTTTGGGGGCCCTGCATTGCCTCAGTCAGCACCAGCCCTCGGTCCCGGACTGACCCATGTGCCGAATAGGCCCCGCGTTGGCCGATGATTGTGGGAAACCCGCCAGCAGTCCGCCTTCACTCGGATTAGGTATACTATTGGTTGGTCCTTATCGTGGTGTGGGTACACGCCGTGTCAGCCTATTAAAAAGATTGGAGACTGCTATGTTCCGTCAATCCATGTTTGTGATCGTCGCCTTGATGGCCGCCTTGATGCTGGGATGTGAGAAGAAGGAATCGACCCCTACCGAAGGCGACGCAGCCGCCGCAACGGAAACCGCGAACGAAAAAGCGGAGGAAGCTGTCGAAGCGGCTGAAGACGCCGTCGAGAAAGCCGAAGATGCCGCCGGCGACATCAAGATCCCAGGCCAGTAAGCCGGTGAACAAACGCCGGCCGGTCCGGTCTACAAAGAACAATCGAGAAGCTCACGGATCCGATCCGTGGGCTTTTTTTCTGTAGCATCAACATGCGGGCCAGAAACCGCCGAGCCTTCAATGCTCGTGCAGTGATTGATCGGCTTCGTGTACCGTGGCGATCGGGCTCAGCGGCGGGTCGATACAGTCGGCCTCGATCCGGACCGGGGCGCTCGAGCGTGACGGGGCGACGTGCTTGACCGCGTTGGCGATCACCCGACGGACCTGCTTGTGGTAATAGATCGGGAACGTTTCGTGCCCGGGGCGGAAGTAGAATATCTTGCCCTTGCCGCGGTTCCAGGTGCATCCAGAGCGGAAGACCTCGCCGCCCTCGAACCAGCTTACGAAGATCAACTCGTCGGGGGTGGGGATGTCGAACAGTTCGCCGTACATCTCGGTGTGTTCGATCTCGAAGAACTCATCGTCGAGCCCGTCGGCGATCGGGTGCCCGGGCATCAGGCACCACAGCCGCTCCTTCTCCGCGGCCTCGCGCCAGCGCAGCGAACAGGTCGTGCCCATCAGCTTCCTGAATATCTTGGCGTAGTGACCCGAATGCAGGACGATCAAGCCCATGCCCTCAAGCACCCGGCGGTGGACTTTTTCGACGATGGCGTCATCGACCTGATCGTGGGCGCAGTGGCCCCACCAAGTGAGCACATCGGTATTGGCGAGCACCTCATCGGTCAGGCCGTGCTCGGGCTGCTCCAGCAGTGCGGTGCGGACGGTGACGGCATCGCCTAGATGCTCCTCGATCGCGGACTGGATCACGGTGTGCATCCCGTCGGGGTAGAGCTTCTTGACGGCGGGGTTGGTCCGGTCGTGGACGTGCTCGTGCCAGACGGTAACACGGACGGGGTTTGTGGGCATGGGTCGGTTCCTGGCTCGCGTGGGGCGGGGTCGGCGGGGCGGCCTCAAAGCGAGAGGTTGTATCGGTTCTATCGTGGGGCCGCAACCGGTGGCTCCGTCTCCCGGGAACGGGGCGCGTCAAGCCCCTGGCCCCGGGTTTGACATGGGTTTTGGTCTATAATTGGAGGCCATGAAAAACCGTCCCATGCGATCGGTGTTGTGGGTGTTGCTGGCGATTTGGTTCGTTGCGCAGGCTAAGCCGGTTGGGCCTGCCGTCGAGACACCCGGCCCCCTGCCGGTCGGCGAGGCCGACACATCCGCCACGCAGCCAGCGCCCGCATCGACACAGCCCGCACCGGTTGCGATCTCCAACCTCGCGCTGCCGTCCGGTTCCAAGATCGCGGTCATCCCGATCGAGGGGCTGATCTACGACTTCACGCTTGAGAGTCTTCAGCGTCGGGTCGACAAGGCCCTTGCCAGCGGCGCGACGCTGATCGTGATCGAGTTGGACACACCCGGCGGGGTCGTGAGCAGCGCGCTGGATATCAGCAAGTACATCAAGACCATCCCCGTGCCGACCGTCGCGTGGGTGAATAACGACGCCTACTCGGCGGGGATCATGCTCGCTGCGGCGTGCGATGAGATCGTGATGTCCACCGCCTCGGCGACCGGGGACTGCGCCCCGATCGTCCCGGGGAGAGACCTGGCGCCGACCGAACGCGCCAAAGCGCTGTCGCCGATCCTCACAGAGTTCCGTGACAGCGCCCAGACCAACGGCTACGACTACGCCATGTTCCACGCGATGTGTGTCCTGGGTGTCGAGGTCTACCTTGTCGAAAAAGACGACGGGTCGGGCGAACGCCGGCTTGTTAACCAGATCGACTACGCGGTGATGGTCCATGGCAAGTCCGCGCAGGACGTGGCGTCGTTGGCCCCGGCGGCGGACGCGCAACCGCTCACGCTTGAATCGCTCTTAAAGCAGCTCGTGAAGGACCTGTCACAAGGCTCGGCACCGACACTACCCAGCACCCTTTCGCCGGAACAGGCCGTCGGCGCGGTGACGCTTTCGGTTGCGACCGATGCCGATCGCGGCCGGTGGCGCGGGGTCGAGGTGCTGCCCAGCGGTGATACATCCCCCGGGGGGCGCATCCACGACGGCAAGACGCTGTTGACCCTGAGCCAGACAGAGGCGCAAGACATCGGGCTGTCCAAGGAGATCGTCAAGTCCGAGCAGGATCTCAAGAAGCACTACCGCGCGGCGAGCGTGATGGTGATCCCGCCGACCTGGTCCGAGGGGCTCGCCGTTTGGCTGACCTCCTGGTGGATGCGTGTGATCCTGATGGTC
>JAJDCU010000018.1 GCA_029260655.1 Phycisphaeraceae bacterium
GACAACCTCACGATGGCGGTTAACCGACTCCCCTGAGCATCCAAAGATTAAAAGGACCTGGACTCGCGGGCTGCCCCCACAAAAAGCCGCGCTCAAAAGGCGTGGCCGGTGACGGGACTTGATGGAGCGCACCGCCCCGGCTAGATGGCGAACATCAGCACACGGGCCCGACCAGGTCCCGCTGATCCCGTGGCTGCCGCTACCGCCGGAGAATCGTGGGGATTGATGATTTGAAGAAAGAAGCAGGATTAACCGCAGAGGCGCAGAGGAGACAAAGCAGAGAAGAGCAAGGCGCGTGATCCGCAGATGACGCAGATTGCGCAGATGGGAAAGCGTGCGCTTGCGCGCTGGCTCTAAATCTGCGTCATCTGCGCAATCTGCGGATACCTCCCCCTCCACTGTTATCTCTGCGCCCTCCGCGCCTCTGCGGTTAATACTTCCCTTCCTTCAAATCATCAACCATCCATCCCCCATCACACATCCCTATTCCAGGTCGTCGGCGCTGAGGCGTTGGTTGAGGATGCGTGGGCCGTTGACTTCGCGGACGGCGACGCGCATCGCGCCGTCGTGCAGGGCTTGGCCGGCGTCCTGGAAACGGAATCGGCGGACGGCGGTCTGGCCCGGCTCGAGGTTGCTGATGATCCGTTCCTGGATCGGGTGGCCCCGGAGGTTGGCGAAGACGTAGAGCGAAAGTACTTTCGTGCCGGTGTTGGTGACGACGGCGGCCGCGGAGGCGTTTTGCGTGCCCGGCACTTCACCGGGGATCAGCGCGATGGTGGCGTTGAACTTCACATCCTTGAGCCCGACCTCGATCGGCAGGGACATGTCGATAGTCATCTCCCGGTCGGCGGTGAAATCAAATCGGGCGGTGAGCTTGTTGGGCCCGGCGACTTCGGAGACGGGGAACGACAGCGCGACCGGGAGGGTGACCGACCTGCCCGCGGCGATCGAGAAAAAGTGCCGGGACGGCTGGGACGACCAGCCATCGGGCCCGGTGATCTGCATGTGTCCGCTGATGGTCATCGGCCAGGGGTTGGTCAGCGTGATCAGGCGTTCGTGCAGTGTCTGGGTCGACTCGATGAACGGCTGGTCGATCTGGAACCCGGCGCGGAACATGGCCAGCTGCGGGTCGATCCCGGTGATGAACACGGGTGTCTGGGGGATGTCCAGCCTGTGCTTGCCTTTGACCAGGGGGATCGGCTCTTCGTTGCCCCAGACATCGACGGCGATGGGGTCAGAGCCAAGCAGCAGGTCGAGCTTGGCATCCTCCGGGGAAGCCCGCCCGGCCCAGGCGACCAGCGCCGCGCCGGCGGGGCCGTCGAGCACGCGTACTTCAAGGCCACCGCCGAGGTCCAGGTGCCCGATCACACGCCGGCCGGACAACTGGTGCGCCAGGTTGGCGAAGACCCCAAGCAGCGGGTCGGGGACCAGGGCGGTCTTGCGCTGGGCTGCGCTGGTCCACAAACGCGAGACGGACACGGCGGCGGGGTCATGCTCCCAAACAGTGATCATCCGGATGGCGAGGTCGGCCACACGGCGCGGGTGGGACATCTTGTCGGCGGGCGGCTCACGCAGGTGCAGGGAGATGTTTGCCTTGATGTCGTCCCAAGGCTGAAGGTGAGCGGAGATCTGATTTGTTGCGACGCCGGGCGGGATGTCCAGCAGGTAGTGCAGCGACGACGAAAGGTCTTCGCGCCGGGACTGGTCGATCCGCCAGGGGATGACCAACTGCGGCTGGGGGGCGAGCGCTGAAAAGCGCTGCTCGATCAGGGAGGTGACGTCAGCGAGGTTAGGATCAAAGAAGGCGTAGGCCTGGCTGGGTGTCCCCATGTGCCAGCGGCGGACGCGCTGGCCGTGGCTTAAGAGTGTGGGCGACAGGTAGGCGAGCCATTGGCCCCGGTCGCTTCCCAAGAGCGCGATGGGGTCGGCGGCGGGGCTGTCCATCGCCTGCGCCAAGGCCTCGGGGACGGGGTGCAGCGAGAGCGAGGCGGTCCGCCCGGAAAGGTAAAGCCATTGCATGATCTGATCGAGCTGGTCTTTGCGGGGCTCGATGTCTTCGAGCGTGGTTTGAGGCTCCCAGATATTCAGCACGGTTGCGCGGATGCCCGTAGCGTCGAGTAGTTGCGGCAGGAGCTTGGACTGCTTGGGGTTCATTCCCGCGGCGATCAGCTCGAACCGGTGGGCGTCCAGGCCGTGCAGGCTCCCGGCCTGAGGCAGCCAGAGCAGGGCGCCAAAGGTGCGTGCGACGGGTGTTCGTAGTTCGGCGTTGGTTGATGAGGCGGCGTCGCGGACCTGCATGTCGATGAGGTACCAGCCGTAGCCCGGGAGGTCCGGCTGCCAGGACCAGTCCCGTGGTGCGCCCACGTCCAGCACCTGTCGGGAATGGGCGGCGGGTCTGAGTTCGTGGTCGTAGGCGGTGAGTTCGACGACCAGGCTCTGGCCGGTCAGGTCGCGGACGGTCACGTTCATCTGGGGCTTGTTGGGCGCACGGATAATGTTGACGGGGCTTTGGCTGGCGACCTCGATCCTGGGCAGTTGCCAGACGGCGATGTCGTCGTACCACGAGCCGCCGCGCACATCCTGCAGGACGATGCGGTGTTTACCCAGCGGATCGCCCTTGCGTTGGCGTGGCTGACGGATGTCGGCCTCAAGCCCGATCCACACGGCCCCGCGAACGTCGCCTCGGAGCTTGATCGCGACATCGGTCCACTGCCCGCGTGTGCGGATCGGCCGGGACTGGACCCGGCTTGATTCGATGCGGTTCCCCTGCTGGTCGATGAAATACGCAGACAGGAAGGCCGACGACTGTCGTAGTGATTCTGTGCGTACTCTGGCGGTGATCAGGTAATCGCTTTGAGGGACGGCGGGGATAGCGCCGACCTCGAGGAAGGCCCCGGCGCTGCCGCCGTTGAGCCCAAGGAAGAAGCTGCGTTTGCCGCTGGTAGTGTGCCGGTCATCGAAGCGCACCTGTGTGAAAGACGGATACCCCCCCCGCTCCATCAGGTCGTGGTGCAGGGGCTTTCGGAAGAAGGTGGCTTCAGACGTCTCGGCGGGCCGGCCGATGATGAACCAGTTCTGCGGCAGGCTCTCGTAGTTGTCCGGCTCCTCGAAGTCGAACAGGTGAACCAGCCGTTTGGGTCGGATGATCCCGGTCTGGGCGTTTGCGCACTGGGCCACCAGCCCCGCCATCGAGGCGAAGAGCAACCACACACACACGGCCAGGCGGTAACGGACCCTGCTCACCTGCCTGTTATCGGGTGTTCAAGGCGATGAAGGTGAGTTGTAGGTGAGTCAATCGCGGTCCAGGACACTTCCCGGGCCTCGCTGGCAACAGGCATTACAGCGCCGCCAGCCTCTGGGCACGGTCCTGGGCGATCAAAGCCTGCACCAGGCCCTCCAGGTCCCCGGCCAGGAGCGTCTGGAGATTTCCGTTCTGCGAAATGCGGTGATCCACCACCAGGTTGTCCTTGTAGCGGTAGGTCCGCACCCGTTCACTGCGCCCGCCCGAGCCGATCATCTCCGACCGTTGCTGGGCTCGCTGGGCGTCTTTTTCCTTCTGCTGGTGGGCGTGCAGCCGGGCACGGAGCAGTTGCCAAGCCTTCTCACGGTTCTGGTGCTGGCTCTTGGATTCCTGCATCCGAACCTCGATCCCCGTGGGCTTGTGGATCATGTGTACGGCCGTGGCGACCTTGTTCACGTTCTGACCGCCGGGGCCCTGCGCGGTGGTGACGTGGATGTCCACCTCGGCTTCGTTAATCTTGACTTCCAGCGCCTCGGGCTCGGGGAGCACGGCCACGGTCGCGGTTGAGGTATGCACCCGGCCCTGGGTCTCGGTCGCGGGCACACGCTTGACACAATGCACCCCGCCCTCATAGCCCATCCCCTGCCACACCGCCTCGCCCTTGACGCTGACCACCGCGCTGCGCACCCCGCCCTGATCGCCGGGTGAGAAGTCCATCACCTCAAACTTCCACCGGCGCTTCGCGGCGAATTCCTGGTACATCTGCAAGAGGTCCCCCGCCCACAGCGCCGCCTCGTCCCCGCCGGTCCCGGCACGCACCTCCAGGATCACCGCCCCGATCGAGACGTCGTCGGCCGTCACCAGCTCGTTGGAGATATCCTCCAACAGCGATTCCGCCTGCTTTTGAAGCTCGGGGAGCTCGGATTTTGCCAGCCCCACCAGCTCCGCGTCCTCGGCCTCGGCGATGATCTGCTCATGCTCGTCGGCCTGCTGGGTAAGCGCCTGCCACTTGCGGTACCGCTGAACAAGCCCGGCCAGCCCCGCCCGCTTGACGCTCAAAGACCGCACCTTTTCATGATCAGTGACCACAGCCGGGTCCTGGAGCTGCGCTTCGATCCCGTCAAATTGCCCAGCCAGTTCATCCAGCTTGGCGGTGAGGTTGGAGATGTCCAGCGGCATGGGAAGGTGGGGGTTAAGGGTTGGCGTAAACCAGGTCTTGCTTTAGCCCCCCGTCGACGACCGGGGTTTCGGGTTGCCTGGCAGGGGTCGGCTCCGGGCCATCGACCCGGAGTAAATATAAATCGTAGATGTCGATGATGTCGATCGTGACAGGCGGTGGCGCGCCGCGCATAAAAAACCGCAGCGCAAGGGCACTGCGGCGTTTGGGTGCTTGGTAGCTAGCTGCTTTTCTTGCCGAAGTACGAGCCGGCGAACTTCTTCTGGAACTTCTCGACCCGGCCGGCGGTGTCGACGAACTTCTGCTTGCCGGTGAAGAACGGGTGGCTGGCGCTGGAGATATCGACCTTGACCAGCGGGTACTCCTTGCCGTCCTCCCACTTGATCGTGTTGTTGCTCTTGACCGTCGAACGGGTCAGGAAGGAGAAGTCGGCCGAGACGTCCTGAAAGACGACCGGGCGGTATTCGGGGTGGATATCCTTCTTCATGGCGAAAATCCGGGGGCAGGGGTTCGGGGTCTGGATGGCAACCGAGCCAAGTAGTATACGATCCACCCCCAATGCGGGCAAACTCGGTATATTGGCCTTTTCGACCTCTGACCGGCCCCATCCTTAATAGATCCCCCACCTCATGGATGTATTCCTCAACGGCAAGATGCTCCCCCCGGACCAGGCCCGGATCCCTGCCGACGATGCTGGGTTCCAGCATGCCGTGGGGCTCCTTGAGACGATGTCGGCTCATCACGGGCGGGTCTTTCGGCTCGACCGGCACATGGACCGGCTATGCGGCTCGGCCAAGCAGCTTGGGCTTAGCGATTGCCTGGACCGCGACGCCTTGGCCCAGGCCGTGAGGCAGACGCTCGACCACAACCGGATCGACCGGGCCCGGGTCCGGCTGACGGTCACGCCCGGGTCGATGTCGCTGCTTTCACGGCCAGGTGAAGCCGCAAAGGCCCCGGCCGGGACGGTGTTGATCCAGACGACCGAGCCGACCGAGTACGACCCACGCTTCTTTGAAGAAGGGATCACCGTGCTGATCGCTCCGCCTGGCGCCAACCCGTTCGACCCCCTGGCCGGGCACAAGACGCTTGCCTACTGGGGCCGGCTGCGGACGCTGCGTCAAGCGGCGGCCGCCGGCGCCGGCGAAGCGATCTGGCTGAACATCACCAACCACTTGGCCGGCGGCGCGATCAGCAACCTGTTCCTTGTGAAAGACGGCGAACTGTTGACCCCGATCGCCCGCGGCGAAGAAGGTGACAAGAGCCTGGCCGCCCCCGTGCTGCCGGGCATCACGCGCGCCGCCGTGATCGAGCTGGCCGAGTCGACCGGCCTCACCGCCGAGCGCCGGATGCTCTCGATCGACGACCTGCTTGGCGCGGACGAGGTCTTCTTGACCAATTCGAGCTGGCACGTCCTGCCGGTGACCCGTGTCGAGCAATCGCAGATCGGTGACGGCAAGGCGGGCGAGATGACCACACGGCTGCGCGGGGCGCTGCTGGAACTGATCGAGCGAGAAACTACACAGGCATAAGCCGACGAATCTGTCGGCGGTGTTAGGATGTCCGCCATGGCCAGGCTGCCCTTCAACACCGATCCCCCTGACAGCGAGCCTGCTGGGCCCGATCGGCCGATGACGGTGGCTCAGCTTGCCGGACGGATCAAGCGGGCGTTGACGGACGGGCTGCCGGGGAAGGTCAAGGTGGTCGGCGAGGTCAGCAACCTCTCGGACCGGACACACTGGTTTTTCAGCCTCAAAGACGGCGGCGCGGCGATGCGCTGCGTCTGCTTTGCCAGCAACGCCCGGCGCGTCGGGTTTGAGATGCGTGACGGGATGCAGGTCGTCGTCACCGGACGGGTCGATTTCTACGACGCCCAGGGCAGCGTCCAACTCTATGTCGAGCAGATCGAGCCGGTCGGCCAAGGGGCGCTAGAGCTGCGCCTGCGGCAGATGATCGAGCAGCTTCGCGGGCTGGGATACTTCGACCCCGAGCATAAAAAACCTCTGCCGACGATGCCGACGAAGATTGCTGTGGTCACCTCGCGCAGCGCCGCGGCGTTGCAGGACGTGATCAACACCGCCACGCGCAGGTGGGCGGGTTGCCGGCTGTATCTCTACGACGTGCGCGTGCAGGGCGAGCAGGCCGCGAGCGAGATCGCCAGTGCATTGGGGAACCTATCCAAACACGGCAAAAAACTGGGGATCGACGCCGTGGTGCTGACGCGCGGCGGCGGTTCGATCGAGGATTTGTGGGCGTTCAACGAGCGCGCCGTCGCAGACGCTGTTTACAAATGTCGACTTCCGATCGTCGCGGCGATCGGGCACGAGACGGACACCACGGTCGCCGAGCTGGTCGCCGACGTTCGCTGCGCGACACCGACGCAGGCGGCGATGACGCTTGTCCCCGACCGGGCTTCGTTAGAGCACCAGGTCCATCAGCTTGGCCAGCGCCTGTCGTTGCTGGTCCGCCGACAGGCCGAGCACGCCGAGCATCGGTTGGTTGCCGCGTCGCGGCATCCGCTATTCCGCAACCCTAAGCGCCTGATTGACCAAGGCGCACAGCGGCTAAATGAGACGCAGCGCCGCCTGCGCCTGGCGATCCCCCGCCGGCTCGCGGTCGAGGAATCCAGGCTGGATGCCCTCAGCCGGCAACTGACCACCGTCAGCCCGGACAACGTGCTTGGACGCGGGTATTCCTACACCCTCGGCCCGGACGGCAAGCTGCTGCGGAGCACGAGCGACACGGCCAAAGGCGAACGGATCACCACGGTGCTCAGCGATGGCAGGCTCCGGTCGGTCGTCGAGGACAGCCCGTCTGACAAGGCCGATGCCCCTGCCCCCAAACGCCGACGACCCAAGTCAAAGACCCCCGGGCCCGGCCTGTTTGAACCCGACAGCTCCGGGTGAATCCGATACACTGACTACCCGATGGCCAAACGACCCACCAAACCCGAGAAGCTAAGTTTCGAGGACGCGATCGATCGGCTCGAAGGCCTGATCGAGCAGATCGAGTCCGGCGAGATCGGGCTGGAGCAGTCGCTGAAGCGCTACGAGCAGGGCACCGCCTTGATTAACCGTTGCCGGGCGATCCTGGACACCGCTCAGCAAAAAATCACGGAGCTGAACCTCGGGACCGACGGGGGGTTGACGGCCGACGATAGGGAAAACCAAGGGGATGACGGCGACCTTGCCGATGAGGATGATGGCGATGCACCGTTTTGAGATCGCTCTGTTAGCGCCACGCTAAGCCGCAAGCGGCAGTCCCGTTCCATCATCCCTCGGCTTTTCCGATGTCTATTATCCAGTCATTCGCTAATCTCCCACTGCCATGGTGGCTCTGTATTTGCACGATATTGGGCGCCAATGTCGGCAGCTTTCTGAATGTCGTGATTTACAGGCTGCCTTTGGACAAGAGCCTGATCCACCCGGGGTCGCGCTGCCCGTCTTGCGAGCACGCGCTGGCGTGGTACGACAACGTGCCGGTCCTTGGCTGGCTTTGGCTGCGTGGCAAGTGCCGGTACTGCAAGGCGCCGATCAGCGCACAGTACCCGATCGTCGAGGCGGCGGTGGCGCTTTTATTCGCCGGGCTGTTCGCGGTGTATTACATGATGGTGATGCGGCCGGGTTTTTCGCAGCCCGGTTTCAACGCGACCTGGCCTGTGCTGGTGGTCCACCTGGCGCTGCTGGCGGGGCTGTTCGCCTCCACGGTGATCGACGCGAAGCTTTTCATCATCCCCAGGCAGATCCCCTGGACGCTGACGCTGATCGCACTGATCGTGTTGCCTGGGTCGGTGTGGCTGGGCTGGACTCAGTATGTGTATCAGTCCGGGTTGGTCCCGATCGCGACCGATTTGGGCATCTACACGGCGTTGGGGGGCGTCGCAGGGCTCGCGGTGGCGTTTGGGCTGTTGAGGCTGAAGGTCCTGCCGTTGAGTTTCGCCGACTTCGAGCAGCAATACGAGGCCGCCGAACGTGAACGCAAAGCACAGGGTAAGGATGAACCTTCGGACTGGTTCCACTATCCCCACCCCCGGCGTGAGGTGCTCAAGGAACTGATGTATGTCGCCTGGCCGACGGCGGGGATGGTGATCGCGGCGGCGGCTGGGGCAAACGGCCAGGGTGGTCTGCCGGGGTGGGTGTATGTGCTAGGCGGAGCCGCCTTTGGGTACCTCTTCGGGGCGGGGATTATCTGGTTCACGCGGATCCTCGGGACGCTGGGCTTTGGCAAGGAGGCGATGGGGCTGGGGGATGTGCACCTGCTGGCGGCGATCGGGGCGGTGCTGGGCCCGGGCGAGGCGATCGTGATCTATTTTCTGGCGCCGTTCTTTGGGCTCACGGCGGCGATTTTGATGTTCGGGCTCGGTTCGTTACTCAAAAAGCGGTTCCAGCCGATCCCCTTCGGGCCCTATCTGGCCGGCGCGGCGGTCGTCCTGATGGTCTGGCGCGAGCCGATCATGGACTTCTGCAGGCCGCTGCTGGCGATTTTTGATATCTTCTTCCTATCATAGGGGCAGGTGGCTCGGCCTCGCCCACGATCAGGAACTCACCGAAAGCGAAAGGGACGTCATGAACGGCGATCGGACACGGATGGTTCTGTGGTGCTTGCTGGCCGTCATCGGATTGATGCCGATGACCGGCTGTAACAAACGGGTGAAGATCGAACGTGATGCGCTGTACGCGCAGAACCAGGAACTTCAGGAAGAACTTGACCGCGCCCGCGCGGCGCTTGGCAGCGGGCATGGTGATCAGTCGGCGTTGCTGGCCGAAATCGAACAGCTCCGCGCCCAGCTCGCTAACCAGCCCATCGCTGGCGCCAACACCGCGTTCGACAACATCCCAGGTGTCGAAGCCTATGCGACCGGCGGGACCGTCACCGTCCGCGTGCCCGGCGACATCCTCTTCGCCTCGGGTAAGGTCGATCTCAAATCGTCGGCCAAGACAACGCTCAACCAGATCGCCGGCGTGATCAAGAACGAGTACGCCGGCAACACCGTCCGCGTCGAGGGGTACACCGACAACGACCCGATCCGCAAGAGCAAGTGGAAGGACAACCTCGAGCTGAGCCTGCAACGCGCCGCGGCGGTGCACCGGCACATGCAATCCCAGGGCATCAACGCCGACAACATGTACGCCGCCGGCTTTGGCGAGGCTCGCCCGGGAAGTACCAAGGCCAAGAGCCGACGGGTCGAGATCGTCGTTGTATTGCAGGAATAGGTAGGCGGTTCACGCCCTTACCCGGTAAGTAACCCTAATAGCCGTGGATGACGCTCCGCGGGTATTCATCTGCGGCTATAAGATGCCGCGCCCCAAAGGCCATGGCTGATCTTTCGCGCATCGCCATCATCGATTACCGCATGGGGAACCTGCGCAGCGTGCAGAAGGCTGTTGAGCATGTAGGCGGCGCCGCGCACATCGTCACCCGCCCCGACGAGATCTCCGAAGCTCAGAAGCTGATCCTTCCGGGCGTCGGTGCGTTCGGCGATGGGATGCGGTTCCTGGATGAGTTGAAGCTGTCGGACGCGATCCGCGCGTTCGCCCAAAGTGGCAAGCCTATGCTCGGGATATGCCTGGGGATGCAGCTTTTATTTGACGGCTCGGAAGAAGACGCCCCATCTGATGCTGTCGACGGGCTGGTCCCGGGCCTGGGCATCCTCTCCGGCAGGGTCGTACGGTTCGACAACGACAGAGGTGGCCAGCGTCTGAAGGTCCCGCAGATGGGCTGGAACGCGCTGCGATGGGATAGGCCGGACCCCCTGCTTGACGGGGTGAACCAGGGCGACGCCGTCTACTTCGTACACAGCTACTACGCCCAGCCTACGGACGAATCCGTTGTCTCCATGCGGGCCGACTACGGAGGAGACTTCTGCGCTTCGGTACACAAAGACAACCTCTTCGCCACACAGTTCCACCCCGAGAAGTCCCAACGCATCGGCATGAAGATCCTGTCGAACTTCGTGGGGTTGTGAGGGGTGAAGCTTGTAGCCGTTAGTATTTAGCTGTTCGCTCGAAAAACTCAATACCCAGTCCCTAACCCCAACCGCCCATGACACCCGACACCGCGACAGACAATTCATCCGTGCAGCCGACCGCCGTGTTCCCCCTGCTGGCCGAACCGATCACCTATGTTGCCTGTCTCTGGGACCTGGCGAAGGACGATGATCGCCGAGTCTATTGGTTGAAGCTGTTCCGGGATCACTTCGAAGGCCTGCTGGACCTTGCGATGGCGGATGCGCTGGACCGTGGTGTTGCACGTGACCGAGCGGAAGAGCAGATAGCAAATGCCCGCGCCGGGTTTGGGGCGTTTCTTAAACATGTCGAGGCCGAGCCGCAAGTGTTTGGCCCGCTGACGATCCTGTTGATGTGCGAAGCGCGCGAACGGACCCTGCGCCGGGCGGGCATCCCGGACCCCTACCGCCTCGCCAAGCAGCAGGAAAACGAGACGGCGTTTGCACTGCTCCCGACAGTGTTTTCGGAGATCGACGCCCTTGCCGGGGCCGATCGGATCGACCGGATCATGCGGGGCATCTTCGCCGGGAATATCTTCGACCTGGGCGCGGTGAAGACCATCGAGATGTTCAAAGATGGGCAGGTCGACTTCCACCACACGCTTGGCAAGCTCAAGGCCCGGCCGTGGTTCGTCGATCACCTGGACGCCTGGCGCGACCGCTGGCAGGATGGCCCGGCTCACCGATGCGCGGTGATGTTCGTCGATAACGCCGGGCCGGACGTGTTGCTGGGGATGATCCCTTTTGCACGCGAGCTGCTTCGCCGCGGCACAGGGGTGATCCTCACCGCCAACGAGACGCCGGCGCTGAACGACATCACACATGCCGAGCTGATCCCCCTGCTGGACCGTATCGCAGCAATTGACCCGCTGATAAGCCAGGCGCTCAAGTCCGGCAAACTGGAAATGGTGTCAAGCGGCAACGGTGCGCCGTTGATCGATTTACGACGTATCGATTCGCGTCTGGCGGAGGCCGTCTACCGCAGGGATGTAGACCTGTGTGTGATCGAGGGGATGGGCCGGGCGATCGAGACCAACTTCGATGCGGCGTTCGCCTGCGACACACTCAAGCTGGCGATGATCAAGGATCTGGGCGTCGGCGAGGCGATGGGTGCGGAGCTTTACGACCTGGTGCTGCGGTTCGACCCGGCGTGAGGGGCACGCGATAAGTTGGTGGGCACGACAAGTCGCGGCGCTTCGTGAAGACCGTTGATTACCCGTTATCCGGGCCGTACCAGGTGATGCCGTTGCCGGGGATATCGGGGGTGTCGGGGAAACGGACACGGCCTTTGTCAAGTGTCACGCCGTCGGCCACATCCCCGGCGAGCAGCAACGCGCCGTCCATGTCAACGTAATCCAGCATCGGCAGGAGTTGTGCGATCGCGCTGAT
>JAJDCU010000019.1 GCA_029260655.1 Phycisphaeraceae bacterium
TCTTCAGCATGATCAAGCGAAACCTCGGCCACGCCGTCACCGGACGCTCTCATCACGCCCGCAACCGCGATATCCTCCTGCACTGCCTGACCCACAACGTCATGATACTCAGGCGGCAATGCGGAGGTTTTCTACAGAGCACTTTTGTGCCCTTTGTGCATTTTCGTGGCTACCCGCCGATTTAATGAGTCACAAAGAAGCGCAAAAGGCACAAGAACCGTCGAGTACAACTCCCGACCCCTTATTCTTCCCCTCCATCTCTGACGATGGAGAATTGGCGTCGGCGAGCCAACAAGACTGTTGCCATCAGTAGGCTCAAGGCCGACGATGACAAGACGGCGACAAAGGAAAGATTGGCAGCGCTCTCGCTCAGTGTCAGCCAGTTATTAATCATTCCGTCAACGATAAGGATGAGTGACAAGTACCACCCGCTCTTTTTTGCGAAGAGAAGCAGCAAGGACGTTACGACCCATATCGTTCCGGATGTGACCTGCTCCACTCCACTACTGATGGCGTCATCAAGTCGTATGAGCCCAAAGAACGATCTTGCTGCCGGCCAAGTCTCTACATCCGAAAACACTGCTGTCAGAATTGACAGGGTTCCAAACACCAAACCCAGCAGTCCGAAAAAGAGAAATAGGTAAGTGACGAGCTTGACATCAAGACTGAGCGAAGGTCGCGAGGATGTCTCACCATCATTGCTCAACACGCTCATCTCCTTAGAAGAATCTGATCCGAGCTTAACTCGCGCTGGTATTTGCGTAATCCCGAAGTAAATCACAAGCGCCCGGTTAATTGTAACAGCGGAACAAGGTTCGAGGGTCGTAGCGGCCATAAATGTTGCATCCCCTCACCGCCCCGTATGCCCGAACCCGCCTTCCCCGCGGTCGGTCGGGGGGAGTTCCTTAACTTCGACCCACTCGCTGCGGGGGACGGGTTTGATGATCATCTGTGCGATGCGCATGTGGCGGGTGACTTCGAAGGGTTCGGGGCCGTGGTTGATCAGGGGGACCATGACCTGTCCGCGGTAGTCGGCGTCGATGGTGCCGGGGGCGTTGGGCATACTGATGCCGAACTTGGCGGCGAGGCCTGAGCGTGGGCGGACCTGTGCTTCGTAGCCGACGGGCACGGCCATGGCGAATCCACAGGGGATCATCCTTATCTCACCGGATGGAATAATCACGGGCTCATCGACCGCGGCGTGCAGGTCCATGCCGGCGGCGTGCTCGGTTTGATAATCAGGCAAAGATACATCGTCGTTGCCCGGCAGCCGCATCACGGGGACCTGGATCGTTTGGGTGTCACTTTTCATGGACCGGATGATACCGCAAGTGTGGCGGCTGTTGTATGCTACGCGCAGGATGGTTTGGCAACTGGGGTGGATGGAGGAATCAACGATGAATCGAACATCATTGCGGTTGGCTGGCTGGCTGGCGGGTTGGTTGGTTTGTGCTTCGGCGATGGCTCAGCCGGTGAAGCTGGGGATCGATGTGCTGCGCGAAAGCGGGTTCGAGGCGCTGCGAGGTAAGCGCATCGGCCTGGTGGCGCACCCGGCGAGCCGGGACAGCCGGTTTGTCGGCACGGTACAGGTGCTGCACGAGACAAAGGTCTGCGAGCTGGTCGCGATATTCGGCCCGGAGCACGGGGTGTACGGCGATGCGTATGCCGGGGACAAGATCGCCGATCAAGCAGACCCGCGCACGGGGTTGCCTGCCTATTCGCTCTACGGCGCTCACCGCAAGCCCACCCCGGCGATGCTCGACGGGCTCGACGTGCTGGTGTTTGATTTACAAGACATCGGCGCCCGCAGCTACACGTTCATCAGCACGATGCGCGCCTGCCTGGAGGCCAGCGCCGAGGCGGGGATCGAGTTCGTCGTGCTGGACAGACCCAACCCCCTAGGCGGCGAACGGATCGAGGGCGGGTTTGTCGAGGAAGGCTTCGAGTCGTTCATCTCGCACCTGCCGATCCCGTATGTGCATGGGATGACGATGGGCGAGTTGGCGCAACTGGTACGCGACAAGTACGCCCCGGATTACGACAAGCTGACCGTTATCGAGATGGCCGGCTGGGAGCGGTCGATGAGGTGGAAGGACACCGGGCTTAAGTGGGTCATCACCAGCCCGCACATCCCAAACGCTAAGACCTGCGCTTATTATGTCGCCACCGGGATCGTCGGGGAATTGCATACGGTTTCGATCGGCGTGGGCTATACGCAGCCGTTCGAGCTGTTCGGCACGCCGAGGATTAATGGGGAGGCGTTGGCCGAGGCGATGAACAAATACTGGGACGATCCCGGGCGGTACTACACGGCCGCAACCGCCGGCGTGGTAAGTACAAACACGATAAAACCGTCACGGTCGCCGTCGGGTGTGACCTTCCGCCCGGTCTGGTTCAAGCCGTTCTACAGCCGGTTCAAGGGCGAGGTCTGCCAGGGCGTGCAGGTGTACATCGACCTCGATAAAGACGTGAACCTGATCGAGACCAACTTCAAGCTGGCGCAGGCGCTCGGCGGCGAGTTCATCTTCGGGGACGGCGGCCGGGACCGGTCGTTCGACATCGCCACCGGCACGAACGAAGCCCGGCTTCTGCTGATGCAGGGCGCATCGCTTGACGGATTGTTCGCGCGCTGGCGGCAGCAGTCCGAAGGGTTCCGCAAGGACCGGCAGAAGTACCTTCTGTACCGGTGACACTCAATCATTCGCTCGTCTTTGTGATCGGTCGACGCTGATGCGCTACACCCCGTTCGGTACCACCGGCATGCGCGTCTCGCGGCTTGGCCTGGGCTCGATGACGTTCAGCCGAAAGCTCGACGCCGACGCCGCCGCCAGGGTGATCCACGAAGCGATCGACCACGGCGTGAACCTGATCGACACCGCCGATAGCTACGGCCAGAGCGAGCAATACATCGGCAAGGCGCTGGACCCCGCCACCCGGTCGAAGGTCTTCCTGGCGACCAAGGTCTTCCTCGCACATACCGAAGACCCGGACACCAAGCGTAACAGCGCCGCGAACATCACCCGCGCGGTCGAAGACAGCCTTTCCAACCTCCGCACGGATTACCTTGACCTGTACCAGCTACACCACCCGGACCCCGATACGCCGATCGACGAGACACTCGCCGCGCTGGACGGGCTGATAAAGCAGGGCAAGGTCCGTCACGTCGGGTGCTCAAACCACTACGCATGGCAGATCGCCTACACCAACGCGGTCGCCGCCGATCGCGGCTTGCCGGAACTGGTGAGTGTCCAGTACGACTACAGCCTGCTTCGCCGGGTGGTCGAGGTCGATCTGGAACCTTACTGCCGGATGTTCAATCTGGCGTCGATGATTTACTCGCCGCTGGCCGGTGGGTTGCTGACGGGCAAGTACCAGCGCGGAGCGCCACCGTCTAAGGACACCCGCGCCGCGATGCCGATGTACCGGCAGATGCTTGCGGGGCTTGAGTCCGACGCGGTCCACGACACGATCGATCGGCTGCGCCCGATCGCCCAGGGGCTTGATCTTTCATTGAACCAGTTGGCGGTGCTTTGGCTGCTGGGTAAGCCCTGGGTGACGACCGTGCTGGTCGGGGGGGCGCACAGCGAACACTTCACCAGCCTGTACGATGTGGCCGACCGGGAGTTGGAATCGCAGGTAGTCGAGGAACTGGACGAGTTGACCGCGGACCGGACGGCGGTGCCGTACTGGAACCAGCCCTTCCGGTTCGCCCCCGGGATGGCTGGGCAAAGGGTCTTGCCTGCCTCACCGGGAACACCCCCCCAGACGCCCCCCGGAGTGCCCCCCCAAGTACCCCCCACAGCGGGTTCCTGAGCGGGCGGAATTGTTATATGATCTTCGGCCCCGCCGGCGGTATTCGAGGCCGGTGCAGACACTTAAAGGAGTACGCCGATGCATCGTGTGTTATTGATGGGTGCCGGGAAGATCGGTGTAGCGATCGCGGATTACCTTGCCAAGACCGGCGACTTCGACGTGCGCGTCGCGGATGTCAGCCAAGAGGCGCTGGACCGGCTGGCCAAGGTCGCTGATGTTCAGACACTCAAGCTCGACGCGTCCGATCCCGGCTCGCTACCGGCCGCCTTGAAAGACCGCGACTCCGTGGTGTCGGCCCTGTCGTATGTGCACAACCCCGCCATCGCCGAAGCCGCGCTCAAGGCGGGCGTCAGCTACTTCGACCTGACCGAAGACGTGCAGACCACCAAGAAGGTCATGAAAGTCGCCAAGGACGCCAAGCCCGGGCAGATCTTCATGCCTCAGTGCGGCCTGGCACCGGGCTTCGTCAGCATCGTCGCGCACGACCTGGCGACACGCATGGACTCGCTGGACACGGTCACCATGCGCGTCGGCGCGCTGCCGCTGTACCCGTCCAACGCGCTAAAGTACAACCTGACGTGGAGCACCGACGGGCTGATCAATGAGTACTGCAACGACTGCGAAGCCATACACAACGGCGAGCTGACAAACGTCCTGCCGCTTGAAGGCCTGGAACATTTTTCGGTTGACGGCGTGCGCTACGAGGCGTTCAACACCTCCGGCGGACTGGGAACGCTCTGCGAAACACTCAAGGGCAAGGTCCGCACGCTTAACTACAAGACCGTCCGCTAC
>JAJDCU010000020.1 GCA_029260655.1 Phycisphaeraceae bacterium
CAACATGGCCATCGAGGCAGGCGGCAAGAACGGCGTCTGCGATGTCGACGAGAAAACCCTCGCCTGCGTCCGCGCACGATCTACCAAGCCCGATTGGACGGTTTATAAGGACGACCCCGGGGCCGAGTACTGCTACGAACACGAATGGGATTTATCCGCGATGGAGCCCATGGTCGCCAAGCCTCACAGCCCGGACAACAAGGACACCGCCCGCAACTGCAGCGATGTCCAGCTCGACCGCGCCTACATCGGCTCGTGCACCGGCGGGAAGATCACCGACATGATCTTCGCCGCCAACATCATCGCCGACAAAAAGGTCAAGATCCCCACCTTCGTCGTGCCCGGCTCCACCGAGGTCCACGCCGACATGCTCAAGCTCAACCTTAAGGGCGAGCCCGCCTCCGCCGGCGAGGTCACCATCTACAAAGCCCTCGAAGACGCCGGCTGCCAGATGGGCGCCGCCAGCTGCGCCGCCTGCCTGGGCGGTCCCGCCGACACCTTCGGCCGACTCAACGAACCGATCAACTGCATCAGTACCACCAACCGAAACTTCCCCGGCCGCATGGGCCACAAAGAAGCCGGCGTCTACCTCGCCAGCCCTCTCACCGCCGCCGCATCCGCCCTGACCGGCCACATCACCGATCCAAGGGAATACGTCAGCGAGCCGATCGCGACGGGCTCGGCGGGCGTGGTGTAAATCTAGTGTTTGATCCACTTTAACTGTATGCTGCGGGGCAGTTGTCTAATGCGCCGATGAGTGTTCCACGTTGGCTATATTGTGCTTTAATTGGACCCATTGAATCTGTTTTAGCTTGCTAAGCAGCCAATGACCAGATAACATGATAGCAATTTGTTAGGGTACTTACTATGGCATCTGGATCTACAATTGAATGGACCGAGTCCACGTGGAATCCAGTTATTGGATGCCAGAAGGTATCGGAGGGCTGCAGGCATTGCTATGCCGAACGAATGTCTAAGAGGTTGGCCGCGATGGCAGACGCGGCTATTGAATCTGGCAAGAATGCTGGCAAGAAAGCCAATTACCTCAAGGTATTGAATCGTAAAGGCCTGTGGAATGGAAAAGTATTTCTGGACCACTCCGCTGTTGATGATCCTCGATCTTGGCTTGTTCCTCGCGTCATATTCGTCAATTCCATGAGTGACCTATTTCACAAGGATGTCTCGCTGACTTTCATAAAGAAGATATTTGACACAATGAATGCCTGCCCGCAGCACACATTTCAAGTATTAACCAAACGCCCTGAGCGAGTTGCCGAGTTAGGTGGGAAATTAACTTGGGGACCAAATATATGGATGGGTACTTCGGTAGAAGACTCCACAGTTCGTCACCGAGTTAGGTATCTTCAACAGGTTCCCGCAAGAGTACGATTTCTATCGGTTGAACCATTGTTGGGCCCCATATCAAACCTCGCTTTAAAAGGTATTCATTGGGTTATCGCAGGCGGTGAATCCGGCCCCGGAGCTAGACCGATGGATCCAGATTGGGCGCGCCAGATTAGAGATCGTTGCATTCAACGTGGCGTCCCCTTTTTCTTTAAACAATGGGGCGGTGTCAACAAGAAAGCTGCAGGCCGGGTACTAGACGATCGTACATGGGATGAAATGCCTCAAATAACCAGTGTGACTTCCGGAGCACAAATGAATGGCCGACAACCAGCCCACCGTATGGCAGTGTGAACCTCACACATTAGCTAAACACAAAATCCTTACCAACTACTTAGAGGCTTGGGTTCCAATCATGTCGCGGCATGCGCAAAAGATTGGGAGCAACCGTTCTATTGCCTTTGTCGATGCGTTTGCTGGGCCAGGTATTTATCTCGACGATACACCAGGAAGCCCCATCAAATCTATACGTACAATTCTGGAACACGCTCCATTACCAAAGCCAATCCACCTCTATTTCATAGAAGAAGATGAGAAGCGTTACAACGTACTCAAGGCACAACTTGATCTGCTAAAGAGCGATATTAAAAACTCAAAAAATATCGATGTTCATGATCCGGAGTGCGGCGATTGCAATTTGATTCTCAATGCTTGGCTGGACGAATTTGACGAGAAACGAAAATCCTTTGGCCCAGCCCTAGTCTTCCTGGATCAATTTGGATATGGCGCGGCACCCATGTCCCTGATCGAACGCATTATGCGTCACGGACAATGCGAAGTGTTAACGTTTATTGAAGCCCGGCGATTAAACTGGACGTTAGGGGATGAGGCAAAAAGAAGAACTATAACCAGGGCCTTTGGTGATGAGAGATGGCGAGATGTAATCGGCGAAGACGTTGGCAAGCGATCAACGGCATTGCGCCACGAGTATCGGCGAGCACTTCAAAATAATGGGCGAGCCAAGTATGTTTGGGATTTCGCCATGCTTGATGAATATCAAAAGCCAATATGCTGGTTGTTCTTTGGAACAAACAGTGACCGCGGCCTTGAAGAAATGAAAAAGGCAATGCTTAAGGTGGATGAGCGTTTCGCCTTCGCCGATTCCGATGACCCAGATCAACTAACAATGTTTAATGATTGCGGCTCGGATTGGCTAAGGGCTAGGTTGGAGTCTCACTTTGCAGGCCAAGTTGTTACGGTTGGCGAAGTACGCATGTATGTATTGATGCAGACACCTTTGGTAAACTATGCTGAGCTTTTAACAACACTGCAAAGTGAAAATGTAATCATTCCTATCGGGAAGAGAATCCGGTCTTTTCTTAGGGAATTGGATCGAAAAATCAGGTTCCCTGATGTTGGATTGCCATACTGAATTCAATACGGTCAAAATCCATGCCCCTAACCGGTAAACAAAAGCGTCTTCTCAAGCAGCGTGGTCAGACGATGGCGGATGACTGTCGATTGGGGAAGGGGCTATTCAGCGATGAGTTTGTCGGGCATCTGAACCGGCTGCTGGATAAGCAGGCGTTGGTCAAGATGCGGTTCGGGGAGCTGGAGGGCAGGGATCGCAAGGAGTTGGCCAACGCGGTCTGTCTGGCGGTGGGGGCGGAGCTCGTACAAGTCGTCGGGCGGACGGTGTTGATGTATCGCCCCCGGGTGGCTCGGCCCTCCGGAAGCGCGGCCTCGGCCGGTGAGGGTTTGGGGGCTGGGGGTTAGGATTTCCCGACTCAGATCCGTATTCATCCGTGGCCATTCCCCCGTCTTCTCCGCGTCCTCTGCGGTGAATCGTCTTTCATCCTGATCGTCCTGCCGATCTGTGGATCACCCCGGATATTCCCTCTTCCCGCTTGTTCCACGTCCTCCGCGCTCTCTGCGGTGAACGCCTTTCATTGCCTGCCTTGGCGCTCTTCGCGCCTTCGCGGTTACCCGCACCTACCCACGAACCCGGCTCTATAGCCCCGTAAACCCATACAGAGCCAGCTTTTTATCGGCGTTCGCCATAGCGGACCGATGTGTCTACTATATGCGGTCTTCAAAAGCATCACCCCACCTATACGAACCGAGAGCCAGACGATGACCGAGACGAATGCTGTTGTACATGCCAAGCCACGCAGGGGGGGGATCGAGTGGGGGAATCTGAGTTGGTCGGTGATCATCGGGATCGGCGGGATGCACCTGGTCGCGCTGGGCGCGTTTTTGCCGGGGATGTTCAGCTTGAGCGGGCTGTTGCTTGGGCTGGTGTTGGTCTGGGTGACCGGCGGGATCGGGATCACGCTTTGTTATCACCGGCTGCTGACGCACCGGTCGTTTAAGACGCCTAAGTGGTTCGAGTATGTGTTGACGATCTGCGGCTGCCTGGCCTGGCAGGGCGGGCCGGTGACGTGGGTCGGCGTGCACCGCCTGCACCACAAGCACTCGGACTCCGACATGGACCCACACTCGCCTCAGCACGGGTTCACCTGGGGGCACATGCTCTGGACGCTGCACGACAAGCTGGAGGGCATCGTCGCCAAGGACGCGGCCAAGGACCTGCTGCGCGACAGGGGGCTGAGGCTGCTGGATAAGTATTTCTGGGTCCCGCAGTTCGTGCTGACCGCCGTGCTATTCGGCATCGGCACCGCGCTTGGCGGGTGGCAGCTTGGCCTGTCCTGGGTCGTCTGGGCGGTGGCGTTGCGGACCGTCCTGGTGTTCCACTTCACCTGGTTCGTCAATTCCGCGGCGCACACATGGGGCTATCAGAACTACGAAGAGACCGGCGAGAAGTCGACCAACCTCTGGTGGGTTGCGCTGGTGAGTTTCGGCGAAGGCTGGCACAACAACCACCACGCCCACCCCCGCTCCGCGGCGCACGGGCTGCGGTGGTTCGAGTTCGACCTGACCTACTGGACGATCAAGGCCCTGTCGTGGGTCGGCCTGGCGCATACCGTCGTGATGCCGCGCGAAGACCAGATGCCCGGCGCGGTCGGAGAAAAGGCCCCCAAGCCAGCCACCTCCGAGACGACCGCGATCGACCCGCCCACGACGATCCCCACACCGGTCTCGCTGGCCAACCCGCCGGCGGTGTGAGCGCCGAGGGCGACACGCACGCAGGGGGCGTCTGCCGCACCGCCTGACATAAACATTGAATCAACCCGGAAGTTGTGGGCGCTTACGTGCCTACAATGCCGCCATGCGCCGCTCAACTGACCCGACATCCAAGACGATAGCCGCAACCGTGCCGGCCGACGCCGCGCTGCCCAAGGCGCTCGGCGGCAAGCTGGCGGGGCTGTCGCTGCGTCGGCAGGTCTGGGTGCTGGCGATCTGGCCGCTTCTGGAACAGGTGATGGCGTTCCTGGTCGGGACCGTCGACATGGTGCTGGCGGCTCGGCTGCAGCCCGAACAACTGGCGATCGCGGCCAACGACGCGCTGGGCGTCGCCGGGTACGTCGGCTGGTTGATGGGCATGATGATGGGCGCGGTCGGCGTCGGGGCGTCTGCGCTGGTCGCACGCGCGATCGGCGGCCGACACAAACGCCTGGCGAACGCGGCGCTTGGCCAAGCGATCCTGCTTGCTTTGGTCGTTGGGTTTGCGATCGGCCTGGTCGTGTTCGTCTTTGCGGGGGGGATCGCCCAACTCGCCGGGATGAGCGGTCAGGCGCTGGACCTTTGCCGGGTCTACCTGAGGATCATCACGATCGCTGCGCCGATGAGCGCTATCTTGTTCGTCGGCGGGGCGTGCCTGCGCGCCTCTGGCGACACGCGCACGCCGTTTGGTGTCGTGGTCGTGGTCAACATCGTGAACATCGCCGCCAGCCTGCTGTTCGTGTACGGCCCGGGACCGATCGGAGGCCACGGCGTTGCGGGGATCGCCGCGGGCACCGCGCTGGCATGGGTGGTGGGGGCGATCCTGACGCTCGTCGTCCTGGCACGCGGCAACAGCCTGATCAGGCTCCGGCTGGCGCGACTTCGGCCGCACTGGCACACCGCACGGAGGATCGTCCGCGTTTCAGTGCCTCAACTTATCGAGAGCCTTGGGATCTGGGGCGGCAACTTCCTGGTCCTCATCATCATCGGCGGGCTCGCCAAAGACGGGCTGATAGGCTCACACATGTGGGCCGTGCGCATCGAGTCCGCCAGCTTCCTCCCGGGTTTTGCATTGGCGGGCGCCGCATCGATCCTCGTCGGGCAGTACCTGGGCGCAGGCGACCCGGTGATGGCCAAACGCTCGGCCCTGTATTGCTGCGCGATCGCGGCCGCGGTGATGTCGCTGACCGGCCTGCTGTTCATCACGGTCCCAGATCTGCTGATCTCAACGTTCACGCCCGTGGAACTGCACCAGAAGGTCGCGCCACAGCTTCTGTGGGTCTGCGGCTGGGTCCAGCCGTTCTTCGCTGTGGCGATTGTGCTCAGCCACGCGATCAAGGGCGCGGGCGACACCCGGTCGACGATGGTCATCGGCTACGTGAGCCTGTTCCTGATCCGCCTGCCGTTGGCGTACCTGCTGGGCGTGACCTACGGCCTGGGGATAGTCGGTGTGTGGTACGGCCTGTGCGGTGAGATGGCGGTCCGTGGGCTGCTGTTCGCGGCGCGGTTCTTCCAAGGCGGGTGGCTGCGGACACAGGTATAGGATGAAGCGGGTCGACGACGCAGGCGGCGTATGCCCGTTCACCCACAGTCGTTTCCCGATAGCCGCCATCTAACCGGGGGTGGAACCCGTCGACTGTTAGTCGGTGGCGATGGAATGACAGGTGCTACACGTGAGAAGAACCGGCACTAAAACAGCAGGGGATTCCGGTCGTTTGGCTGAGAGAAGCTGAACGTTCCCCCGATCCGGTAGGTCATACCCAGCAGCTTGCTGACGTAGCAGATACGGATCGGCATCAGAAGTTCTTCGCCGGCCTTCGCTTCGAGGTTGACGTGGAGAAAGGTATTGATCGGCACATCGTGCTCGGTCAGCAGGCCTACGCCGTTAAGCGACAGGTCGGTCGCCCACGCGCGGTACAGCGGCTTGTATTCTCCGGCGATCACGCCCAAGGTCGCCGGCATGTGCACCGCGCGGCGCATGGATGAGCGATGGCTCGCGTCAATGGTCGAATCGTCGACGAGCTGTTCCAGAAGCCGAAACAACTGTTGTCGCGGGCTCGTGTCCTGTTGGAGGGTCTGGCAGGGCATGGTTTGTTTATCAGCCAACCCGGGCAGGGGATTAACCGGGATCGGGTCCGGGCCCAGGGATCGGGGTAGTCGGAGGATGTGCAACCGGCAGGGTTTGCCGGCCCCTCTCAACCCGACCTGTCCAGGCACAGCGGATACACTCTGGCCATGGACCTGCTGCTGCCCGACGCCACCACGCTGCCGCTAGACCGCCCCCGGATCGTGGGCGTTTTGAACCTGACACCCGACAGCTTCTCCGATGGCGGCCAGCACACCGACCCCGGGCAAGCGGTTGAGCACGGGCTGGCGATGGCATCGCAGGGGGCGGACCTGATCGATGTCGGCGGCGAATCCACGCGCCCCGGCGCAAGGCGGATCGGCGCGGATGAACAGATCGATCGGGTCGTGACGGTTATCCGGTCTCTGCGGCGCCGGCTTGACCAGGCCCATCGGTCGGTCCAGATCAGCATCGACACGACACGCGCCCAGGTCGCGCAAGCGGCGGTGGACGCCGGGGCGACGATCCTCAACGACGTCTCGGCCGGCCGGGAAGACCCCGGGATGCTCGCCCTCGCAGCCCAGCGGGGCCTGCCGATCGTGCTGATGCACATGCTAGGCGAGCCCGCGACCATGCAGGACCGGCCTGAGTACAGCGATGTGGTGACCGAGGTCCGCGACTTCCTGCTTAACCGCGCCCGGGCCGCCCTCGACGCGGGGGTCGATCGCCAGCGGATCATCCTTGATCCGGGGATCGGCTTCGGCAAAACGACCGAACACAACCTGGTGCTCTTGAGGTCTGTCGATACCTTTGTCCGCATGGGGTATCCGGTGTTGATCGGTGCCAGCCGTAAGCGTTTTATCGGAGCGTTCGGACCGACTGAGGCCGGCGTGGGGGGGCAGCCACCGCAGCGAATCGGCGGGACCTGCGCGGTGACGGCTCATTGTGTCGCAGCGGGTGTGCAGCTGATTCGTGTTCACGATGTCGCTGCAAACCGGCAGGCGGCGAGCCTGGTTCGGGCTCTAAATAGGCCTTAAGGTCGAAAAATTCGGAAATTTTCCGGACTCTCACTTTTCGTTAGGGAAATGTTCAGACTGTGGATAAGCTGTGTATAAGGCTGGGGTTGGGTGCGCAGTCGCCAGTATAGGCGGGGCCCTCATTACCGGACTACCGCCACTCAAATATGGCATTAAGTCTGGTATTTAAAGATGTTTACGCGAGAATCGCACCCCGGGGTCATAACTTCAAGTGCCGGGAAGGCCTTTGGCGATAATAGACATGTCATGGGACGCCCGACCGCCGACCGGCGCGAGTGCGATTCCGGTACGGCCCCGCATCAGGATAGAATCGCTGGGCCGTTGCGTTGTTTGTCCAGGAGCAATTTATGAGTGAGATCTCACCCATCCATCGACCGGCCGCACCGACGCTCGATCCACACACCCGGTCCGCCAAGACCCCGGCCCACGCCGACACTGCGACCCGTGGCGACGATCAGGTCGAGTTGTCCACCACCGCGCAGCTTCTAAGTAAGATCGCTGAGCTTCCCGACGTCCGCCAGGACCTGGTAGACCGCGTCCGCGCAGCTTTGGCCGACAGCACCTACGAGACCGACGCCAAGACCGACGCCGCGATCGACGGCCTGCTCGAAGACATCGCGTAACGAACCGCGCTCAATACAACACCTTCAAGACCGCCCCCACAACGGGGCGGTTTTTTTATTCGTTCCCGTTCCAGCTATAGCGTATCTTGATAGCGCCATCTAATAGATGGCAGACGCGTCGGCTATAAGCCGACGGCTATGACTAAGATGACTGAGACGGAGGTGATTGAATCATTGCGGGAATGTGCTTGGCTGGGGCGTTGATGGCCCTACCCACTGTCTTCACGTTCACTCGATAGAAACAGTGTCGCTAAGTCCAGCGGGTCTTCCGGGACGGCGAAGCGGCAGGGCTTGACTTTTGCGCCGTTTTCCATCACGACCCCGGGCGCGGTCAGGTCGCCGTGGTAATCGCTCTTGGGCCCGAGCGTAACGGTCGTGCCGCTGAGGACGTGTTTGGCGTCGATGATCCCCTGGCAGTCGATCCCGTCGTGGGCCTCAATGGTCTCGGCGATGAGCCTGCCGCGCTTGGTGACGACGATCCGGCCGCAGGTGCGCAGTTCCTTCAGCGGGCCGCGCAACTTGGTGATCCGTTCGTCGCCGACCATCAGGGCCTTGTTGCACCCCGGGCAGGATGTGGACTGGGCGCGACCGCTGACCTCGAACCGATGTCGGCAGTGGTAACACTGAACCAGGCGTGGGCCTTGGTGTCGCGCCATGGGGTAATCCGGGTGAACCGGGGGCAGACCACGGGTGTGGAACGTGCGCACGGCCCGGGCGCACCGATGCTCACCGCCGATCAGGCGGTCGGTCGTCCGGGCCTATTCATGGCGCTTATTTTTTGGGCGGCTGGCCGGGCTGGCCCGTTTGACCTGGCTGACTACTTGGCTGCGGCGGTGCGGCGGCGGCTGGCTTATGCGAGTCCGGGCCGACCGCGCACATCCCGTGGAAGGAAGCGCCCTCGGTCATGACCATCTTGGCGGCGGTGATGTCGCCGCGGACGACGCCCGAGCCGTTGAGCTTGACGGTGTCCTTGGCGTTGAGGTTGCCCTCGACCAGCCCGTCGACCTGGACACCGGCGGCCTCGACGTCGGCCTTGCACTTGGCGTTCTGGCTGACCTGCAGCTCGCCTTTGCCGGTGATCTTGCCGTCGAACCTGCCAACGATCTTGGCGATCCGTTCGAAGGAAAGCTCGCCCTTGAAGTGGCTGTCCGCACCAACTACGGTCGTGTCGCCTGTTTCGGCCATGTCTAAACTCCTTAACTAAGTAAAGGGGGTAACGATCAGGGTAGTAGGCGGGCCACCCACCGCGGCCGCCGTGCGCAGCCAGTGTAAGCGGGGGGGTGAGGTTTGGGTAGGGCCCGCGGCTGGGTTATCTCCCGTGCTGCTCTGGCGGAAAACCCCTACTAGCCGGCGCCCTTGCCGTCACCGCCAGACCTGCCCTACAACACAACCTGCACCATCAGCATCAGGCAGAAACCGGTGGTAAACGCCCAGGCGATCCGCTTGGGGCTCTCGGTTTCCAGGGCCTCGGGGATCAGTTCGAGGATGACCAGAAAGATCATGGCCCCCGCGGCGAACCCCATGAGGATCGGCATCAGGGGGTCAAAGAACCACGCCAGCAGCACGGCGGGGATGGTCGCCAGGGGCTGGGTCAGGCTGGTCGCCACCGCCGCCAGGAAACACCTGACGATGCTGGCCCCGGCGCTGCGCAGCGGGATCGCCACCGCCAGCCCCTCGGGGATGTTGTGGATCGCGATCGCCAGCGCCAGCGTTGGGCCCATCCCGTCCGCCGCCCCCTGGCTGTCCGCGGCGTAACCCACGCCCACCGCCACCCCCTCGGGGATGCTGTGGATCGTCATCGCGATGAACACCAGGAAGCCGACCCGTCCACCCCAGCGCTTCCACCGCTCGGGCATTTCCGGCGTGTCGTGAACCATGGACTCGGCGACCTGCAAAAATAGCGCCCCCAGCAGGACGCCGGCGATGATCGGGGCCACCTTGCCCAGCGACCATCCGCCATCGCCCAGATCCAGTGCCGGCAGCAGCAGGTTGTAAACAGACGCGGAGAACATCAACCCCCCGGCAAACCCGTACCCAAGCCCCCGCTGCTTGACCGGGTCGATCCCCTTGATGAGCAACGGCAAGGCCCCCAGCCCGCACGCCAGGCTAGCGAGAAGTCCGGCGGCAAACGCGATCAACAACGTGGTCGAGAGCAAGCCTATAGCTCCTTATGACGTCCACCGGATCGGCGGGGCGTCGGGCCATAGCTTACCTTGGTTCGCCGGACACGGGTTCAGACCTTTTCAGTTTAGAGCCCGTGTGCTGTGGATACGGCCCCGGCCTAGAAGGCGCGGGACCTGCCCGCCCCCCACGGACAGGCCCACGCCGTGTGTCAGATTCAGATCGCCGACCCGCCGTGCTCACCGGTGCGGATACGGACGCAGTCCTCAAGCGGCAGGATAAAGATCTTCCCGTCGCCGATCTCGCCGCCGTTGTGCTTGGCGCCATTGATGATCGCGCTGACAGCACGCTCGACATAATCATCGTTGACCGCGATCTCGATCCGCACCTTCGCCAGCAGGCTGGGCTTGACCTCCTGGCCCCGGTACAGGTCCGGGTCCTCGGCCTGGCCGTGCCCGGTGCACCGGCTGACCGTGATGCGGAGGATCTCCTCGTCGACCAGCGCGTGGTGGACCTCTTCGAGTTTGTCCGGCTGGATAATGGCAATCACCAATTTCATCGTTGTCTATCCCTTCGCGTGTCTCGCGTGTGTGTTGTGTGTTAGTCAGTTGAGGTTCAGCAGCCCAAAGCCGTGTTCCCCGTGCAGGGCGTGGTCCATCCCGGCCATCTGATCCTTATCATTCAGCCGAAGCCCGACGGTCTTGTCGACCAGCACGACCAGGATCAGCGTGACGACACCGGCGTAGATGATGCTGACGCCGACGCCCTTGACCTGGTACCAAAGCTGCGTCGCGAACTCGGCGCCGGCCCCGTCCCGCAGGAGGAAGGTCAGCCCGATCGCCCCGACGATCCCCGCGATGCCGTGGATACCAAAAACGTCAAGCGTGTCGTCGTAACCGAGCTTGCCCTTAAGCACGACCGCGCCGTAGCAGAACAACGAGCCGACCACACCCAGCACGATCGCGCCGGAGGGCGGCACGTCCCCGGCCGCCGGGGTGATCGCGACCAAACCCGCAAGGATCCCGGACATCAGCCCCAGACTCGTTGCTTTCTTCAGGTGCAACGCTTCGATGATGATCCACGTCAACGCCCCGGTCGCCGCGGCGATCTGTGTCACCGTCAGGGCCTGCGCGGTTTGCAGACCGCTTGAGACGGAGCTTCCGGCATTAAACCCGAACCAGCCGACCCACAAGAGCCCCGCGCCCATCATCGTCATCACCAGGTTGTTTGGGTGCATCGCGGTCTTGGGATAGCCCCTTCGTGCGCCCAGGTAAAGCGCACAGACCAGCCCCGCCATGCCTGCGGAGATGTGGATCACCGTGCCGCCGGCGAAGTCGATCGCCTCGCCGGTGAGGAACCCGCCGCCCCAGATCCAGTGACACAACGGGTTATAGATCAACAAACTCCATAACGCGATGAACACGCAATACCCTCTGAACCGGACGCGCTCGGCGAACGCGCCGGCAATCAGAGCCGGCGTAATAATCGCGAACTTGCCCTGGAACATGGCGAACACCAGGTGCGGGATGACAATATCGTCGCCGAAGTAAGCACCCGGCCCGGAGTCAAGCCCCCTTAACAAGACGAAGTCCCAGTCCCACCCGATCCACCCGCCGACCGATCCGCCAAAGCACATGGCGTAGCCGCAGATCGCCCAGATCACGCCGATGATCGCCATCGCCGCGAAGCTGTGCATCATGGTGCCCAGCACGTTCTTGGTCCGCACAAGCCCGCCGTAAAACATCGCCAGGCCCGGGACCATCAGCAGCACCAGCGTGGTTGAGACCAGCATCCAGGCGGTCGTACCCGTGTCGATCTGCGCCGCGGCTTCTGCGCCGTCCTGCCCCAAGGCGGTGGCCGGCGACATCAGCAGTAAGCCAAGCCCAAGGGCCGGCACGATTCGTTTCATTTCCATCTGTCACAAGCCTCCAAGTGGTATGCCCAGCCAAACAAAGAGCGCGCAACAAGGAGCACGCTCCGGGTGACTTAAAACAAACGACGTGCCAGATGCGATTGACGGACCTAACTCAAGCCATGGCATAGCCTTGCCCGGGAAAACCGAGTGGAATGAGGCTGCTTAATCGTTGAGCAAGGGCTAAGATCGACCCCGGATATGCCTACTTACCGGGCAAGTGCGCCCATCGGATCCCAGGGCGGAAGCACGATCGGCTCGAGCCGCGACGCCTCGATCAGCTCATCCGGCAACAGGTCCCGGTGGACCGCGACCTCGAACATGTACTGGTCGAACCACGAGTCGTTCATCACATAAAAACCCTTACGCCCGTTCTCATCGCCCCAGCTGTTCTCCACACGCCAGCGCCGGGGCGTATCGTCATCACTGACGTCCACCCCCGTGAATAACATCGCGTGGGTCATCAGCGTCTGGTGATAGATCAGACGGTCGGCCTTGCCGTGTGCGAACTTCGTCTGGTACACGGCCTGGTAGTCAAAAAGGTCGGCGTCCCACAGCCCAAGGTCCCGCCGCATCATCTTCCCCACATCACAGCCCATCCACACCGGCTCGCCCCCGAGCAGGGCCTTCATCGAAAGCGACTTCATCAACTCGATGTCGACGTTCAGATATTTCACCGGCTCGCCGCCGATCACGTTCCCCAGGTGCGCCACGGTAAACGTCTTACCCACCGGGCTCGTCGGGCGGGGGTCGTGGACCAGGCAGACATACTCCTGCAAAGGCAACGTGCAATAAATCTTGGCGAACTCTATCGGCGTCATCTCGCCGTCGCGGTGGAAACGCTTGTCCTCGTCCTTCCACTGCCAGTCGAACTTCTCAGGCGGTGTCCCAAGGTGGATGCAGAGCACCCGGTACACCGTCTGAACGACCCCGTCTTTCGCTTTTTCGACTTTCTCGGGCTTCGCGCCCTCCGCGACCAACCCGCGCAGCTTCGCCGCGCCCTCGCGCAGCACGCTCTGCAGGATGCTGTTCATCCGCCGGGTGTTCGACGAGCTCTCTGTCTCCGGCATCACCGCCTTGGGGACCAGCCCGTGCTTGGCGACTACGCTGACAAACATGTTCCACTGCCCCCCGTCGTCCAGAGGACGGTCCAGCAGGTACGCCACCACACGGTCGTCCACGTCCCGGTCGGCCGTGGCAATGATCTGCTGAAGGAAATAATTCGCCCGCTCGAGCTTGTCCCAGAACAGCGTGAAGTTCTGACTGAACTCAAAGCCCTTGAGCTTCATCTTCTTCATCGCCCCGACCCGGATCAGGTTCAGCCCCGCGAACATCCAGCAACGCCCGGAGCTCTTCTGGTTCGTCACCTCCCAGTCATCCAGGTGGTGGCTGAACGTGTGATCGATCGAGGTCACAACCTCACGGTTAAGCGCCACGTCATCAACAGCCGTCTGCGTCACCGCGTTCTGCATCAGCTTGTTGTGCGGGTCGGATGTGAACGATTTTCGCAACGAGGCAAGGGCCTGTTCGTCAAGCCCGCCGATCACGGGGGCGGTTTCGGTCGTGTTAGGGGATATGGTAGACACGGTTAAACTCCCATCGCCATAGAACTGTGTAGGCAGACAATATAACCTGCAACCGGGTAATTGACACGAAGCCCACGTTATGAAAACGTGGGCTTCGTGGGGTGCGTGCTGATGTTGTGGGTGTGTCTTACACCGCGGCGGCCATCTTTTCGGCTTTGGCGCGGGCGTCGTCGAGGGTGCCGACGTACATGAAGGCGCTTTCGGGGATGTCGTCGCCTTCGCCTGCGCAGAGCCGGCGGAAGCTGTCGAGCGTTTCCGTTAGCGAGGTGTAGATGCCGGGGAACCCGGTGAACTGCTCGGCGACAAAGAACGGCTGGCTGAGGAACCGCTCGATCCGGCGTGCCCGGCCGACGATCTGCTTGTCTTCCTCGGACAGCTCATCGACGCCGAGGATCGCGATGATGTCCTGCAGGCTCTTGTACCGCTGGAGGATCGACTGGACCTGTCGGGCGACGGCGTAGTGTTCTTCGCCGAGCACACCGGGGTCGAGGATACGGCTGGTCGAGGACAGCGGGTCGACCGCGGGGTAGATGCCCTTCTCAGCGACACTTCGTTCGAGGACGACGAAGGCGTCGAGGTGGCTGAACGTCGTCGCCGGCGCGGGGTCGGTCAGGTCGTCGGCGGGGACGTACACGGCCTGGATCGAGGTCACGGCGCCCTTGTCGGTCGAGGTGATCCGCTCCTGAAGCTCGCCCATCTCGGTCGATAGCGTCGGCTGGTAGCCCACCGCCGAGGGCATCCGCCCCAGCAGCGCCGAGACTTCCGAGCCGGCCTGGGTGAACCGGAAGATGTTGTCGATGAAGAGAAGGGTTTCTTTGCCGGACGAGTCGCGGAAGTCTTCGCACATGGTCAGCCCGGCCAAGGCGACACGCAGACGCGCGCCGGGGGGTTCGTTCATCTGCCCGAACACCATCGCCACGCGGTCGAGCACCGAGTGGGTCTTGCCCTCGGCGTCGGTGAACTGGGCCTCGGCCATCTCGCGCCACAGGTCGTTGCCCTCGCGGGTGCGCTCGCCGACGCCTGCGAACACGGAGTACCCACCGTGCTCCCGCGCGATACGTGCGATCATTTCCTGGATGATGACGGTCTTGCCGACACCCGCCCCGCCGAACAAGCCTATCTTCCCGCCGCGGACGAACGGGCATAAAAGGTCGACGACCTTGATTCCGGTCTCGAGGATCTGCGTCTTGGGGTTGAGGTCGACGAACTTCGGGGGGGGCTGATGGATCGGGCGGGTCCTCTTAGCATTGACCGGCCCCTTCTTGTCGACGGGCTGGCCCAGCAGGTTGAACACCCGGCCAAGCACCTCTTCGCCGACCGGCACGGAAACCGAGGCCCCGGTGTCCTGCACATCCATCCCGCGTGTGAGCCCGTCGGTCGATCCCAGCGCCACCGCCCGGACCTGCCCGCCGCCGAGGTGTTGCTGGACCTCGCCGACCAGTTCGATCTCAAGCCCGTGGTGACTGCCCTTGATATGCAAGGCGTTATAGATTTCGGGCAGGTCGTCCTCGGGGAATTGAGCGTCAAAGGTCGAGCCGATGACCTGAGAGATCGTACCGGTGCTGGCCATTTATCTTATCCTCTTGTGTTTACGGGCTTTAGCGGGTGCTTGGTTCGCACGAAACACCCACAGGGCCAAGTAGGTTAGCGGCCCTGTCAGGCTTTGCCAAATCCGTGGGGCCTGGCGCTGCGCGGCGCGTGATGACGGGCTTAACGAAAAAACACTCGATCCTGTCGGGGGACGTGTTATACTTCCGTCGCACCGCATCTTATATAGACGCACGGAGGCGTCCGCTTGACCGCGACCAACACCGAACAACCCAAACACACGCCCGACCAAGCCGAGCAGCCGATGCCCGTCGCGCAGCCGCCTGCGGCACAGCCCCAGGTCGTCGTCACGCCCGGCATCCAGCCCGTCGACCGGCCCGCACACGTCACGCCGGCTGTGCCGAACGACGTTCACCCACAACACGGCCCGCCGCGCATCATCGCGCTGATGAACCAGAAGGGCGGTGTCGGCAAGACCACCACCGCCGCCAACCTCGGCGCGGGACTGGCGCGCCTCGGCAAGCGCGTGCTCATGATCGATCTGGACCCCCAGGCGCACCTGTCCTTGTCCCTTGGCGTCGACCCCGACCACAACCACAAGAGCATGTACGACCTGCTCGCCGACCCAAAGACCACCGCCGATGAAGTTGTGCAACAGGTCGGCGGCGACGGGCGGCTGTCGATCCTCCCCGCCGAAGTGAACCTCGCCGGGATTGAGGCGGAACTGGCCGACAAGGTCGTCACCGGCGCGGCTCAGGCGGTGCTCAAACAGAAGGTGGCGACATTGTTGGGTC
>JAJDCU010000021.1 GCA_029260655.1 Phycisphaeraceae bacterium
CTGCCCGACCCCGGCTTGCTGTCCACGCTAACACGGCCGCCGTGCGCTTCGGCGATGTGCTTGACGATCGACAGACCCAGCCCCGTGCCGCCGAGCTCCCGGCTGCGAGCTTTGTCCGTCCGGTAGAACCGCTCGAACACACGAGGCAGATGCTTAGGCTCGATCCCCCGGCCCTGATCGGTGACGCTGATCACCGCCTCGCCGTCTGCCACGTCACAACGCACCAAAACGGATGTGTCTGGATCGCTGTACTTCACCGCGTTGTCTATCAGGTTGACGATCGCTTGTGCTAGAAGCTGATCGCTGATCAGCGCCTGAACACTTCGGTCACCCTCCGCACAGAGATGGATCTGCTTAGCGTCCGCACCTGCCTGGCATGTCTCAATCGCCGCTGCAATCACCGGCCAAAGCGGCGAGGGACGCGTATCTTTAAGACCCTCATCTCCGGCCTGCTCGATACGTGCCAGGCTCAGAAGGTCGTCCACAATCGCGGCCAATCGATCGGACTGTCGCGAGATGATCTGAAGAAACCGTTGTGCATCATCGCTGTCGCGGTCCGGCAGATCACTAAGCGTTTCCACTGCGGCCTTGATCGCGCTGACCGGGGTCTTCACCTCGTGCGATACATTGCCGACAAAGTCCCGGCGGACCGACTCCAGCCGGCGAAGCTGTGTCACGTCATGCAACACCAGCACCAGCCCAATTTGCTGGCCGCCTTCGTCTCGCAAAAGGGCGCTTTGGAGCTGGATCGTACGCTCCACCGGTTCGCCCGGATCTGTGCTCGGCTCGTTGAGTGTCATCTCGCCCGCGACAGCGGTGTTCTTATCAAGTGTTTGTTGGATCACTTGCTGAAGCTCGACATCCCGCACGGTTTCGTAAATGCTCCGACCGATGGCCGAAGTCACATCCAAAGAAAGCATCGCCGAAGCGGCCCGGTTCAGACTCAGGATGTTTTGCTCACGGTCGATCGCCAGCACACCCTCGACCATCGATCCGTGGACCGCGCCCAATTCGTTACGCTGCCGGATCACCGTCGAGAGCCGATCCGCCAACTGCTCCGCCATGATGTTCAAGGACTCGGCCAACGCCGCCAGCTGCAAAGGCCCTTTCACCGCGATCCGCTTGCTCATGTCACCGCCTGCGAAACGCTCCGCACCCTTGCGCAGTTCGCGGATCGACCTGCTGATCATCACCATGATCACCAGCATGACAGCAGCAAATATCGCCGCGCCGATCAATACCGCCACGGTCCCGGCCGAGGTCTCCTGATGAGCGAGTAAGCTGAGTATATCGGTAGATCGCATGATATAGATCGTACCCGTCCACGTCCCGACGCACAGAACCCTCAAGCGATAAGCCTCAGAACTTCAGCTCATTCACCAAAACGGTAGCCCACACCCCGAACGGTTTGGACCCGCTCGCCCGCAGTACCCAACTTACGCCTCAGGGAAACCACTTGCACATCCACGGACCGATCGGTCACCGCCGCGAAGCCGTCATGCAGCGAGTCAATGATCTGTTGCCGTGTATAGACCCGTCCAGGCTTGGTCATCAACAGCTTCAGCAAGCTGAATTCTGTCGCCGTTAGGTCTACACGCTTGTCGTCGGCCACGACCTCATGACGCTCGGGATTCAACCGGACCCTCCCCACTTCCACGATGCCCTCTCCCACCGATGTCGAGCGGCGCAGCACCGCATGGATACGTGCAATCAGAACTTTTGGGCTAAACGGCTTGGTCACATAGTCGTCAGCCCCTGCCTCCAGACCACGAACGATGTCCGCCTCCTCGCCGCGGGCGGTCAGCATCAAGATCGGGATGTCACGGGTCTTCTCTGTAGACCGGATTGCCCTACAGACCGCCAACCCGTCGATCGTCGGAAGCATCAGGTCCAGCACGATCAGATCAGGTCGCTGCTCCCGAACCATGCGGATAGCATCCTCACCGTTAACCGCCGTTCTTACGGAGAAGCCCTCACGCGACAGATTGAAACGCAGTACTTCCAGCAGATCAAGTTCGTCTTCAACGACCAGCAGGTCTCGCTGTTTATTTGACGGTGGGCTCATGCGGAGGGTCAGATCTACTGTGTTAATCAGAAACGAGGCTGGGGTACTCATAGAATGAGCGTAAGGATAACAGAGGGCAAATGAAACCTATCAGGAGGATATCATTATTTGTAAACCAGTTGTATGAGTATGGAATGATGATTTGGTTAAATTCGGGTTAATTCATAGCCAACACATAACCCTTCTCGACACCAAATAGATTGTGAAGTGGTTGTAAGCCATGGGGGCTCGGCTCCTGCCGCCGTAACCTAAACCCCTAACCCTAACCCTAACCCTCACCGTCCTCCATCTCCTCGTCATCCTCGCCCAGAACCCAGCGGCCGTCCCGCTCGACGATCAGGTTCGAGATCTCCACCTTGTGCCCGCAGGATGGGCAGGTCGCCGTGCTGGCCTCCTCGATGTACGCGTCATCGAAATCGTCCAGCTCCAGGTTGATCGAGGCGCGGTACCAGTCCTTGTACGCCTCCCCGCACTCCGGGCACACGACCGTGATCTTCTCTGGTGGCGATGTCATGCTCTGATCTCCTCTGGGTGAAGGCCTGCTCCGGGCGACGAGTTCGAGGTCGATTATGTCGCGAAACCTGGCCCGCGCACACGACGGCGCAGAAATGGGTCCCAAACGCTCATCCTGGACTCATGTACGAGCCCGGCACGGACTCCGACCACTTGGGCGCCTCGTGGGTTTAGGTTGCGGCGGCAGCGCCCCAGAACCGCAATAAAAACGCGCCCGGGGGCTTGATTCTGGCACATCTCGACTTTTCTGGATTGAACTTCCGACGACTCATCATGGCTATCAATAGTCATTCCTAAGTGAGACACGCCCCCCAACTTGCATCAATTCTGGCTTACTTGCTTATTTTTCACCGGATATAGCCCCCCCAAGCTAGTGCTACCCTACTTAGGGACAAGCGTTATCTAAAGCTTCTTTTCTTCAATAAAGGGACATGCAAGCGCGGCGACCTGGCAGACACACTCACTAGGGGCCCCTAAACCTGGTTATAAATAGGCAAGTAGTCCGCAGACGCGGCGAACGTGGACAGTTTCACTCTAGATTGTCCTCCTCCGGGTTGGGTGACTATCGCTCATATTTGGCGCCGAACAGTCGGCCCACCAACTCGGATACCGAGTCCAATTGGTCGAACTTGGCCTTAGGCAGGACGCGGACGCCCTGGCGATCTCCCTTCACACCCGCCGCGTTCGCCCTCGTGTGCTTCGCGATCTTGAGATCATCTTTCGTCAATCTCGGCTTCTTCCCCGGCGCGCCGCCGAACCAGCGGAACTGCTTGAAGTCGAGCGTGTCGTCGTCGAAGACCATCCACACTACGCAGCCGCAGGGCTTGTCCAGCAGTTTGGTACTCACAGGGACCCGTGCGGTGGACGACCTGGCGTGGGACGCCTTGAGCTGGACATGCCTGGTAATCTTGCCAAGATCCAGAACCACGTCGTAGCCGCTGTCGTCCACCGCAGGCCAGAGTACGTCAGGGTATTTCCCTTGCCTCCAGAAGTGGCGGAGTACCTCCCCCACGAACAGGTGGTTCAGCAGCATCTCGCGGTACGAGGATCTTAGGTTGTGGTCGGATTGGGCCATAGCATGAAAAAGGAGCGCCGAACCAAGGCAGCTCCCAGAGCCTCCGCCAGGAGGCATCAGATCACAGCACATGGCCGACGCCCCATACGGGGCGCGGCTCAAGCACTGCTGATCTGATTCAAGAGCCCTAAGGCTCAAGCTGGCGGATTTCTGGAAGACAGCAGCCTGACGCACACGCGTCAAGTTCGATTGTTGTGGCCCGGGTGGGGCCTCAAGGTTCCGATCCTTACTCCATTCTTGAGAATCTCGTGGCCCGATCCGGCACCGGGCACTGGAGATATCTTCCCGTGAATCTGTAGAATTATCAACGGCCTTAATTGGCCTCGAGGCCACTATTTTTTGTGCCTAATACTTCAGGACTGCTAGATAGGGAAAAGCAATGACGCCTAAAGACCTTGAAAGCAAGTTTCGCTGGCTCGCCAAGTGGGTTTTCGTTGACGTATCCAAGAACAAAATTGCTAATGACCTCGACGTAGCACTTGACGCCGTGGACGATCGCTTGGACGACTATAGATCAAAGCTCGATAACAAGTGGCTACCTACCGAAGATGAAGAGTATGAAATGGATTGTTTTTTTAGAATTCGAAGTCTTCTGGTAAAGCAGAATGGAAGTCGAATTCTAGGAACAGAGTATTACCGAGCTTCGCCGGAACTGTCATTAGCTCTTATTGCAGGAGCCGATGCCCTATCCGCTCATGCGAGCCGTGACACCTATGAAAACCTATTGAAGAAAGGAGACCTACATGCCCGCCTGATTGAACTAATGATGGGTCGTGACAAAGTCGCTTTCGAAGATTTACCAGGCTTGATCTGGAAAGACGAGAACAAACCCGTATCGGATCAGTCGATAAAGAATGTGGTTACACGCGCCAAAAGACTCGCTAAAACCATGGGGATGCCATTTCAACTCTCAACGCGCGACTCTCATGTCATCAAAGAATAAGTAACGTTACCGTCGCGTTACCACTTCACTTGTAAAATGTGCGTGTTTTCACCGTCGCGATGTTCTTGCAGTAACTCGTGACAGATGTGACATCGCTGCCGCTTGTCCGGGCCCAGACCGCGCATGGGCTGAAGGCTGTTCTGTGCCCTAGTTTTGCGAGGTTCTAGATGAAACTAATAATTGAACGCCAGCCGCAAGAAGGCGTATCTGCCTTCAATCGACAACCCCTAAGCATGACCTGGAAGCCAGGGGCGTACCTCACCATTACGCAGGGGTCGACCGAGGTCCCTGATCGGCCCATGTCGAGTTTTGACATCCCCACGCGCCCTGACCCCCAGGCGCAGACAGTCGGCGCGACACGGGCCAATCAGGACGACCGTGGACGTATCGGGTTACTCAGCCACGGGGGCTCCCGGGCTATCTACACCAAAAATTACTACTCCCTCAGGCTCAGCAGCGGACGTCATAGCTATGTGATTCCAGGGCTTATACCCATCATCTGGCCATGCGGATCTGACATGGACTTCAATGACATCGGCCAAGCACGGCATTCGGCCTTGAGCCACCCGAATTCACCAAGACCAGCGGCGCCAAGGTCTTGTGCAGATATCGAGCACCAGGAAGACAACCGCGAAACGCCTACAGGGCCAAATCAGCACCGATTAGCCGTTCGCAAACTCCCGCTTACGAGGCGAGATAACCGGCGTACATTCACAAAATCACAACCGATGAGTTCGCAAAATCACTCCGCCAGGCAGGCCCGCGCGCCGCCACTCTGTTGGGTCACAAAAGCATCGATCTGTGGAATACATGAACTCAACCCAACAGGAGAACGACGTTGAAGAAGAAGGCAAAGAAATCTAGACACCGATTCTACTATTACACGGACAAGTTCCGCGTCATGCGGACGGATAAGGCGGATGGCTCGAAGACATTCTGCACACAGCACCTGTCGAACGGGCGATGGGTGAAGAAAGCACCACCCAAGCCCTGGCCCCTTTACAAACCAGACGAAGTCGTGGGCGAGGACACGGTGATCGTGGCCGAAGGCGAGAAGTGCGCGGAGGTCTTGCGAGACCACGGATTCTGTGCGACCACGTCCGCAACAGGATCCTCGTCGCCCCAGCACACGGACTGGTCGCCTCTGGCGGGCAAGACCGTCATCATCATCCCGGACAACGACGATCCCGGTCGCGTGTACCGCGACAAAGTCGCGAACCTGCTCGCCAAGCTCGATCCCCCGGTCGATATCAAAGCAGTCGATACATCGTCGTGGGTTGATGGACACGACATTGCCGACATCGTGGCAGATGCGGGAGGTGCAGAATGAAGAATTTCCGCGTTAAGAAAAAGATCAGACAGATATTGTCTACGGCCTCTACATTCAAGCCACCCAAGTCGACGCACATAGAGAAAGTCGGCGGCCGCAACAATCGACTCGCCAGCGAGGCGGGTAGGCTGAGGGCTATGGGTTACGACGGCGAGGCACTGGCCGACAAACTCCTTGCTCTCAACGCAGAATTGTCCAAGAAACCGCTGGGTGAAGACGAGGTTCGAGCGATTGCACTCAGCATATCGAAGTACCCACCGGGCATGGCACCAAAAACGGCGGAGGCCTACGTGTCGCTCCCACTGGACGCGCTGCCAGAACCGGTGAGGTCTTACGTCGTTGAATGCGCCCGGGCGCTCGGCTGCGACCCGGCCATGGTCGCGGTCCCGCTGCTGGTCGCGCTGGCGTCGGCCATCGGCAACACGACCCGCATCAGGCTCAAAGACACGTGGATCGAACCGGCCATCCTGTGGGCGGCGGTCGTGGGCGGGAGCGGGGAACTGAAGTCGCCTGCCATTGAGCACGCCCTGAAGTTCGTCAATCTCGCCGAGAAGTGTGAAAGAGAAGCGCATCGCAAAGCGATGGCGGCGTACGAGGATGCCAAGAAGAAGTACGACGTCGAGTTTGATGCTTGGAAGAAGGCCAAGTCCAGGTCTAAGCCCCCGAAAGAACCCAGAGTCCCCAAGCAGAAGCGGTACACCTGCTCGGACGTGACGATGGAGGCACTGGCGGTCCTACTTATGGAGCAAGCCCGGGGCTTGTTGCTGTATCGCGACGAACTAGCTGGTTGGATCGATACGTTCGACAGGTACGCGAGCGGCAGCGGAGACGTCGCCCACTGGCTGGCTCTCTTCGGCGGCAGGACACTGGTGGTCGACCGGAAGACCGGTGAGACCAAATCGATCACCGTCCCCACGGCATCGGTCTGTGTCACGGGTGGTATCCAGCCGGAGACCTTTCGTCGTGTGATCGGGAAGAAGCACATCGAAAACGGGCTGTTGGCCCGCATACTTGTGACGAGCCCGCCGCCCAGGAGGAAACGCTGGACGGAGGCCGTGGTCGACTGCCGCACCAACCAGGCGATGGCAGAGGTGTTCGAGGGCCTGTACGCGATCCGCATGCGGATGGACAAGCAAGGTGAGCCAGAGCACAACATCATTGATTTTACGAAGAGTGGCAAAGACGTTTGGGTCGAGTTCTACAACGAACACGCAGACGAGTCGTTCTTGCTGACGGGGGACGAGGGCAAGGCCGCTGCGAAGCTGGAGGGTTACGTCGCCCGCCTGGCGCTGACGATCCACATGGTCAGGCGCGTCTCTACCCCCGAACTCCTTGAGGCTCCTGACGCGGTCGACGCCAAGAGCGTCAACGCCGCGGTCGAGTTTGCGAAGTGGTTCCAGCACGAGGCACGCCGCGTCTACGCGATGATGAAGGAATCCGATGACGAGCGCGACACGCGCCAGCACATTGAGACAATCCAGCGCAATGAAGGCAGGATCACCGCCAACGAACTGTGCCGTAGCACCCGAAAGTTCGAAGAGAGCGAGGATGCCGAGGCATTCCTTAACCGCCTTGAACAAGCTGGTCTTGGCGAGTGGAAGAAAAAGAAAATGACCGCGAAGGGTGGCCGCCCCACGCGCGTGTTCATACTCAAGGAAGACGTCTCCGTAACCCAAACCCATGACGAGACGGACGGTTTAGGTTACGGCAGCGCCCACGCCACCCAACCGGGAGAACCCCTACCCATCGGTGACATGTGGCGATCAGCCATGAATTACAACCGCCGCTGGGGCTACATCCATAAGAAAGGGGCCTGAAGATGACCGACAGACGACCTACGGGTGGCCAAATGTTTATACGCGCGGGAGACAATCATGAGTGACGAAATCACCCACAAACTGGCGCGGGCCATGACGGAGATCGCGGACATGCTGGAGGTCGGCCCCATCACGTCCTCGGTCCAGGAGATGGCCAGGGACGCGGTGTGTTCCTCGAGGGTGCTCCGCGAGGACGCCGAGGGCAGGACGAGGTACTACGCCTGGGCCGCGTACGACCACCTCGCAGACCTGGGCTGGGATCGGCCCGCGCACCGCGAGCCGATGCCCGAACTGGCGAACACCTTGCGACTGCTCGCTGAAAGGATCACGCCAGCCCGGGCGCGCGAACCGAACGACGAATCCCCCGTGCTCACGCCGCGCGAGGCGGCGGACTATCTGGGCCTTGGCAAGCTTGGCGTGAGACAGCCCGCTGAAAGGGTCCGCTACCTGGTGAAGCGCAAGAGATTGCGGTCGATCAACGTCCTCGGCCGCACGGCGTTCCAGCGATCAGACCTCGATGAATACCTGATCAAACACACAGGAAGGAGTTAATAGATATGGCAACGCACGAACTGAGCCCAATGACCATAAACAAGGGCTACTGGATGTCCAGCTGGTACGACCGGCGTGGCAAGCGACGCTGGAAGTCGTTCGGCAACATGAAGAAGGTCACCAAGCGCGAGGCCGACCAGCGAAGAAAGGACTTCTGCAGGGAATGGTACGCATCAAGCCAGATCCGCGACAAGGTCGACTCGATCGGACTGACCATCAGCGAACTGGCCGATCGCTACTACGTCTTCGCCAGGGAGCACTATCGGAAGCGTGACGGTACGCCCAGCGGGCAGGCGGCGAACATGCTCCACGCCATGAGGGAACTCACGGATCTGTGCGGCGATACGAAGGTCGCGGACCTGATGGCCATGGATGTGCGGGAGTGCCGCGAGATGATGATCGAGAAGGACCTGTCCCGGACCACGGTCAACGGCAGGATCAACCGCATCCGCCACATTTTCAAGTGGGGGGCGGGTCGCGACATCGTGCCACCGGACATCTTTAACAAGCTAAGGGCGATTGAGCCCCTGAGGGCGGGCCGGTCGAAGGCCAGGGAACCCAAGAGGCGACGACCACTCGACAGATCAGTCATCGATCGCACCCTACCGCACCTGCCTGCACCTGTGGCGGCGATGGTCGAGCTCCAGTGGCTGACCGGCATGAGGCCTGGTGAAGTAATGAGGATGCGAGGCTGCGACCTGGACACATCAAACAAGGTCTGGGTCTACACACCGGACGGCCACAAGACCGAGCACTACGGCAAGGAGCGGACGATCTACCTCGGCCCCGGTGCCAAGGCGATCGTCGAGCGGTTCCTCAAGCGCGGTATGACCGAACACTTGTTCAGTCCCAGAGAAGCGGTCGCGGCGATGCACGGATCGCGCGGCGGCAAGCGGAAGAAGAAGGCGTCGGATTACACGTGGCACTGCGAGCGGTACCGGGCCAACTTCTACCGCCAGGCGATCCACAGGGCCTGCGCCAAGGCCGGGATCGACCGGTGGACGCCCTACGACCTGCGGCACACTGCAGCCACACGCCTGCGTCGCGAGCACGGCGAGGAGGTCGCCCGGATCATTCTGGGGCACTCGAGGATCGACACGACCCAGATGTACGGCGAGGTCGACCGCGGCAAGGCGATCTCGGTGGCCGCCGAGAGTTGCTGATCACAGGCGGGCGGGGTCGCGGGGCGCTAGGCAGACATAGCCGCCCCGGGCCCCGCCCGCTTCCTTATATAGTTCGCGAATCGAGGGGGTTAGCCTGATCCCGGCGCCGGGCGTGGGGATTTCAGTTGTAAAATGGTTGTAATGCTGCCAAGGGATGGGACTTCCTAGCCCAGCACAAGCACCCTAAGCACAGGTTTAGGTTACGGTTACGTCATGATCGCTCAACTGGCACGACTGGCAGAGTGTCAGCTTACTGAGATGATGCTCTATAAGTGAGCCATCTGATGCAGCCCAAAGTCAGCTGCCTTTGAACGCATCACCCTTACGTGCACGTGTTGAAACTGTTGTGACGATATGCTCTACGAGACGATCGCGGGACTTCCACTTCATTGCAAGCCTAGCCTGATCCATCCCGTACTCTGCAATAACGTCCTTGAGTTGTTCTTCGTGCAAGGGCGCCAGAGCTTCTCTGAGTTTCTCTTCACTCGTTGTATAACTTTCATACGGATCGATAACAGGCCGGCTTCGACGATTAGCTCTGTTAGTCTTGGCTCGCTGCGTTCTTAAACGATCGCCCAACGCCCCCTCGATACGTTTTGCGAATTGCGGATTCGTCTTAAGTTCAACAATGACCTCTTTGAATACCGCACGAAGTATTTTTTCTACGCTCATGCATACTCCACTTCCACGACGTCTATTACTTCCCGAGTAAGCGCCTTGAATATGTCGAACTGCCCCGCATAGCCGTATTTTTGTCTTAACGTTCCAAGCTCTTTGAACTCAGCCGATTCAGCAATCTGGTTATTCTCCGGGATCATCGACTCAAAAACAGGTATGTCACACTCTTTTTTAAGCCTACGCACTGTGTTCCTGTGTACCTTCGACTGTGCTCGGTATTTTGAGATGACAATACCAATCGGGTCGATGTCCTCGGATATCGCATCGGAAAAAGCCCCTACTCGAGTTGTGATCTGAGGAATACCATAGGTGGAAAGCACATCTGGGATCGTTGGAATCAGGTATCCGGTTGAAATCCGAAGCCCATTAAGTGTAATAATCCCAAGATTAGGAGGGCAATCAATAAGAACATAATCATACTCGTCTAAAACGGGCTTTACAGCACGGCGGAGAATGTCGGTAGGCCGGTCTGAGTAAAATCGACCACTCGGCATCGAACCGAGCCTGTCCTGCACATCGATAAGATCGAGGCTTGACGGCAGAAGATCGACTCGAGGAACATCACGAACATTGGAAACGCGGCGCTGAAGTGCTGATTCTAGATCAAAGTGACGTTTATCATCATCTTCAAGGGCATCTTTAAAAAGCCGGGCTAGTGTGTTCTCTTTCTTGTTAATTTCCGCCCAACGATCCTCCCCAATAAGCATGACAGTTGCGTTTGTTTGAGGATCAAGATCAATTACCAGGACCCGTTTGCCAAACTCTCCAGACAGCATGTCTGCAATAGCCACGGTAGTGGTTGACTTAGCAACCCCACCCTTAAGATTAATCGTAGATAATACTGTTGCCATTGGAACCCTCTTTCTTTTCAGCCATCTCCGTACATGATCACGTTGAAATACTGGACCAGACCGCAACTCCGCGACCGGCTCGGGAAAGTCATCTCTTCTAGCACGCCAATTCGCGACTGCACCACGAGTTACCCCGGCCATCTGTGCGATCTCAAAAAGCCCTACAAACTCGCTATTCATGAAAATTTCAACCTGACTGTGAACAACGCTTTCATTGTAAGCGGCGTTCACAGTGCTGTCAAGCTCTAATCAATTTTAAATTTGGAGCCCAAGGTGCCCGTACCACAGATGCCGGTAGCACCCGCCCAGGATTCCACTAAGCCACGACTTCACTTACAGGTCGGAGTACTCTATCTTAATGTGCACAATCCCATCCGCCTATGTATGCGACCGGGGCATCTACAGCCTCAATCTCGCAATGCCTCTCGGGCGACAATGCAAAGGTTCTCTGTATGGCGAGGAAAAATAAAGACAACTCTAAAGACCTACAGATAACCAACTTCCGTCACTCTGATGCCAAGCGGAAGAACAATCCCCCGGCAAAGATCGCCGCCGAGGGAACCGTCCCTGTTATACCCAAGGCCAAGTACCGCTACTCCCCTCGCCTTGATCCTAGGCTGCGCTTTGATCCCACCGGATCATCCGGGGGCGATCGCATCCTCGAACTCATCGCCAAAGCCCAGACCAACGAACCACTCACCGATGAAGAAGCGCAGCTCCTTCGCGACGCGCTGTCTATGCATGAGCCTTGGCTGGAATGGGCCAACAAGCAAGAGGAGCACCAGCGTCTGTTCCGGGGCGGCGGCTTCGCGGTCGATCCGGTCGCCCTGCACATCCACGAGCGGGTCAGCGCTCAGGCCATCCTCAAAATCGCTGCACGGCAGGACGTCGAGCGATCGCTCTTCGCCGACCCCCAGCAGTCGTACAACGAAGCCGTGCAGTTCTACAAACACGACATCGACTGGACCAACCGCCTTATCCTCGGTGACTCACTGCAGGTCATGTCCTCGCTGGCCCGACGTGAAGACCTCGCTGGCAAGGTCCAGATGATCTACTTTGACCCACCGTACGGGATTAGGTTTGCATCGAACTTCCAGCCCGAAGTTGGACAACGTGATGTAAAAGATCGAGAGGCTGACCTCACCCGCGAGCCGGAGATGGTCAAGGCTTATCGTGATACTTGGCACCTTGGTGTTCACAGTTACCTCTCATACCTACGAGATCGTCTATTCGTGGCGAAAGAACTGATGACAGATAGTGGCAGCATTTTTGTTCAGATAAGCGAAGAAAATCTGCACCGTGTGCGAACGATATTAGACGAGGTATTTGGTCCAGAAAACGCGATTGTTACAATTCTCATCAAGAAAAAGGGTGGCCAGAAAGGCGCGTTGCTAGAGGCAGTAAATGATTACGTGGTGTGGTACACCAAGGATCGCGATCGGGCAAGCGAATCGTACACCCAGCTCTTTGTAGAATCAGGACTGAGCAAGGATCTAACTCGTACATTCCGCTGGGTCGAGATGCGCGACGGTAGCGTAGTCACATTGTCACAACTGGCCGCCGCAACTGGAATCGATTATTCCCGAAATCCCCAACGACTTGCGCGTGATTATCCAGGGGCTCGTCTATTTAAGTGCGAAAATAGTACTTCGGGTGGGTTTCGACGAAATCAAAGCCTTCCCTTCGCATTTGAGGGTCAACAGTTCGATCCTGGCGTACGAAGAGGTAGTTGCTGGAAGCACACTGCAAATACCGAGAATGATGGCGAACTCTGTGGAATGGAGCGAATGGCCCAGGCCGGGAGGCTCTATGTGGGTGGCCGGCAGATTGCCTTTAGGCGTTACGCCGATGACTTTGGCCAGAAGGAGCTTACCAACTGGTGGGATGGCCTTGGTGGAGCATCCAGTCCGGTTTATGTTGTTCAGACCAATGAACGTATAGTAGAAAGATGCGTGCTCATGACGACACGCCCCGGCGATCTCGTTCTCGACCCAACCTGTGGTAGCGGTACAACTGCGGTCGTTGCCGAACGGTGGGGGCGGCGATGGATGACTATTGATACTAGCAGAGTCGCACTATCGATCGCAAGACAGCGATTGATGACGACGCCATTTGAACGATATCAAATAGAAGGAGAGGGCTCCGAGAAACTCAAGAACGGATCTGGTGTCGATCCTGTAGCTGGGTTTAGATATAAGAAGGCTCGACATGTTACCAGTTCAGCGATAGCAAACAACTCATACCTTGACCCTATTTTTGTGAAATATCAAAAAGACCTTGATGATGCGCTTAACACATGCAACATTGGGTTAAGAATGGTAACGACGGATATGCGGGTGAAGCTGGAACGTAAGTTGTTGGCAAAGCAAAAAGACAAGGGCAAGCGAGCGATTACGGATGCCGACCAACGACTTTGGCATCTGCCCAAAGATAAGTTCGAGCATTGGACAGTGCCAAACCAGACAGATCCTGACTGGCCGGAGGCTTTAATCACTTCAGTTACGACATATCGCAAGACATGGCGTGCGAAGATGGATGAGATCCATGAAGCGATCGACAAAAATGCTACACCAGTTGACTTAATAAATGAGCCCGAGCGTGTTCCAAGTATTTTGCGTGTAAGCGGTCCGTTCACGGTGGAGGCGGTGCAGCCGCCGGAGATGTCTCTGGGCGAACCGACGACAACCGATATGCAAGCCGATCCGGATGGCATGTTTGGCGGCGAGCCGGATCGGATGCAGACGTGGGAGGTGCGTGAGGTTGAGCCGCTGAACGAGATGGAGGTTAAGAACGTCGAGGCGTACCTGGACAAGATGGTGCGTCTATTGCGGATGGACGGAGTGCGCTTCCCGAACAACCGCCAGATGATGTTCAGCCGGCTCGAAGCAGTATATGAAGCGGGCAGTAGCTCTGGCTTCCACGCCGAGGGCCGATGGGTGTCGGCCGGGGACCAGGACGACGATCCCGAAGGGCCGGTGACGGTGGTCGTGGTAATCGGCCCACAGTATGGCCCGGTGACCAGCCCACTGATCGTTGAGGCGATGCGGACCGCTTTCCGTCGTGGATACACAGATGTGGTCTTCGCCGGTTTCAGTTTCGACGCCGCAGCCCAGAGCGAGATTGAGGAGTACAAAGACACGAAGGTTAAACCGCACCTGGCACACATCCGCCCGGATGTGAACCCGGAGATGGAGCCCCTTCTCAAAGAACAGCCCGGCAATCAACTCTTCACGGTATTCGGCCTGCCACGTATCAGCGTTTCGCCGCCAAATGAGGATAGCGAATTCCAAGTCACGATGGAAGGCGTGGACATCTACAATCCGGTGGACAATTCGATCCAGAGCACTGGCGCGAATAAGGTGGCCGCTTGGTTCCTGGATAGCGATTACGACGGCCAGACATTCTGCATCACCCAAGCCTTCTTCCCTAACCGCTCGGCTTGGGACAAGCTGGCGAGGGCTCTCAAGGGCGTGGTCGACGAAGACGCATTCGAGGCCTTGAGCGGCACAACGAGCCTGCCATTCCCGCCAGGCAAGTATAAGCGCCTAGCGGTGAAGGTCATTGATCCACGTGGTAATGAGGTTATGGCAGTACAGGAGGTTGGCCAAGCAGCGGAGCAATCGAAGAAGAATGGGAGCAAGAAGCGATGAGCCGTGCTTCAGCTTCAACGCAGCCACCGCCACTTGCCAGCGAAGATGTGGTCAAGCAGATTATCCAGCAGGGGTTACTACCGATGCTTTGTGGCGCCACTCTGGGTGACACGGTCGATGCGGTTTCAACTAATAGCGTAAAGGGTTCAAACACTTGTATCCTGTCAGTGCGGCCGGGCCGTAAATACCCCCATACATTCGCCATCAAACGTAGGCAAAAATTCTCACCATCTGAGGCAGGTCTAGCTCGAGCATTCATGGATGAGCTAGAATCAATCTTACCATCTCACCAGCACAAGTATTTTAGTGATTTGGTCACTTCGTCAGTACGGCGTGCAATCGTACGCAGCTTGGGGCATTCCGACGATGAGCTGCTGCTAAGGGTGATTGACGAGTTCGTTCGCCTATCTGCTCAAACCTATGAAGGCCAGCGCATCAGTGCCGCAATAGGACTTAATGACATTGCTCGAGATACAGGTGTGAAGCTTACTGATATTTGGAGGGAAGACTTCAGCAAAGTCCTCACGAGTGGCGTTGACACTATGCTCACGGTCTCAAGTGATGGTAATGTCTATCAATATGAAGCGATCGATAGAAGTGAACATGTGCCATGGGCACCATATCACTTTCGATTAATAGCCGATTGGACGACACCAGAACGTATAGGTGTTGTTCTTAATCGAAATGGTGAAATACTAATCTTTAAAAATAAGCGACTATGCTTCGCACACCGACGCGGCGGGTGGGTCCACCTTGTTCACGAGCCAATACTTAAACAGATGGGCAAGATCGGTAAAATTAAACTCCGCCAGGCTGTGTATGAAACATGCTTAGACGTGTCATTTGCGAGGACTGGTGGGTGTATCGGTATAATAAAAAGTACTAAAGCAAGCGCATTGCGTAAAGCGAATAAATCCAATGATGACAACAAGCCCTTTATATCACCTGACGACCTACTAGCGACAGAGAAGTCATGTAAATCTAAAACCATCAACTGGCTTGTGAATAAATCTGGCAATTTTACAGTACCGACCTTCCAGGAACTTCCTCGCCGATTTCGACAAGAACTCGCAGGCATTGATGGAGCAACGATCATTGACCACGAGGGCAATATTCTCGCGGTAGGTGCAATTGTGAGATGTGACGGTGGAAGCAATGCTGGTGCTCGCAAGGCCGCAGCCAAGGCCTTGTCCCACTATGGGTTGGGGATCAAAGTGTCGGCCGATGGCGAGGTTAACGGCTTTACACATCAAGACGGAATTGCAGACAAGGATCTTGAACCAATCTTCACGATCGGATAGGTCAAAGGCCAATGGCAGAGAATAAAGGCATTCCAGTCCAGCCCGTCGACAAACCGATTATCTGCGCGCCATATATCGAGCCAGATGATCACTGGCTGTACGACCGCGAAACGGGCATTGCTAATCGGGCGGGGTTCCGGCGTCCGGCGGGTTACTGGTACAAGACAGACAAGGTGGGTGAGTCTCAACAGCGTTTGTTTTTAGAAGAGGAACGCGACGACCTAGTGCTGGTGAACCGGCTACGTGAGGATGTACGCCGTTGGCGTGAAGCGGACTACCGAGGTGCAACAAACGTCACCAAGGACCTGTTGCGCTATTGGACACGGGAAGACCGATTCCGTCGACTGTTTTTCTGCCAACGAGAAGCGGTCGAGACGATCATCTATTTAGCAGAGCTTCGTTTCCCCGATCTGAAGCGGCGAGGTCGCTCAAAGACTGGGTTCGAGAATTTCAAGGTAGGTGACAATGACCTGCGGAATATGCTCAAGGGCGATAAGCCTGGCTTTGACCTTTCACAAACAACGGTGTATCCGACCCTGACGGACTTGCCGTACGACGACGGGCTTATCCCACTAAATCGGATGGGCTGCAAGATGGCGACTGGCGCGGGCAAGACGGTCGTTATGGCGATGTTAATCTCCTGGGCGTTCTGCAACCGCGCCCGGAATCCACTAAGCACTGAATATCCAAATGCTGTGCTAGTGTGTTGTCCAAATATTACGGTTAGGGAACGCCTGCAGGTGCTTCGTCCCGAAGTAGAGGGTAATTATTTTGATGACTTCGACATACTCCCGCCGAAGTACCGGCCACTGCTCAACACTGGCAAGGTGCTGGTGACGAACTGGCACGCATTTGCGCAGCCAGACCGTGAGGGACAAGACGGCTACACAGGCGTGAGGAATCGTGGGCCTGAGACGGCTGAAGATGTGGCACGTCGTGTGCTTGGTGAGATGTTCGACCGTGCGCCGATCATGGTACTCAACGATGAGGGGCACCACTGCTGGCGTCCGGCACCCGCTGAAGAAAAGCTGGAAGCCCAGGAGCGTCAGGAACTGGAGGAAGAAAAGCGGGAGGCCACCGTCTGGGTCGAGGGGCTAGACAGGATCAACAATGCCGCAGGACCGGAGAAGCGTGGCATCTCATTGTGCATCGACTTGTCAGCTACACCCTTCTACATTAAGGGCAGCGGACATCCTGAAGGGCGGCCGTTCCCCTGGTTGGTTAGCGACTTTGGCCTCGTAGACGCGATCGAATGCGGGATCACCAAGATTCCACGGTTGCCCGTGCAAGATACAACCGGACGACCGGAGCCAAAATACTTCAAGCTGTGGGAAGCAATTCGCGATGAGCTACAGCCCGCGGAATTTCTGCCCGGTCGGGCGAAGAAGCCAAAACCCGAGGTCATTTGGAGGGACGCAGAAGACGCACTACAGCAGCTCGCCGGCCAGTGGGTCGAGCGTTTCAAGTATCTGCATGATGCCAAGCCCGGCGAAGAACATATTCCGCCGGTACTGATCGTGGTATGTGATAACACGGACATAGCTGAGGTCTTCTACCGCAATATCAGTGGTGAGCGCGAAGAAGAGGTGGTCTCAGAGGAAGATATTGTGGAGGCGTCAGGCAAGACACAGAAAGGCCGGCGTCGAGGGAAAGGAAAGAGTGAGACGCAGACCACTTATGGCGAAGGGCTGGTTCAGGCGCAGTATTTTTCCAATCGACCCAGCGAGTCGAAGCGAACGATTCGGATTGATTCGAAGCTGCTTGCTCAGGCCGAAACGGATGGCCTAACCGGTTCGCGAGCGGATGCAGCGGAGCAACTTCGAAGGGTGGTGGCAACAGTAGGCAAACCCGGCTCGCCCGGAGAGCACGTCCGTTGCGTTGTCTCGGTTGCTATGCTGACTGAGGGCTGGGATGCGAACAACGTCACGCACATCCTTGGACTTCGTGCTTTCGGCAGCCAGTTGCTCTGCGAACAGGTAGTGGGTCGTGGCTTACGTCGCATGGACTACACCCCGGATCCGGAGACGGGGCTGCTAACGGAGGAATATGTGGATGTCTATGGCATCCCGTTCTCGGTGATCCCATTCAAGGGCAGAACATCGAAACAATCAGCACCTGAAGACAAGCCCAAGCACCACATTAGAGCAATGGATGAGCGGGTGGGGATGGAGATGCGGTTCCCGGTCGTAGAAGGCTATGCGTTTGCTCTACGCAAAGGAGCGATCCAATGCGATGTCGATTCGATGGAGCCATTGATCATAGAACCGAACCGTACACCAACGGCTACGTTCGTAATGCCAACGGTAGGTTATCAGGAAGGATCACCGTCCGAGCACGGCGGTCGCTTCCTCTTCGAGGAGCAGAACCGAGATACTTACTATCAGCAGACTCACCCACAGGCTATCCAGTTCCAGATCACTCGGATGATCGTGGATAGGCTCGCCACACATGCTGATCTTGAACGAGATGCAAAACGAAGAGTTTTGCGATTACAGTCACGACATCAACTCTTCCCGCAGGTACTTGCGTTCGTTCGAGACTACGTGAATAAGAAGATCGATTTCCAAGATTGTCATCCTTGCGAGCTTGGACTTAGCAAGTATGTACAGCGCCTTGTTGAACGTTTCGGAGACGCGATTGAACCTGATGCAAGCGAGGGAGAAACACCCATTTTGCCGGTATTGAATTCCCACACGGCGATCGGCACAACATCTGACGTCAACTTTAAAACTACTCGCCCGTGTCATATGACAGAGAAGAGTCACATCAATCAGGTTGTTCTCGACACACAGACATGGGAAAAATCTGCCGCTTTCCGTCTTGAGCAATCATGTGATGTGCTGTTCTACGCCAGAAATGATCACATGGGTCTAGTTATACCCTACGAATATCAAGGTGTTGATCACAGCTATGAACCTGACTTCCTGGTCCGCCTGACTACCGGTATCACACTGCTGCTAGAGATTAAGGGTTATGAGGACGATCAGACTCGTGCGAAGCACGGTGCTGCGAGACGTTGGGTAGCTGCTACAAATAACTGGGGGCAAATGGGACAATGGTATTTTCATCCCTGCCGAAATCCACAACAGCTCGAACGCGAGCTGGCAAACATGCGGGAACGGGTCCGAAACCCTGTAGTAGCCGGGTAATTGTTAGCCTATGGCCGAATCTAGTAGGTTATTGCACAGTAGTAGAGAAGTTATGAAACTTGGTTGTAAAGGCTCTGGGAGGCCAGGCTCGGACGGTTGATCACCCCCTCGTAAGCCCTTAAACTACAAGCGTTAGCAACACACCCCGCGGGTGTAACTCAATGGTAGAGTGTCAGCCTAACAGGATGACACTCAGCTTGCCGATGGAGTGTGTGTTGGGTGTACCGTGACCCTAATATGACATGGATAACCTTGCACCGGCACAACGACGCGCAACGATGACCGCCATCCGGTCTCGCGACACGAAACCGGAGCTTGTCGTTCGGCGTATTACCCACCGACTAGGCTACCGCTTTCGCCTCCACCGAAGCGACTTACCCGGCCAACCCGACCTGACATTCCCAGGGCGTCGTAAAATCATATTTGTACACGGATGTTTCTGGCATCGTCATCGCTGCAAAGCCGGCCGGTCAATGCCAAAATGCCGCACAGAATTTTGGAAACAGAAGTTCGACAATAACGTCGCCCGAGATAAGATCAATTTGCGTCGTTTACGGCGGCAAGGCTGGAAAGTATTAGTTGTCTGGGAGTGTCAAACTAAACTCGCAGATTCGCCGAGGTTGGAGCAACGACTTAGTGACTTTCTTGTCTCCTAAGGTCGTTTCATACACACCATATTACTTAAGACCTCTGGCCTTCCTGGCGTCCGGCCTACTGCAGATACTGAGGAAGTCGCACTCCTGACACCGACTTTCTTTTTCGCGATCCTTTGCTTTAGCAATTGGGCCTGCTTGAAACTTTCGATCTCGAATATTCGCAGCCAAGGTGATCACTTTCTTACGCGCTTGGTCAACAGCGGCGTCGTTTAGATCAACGTCCAATTCGCTGCCCCCCTCATCTAGGTATCTAACCAGACCGCGTTCTGGCTCGTACTCTAATTCCTTCTTTGCCGCCATGGCATAAATGCTCACTTGTAGCCGCATCCCCTCTTCATCTAACTTGGAACTTACATCTGACTCCTTGTGTCCTGACTTGAAATCGACTAATGTCACGCGAGGTGGATCATCCAGGCGAATGACATCTATTGCGCCAGATATCAATATTTGCTCCTCTTCAATAAGGCTTTCAAATGCCTTTTCCGGCTCGAACGCGAGAGTGTCTAACTCAGATGCATATCGCCTCACATAATCTGCAATAATGCGCTTCGCCTTCTTTTGCATGTTCTCCAAAGGCTCGCCTGTTGTGTAGCGAAGATACATGAGTCCGCGCTGAATCAGAGCGTCTAGTGCTGCATTGAGGGCCTTGGGGTCTCCAGCTAACTTGGCCCAATCTTTTGGATCCGTGTGGATCGCTCTCATGATGTTGTGAACGCCGCGACCGTAACCGAATGCCTGATCTATAGTTGGGGTGAAACCAAGTACCTTACGTAGATAGAAGTCATGTGGGCACTCAAGGTAGTAGCGAAGATCTGAAAACGACGTTACGAGACGTATATCCTTTCGGTATACCGTCTTTAAGTGCCTGATCTTGCCGGGCACCTCAGCTGGTTTGCGTCGAACAGCAAGTCCAGACGCAGACGCCATAGCCGAGACTTCACGAAAGAACCTAGATACTTGAGCGCTGCCATGTGAGACAAATAGATACCTTTCGGCGCGCGTCAGAGCCACATACATAAGACGACGCTCATCGTCGTAGTTGTCATTATCGGAAAGAGTACTAGGGGTGATAGTCTTAAGGATCTTCCCGTCAAATGGCAACGTCGGTGTTGTCCGCGCTCGATTACTTGGGAATCGTCTCGCAGATACATCCGCTAAGAACACCGCCGCAAACTCCAATCCTTTAACACCGTGTATGGTACTAATCGTTACAGCATCAGGCGGCACTAAGAATGGCGCTTCGGCACTTCGTGCGTTTGACGTGCCCCATAGAGCAAGAGCAATTAATTGGTATTTGAAATCACTGGGGCTATTCCATCCAGGAGCCTCAATTCCCTTGACCAAAGTGCTTAGTTGTCCTAAATGAAATAGTGCGGCTTCTGTGCGTGAATCACTCATGCCCCAGTCGGCCACGCCGGCTTCCTCTAAGATTAAGTGGTAAAGAGTCTGTGGAAATACCCGGCGAATCGGTTTTGTCTTCATGACCCATTTCGCGAGCTCAGCACATTTCAATTTCTTTCGGTCGGATGCGCGTATTACTGTTCCACTCAAGCGATCTTGTATGAGCTTGGAAGCTAACAACATCCTTGTGTTTAAGTCGTCCGCGACCGCTATACCATCCGCCTTGAGCATCCTGACGGCCGCCGTTATGACTGCCTTAGTGGTTGGCTTGCACCTAAGAGTTGTGTTGATCCTACCTGGCAGACTCGTAGGCTGCGGACCACCCCAGAACTCTTCAATGCCTGCGGATCGTGCAAACGCAGCCAGAAATAGTAGAACTTCGGGCTGCGAGAATAGATCCGGACCAGCGCGGACTACTGCAGGAATTCCGGCCTTCTGAAGAGATTTCATATACAGACGTGCATCAGTGGAGCTTCTCAGGAGTACCGCAATATCGCCATACGCAATACCGCGTTCGACGTCCGCAGTGTCATGGAATGCACCTCTTCGCTTTGATGCATTGACGAGGTGGTTAATACTCTCTGCAATCCACTTGGCCTCTCCTGACCGAGTCGTGAACTGCATAACCGCAGTATGTGATTGCTCTTCATCGAGTCGGCGTTTGTTACCATGCTCCATATCTGGGTTAGTGAGACCTGGAATTGCCCCGATAGTCTGAGACCACTTGTTCGCTAGCGTAATGATCTTTGGAGTTGAGCGATAGTTGAACGTGAGGTCTCTCACATCTGAGTCATGCGCCTTTCTCATGGATTCAGCTAAACGAGCCATCAATTCGACGCGGCTCCCTCGGAAGCGATAGATCCCTTGACGATGATCCCCGACCGCCGTAAGACTTCCAGACGATCCGACTAAAAGGCTAATCAATCGCTCCTGTACGGGGTTTATATCCTGCACCTCGTCGACGACGATGCGACTATACCTGCTATTCAAGCTAACAAGACTTGCCTTGTCTTTCTCAAGAAGTCGAACGAGCTCGCTCTGTGACGTGCTAAAATCCAAGAACCTTCTACATCGAAGATATGCGTAAAGACGAGCAGCTGAAGTTGCAAATGACTTGGCAAGATCGTCGATGCCTACCTTAGTCTTTAACCTCGCCTCCTTACACCATTCTTTCTCTTCTTCAAGTCGATAAGGCGGATCATCAGAGGGAAGCTTGACATCGAGCTCACAATACTCATTGAGAAGATCATAGGCTTTCAAGAATGTGATTAGAGACGCATGTTGACCTAGCCCGAGTTCTGTTTGAAATCCCCGTAAACCCAAAATTGGATTGTACCCCCGTTGAACGAGTGCCAATCGTGCTCCCTCATCCAGAATGTCGTAATTGTGATATGCATCGGGGCGCAGTTCTCTTAGCATCTGTAGGCAAAAACCGTGTATGGTGCCTACATACATGCCGCCCAAAGTAACGTCTTCATCACTAGGCGTGACAGCCACAAGATGCCGCCTGATTCTGAATTTCATCTCCTCCGCTGCGCGCTCTGTAAACGTAAACGCCACAACCTTAGATCGGTCGATATCTTCGACGCCAACCCACCACGCGATTCGGCGTGCCATCACTTCAGTCTTTCCAGAGCCAGCACCTGCTATGACTAATAACCGACGTAGATCTGCTTGAACAATTCCACGCTGCTTATCATTTAATCCATCGAGTAACTGCGTCTTCAGCTTTGATCGCGCCATAATTGTTGTCCCGGACTCATGAGATGAGGTGTTCATCTAAATGTGATCGAATGGCTTTCGCATGACTAATGGCAAATGCTGGAGGCAGAGCATTTCCAATCATCCTGGCAATAGGCTCCTTGCCGGTGTTCTCGAGAAAGCGGTATTTGCGTGGGAATGTCTGAAGTAGGCCAGCTTCACGCATTGTAATGGCGCGATTAGCGCTAGGATGGAGGAATCGCCCTTTCGACGGGTTGAAGCATCCGCCGGTTATAGTTGGCGATACTTTGTCCCACGCCATACGGCCATAGACATCTTTGAATCCATCACAGTCTCTGTGGCACCGCAACTGACGTCGTTTGCCAAGGGCGCTCCGACTACCACCGTCGCGGGGTATCGAAGCAATTAAACGACGAATCTTTAGCGATCTATTCTCTGGAAGGTCATGAAGATGATCACCGCTCTTCCCTGCTAGTGGCAGGCCGCCGATCGCATCCCTTACAGTTGAAATGCGCTGGTTAGGAATAGGAAGTCGAGGCTTATCAAAAACACTGGCAAACAACACGAGCCTTCGCCGTCGTTGAGGCACACCAAAGCCTGCAACATCAACTATACTCCATGACATGCGGTATTTCAGGCGTGTAAGGTGATTTTGGAACCGGCGGAATCTATTATCCTGAGCGAGCCCAGGAACATTCTCCATCATCACAGTCTTAGGACGCAATGCCTCAATAAAGCGAAGGAAATCGAAAATCAAATCGTTACGATTGTCGATGACTCGGAACGAGCCGTTAAGTGTACGTACTTTCGAAAAACCCTGACACGGTGGGCATCCAGCTAGTAAGTCCAGCTCAAAAGGAGCGATCTCTTCAAACTCCATAAACTCATCACATTCGACATCCTCTATCGCATCATCCCAGATGCTTGTATCCCGATGGTTAAGTGCGTAAGTAGCTGCTGCCTGTGGATCTTTTTCTATTGCCGCGAGGACGTTAAATCCTGCTCGCTGCAAACCCACAGATAAACCGCCGCATCCGGCGAATAGATCAACCGCAGTGAATTGGCCCGGACCCGAGTGGCCTAGCCCCCAAGCCAAACTCGATTTGTGTCTTACACTCATAGCATGAAGACCTCAGATATTCGACCAACATGGTAGCATGTAGAAGCGAGGAACGCTATGAGAGGTCAGACGAAAGCATGGTCTGAGAGGGAAGTTGGCCTAATTGTCGCTAATCATATGTTTATGCTGGCCGCTGATATGCGTGGTGAGCCTGTAAACAAGTCTGAACAGCGTCGGATTCTCAAAATACAACTGGATAATCGATCTGATGGTTCGATCGAATTCAAGCATCAGAATCTTAGCGCAGCTCTCGTTAGCATGGGCCTCCCATACATCAAAGGCTACAAGCCTCGCTGTAATTACCAACACTTATTGTTGGATGAGGTAACCGACTACCTTGCCCAGCACCCCAACTACTTGAATGAGCTTGCCAAAGCACCAGTAGCTGATCCTCTACAGCCATCGCTAGACTCAGATATCCGCATCGAAGATGTTTTTGTACCTCCGCCTGACCTGATCGAATTTCCATCACAACCTCAGAAGCCCTGGTTAACTAAGCGGGTGGTCAAAATTGACTTTGCCCGGCGCGATGCGAATAACCGCGGGCTTGGAAAACTCGGGGAGAAATTCGTTGTTGATGTGGAGAAACGCCGACTTACTGGTACTGGTCGCAGGGACTTGGCCAAGAAGATCGAGTGGGTTTCAGATTCGATTGGAGATGGTCTAGGTTACGACATCTTGTCATTCAATGAGACCGACGATTCGGAACGGTTGATTGAGGTTAAGACTACAGGTCTCGGTAGATTTTTCCCCTTCTATGTCAGTAAAACAGAATTGCGGTGCTCCGAGGATATGTGCCACGCCTATCACCTGTATAGGGTTTTTGAGTTCTCTTCATCACCCAAACTCTTCGTCTTGGAAGGAGCGCTATCTAAATCCTGCCACTTAGAGCCCACTCAATATCAAGCAAGAGCTGGACAGATGGGTACTGACGACTGACTCGGATACTGCCCCAAGAGACGCAATGGCAACTGAGACAGATAGGTGTAAGTATGGATGATGACCAATACAAACGCACCCAAGAAGCCGCAAGTCGGGCTCGTGACCGTAGACTGCGACGCATTACACTTGAAGCGATCAATCGAGAGAAAATCAACGAACATGGGGGCTGGGTATCCGGGACAATGTTGTTGGAATTCGTACGAGCATCGGTCTCAGACACCGATTCACCAAGTACAGACGAGCACATGCTCAGCCTGCTACGCGATCTTGTGATTAAGGGCTATGCAGAGGAACAGGACCGGCGTACAGACAGATCGCAGCAATTTCGCCTGGAGTTCCTAGTGTATCGAATCACCGGGAAAGGGATCAGCCTCGTGAATTACTCAGCAGCCGTCGATGCAGACGTAGAGGACCCTCGGATTTGCAAAAATTGAGCTGCAGGTTCCTAAGATTATGACGACATCCTTCAGAGAAACCTGATACAGGCTTTATAAGAGAACCAAGCCAGCCGTAGATCGGGAAGGATTCCTCTATTAAGAAGCGGCACCGTGCAGAACAGTTCGTGACCAAACTGCGTCAGGCGAGCGTAGAGCAGATGATCGCACTCTGAGGCAAGGTTTGGGTTGCGGCAACAGGCCCAGAATCAGCAATAGATGTAGATATGAGGTCAAGACCAGTCACCAGTCGGTCACCCACTGGTCACCTCTAGGCACTCGCGCCCTCTGGTGATAGAATTACACCTGATCGGTGCTCATGGTTGTAAAAGTGGTTGTAAAGCCCCTGGAGGTCAAGCTGAGACGGTTGAACGAGCGATCACAAGCTCTTAGAATACAAGCATTAGCAACACACCCTGCGGGTGTAACTCAATGGTAGAGTGTCAGCCTTCCAAGCTGAATGTTGAGGGTTCGAGTCCCTTCACCCGCTTTCGCTTAAACGGCCCGCAAGGGCCGTTTTTCAATAGGGGTTTCATCACACGCATCCGTTCCGGTCGAACGTCGATTCTCGCCCCGAGTCGCTTGAAATCGCTTGGCTACCCCCCCCGCGCATGGATCGGATCGGGCGGGCCATATGGAGTGTCTGTACGGCATGGCGCAATAGGCTAATTTCACTGATATCACAAAGTCGCACGGCGATACTCCTCCCTAAAAGCCTGACCCCCTCGGGTTCTTTGGTCCAGATGTTATGAGAGAGTCAGTGGTGATTGGGCGGAGTTGAGCCGCCGGGGTCGGTCCGCCGCCGATCCGCGGCAGTCCCCGTGTGCCTCTGGTACAACAATGTACCGCATGGCCGAACTTTCCCAACGTATTGGTGTGTGTAGCTGGTCTTTAAAGCCTCAAGACGGCCAGTCCCTGGTGGCAGCTCTCCGGGCCCTGTCCATCGGCAAGGTGCAACTGGCGATGACCCCGCTGGTGGAACAGCCCGACCTGTGGGACGGTGTCGTTGAAGCGCTTCGGGCCCAGGCGGTCGAGGTGGTCAGCGGGATGTTCGAAACGATCGGCGAAGACTACAGCACGCTCGACGCTATACGGCTGACAGGCGGGGTCGTGCCCGACGAACACTGGCCGGGCAACCTCGATCGAGCGGGGAAGATTGCACGAACCTGCGGGGCGCTGGGCATAAAGAGGGTCACCTTCCACGCGGGGTTCATCCCTCACGATCTGTCGGCGCCCGGACACGCCAAGCTCTGCGGGAGGTTGGCGTCTCTGGCGGATATCTTCGCCGACGCCGGGTGCACGCTGCTGCTGGAAACCGGGCAGGAGACCGCCGAAGACCTGCTGGGGGCGCTCGATGCGGTCGGCCGAGACAACATGGCGATCAACTTCGACCCGGCGAACATGATCCTCTACGACAAGGGCGACCCCGTCGACGCGCTGCGCCGCCTGGTCGGCCGGGTGAAGCAGGTGCATATCAAGGACGCGGTCAAGACGACGACGCCCGGGCAGTGGGGCACGGAGGTTCCGGTCGGGCGCGGGGAGGTGGATTGGCCGGCATTCTTCCAGGTGCTTGGGGACGTGGGCTATGGCGGGGACTATATCATCGAACGAGAGGCCGACGATGACAGGGCCCAGGACGTGGCGCTGGCGCGCAACCTGATCGTCGGGCATCTCGGAGGCGAGACCCGTCCCGGAGCAGAGTGTTAGTTTCGGCCACCGCGTTTGAGGGTCAAAGAAGCGGCGGTTGTACAGGAGGTCGTGATGGTCAAGGTTGGCGTCGTGGGATTGGGGATGATGGGGCTGACACATCTGGACGCCTACCAGGGCGTGTCCGGCGCACGCGTGGTCGCGGTGGCGGATAAGGACGACGCCCGACTCGCCGGGCAGGTCAATGCGCGGGGCAACATCCCCGGCCAGTCCCGCGGGGGCTACGACCTGACCGACGCCGCACGCTATAGCGACGGCATGGATCTGATCCGCGACTCCAATGTAGATATGGTGGACCTGTGCCTGGTCACCCCGCTGCACGCCCGGTTCGCGGTGGCGGCGCTTGAGGCCGGCAAGCACATCCTGATCGAAAAGCCCCTGGCGCGGACATCCGATCAGGCGCGGCAGATCCTCGACGCTCAGGCAAAGTCGTCGGGGCTGGCGATGTGCGCCCAGTGCATGCGTTTCTGGCCCGGGTGGCCCTGGCTTAAGCAGGCGGTGGATTCGCGGCGCTACGGCCCCGTGCGGTCGGCTACGTTCCTCCGCATCGGCGAGACGCCCGACGGGCCTTTCTACCACGACAGCCCCAGCAGCGGAGGCGCGGCGCTGGACCTGCACATCCACGACACCGACTTCATCCACCACCTGTTCGGCATGCCGACCCAAGTCACCAGCGTCGGCCGCACGAAGGCCGACGGGGGCGTCGACCATATCACGACCCTCTATCGTTACGACACCGTGCCCCATGTCGTCGCCGAGGGAGGCTGGGTGCCGCAGAAGGGGTACGGGTTCAAGATGCAATACACCGTGATGTTCGAGCGTGCGATCGCATTGTTCGACCTCGCACACAAACCAGCGCTGAGGCTGATCGAAGATGGCAAGGAGCCCGTCGCCATCGACCTGGACCCGGGCATGGGCTACGAATATGAGATCGCCTACTTCATCGACTGTATCGCCGCCGGCCGAGAACCTGAGCGGTCATCGATACGTGACGCCGCACAATCGTTGTGTATCCTCGAAGCCGAACTCGAAAGCGTTGCCTCGGGCCGGCCTCAGTTTGTGGCGGATATTACTTAGCACACGACCGGCGACCCCTGGTCTTCACACCCGTAATCATGACTCACCCCGCTAACCAGGCTTGTTCCTGTGTTAGCGATCTGGACACGGGCTCGCCCCTGTATCATCGCGGTGTCAGCATGCCCCGCCCGCGCTGTCTGGGGTTTGGAGTCGATACGTTTCAAGCCAGTCCTGGATTCGTTTTACGATACCGGGGTACTGTCCGGCGTCTCGTAACGTGGGCAGGATCGCCTCAAGCGCGGCCCGCACACGTCGGTTCATCTGCTCGGGCACATCCGCCCGCCCCGGTTCGATCAGCCAGGACAACGCCGAGGCCCAGGCCGCCAAAGCATGTACCCCCATATCTTGCGCTTCGGTCAACGACAGGATGTATCCGATCGCCGTTTCGTCGGCCTGCCCGGCGGACCAGTACCCCGCGAGGAACACGCAGGCGATTTCAGAACCGCACCGGCTGCCGGATGACCGGACCCACGCCACAACATCTCGATCCAGTCCATGTGGCTGTGTTTGAGTGATAAGCAGACCGGCGGTTCCGATCGGGTCCCAGTCGATCACACTATGACCCTCGAACCCCGCAAGCCAATCAACAACCGTTTGCCCGATCTTCACAGAGTCCATCCCCGCGTCGATAACGAGGCCTCGCTCACTGAGCCGATCGAAGATGCGTGGGTCGGTCGTCATATCACCTGTTCTTTACCGAATCGGGTAGTATTCCACGTTGACGGGGAGGCCGGATTGTTCAAACAGGTCGGCGACGTTTCGCATCTGCTCGTAACCCCGGTCGGCATGGCCGACGTTGTAGCGCCCGGACAGGTTGTTGATCACCCATCGGCCTCTATTCCTATCCCATTTCAATTCGCCGGAAATCCTTGACGGTCGCCCGCCGGTCAACGTCGGGTGGCCAAGCCGAAGCGGTTGTCCCTCCACAACACTCACCGGGGTTTCGACCCCAAGCATCAGCCGGCCCTGCTCGTCCACGCTCCAGATGTACGGGGCTTGCGGATGGACCTCCGGCATACGGCCGGGCGTGACCTCCACGAGCTTTGGGTTCTGAATAATCGGGGCGTCGGCCTGACTCCCCACGCGCTCGAAGGGTTTGACAAAGGTAGGCTCTCGGAGGCCGCCGAAGCGCTCGTCAAGATTTTGTGACACCGCCGGTTGGCGCGGCGGCTCGACGGTCGGTCGTGCACGCAGCGCCGGGTCCGACGCCGTCGTGGTCGATCGTGGCCGAAGCGCGGGGGTGTCCGGTGACGCGCGTCCGATCATACTCCGCACCTCATCCGGTGAGGGCTTGGGACCGTTGTGCTTGCCGAAGTAATAGTTCGCGATGTAGTCGGCGCGGCTGGCCGGGTCTTTCATGTGGATCGCGTCACGCAGATAGACATCGAGCTTCGCGGCGATCTGATCGTCGCTGAGCCCGAATGCTCGGCCAAGCTCCGCCGGCGGCACGTCGCTGTGCATCGCGGCCCCTGCTAGCGCGGCGTGGGCGTCGTTGGCGGCAATGTCCTTGACAGACCTGGCGCGCGACCGGGCCGACGCCGGATCGACTTTCATCCGCTGCAATGCCTGGGCGATCTCGTCTTCGTTGGCGACGGCCGCGGTGCCTGACCGGGGGATGCGCCACGCCGCGTCGGGCGGTCGGTACGAGCCCTCTATGAACTGATCCGCGATCTCGGCGCGCTTCGCCGGGTCGGTGACGCCCCGCCCGTAATGAAGATAGTCGTCTACGTGTCGGCGCAGTTGATCCGGGCTCAGACCGCGCCGGGCCATCAACTGTGTCGCGCTGATCGAGTCGTCCATCGCCGTGCCGACGACGGCGGCCTCGACCTCCAGGCCGTCCCACACAAGCTCGGGCTGGGTCCGGGTCACCCCCAGGTCGCGCAGCGCCTGATCGGCGCGTTCGGCGCGGGCATTAAATACCCGTGAGATCGGCGCATCGTCGGCGCCACCGCCTAGGTACCCCGCCAACTCACGCGCCCGTCGCCCGGCCGGCATGAATGGGAGCATCGCCTCGTCGTATCGGTCCAGTTCGGCGGCCAGGGTCTTCGGCGACGCATCCAATGCGCTGGCCACCTGACCCGGCTCGACGCCCAACTCACGCGCTGCGCCGGCAGCCACGGCCCGGGGGTTCATCCCCACCCGGTCGATCACGTCATCCAGCCGCATAGACTCGGCTGTGCCACGGTCGATCCCCATCCGCTCCAGCGCGTCAACGACCTCGTCTTTGACCGCTTGGCGCGAAGGCGCGGGCCCGTCCAGACCGCCGTAACCGGCCCGGTTAGTCCGAGGCGTCGGCGGCGGCAGGGTTGTGTTCCCCGTGCCCCCGATCTGGGTCTCGATGGTTTCACTTTTTATGTAGTCGTCAATGAGCTCCCCACGACGAACGCGGTTGGGTTCCCAGCGGACGCGCTTGTGATATCGGCCAAGCGCTGCGCGGAGTTCGTCTTGCGTCATCCCCAGGCTCTCCATCACCTTGGCGGGCGAGATCCCCTGGCTCATCGCGACACCCGCGGCGGCGTCACGGGGCGTCACCCCGGCGGCGGCTGGCACGGCTGCGGCCATGTGTGCCTGAGACGCCTCCATGTCCATCCCGCGCAGGACCGCGGCAATCCGCTCCTGGCTGGTACGGGTGCTATGGGTAACGTCCGTAGGATCTGTTACCGGCCGGGCGGGTTGTTTGTTGGCAGGCAACGGCAGCGTCGTGTCCGAGCCGCCCCTTGGACGGCCCTCCAGTCGACCCGACCACCCTTTGGCACGGCCCAGCGCCGCCTGCGCGTTGAGTTCGGAGATGTTCGCCGCCGCAGCCAGCTCGGCCGGGGTGATGTCCGCACGGTTCCACTGGGCGATCCGCATCGCCAGCTCTTCGGGGTCGATCGCCTCGAACAGCCCCGCCGCCGTGCCGCGCTCGGCCTTCGCCTGTAGCGCGATCATCCGTGCCGCAGCGCCCTCGTCCATGTTGGCGAGCTTGGGATTTGTCCTACGAAGACGGTCGAGGATCTCCATCGCTTCGCGTGCCCGGCCCTGCTCGGCCGGGGTCAGCTTCAGGAACATCTCTTCGGCCGCCTCGAGCGCTTCCTGCTTGGCCCGCGCACCTGCGGTGGAAGCCCCCTCAAGGCCCTCGTACCACCGACGCATAACCGGGTTGGACGATTGCTCCGGCGCCGCGTGGCGCACGTCGATCACAAAATCGTCGACCGTCGATAGCGCAGCACGTTCGGCCTGCTCGCTAAGCACCGGCAAGCCGACGGACGTGTCCCTTATCGGCAGAGTATTAGTGGACGCACCGACCCCCAGACGCGTCGCAACGTCCGGCGGGAACCCGTCTGGGTACGCCGCCGCCAGCGCACGGCGCTCCAGGTCCGTCAGCGAGTCAAACCCCTCCTTCATCGCGCGGTACTCGGCCTTGCCCCGCAGATACTCAAACGAGGTGCGCGTGCCCTCGCGCAGATTTTGAGCACCCCGCCGGCTGGCAATTTCCACCGCTTCCTCCATCGCCTCCATGGACGGCCTCAAGCCGTATTCCACCGCCTTCATGAAAAACGGCGTGCCTACCGCGATCCCGCCGTTCATCAGCGCCGACAGCAACGCGGCGTCGGCCTCGGCTTTCATCTGGCGGTAGGCGTCGGTCCCGGAGACCACCGCGTGGCCCCGGGCCAGCTCTGCCTGCGCGCTGCCTTGTTCCCACTCGAGCATGTCGTGGGCGACCAACCCCATGTTGGCCAGCTCCAGCGCGGTCAACGCTGTCCGCGCCGCCCCCCACGTCCCGGCGGCGGCTTCGGCCCCGGCGATCGGCGCGATGAGGTAAATCGACGGCAGTGCTACGATGACCGTGTACAGCCTCACCGCGCTGCCGTAGGTCTCATCCGCCTTCACCGCCATCGCCAATTCGCGGATACCCTCGACCGCTGCGCGTCCGGCCTTGTCGGGCACCCAACGCGGATAGAATGGCTCACCCTCGGCGGGCCTGGAAACACGGATCAGGTCATAGAGTAGATTCGCCGCGACTCGCTCGTAGCCAAGGCCCAACTCTTTAAGCAGCTCGGTCGGTTCAGAGGGGTCCATCCCCAGCAGTTGGACATACGCCTGCCCGGCCTTGTCGATGGCCTGGCCCTGTGCCGACGCCACCACGGAGAGGAGATACCCCTGATACGCCTGCTGTTTCGCTTCATCTGTTTCGCCGGCGAAGTTTTCAAGGGTGTACTTCACTAACGCTTCATCCAACGGCAACGACTCCGATCCGTCCGGGCTGCTTACTTCATAAAGGAACAGGACGTGGTCGTCGGAATCGTCGGCGAGCCGGACCAACCCGTTGGCGAAGGCCTTGAGCCTCGATTGATACTGCTCGTGTTTTTCACCGCCGGGCAGTTGGTCCGCAGTCAGCGAAGCGGTCGCGTTGTCCACGTAACCCTTGAGTTGCTTACTTAGCTCCTGATGCAACAGGATCAACGCGGCGTGGTCTTGCACCGTGATGTACGTGCTTCGGGTCGTGACCAGAAGCCACCGTTCGGCCTCGTACCGCTCCCGATCGGGGTAGCGTTTTCGGAACATCGTGGCCTGCTGAAGCGCAACCCTGTACCGCTCCCACGGCAGCCCGTCGATTTCAACTTCGCCCCAGATACGGTCGCCGTTTGGCCGCTGCGCATCGGCGGCGGTGGACTTGAGGACCGTCCCCCCCTTGACCCGTAGCGCCGCCTCTATCCCGGGATGCAGGCTGTCTGGGTCCTTCGGATCCCACAGCCGCTGGTCCGGCTTGTCCGGGTCGTCCTGGTTTAGCGGCAGGTCGTCTTCATCCAACAGCACAAACGGTTTGGAACGGAAAACAAACGGATCGGACGACAGCTTCTCAATCCTGTAGACGACCGGCTCGTTACTTTGCCCGGTGGTCTGGAAGTACCGATCGGTGTAGAACGGCCGGGAGGGGAACTCGACCTCCAGGTAATAAACCTCGCCGGGGTACATCTTGCCCGTTTGCTCGAACTGCCCGTCGCGGATCTTGCGCATGTACCGGATCGCCTTGGGCTCAAGCCCGGGGAAATCGAACTCCCAGGTGCCCTTCGCCCCGTTGAGCGTGAACGGCTTGCGCCCCGGTTGCATGTCGAACGCCAACGACACCTGGATCTGTAGCGCTTCGGGGTCGTCGGGGTCGGGTCGGACAGCGCCCTGGCCGAGCCATTGGATGTTCTTGTCGTCGAAGATCACGCTGGTGACTTTCTCACCGGGATGCACAGGGAGTTCTTTCCCCTCGATCCGAAGCCAGACGGCCTTGGTCAGCGGTTCGCTGTGGTCCCGGGTGTCTCGGCCGTACTGAAGCACCCCGAACGGCTTCATCCACGCGATCGTGACCCGGTCGATCCTCGGGCCCTTGCGCGACCACACCTCGTCGTCTCGCATGACGTGGACTTGCTTATGCAGCGCACCGCGGTCGACGCGCTTGTCAAAGTTCACACCGCTTCGGAGCCCCTGGAACCCGCTGCGCCAGTCCTTCTCGACCTCCCATCGGCCGTCAAGGTAATCCGTCAACGGGCGCGCGGGATTAATCGGAAAGCGGATCGTGTGTGTGACCGAAGAAGGTTGTGTGCCGCCGACCTCGGCCTCGGCGTCGGCCGACCGCAGTTCCGCTTTCAAAGGCGTGCCCGGCGTAGCCTGAATGATCTGGACACCCGGGGGCGTATGGCCCGCCGGCTTGCCGTCCGGGGTGACCGCGCCGCTTGGCGAGATGCCAAACAGCTTGATCACCAGGTCGCGGCCTTCGATCTTGACCGAGGTCCCGCCTAGTTCGTATTGCTTGCCGGTCCTCGGGTCGGTGACGACGTAGTAGTGAAGCCTCGGCTCTTGCTGACCCGGGTAAACGGTCACGACGGCGTATCCTTCAACATCGCCCAGCAGCCGATCGTGGTAGGAGACGCTCCAGTTCCCATGCATCCAGGACAGATCGACGGGCTCTTCATCCTCCGCACGCACCGTCCCGGCGAACAAGCCCAGTAGCACAAAGACGGCCGGGAGTATGTGGATCAGCGTCCTATACAGGGCATGGCTTATCGGTGTGTATCGCATCGTCCTGTTGCCTCGTTAGATGTTATGATCGTTGTCGTGTGCCGCCGTCTTACTGCGCCGTCGATTCGTCGCTGATTTCTTCGGGAGGCGGCGAGAGGTATAGTTCACCGCTTCGGTATATCTTTGGGTCTTCGGCGGTCTGCCGGACCACGACTTGCTGCGTGTTGAGCGTCACCACCTCTTCCCCGACCTCTGGCGGCGTCTCATACCGGGCTTCGACGTAGAACGCTTCGTACAGAAGCACGAGATGTATCGGGACAAACCCCGAGTCCTCGGTCTTGCGCATGAACCGTATATCACGGACCTCCACGGTCTCTTCGTGGCGCACCGTAACCATGATCGTGTCCGGGCCGGTCCATGTTTGTAAGGCGTCCATCGGCCCCACCACTTCGACGTCCAGCGAGCCGAGTTCCCTAAGCTGCTGGGCGTCCTCTTCGGAGAGGTCTTTGTGCCATTCATCAAGCAGCGACATCATGAAGTCGGCTTCTGCGCCCAGGTTCGGCGCTTGCTGGATGTCGTTGCCGATGTGGCGTTCGGACTGGCCCAGGATGAGGCTGACCCGCCAGGGGGCGTCCTTGTTGATTTGAACTTTGGCCGATACCGACACGCGGAAGAAGGCGGTCAGCGGCGCCGCAACTTCGCCGGCGAAGATGCTGTTGATCACGCCGATCATCCCACCGCCGCGGTAAAACTCCGGCGGCTCCACGTCTTCGGTGTACACAAGCAGGACCGGCGTATCGCCAACGTCTATCGTATCCATGGGCACGGCCGGGCCCGGGAGGGTGTCATCGGCCGACGCGGCGGGCGGCCCCGGCATCCAGGCAACCGCGGTCGCCAGCACCAGTACGATCCCCGCAAATGCACGCTGACTCATCCGCGCCGAGGTGATCGACTCATTTAGATCTCGCATCGAGTGGCTCCAGATGGGTAAGGGGGCCTCTTGTCTGTCGAACTCAATAACCCGTAGTGGCTCGCTCACGGCCACGCCATGCGCAGCCTTCGGGCGCTCTCGCCGGAAAACAGACGGTACGTGAGTGTAAACGTCTGATCCATGAAACGCATATTAACATCAAGGTACCAGCCGGCGGGGTCGGATGTGGGCAACGTTGTATTGATAGCTAAGAACCCGCCGCCGTCCGGCTCGGTATCCGGGATCGGCACGGAGATCGTCTGTCCGAGTTTGCGCAGGTTGACGCTATCGATCAGCGCCCGCCCGCCGTCGATCATATATTGGTGATGCTCATAATGCTCCGGTGGTGAGACGTCGATAAATGACGTGGCTTGATACAGCGCCGCCTGCCGAAGCCGTAGCTTGATGTCTATCAGATTGCCGTCTCGTTCGTAGAGCATCTCCGCGACGCCGCTGATCCCGCCGTTGCTGCCGCCGTGGTGACGCAGCACATAAGCCCGGCGTTGCAGGCCCACCGGGTAGTGGTCGTGGCGGTTGGTATAGGCCCGGGTGCTGATCTTGTGGGCGGCCATGAACAAGTCGTATGCGTAGGGCTTGTCGCCGCCACGGGCATCAACGCTTTGGGCGAGTTGCCCGTGGTCGACGTAGTCCAGTTGTCGCTCGAAGGACCGGATGCCCTTCGACCACCAGTCGATGTATCGATCGAGGAACCCGGTCTCGACGAACCAGGGCGTCTGCTCAAAGAGGTTGGGCATGTGCCCTCGCTCATCGAGCTGCGGCTCGAACGGTGTGACCCTGCCGAACTTGCCATAGAAACGGACCGCGGTCTGATTCGGCATGTAGAAGGAACAGAACAGGCTGCTGGTGTTAAGCGAGTTCTGGAACGGTCTGCCGCGGTAGTGGCCGGACCGGGTCCGTCTAGAGGCGCTGTGCGTTGCGACCGCGCGGAGCAGCCGGGTATACAGCGCGTCCGCTTCATCCTCGGGCCGATCAAGAAACCCCAGGCCAAGCTCCAGTGAGCCGTTTCGATACAGCCCGCGGGCGTGTGGGATCAAAGCCTTGGCCGCCGACAAAGGGTCCCGGCACAGGTGCGAGAGATAAAACAAGTGGGTCGGTCCGAATTCAACCTCGGCGACGCGCCGCCAATCGTCCAGTGAGCCGTAAGCCAGCAGATACAGCGCCGGCGCGATCGACGCCGAAGACGGTTCCGAGGCAGCATCGTCTGTTTGCGTTGTTATGACACGATCCAGCACCGCCCGCATCGCGTCGAGCGTGTCTTGCGCGGGTGAATCAAGCAGCGTGAACGCCGGTACTATCGTGGAAGACAGGTCGTCGCTGTCCCGCAGGTGAGCCCGAAGCAGGTCGTCGCCGGCGGACAGGCCGTGACGGTGAATCTGTATCGCGGCGGCGAGGGCCCAGGTCTGATCCGGCTGGGTCGTAAGCCCCATGAGCGTGCCCGTCTCAAGAAGCCCCAGCCGGGCCTCGATCTCACCGATCAGCCCCGCCCAACGGGTCTTCTCTCGCAGCGTCAATACACCCGGCCGATCTTCGGATTGACATGCGTCAAGGATCGTTTGCGTGTCCTGCGATTGCCCCGCCACGGAAAGGATGCGCATCACATAGTCTTGCACAGCGCCGCGGTTAAGCGCGCTACCCGCCCCCGCTTCGCCGGCTTGAGACAACGCCGCCAACGCCAGACGGCGCGCCTTGGCCAAGTCGTCCGGGGACGCGCCGGGACGCAACAAGGCGAAGCTGCTTAAGTTTTCACCGGGCCGACGAACCCACCCAAGCGCCCGGCGCATCTCGTCAGCCGGTCGCGCTGAAAACAAGAACCACCTCTTGGGCAGATCAGATCGCATGCGGATCGGGACCCACGCAGATCGCTCGGCGCTGGTGCGCACCTCGGACTTCTCACCCCGTTTAAGGGTGACGACCTCGCGATGGAACCGGTCCGATGACGCCACCAACCAGTACTTGCCCGGCGGGAGGTGGGCCCAGCCCTCGGGATCGACAACCTCCGCAACCGCGCGGGACCTGGCCAGTTGATACGGGTAAACCCCCTCGATCAGCAGACGATTCACCAGGTGAAGCTGCCTTGCATTGCGCGAGTTTTTCAGATCGGCCGGGGAGAGCGACGACACCCGCTCGAGCATCGCCAGGGTTTCATCATCGAGCTTGATCCCCGTGAAGCGATTCTCATCAAATAGTAGCGGGCCTTCTATCAGACGATTCAACTCAATCGCGATCACCCGGCGTACATCTTGACCCACCGGCCCGGATGGGTCTGCGTGATCGATCTGCGTACGTATTTCCTCGGATGCCGACTCCATCAGGTACGAGCCTAGCGCGGTCGATCGGCCTTGCAGGCTGTCGAGCAGGCCGCGCGCGTCTTTGAGGTCGCCCGCCCAGTAGGTGATCGACCCAACCGTCGGACTCGTCCCGTCGTAAGCCTCGAAGGGGGATGAGATCGACCGGTCAAGCGAGTCTTCAAACGCCAGCCGTGTCGACGCGAGCCCGTCCAATTCATCCTCGGCCTTGCCGACGGCGTCACGTAGCGACTCGATCGGCTCGTCCAACACCGACCGTGCGTCGATCTGCAGCGTGGCGAGCTGATTAAGGACGGCCGACGATGCTTGGTGAAGACGGGCCCCGCTGCGTGTAAGTAACAATATGGTGTCGCGCGATCCCCCGTCCAGCCTTGTCGGCTGACTTTCCCCGACAGAGATCGGGTCCAAAAGCCATTCGCCGTGCAACACCGTTTCGTTTTCGGAGGTGTTGAACAGGTTGAGACTGGCATTGGGCCCGGCGAGCAGGTTCCCTGTCAGGTCGGCCCGTGCCCCATCCTGGATCGACACGGCGGCGGCGTTCCCCGAGAGGATTATGTTGGAATCCATCGTGACGTGGGTCTCGCCGTCAACCACAAGGCCGTTGCCGGTGAGGGTAAAAACCGTGTTGGATGACAGGCGTGCCGATGCGCCCCCGTCTTGGGTCGGCCGGTGGATGAACACGCCGTTGTCCGTGGTGCTCACCAACCGGTTGTCCACGAGTTCCACCCCAGACGAGCCGCCGCCGGTCACGGAGATCCCCGCCGCCCCGCCGACAACCGTGTTCGTGCTGATCGACACGGCACCCCCGCCGTCAACCGCGATGCTTTGCCCATCGGCGGGTACACCGTTGATCAGGTTGCCGGTGACCGTGACCGGACCTTTCGCCTGGGCGACATGTACCGCGCTTCGGCAACCACGGAAGACGTTGTCTTTCACCACGACCGACTCCACCGATTGCGTAGCGATGGCGTCTTGTCCGCAATCGAGGAATTCGGACTGTTGGATATCGATCGTCATGGCCCCGGACACGGCGATCGCGTTCTGTATGATGTCGATGAATCGGCTGCCGTGCACGGACAAGCTCTCGGCCCCCTGCAGGTGCAGTGCGCTTTGCGAGCACCGCTGGAAAACGCAATCGGTAAGCTCAACGGCGGTGTCTTCCGCTGCGATGACCCCCGGCTGTTGAAGATCGGTGAATCGGCATCCGGTGAGCGACAGCGCGCCCGCCGATTTAGCGTAGCAGGCGTAACCCGTGGGCGATGCGAACGAGCAATTAGTCAGGTCCGCCCGTGCGGCGCTGACATACACGCCGACCTGGCCTTGGGCGCTAAACTTAAACTGTACATCGCGCAGCACCAGCTCGCCGCCATCAGCCACCTGGACGATCGCGCTGCGCGCTTTCGCCGGGCCCAGGACGGTCGTCCCGCCCTGAGGGTCACCCAGGATCGTGACGCGGCCCTGGCGGACGACGATCGGGCCGAGATATTCCCCCGCTAAAAGAACGATCGTGTCGCCGTCGCTGGCGTTTCGGGTGATTTGTGCGAGATCGGACCCCGGCGGTGGACGTGTCGCATCGGGTGGCGCCGGCTGAGCATCAGTGAGATGGGCTCCGGCTGCCAAGAGCATCAAGACCGCCACAACCCACGCGCCGACCCGCGCCAATTCATGGGTGCGCCGGGTTGCTCGCCAGGTGTGATCGGTCACGGGCCCCACCTCATGGGTCAAGTCGACGTTTGAGCTGCTACAGCGACCTCGCCGGACAACCCTACGGGCTCTGGGCATCCTCCGGCGCGGCTTCTCCGGCCGGCGGATCGACCGGGTCCGGCTCGATCTCGTTCAGGCGTTTCATCTCGTCGGCGACCTGACCGCGCAGAAATTCGATCCGTGGCTGGTATTTATCCGTCAGCTCGCCGATCCGTTTGGGCCTTGAGTCGAGAAGTTCTTTCGCCAGCTCGAAGAGTTTCTTACGGCGCAGCTCGATGGCCGACGGATCGGTCAGACGCAACCGAAGCCGGTCCGCGGACTCCAACTCGAATTGACGCATCCGAAGCCTGAGGGCGTCGCGTCGTTCGACGGACCGCTCCGCTTTATCGACTTTGGCCTCCAGCCGAGACAACTGCGCCCGAAGGTAACGCAGCTTGGCTTCGATCCGGTCCTTGTACCCGGGGGTCCCGGTCCATTCCGGATACTTCAGACCGTCTTCAACAAGCGCCGGTGACTCAGGAGGTTGGCCGTGGCCCGACAGGTCCATCTCACGCGCAACTTTTTCAAGCGCCTTGCGCGCTTTATCGTACGCCCCGCCGAGCCCTTCGCCAATCACTTCGTCCTTACGCCCGGTTACTTCGCCGTTGCGCTCGCGCTCTAACGCCTCGGCTTCTTTCAGACGGCGGCGCTCCGCGGCCAGACGCTCCTGGTGGAGACGCCAGGCGATTGCCTTCTCCATGAAGCGTCGGTCTTCGGGGCTGAGCTTGTCGTCGGCTTCGGCGAGCTTATCGACGAGTTCTTCGGCCCGGCGCACGGCCTCATCCATCGGTCTGGACTGATTGGATCGGCGTTTGTTTCGACGGCCATCGCTCAGGGCTTCGGATTCGGCAAGATCGGCAAGGTCACGGTCGAACGTGTCACCCAGCCGTGCCCAGTCGGCCTCGCTGATCCCCGAGGGCTTCTCCCCCTTGTTTATTTTCTCCGCCAGAGCGGCGATGTCGTCAGACATCTTTCTTGTCGGGGTCTTGGTCGGAGAATTGTTGGGCCCCGGCCCCTTGCCTCGATTGGGGTTTAACCCGGCGGCATCGAGCACGTCGTCACGCATGCCGCTTCCACGTGTCGGATCGACGTTTGCCGGCTCACGCGGCGGACGATTCACAGGGGACGCGCCGTCTTTCAACGCGCCGTTCACCGCCTCATTCAGACCCTCCGAATCTGAGCCGTCGGCGACCGCTTCGGCCGCGGGACGCCAACGGTCGTTGAACCGCTGCCATCGCCGATCCGTTTCCGCCTTCGCCGCTCGGCGGGCACGGTCCAGATCGGCGGCCCTCGCCGCTCGGCGGGCACGAAGACGCTCCATCTCCGCCCTCGCCCTGTCCCGTATCGAGACGGGCCTGACGTCCGAAGAATCAACCCCGCTGAGCCTTTCCACTTCCTCGCGCCGACCATCAAGGTCCAGGTCGAGCTCCGGCAGTGAACCGATATCGACATCGCGAAAGTCCGGAGCGTCGCTTCGGTGCGATCGACGCCACGCATCGAATTCTTCTGGGGTCATCTCGTCGAGCTGCGTGTTGGAGAGCACGCCGGTCATGCCCAGACGTTCCTTCCTGGGTTCGTCGTCTGCCAAACAAGGCGCGGTCAAAATCGTGGCCACGATCGCGGCGACCAGAGCCCGGCTCAAATGGTGGCGGGTGTGTCTCATCATTCGTCCGCCCCTTGTTCAACCGCGTCGGGCTGGCCCGGCTTATCCAGTTGACGCAGTTCCGTCACGACATCAAGGAATCTGACCTGGACATAAAAAAACTGAGAGCCGCGCCGAAGATGAACCGTCACCGGCCCGTTCCACAGGTCGTCGTTGCTCAATAGGCTGTGTATCGCCTCGTAGTTGTCCACCTCGGTGACACCAATTTTTAACAGCACATCCATCGGGCGGACCTTGACCGGGCTTTGGTCCAGCAGCGAGCCCGGCAGGATCGCGCGGACGATCAGGCCCCTGTTCCACTTCTGTTCGCTGAACTCCCACCCCACGACACCCAGCAGTGTAAACGGGTCCGACATTTTCCACGCCTCGCGGTCGCCCACCGCCACGCCCGCCCACAGAATGCAGGCATCCCGCACCGGGAAAAGATTTATGTTTTTTATCATCGAAAGGGCCTTGTCGGCCTCCCCCGCCTTGCCTTGGAGGATAAGCGTAGTCGCACCGCCTAAGTATCCGATCTCACGCAAAGGGCGTTTGTCGTGTTGACTCAAGTCCCGAAACGAATTCAATGCGCCTTGAAAGTCGCCGGCTGCGAGTTTGACCCACCCCGCGTCCCGGAGCTGGTGTTTGCCTTCAAGCCTGCCCAGCTTGCGGTACCACCCAACCGCCTCGCGGAACCGGTGCCCCCCGTAGGCGATCTTCGCCATCGCCCTCTCCCCCTCGACGGTGTGAGGCGCACGGTGCCCGGCCGCCAGGTCTCTGAACCTCGGCCTGGGCCAGGTCTTCAATACGTATGCAATCCCGTCCATCGCCACGTCCGGGTAGCCCTTCTCGGCGAGCTTCTCACAGACCTCGATCGCGCCGTACGGGTCATCCGTCATCATGTAAGCCTTGAACGCCCACCGCGCGTAAATCAGGTTGTCAGGCTTGGCGTTGAAGGCCTTGACCAGTGCCTCTTTCGCCTCTGGACGCTTATTCAAGCCCAACTGCGCTCGTCCCAGATAGTAATTCCATGAGATGGGATGGCCCCTAATGGAGGCCCAGAAATCAGCGCTATGGTGATCTCGAGAATCGTCGTATTCCTTGATTGCCTGGCTGATCAACAGCTCCGCGTCTTCATAGTTGCCAAGTTCGTACTGACACCGACCGACCCCGTACAGCGAATCGATACTGCCGTCCAGCGCCCGGCTTTCCTTGAACGCCCACAGCGCCAGGTAATAGTCCTTGGCGTTCAGCGCCGCTTCGCCAAGCCGGTACCGGACCTCATCGTGGCCGAAGTCCAACACCATGACTTGCTTGTAGGCTTGGACCGCCTCGTGGTACTCACCCGCCAGGTTGAGCAACTCGCCGCCCTTGAGCAACAGGCCGACCCGCTGTGGTTGCGGGGCCAGCTCGCTGGCACGCAGGTACGCCTGTGCCGCCTGCAGGGGCGCGTGGAGTTCTTCGTAACACTCCCCCGCAAGCGTGTGCGCCTCCCAGCCCACCGGGCCCAGGGCGATCGCCTGATTGATGCTCCTCAGGGCATGCTCCCAGCGGTAACGATCCCCCGTTAACGTCTGAGTCTCCCAACCCTCCAGACCCAGGGCGATCGACTGAAGGGTGCCACTGAGGACACGCTCCCAGCCGTAACTCTTCTTATATGCGAAGGCCAACCATCGGTAGGCCTCGGCGGACTGGTCGTCAATAGCAGTCGACCTCTCGAGCCAGGTGATCGCGTTCATTTGATGTAACGGATAGTTGCTTTGGTCTCGCGGGGTGGCACGGGCGAACTCCTGTATCAAGGTCTTGCCCGCGCTGAACGTGGTCTGGGCGTCGGTCGGGAACCGCTTGGCCAGCGCCACCGCCGCAGCGCTGTCGGCAAGATCCTCGTAACACCGTGCAAGGTACCTGGCGGTGGGGATCGAGTCCGGGCTCAGCTCTAATGCGTGATTAAGATGAGCGACGGCCCCCCCGGCGTCGCCTAACTCGTACCGCGCCACGCCGTACCAGTAGCTGACGGCTTCGTCCGGGGCCTCGGCGAGATGCGGCTCCAATAGCTCGACGACCTGCTGCCACTGTCCGGCACTCACCGCGTCGTCGATGAGCGCGTGGACATCGACCTGCTGGGGGTAGGCGAAACTTGGCAACAACAGAACCAGTATGGCGATGCTCGTGATTCGACCACATGCAATAGACATGACTGTCGCCCTGATAGAAATGACAGTGTCGTAAATAACGAAGTTAATTCTACTTGACGAAGCTCGAATCCGCCAGCACGGAGATGAATTACGTGGGTTGAGAGGAGCCGGCATGGTGTCAGGACCGAGTTCCCCGGTTATGTGCCCCGGTCGCTTCAGCAGGAAGCGTCCGGGGAGTTGCTGGGCCTGTGGGGCGGGGCCGTTTAAGGGGGCGAAATCCATACCAACGACATTTGTAGCCGATAGCTCGAAGCCGGTGGCCGGCCGAGTGTTCCGCGTTAGCGATGGCGTCCAGGTCACGGCACCTCTCGTGGAAACGCACTAGACTTTACGCATGCGTATCACAGCCTGGAACGTCAACGGCCTGCGCGCGGCGCTGCGTAAGGGTTTTTCTGAGCATCTTGATCGGATCGGGCCGGATGTGCTTTTGCTCCAGGAGGTGCGTGCGTTGCCCGAGCAGCTGCCGATGCCTTGGGCCGCGCCCGACGGCTGGCACGTCCACTGGCACCCGGCGAAGAAGAAGGGCTACGCCGGGGTCGCGGTGTGGTCACGCAAACCGATGCGGGTGTTGGGCACGGGGCTAGACGACGGCGATGAAGACCCCGAGGGCCGGGTGCTGCGTGTGAAAATCGACGGCATGCAACTGGTCAGCATCTACCTGCCTTCCGGGTCCAGCGGCGACCACCGGCAGGCCGAGAAAGAAAAATGGATGGCGCGGTTCATGCCCTGGGCGAAGAAGCTCGCCAAGTCGCGCGTCCCGACCGTGTTCGGCGGCGACTTCAACATCGCCCACACCGAGCGCGATATCTTCTACGCCAAATCCAACGAAAATACCTCCGGCTTCCTCCCCCACGAACGCACCTGGTTCGGTGACCTGCTGGATGCAGGCTGGCGTGACCTGATCCGCGAGCAGGCCGGGGACGTGCAGGGGCCCTACTCCTGGTGGAGCAACCGCGGCCAGGCCCGTGCGCTGGACCGTGGCTGGCGGATCGATTACCTGCTGGCTAACCGCGCTGCAGCCAAACGGTTCCGATCCGCCGACATCGACCGCGAGGCCGGGCTCGCCTGCTCCGACCACGCACCGGTCTCGGTTGATTTAGTGGATTGACCAGGTAATTGCGGCCTGATTCGCATTGCCTTATTCTGACCTAAACACACGATGAACGGGAACCCACACACATGAGTCAGACGCTCGAACAGCTCAACGAAGTCTTCCAGGAGGTCTTCGAAGACGACGACCTTCAGGTTCAACCGAAGACCAGCGCCAAGGACATCGACGAGTGGGACTCGCTGATGCACGTGAACCTGGTCCTGGCGGTCGAGAGCAGGTTTAACGTGCGGTTCACCAGCACCGAGGTCGCGGCGCTTAAGGATGTGGGCGAACTGACCGACCTGGTCGAGAAGAAGCGCGCCTGATGACTACCACCCAGGCTAAAGCAGACACCGCGACCGCCGCCCCGCTGCTGGACCGGTTATTCGATTACGTTGCCGAATCACACCCCCGTTCGCTGCGCGGGCTGCGGGAGGCGCAGGGCCAGGACCCCAAACGTTTCGCCGAGGTCGCCGAGCTCTACCTGCGTTGGCTGACCGAGGCCCGTGGCGAGTCCGGCATCGAAGCCGCCGCCGACGCTTTCGCGCAGTTCAGCACCGATGTCAACCTCGCACAGGCGCACTACGAGCGCGACGGCGCTTACGCCAACAAGACCTTCGCCGATGTCTACAAAGACCACTACAGCGACGCCGAGACGATGGACGGCTACCTCTGGGGGATCTACCTGACCAACTTCCTCTGGGCCCACCACTTCCAGATCATGATGTTCTTCCAGGACCGGTTCATGCCCCGGCTCGACGACAAGGCCCACCTCATCGAGATCGCGCCCGGACACGGGGGGTGGGGCGCTTGGGCGCTGGCGCACATGTCCCAAGCCACGCTGGAGGGCTACGATATCAGCCCGCAGTCGATCCAGATCGCTACCGGTATCGCCCAAGCGGCCGGGGTCGGGAACCGGGCCCGCTACGTCGAGAAAGATGCGCTGGACCTCACGAAGGTTGAGGCCGAGTCGGCTGACGGCTGTATCTGTAGCTTCTTAGTCGAACACCTGGAGGACCCCCAGCACCTCTACAAGGTCCTCGCGCATTTACTAAAGCCCGGCGGCTTAGCTTTCATTACCGGGGCGCTGACCGCGGCGCAGGTCGATCATATCTACGAGTACCGCTACGAATCCGAGCTGGTCAAGATGTGTGAGATCGCCGGCCTGCGTGTGCTGGAAACCCTCTCGGCGAACCCGCTTAGGACGCTGCCCCGGGCGAAGTTCATGCCCCGGTCCATGGCCCTGCTGGTGCAAAAGTGAAAGAACGATATATATTGATCGGCTGACACAAGTCCCAAACGGACCCCGTCACCCGGACCCCGCCATGCCGATCACCGCACTGCTTAAACAATGCTCCAGGCTCCGCAAGGCCGGCCAAGCCGATCAGGCCATGCCGCTGTTGCGCGATGCGCTTAGACGCGGCGGGTTCAACGGCGAGCAGGTCGGCCGGGCCGGACGCTTCCTGAATCGCGAACTTGAGCAAGACCCAGGCGCTCAGCGCGTGTTGATCCTCGGACAGTGCACCACGACCTGGCTGGGGCAGGCCCTGACCGCGCACGCCTTTGGACGGGGGATGGACCTGGCGGTCCGTGACGGGGAATACGACAACGTGATGCAGGAACTGATGGCGTCGGCGTCCGATGACCGGCCCGTTGATGCCGTGGTCTTCGTCCCGTGGAACCAGCGGCTTCTAGGCGAGGCCGACCGTCAGCCTGAACAGCGCATCGAAGACGAGTTGGCGTTCTGGCGTCAGGCGTGGTCGATCGCCAAAGACCAACTCAAGGCCAGGATCATCCAGGTCGGTTACGACTGTGACGCCTTCGGGGCGCTTGGGGTGAACCTGGCGGGCGCTCACGACGGTCAGGTCGGCCTGGCACGTCAGGCGAACCAGACGCTGCGCGAGCAACTGCCGGGGGGCGCGTACTATGTCGACCTGGACCAAGCCGCCGGTCGGATGGGGCGCGACCGGTTCTACGACCCGCGCCGGTACCACTGGACCAAGCAGCCGTTCAGTGAAGAAGGCACGTCGCTGCTTGGCGGGCACCTCGCCGCGGCCGTGCGCGCGGTGACGACCGGGCCCAAGAAGGTGTTGGTGCTGGACCTGGATAACACCCTCTGGGGCGGGGTGGTCGGGGAGACCGGGCCGCTTGATATCACGCTGGGGGAATCACCCGACGGCGAAGCCTTCCGCGCGTTTCAGCAGCACGTCAAGCAGCTTGCCCAGCGCGGCGTGGTGCTGGCGGTGTGCTCGAAGAATAACCCGGAAGATGCGCGTGAGCCGTTCGAGAAAAACCCGGACATGGCGCTTTCGCTAAACGACTTTGCGGCGTTTGAAGCGAACTGGGACCCCAAGCCGGCTGCGATCGAACGGATCGCTAAGACGCTGAAGCTGGGGCTGGATAGCTTCGTGTTTTTCGATGACAACCCCGCCGAGCGCGAGCACGTCCGCCAGACGCTTGCCGAGGTGGAGGTGGTCGAGGTCCCGGACGACCCGTCGGGGTATGTCCGGGCGCTGGAATCGGGGCTCTGGTTCGAGGCGACGCAGGTGACTGGCGCGGACCGTCAGCGCAGCAAGCAGTACGCCACCGAACGGAAGCGCCGGGACGCCGAGCAGACGTTTGGCTCGATTGAGGACTACTTAGGTTCGCTGGAGATGCTGGGGGACGTCCGCGAGGTCGACGAGGCCGACATGCAGCGGGTGGTTCAACTGCTGGGCAAGACCAACCAGTTCAACCTGACGACCCGCCGACACACCGCCGAGCAGGTCCGTGAGATGTTGCGTGATCCCGGCGCGATCGGGCTGACACTTCGGATGAGCGACAAGTTCGGCGACCACGGGCTGGTGTCCCTGGTGCTGGCGGTCCCGGACGTTCAGGAAAAAGGAACGCTACGGGTTGACACCTGGCTGATGAGTTGCCGGGTGATCAGCCGGACGGCCGAGGCGTTTATGTTTGATGCGCTGCTGACCCGGGCCCGGGAGCGGGGGTACACCAGGATCATCGGCGAGTACATCCCGACACAGAAGAACAAACTTGTCGCCGGCTTGTACGAGTCGATGGGCTTTGACCGTCTGACAACGCACGATGACGGCCGGGCCGAGTATGCCCTGGACACGGGCTCTGCCGAGCCGCCGAAAACATATATCCAACTCGCCGGGGCGGTCCACGGATGACCCCGACGATCGACCTGACCACATCGGGCTTCTGGTTCATCTTCCTGCTGGCGCTGGCGGTCTTAACGCCGATCACGCACGGGGCGCTGAGGCGGTGGGTGTGGGCGGGGGTCAACCTGCTGTTTATCAACTGGCTTCTGGGCGGCGACGCATCCTCCATGATGGCGATCCTGTCGGCCGTGGTGGCGGCGCACCTGGCGCTTCAGTTGCTACGTTGCCGGGGCTGGCGGGCCCTGGTTGCGGCGCTGGGGCTCGCCTGCGCGTTGGGCCTGTTCGTGATGCATAAATTGCCGGGGCTGTCACAACAGTTCGGTACGGGCGTGGTCAACCCGCTGCTGCTGGCGGTGGGGTTCTCGTATGTGTTCTTACGTCTGATCGACGCCGGAAGGGTGATCTACGAAGGCGGCCGCCCCCCGCCGGACCTGCCGTCGACCGTGAACTATCTGCTGCCCTTTCACATGCTCGCCGCCGGACCGATCCAGTCCTACGAGCAGTTCGTCGATCAGCCGGCGGTGCCCGCGCCGCTTTCACCGCGCGACGTGATGGGGGGTGTCGAACGGATCGCGCTTGGGCTGTTCAAGAAGTTCGTCGTCGCCTACGCCATCCGCGAAGTGTTCCTGACCGGTTTCCATGCGCCCGGGTCGTACGTCCTGTTTGAAACGCAGATGAACTACCTGTGGATCTACCTGGACTTCTCGGCCTACAGCGACATCGCGGTGGGGATCGGCCGGTTGATGGGCGCGGCGACCCCGGAGAACTTCGACCGCCCGTACCTCGCGCGGAACCTGATCGATTTCTGGGATCGATGGCACATCTCGTTGTCGCAGTGGATCCGGCGGAATCTGTTCATCCCGATACAGCTTAGCCTGGCACGCAAAACCCGGGGCAAACGTGCGATGTTGATCGCGACGTTTGCGTTTACGGTGTCGTTTCTACTCTGCGGCTTGTGGCACGGGATCAGTTGGCCGTTCTTCGCCTGGGGCGCGATGCACGCCCTGGGCCTGGTCGTGACCAATACCTACCGCGAGCTGCTAACCCGCCGACTTGGCAGGAAGGGCGTCAAGGCGTACAAACAGAAGTGGGGCTACAAGCTGACCGCTCAGTTTATTACGTTCCAATACGTCGCGTTTTCATTGCTGGTTATCAGCTACCCCTGGAAGGAGCTTTGGGCATGACAGACCACACGGACAGGCCAACCTCCAATGGCTTTAACACCCGGGTGTTTGGTTGGTGGGCATGCCGGCTTGTATATGTCGCGGCGATGCTGATCCTGGCGTACTGGCTTTCCCGGACCGGGGACGCGTTCTTCTATCAGGGGTTTTAAGGCTAGCACATGATCGACCTGCGCCGATACAACGGGTTGTTGGCCGTGGCCTTGGGGCTTGCGGCGGTCGGTGCGCTGCTTAATCTGCTGCTGCTGGCCGCTTTTGGCAGCGACCCGGCGGTGTTCTCCGATCCCGATCGGCAACTGGCGTGGAACCAGCTAAAACGCCTGGGCTCGCAGGTCGCGGGCGTCGAGGCGCAGATGCGCCGACGGGGCCTGGACAACCAGCCGCCGTTCGCCATCGCCATCGGCCAGTCCACCACGCTTCGGGGGATCGACCCCGACACCCTCAAGGAGCACGCCCAGCCAAACATGCGCTGGCTGGTGCTCAACGGGTTCGGCAGCAGCTTCGTCAAGCTCCACTACTACGCCCAGCCGCTGCTGGCCAGCGAGCTGCGCCCGCAGACGGTCGTGCTTGGGCTGCACGTGTCGATGCTGGTCGGACAGAACCGCGGCAACGACTTTAACTCTGATGAGCAGGCGTCCCCCCAGCCGGCCAAGACCCGGTCCGTCAAATGGAACTGGGTCCGCCGGCAGCGCGCCAACGTCAGCCACTTCACCAGCATGTTCCTGTTCGAACGGCGACTGGAACTGAACCGTTGGCTGAACACCGGCGCGGTAGGCCTGTTCCCCCCCACCAACCGGCCATGGAAGAGCTCGGCCCGCAAGCCCCTGCCGCCACGCCGCGAAGACAAGTTCCTGCTTCGACAGAAAAACGGCTGGCGCGACTTCGGTTGGTACACCCCCCGGGCCTACGACACCGCTAACCAGCACGCCGAGGCCTTCCGCAACTTGGTTGCTGGCTGCGACGACCTGGGCGCCAAGCGGATTGTCATCCTGCTGCTGCCGGTTACCTCCGACCTACGCGGCTGGCTGCCGCCGCAAGCCCAGACACGGATGCAGGAACTGATCGACCAAGTGAAGGCCACACACCCCGTCACGGTGATCGATATGCAGGACGCGATGCCCGACGACGCCTTCGCCGACTACGCTCACCTCAACCCCGCCGGCCGAGCGGTTTTCAGCCGGATGCTGGCCGACCGGCTGACAGCGCTAGGGGCCGATCAACCCCACGAGCCTTAGCCCGTCACAGCCGGCCCCGGGCTTGAACCTATTTTTTCTGCCCCGCGTATGAAACGAATGGCCGCCGGCGTCGTCTACCTGTATGGGGCTGCGTCGCCGGATCGCCAGGGGGTCCGGGTGTCGCAAAGATGGGGTATCGTGTGGGGTTTTTTCTCGGCCTGGGCGTAGCGGGCCGGTATAATGGCCTTGGGTGGTGGGGTTTCGGCAGGTCCGTTCCGGGGGGACCTCCCGCGACTGCTTTCTTTCGCAGTGCGGGCACCTCACGCCCCGCTTACAATCTGTGTCAGGAGCCCGCCGTGAGCGATCAGACACAACAGCTCCCGGGGGACGATGTCGCCTTACTCAACGAGGCGTCGGAAGGTTTCAAACAGCTTGAGGCCCGGATCGCACAGGTCATCATCGGACAGAAGCAGGTCGTGCGCGCCCTGCTCGCCGCGATCTTCTGTGAGGGGCACGTACTCCTGGTCGGCGTGCCCGGGCTTGCCAAGACACTGCTGGTCAAGACACTGTCGCAGGCGCTGGGCTGGGAGTTTCGGCGGATCCAGTTCACCCCGGACATGATGCCCGCCGACATCATCGGGATGCAGCTATTGCAAGAGGACGCGTCGGGCGGGCGAGAGATGACGTTCGTCCCCGGGCCGGTCTTCGCCAACATCATCCTCGCCGACGAGATCAACCGCACGCCGCCTAAGACACAGTCGGCCCTGCTGGAAGCGATGCAGGAGTTGCAGGTCACCAGCATGGGCACGCGCCACACGCTTGACCGCCCGTTCATCGTCGTCGCCACGCAGAACCCAATCGAGCAGGAAGGGACGTACCCGCTGCCCGAGGCGCAGCTAGACCGGTTCATGTTCAGCCTGTGGATGGATTACCCCGATGTGGAAGACGAAGAGCGGATCGTAATGGAGACGACCGCGCCCAAGCCGACCGATCTTGAGCCTGTCTTCACCAAACAGCAGTTGATGCGATTCCAGGGGCTTGTCCACCGACTACCGGTAAGCCGACACGTCGTCAGCTACGCGGTGGCGATCGCGCGTGCGACCCGGCCGGGCGCCGGGGCGTGCAGTGAATTGGCGACGCGCTATCTGCGGTGGGGCGCCGGCCCCCGCGCCGGGCAGCATATGGTCCTGGCGGGCAAGGCGCTGGCGGTGCTCGACGGGGCCCCGGCTGTGAGCGCCAACCACATCCGTCAGGCTGCGCCCCACGTCCTGCGCCACCGTATATTGCTCAACTACCAGGCCGCCGGCGAGGGGATGACCCCGGCCGAGCTCGTCGAGCAGATCGTCGGCGAGATCAGCGAACCGCAATACACCCCGTAGCCGACCGATTGGGGTTTGTTCCCTTGCCCAACGACCCGTCCACCGACGCCGCCTTGCCCCCCACCCGCCGTTACCTGCGTATCCAGGAATTAGCGCCGCTACGCAACGCGCTGTTCGCCAGCCGCCGACCCGTGCGCGGGGTGTACGCCGGCCGACACGCCTCTCGCCAGCGAGGCCACTGCGCCGAGTTCAACGACTACCGAGAATACACCCCGGGCGATGAAGCCAGCGACATCGACTGGAAAGTGTTCGGCAGAAGCGACCGGATGTTCATCAAGCTCTTCGAGCACCAGACCGACATGACCGTGACGCTGCTGGTCGACGCCTCGGCCTCGATGGGCTTCGCCGGGGTGGATGGTTCGCACACCCGATCCGACAAAAACGATCAGCTGGCCGACACGCCACGCGATCCAACAGCCTTGATCCACCCAAGCAAGTACGACTACGCCTGCCTGATGGCCGGTGCGATCGCCTTCCTGACCGTCAGACAACAGGACCGGATCGGTTTCGCCGCGGCACAGCAAGGCTTGCACACCTGCCTGCCGCCACGGGGCGGGTTTTCGCACCTCGACCAGCTGCTGAGGTTGATGGAGCAGATGAACCCCGCCGACAGAGCACACCTGCCCGAGGCGCTTCACGGCCTAGCGGCGCAGCGCACCGGCCGGCGCGGTCTGCTGGTGGTGCTATCTGACCTGCATGAAGACCGAGGTGAGATACTCGATGAGCTGGGGGCGTTCACGTCCGTCGGTGGCGAGGCGGTGGTCTTCCATGTTTTGCATGCCGAAGAATGGCGCCTCCCGGACCTTGCCCAGGCGGTCTTCATCGACAGCGAGACCGGCCGGCGTGTGCGTGTGGACACCCAAGAGCTCCGTGCGGACTACGAACAACAGGTGCGCGGCGCGACCGAAGCCTGGCGGTCGGCGCTGAACGCCCGCGGCATCGACTACAGGCCCGTCTCGACCGCTACCGTTTATCACCAGGCCTTGTCCGACTACCTGTTCACCCGCTCGGGGGTGATGTAGCGCCTGCCAGCGTGCCGCGTGGAGCGTGTGCTGTCTACCCGTAGAGCCGCCGAAGACCCGCCAGCCTTGACTTAACCGGCCATGACTAATCTCTCGGTCATCACGCTCACCGCCCCCGCCATGCTCTTAGGCTTGGGGCTGGTCGCCCTGCCGGTGGCGGCGCACCTGCTTCACCGAAGGGCGCGCAAGCGGGTGGTGTTCCCGAGCATCGATCTGCTTGTCGCATCGTCGGCCGGTCAGTCGTCGCTACTGAAGCTGCGTCGGTGGCTCTTGCTCTTACTTAGGTGCCTGATCATCGCCGCGATCGCGGCAGCTTTCGCTCAGCCTATCTGGCTTGATGCACGGGCGGCAGACGCTGGAGGAAATACCGGGGCCGAGGGCGTTTCGGTGGTGCTTGTGGTGGACCAAAGCGCCTCAGCCGGACAGCTATCCCAGGGGGTGTCAACGATCCACTCACTGCGCGCAATAGCTATACGCGAGCTCGACAAGCTCAGACCCGCCGTCGACCACGTCAACATCGTTTACCCCGCGCCTCGGCCCCAGCAGGCGTTCCCCGCGATGACATCCAACCTACGCGCCGCGCGCGATGAACTGGATGCGCTCAAGCCGACCACCCAGCGCGGTGATGTCGGCGGAGCACTGGCGTTAGCGGGAGGGCTTCTGGCAGACAGGCCCGGGCCGCGCCGCCTGATCATCCTGACCGACATGCAGGCGAGCCAGTGGGAGGACACACTTGAACAGACATCGCACCGCAAGCCCCTGCCCGAAAACACACGGGTGACTATCGTTCCATCCGGCACCCCCCCACCGACGAACCTGGCGCTGCACGACCCGCTTGTCGGCCCGGGCACACCGCGCGTGGGCAGACCAATGAGCCTGTCGGTCAATCTCACCAACCACAGCGACCAACAGGAAGCCGCGACCATCGAGATGCAGATAGACGGTCGGCCTGGCGGCTCGCAGCCGCTTACGATCGGACCCCGCAGCCAAAAGCAGGTCGTTTTCAGCGCCGAGTCCAACCGCTTAGGCACACACCGGATCGTGTTCACCCTGCCCGGAGACGGGCTTGCGATCGACAACCGATGTTACCTATCGGTGAACGTGGCCGACCGCGCGACGGTCCTGCTGATCACCGACGACGACACGGATGCGCCCGGGACCGGCGGGTATTTCATGCTCCGGGCGCTCGCCCCGCACGACGATGCGCGCGACCCTTACCAAGTCCGTGCTGTGGCAAGCGGTCAGGCATCTGAGTGTGATCTGGAAGACGCCGACGCGGTATTCGTCGGCCAAGTCGGGGAACTGTCCAACCCGCTACTCAAGGCACTGCACAACTACATAGACCGCGGTGGCGGAGTGGTCATATTCTTGGGCGGCGGACCCGTCCAGGGCAACCTCGCCCACCTCGATGCACTAGACCCCGGCGGGCTGCTTCCTTGGATGCCCACCGAGCCACGCGACAGCACAACCTCCGGCAATCCGCTGACGATCACACAAGGCGACTGGCGCTCATCGCTGCTTAGGCGTTTCGATCAAGCCGGCCAGCAGGTGATCGCCCAAACCCGCTTCTTCAAAACATGGCAGGCCGACACGACCGACCGCGGGGCTCACACGCTATTGGCTTTCTCCGACGGTACACCTGCGCTTACCTGGCGGGCGATCGGTGCGGGCCGGCTGGTCATGGCCAACTTCAGCCCGGATCTGTCCCACAGCGACCTGGGCAAGCAGGGCTGGTTCGTCGCGCTGATGCAGGGGCTGGTCGAAGACCTGCAACCCGTGCGTTCGCCTCACGTAGCCGCCGTGGTCGGGCAATCGGTCATGCTGACGGTTACGACCTTGATCGACCCCGCCGGCCCACCGCCGATCGTGACCGGGCCCGAGGGTGAGCCCGTGGCAGAAACCTCGTTCACCATCGACGAGAACCGATCAACGATCACGATCCACCACCCGACGCAGCCGGGGTTCTACACCGCGGCGCAGGGGGAAACGTTCCTGGGAACCTCGGCGATAAACATCGATCCGCGTGAGAGCGACCTTAGCCGGTTGCCGAAGGAGTTTTTGCAACAGGCGCTCATAGCCCCAGGCGATGAAACCCAGGCCCACCCACATGCCGAAAGCGAAACAGGGTTGACCCCGGATACTTCCCCGAATGGCCGGGCCCTGTGGGGCTGGTTGCTGGCGACAGCGCTGCTGGCCATGGGGATCGAACTGGTTCTTCTGGGATACCCCAAACGATGATGATGGACACCGCGACAACACTTTCCCTTGCCTGGCGGCCGTACTTCCCGCCCGCCGTGGTGATCGCGGGCCTGGCGTTGTTGTTGGGTTTGGCGGCGCTTGTTTGTGTTCGTGCATTCAGGGCGCATCCGATACTAAGCACGACATCGCTGCTGATGCGATCGGCATGGCTGACGATGATCGGCCTGCTTCTGATGGGACCCAGCACGGTTGGCCCCGCTTCAATAAACGTGGACCGGCCCAGCCTCACCGTCATGCTGGACAGCTCCGCATCGATGCAGACACGCGACATGGACAGCGCATCTCGCTACGACTTCGCGGTCGAGCACTGGCTCGATCCGGCATACCTGTTGTCGCTAAGAAACCGGTACAAAGTCGAGCTGGTCACGTTCGACCAGGCGCCACGGGTTACAAGCGAGGAATCGCTGCGTCAGTCTGCCGAAAGTGCGGCGGACGCCCCGGTCTCAAACGTCGCGCGCAGCGTGTCCGAGGTTGTTTCAAGACTTGCCGCTTCGCGCTCGCCTGACCAGACAGGCTCGGCTGTGGTGGTTCTCTCCGACGGCCGTGACACGCTTAGCGAGCCGATGCGCGCGGTGGGCCAACTGGCACACAATAGATCGGTCCCGATCTACACGGTGACGCTGGGCGGCCCGAGCCTGATAAAGGACGTGGCGCTGGTCGCTGTGCCGCAGCAGCCTTACCTGTTTGTCGACGAGCCCGGCCGGATCAACGTGCGCGTGGCGCAGTCCGGCGCCGGGCGAAGCCGGACCACTTTACATGTCGAAAATCAGGGCGGACACCAGACCTACCCGATCGATTTCGACGCACGTGACTCGGTCACCGTAGAGATCCCTGTCCGTCACGACGAACCGGGAACCTACGCCTACCGCGTGTGGGTAGACCCGATCCCCGGCGAAGCCGAGCGAGCCAACAATGCTCAACCTGTGTTCCTGGAGGTGACTGCCAAGCGCCTGCGGGTGCTGATGCTGGAGGGTAGGCCGTACTGGGATACTAAGTTCCTCGCGCAGTCGTTGCGCAAAGACAGCCGATTGGAACTGACGCAAATCACACAGATCTCGCCGAGCAAGCGCGAGACGATCGTCTCGCAACCAGCCGCCCGCGAAGAACTGCCGCAGGCCCTTGGTGACCTTGCGTATTACGACGTAATCATCCTCGGCAAGGGGATCAATCACGTCTTGCCGATCGAAGTGATTGAGCTTCTCCCCGATTATGTGTCGGGGCACGGCGGGCGTGTGGTGTTTGCGCGTGGGCGGGCGTACGACATCGACGCGCCGGAGGGCGAGCGGGCCAGCCAGGCGCTGTCTGTGATCGAACCGGTGGTCTTTGGCGTCGGCCAGCGGCATCGGCAACAGGTCGTGTTCGACCACGCCTGGCCAACCCGCCCGGGGATGAGCCCCAGCGCGGGGCTAGCCGGTGACAACACAGCGGATCAACCGTTAAGTCCGCCGCCCTCCCTGTTGAGCCTACCGGTTGTCACGAAAGAAAAGGCCTCGGCCAAGGTGTTGGCGCGCACGCGGGCGCTGAGCGCGGACGGGTCGCCCGGTCAGCCGGCGATCGTCTCGATGCCCTACGGCCGGGGGGAAGTCGTCGCCGTGTTGGGAGAGGGCCTGTGGACATGGGGCCTGCGACCAGGCCGCGCGGAGGGTCCCGGTGAAATCAAGGAACGACTTGGCTGGTTCGACCGATTCTGGTCGGACACGGTTATGCGTCTGGCGCTGGGCAGCGGGTACCAGCCGGGGCGGGTTGTCTCGCTCAGGTTGTCTCGCTTGAGCGTGCAGGCCGGGGACACACTGAGCCTTGACCTGATCAGCCGCGTACGATTCGATGCCTTGGATGCGCGCGTGTACGTCGTCGGTCCCGGGGGCGATCGGTACGAACTGTCTGCCAAGCCGATCGACGATAGCACAACGCGCTACCGCGCCGTGCTGACCCCGCGCACGCCGGGCGTCCACCGTGTCGTGGTCGAGACCCCGTTATCGCCGGGCAAGCCGATCGAAACCCGGTTCAACAGCTACGATGTGGACCTCGAACGTCTGCAAAGCGCCGCCAACCCCTCGGCGATGCGTGCGCTGTCCGACTCAAGCGGCGGCCGGTGCCTGCCTCCCGATGACCCCGAAACGCTCATAGGGTTGCTTGATCGATACCGCGCGTCGGTGAAGACGCCCGCGCAGCCGAAATACGTCTGGGGTCGTGCATGGGTGATGATATTGGTGCTGGGTTTGACCGGGGGCGAGTGGGTTCTGCGTCGATCGGGAGGGCTTGCATGACGCACAGCGAACTGGACAAGCTGCTGAGAAGCGCCAACCGGGCGATGGTCGTAGCGGACCTGGTCAAGGTGTTGGCACGCGCGATCGTTGTGCTGGGGATCGCGCTGCTGACGGCGGTCGTGATCGACGCGGGGCTGTCGCTACACCGATACGGATTAGCCGTCCTGGATACGGTACTGCTTGCACTGTTCGTATGGATGGCCTGGCGGATAGCGTTGGTGATCGTCCGGGGCAGGTTCCACGCCCGGCGGGTGGCCGTCGCGGTCGAGTGTCGTTTGAAGATCAACGATAGCCGACTGATCAATGCCGTCGACCTCGCCGAACACGCCCAGACCGGCGCAAGCTCCGCGCTGCTCAATCAAGCGATCACCCAGGGCCAGGCACTGGCGGGGACGATCTCAGACCGGGATATCACAGATCGCGCCGCGAATCGCCGTCAACTTAAACCCGCGGTGATCGCGTCGGCGTTGCTTGTGCTGGCGTACCTGCTCATGCCGGGCCCGTTCCACGCGGCGCTACCGCGCCTGTTGTCGCCATGGGCGGACCACCCGCCGTTTACTCTTGTCCGGTTCGATGTCCGCACCGATCCCGGCACCGTCTACTACGCCAGGCCGGCGACGATCACCGCCAGGCTGTCAGGCCCGACGCTCCCCGGCCGAGCCCAGATCGTGTTCGTAGACGACGGCGAAAAAGCTCAGCCCCTGGCGATGCGGCCTGCCGCCGTGCCGGGCAACCTGGCAACACCCCCGACGCCTGACGGTCAGGCAACAGCGATCTTTAGTTTCCCCATCGACCGCGCCGAGCAGACGCGCCGCTTCTACATCGCCACGCCGCGCGGGCGAAGCAGGCTATACACGTTCAGCGTCGACACCTCGCCCCAGCTTGAGCGGGCGCACATCATCTACGACTACCCCGCCGACACAGGCCGTCCCGACAGCACGTCGGCGGTGTCGACAGAAGGTGTCCGCGCCCCGGCCGGGACCCAGGTTACGATCCGGGTCACCAGCAACGTCCCGCTGGGCGGGGGCGAACTCAGACTCACCCCGGCCGGTCCATCACCGGAGCGTGACATCAAGCCCCTGGCCTTAAGCCCAGACCCGACCGACCCGAAAACCGCGTCCGTAGACTTCACGCTCAGCGACCCCGGGCGATTCGAGCTGTCGCTTCTGGGCGCAGACGGCCAGCCAGGCCTAAAAACGCTAACCGGCCAAATCGAACCCGTCCCCGAACTGGCGGACGTGGATGACCTAAGCATCCTCAAGCAAGGCTGGGCGTCCTACCAACAGCCATTGAACGGCCTTGAATCTCAGCGCCACGCGCTTCTGGAAAAACTCAAAGCTCTCCAGGACATGCTCCGCTCCGGCACAAGGACGGCCGAGCAACAACACAAAGATATCCGAGGTCTGGCATCGGCACTGGACCGGTACACCGACCAGGCACGGGGCCTGATCCAGTCGCTGCACGATCGGCTTGCACAAGAGCCGCCCCGCCCCGCCCAGGGCGCGGTCAAGCGGATCCTTGGAAGCCTCATCGCCGGGCTTGAATCCCAGGCGCAAGCGGCGTCGGCATTGCATACGTCCCTTACCCGGTTGCTTGATGACGATAACGGCGACAACCGCCAAGCTTTTTCGGTCAACCGGCAAGGTTTTGCAGACCTGCGGGAGCCGTTCTCCGATGACACCCTGCGTCAACTCGTTCAAAGCGGGCAAGGACCAACGCCGCAGCGCCAGACGGTTGGCCAGCGTAGCACCCCCCCAGGGGAGCACGATCCAAGCCAGGCCAAGGCGCAAGCGGGCAATACAACCGAAACGATCGACGCCGGGAGCCGCCAGCATCAAGACTCAGCCCTCGTAGTCTTGCCGGGGGTCCCGGCCGAGTACCGCGACCAGGCCCAAGCGTACTTCAAACGGATCGCCGAGGAAAGCAGGTAGAATACGGCAGACCCTAGCCGCGGGAAGACTTCTATGAACATGCGACAAACCAACATGACGACCACCGGTTTGCTTTGCTGGGCAATCACCTTGATCCTTTCCGCCAGCCTCTTGGCCGACGGTGCTGACGGTGGCGGTGGCGAGAGTGCAGACAATACTCCGGCGGCGGCCGACGCTAACGCCGGCAGCGAAACCGAGGCAGACCAGGCCGAGGTCACCTGCGCGAACCTGGTCTACGCCGTGGAAAAATCTTCGGTCTGCTTCTCCGACAGGTTCCTCGCCCAGGCCCGGGAAGACACCCATATCGTCACCCACCCGGCGTTCGAACAGGTCGAACTCGCGTCACAACAGATGTTTGACTACCCGTTCGCAGTGATGACCGGCGAGGGGGCGTTCGAACTCACCGACGATCAGCGTCAGAACCTGCGTGACTACCTCACCGGCGGCGGGTTCCTGGTCGCCTCGGCCGGGTGCAGCAGCGAATTCTGGATGGAGAGTTTCCGCGGCGAGTTGCAAGAGGTCTTCCCGGATACGCAGACGGTCATGCTGGAGGCCGACCACCCGGTCTTCCACAGCGTCTACGACATCACCTCGTCGCGGTTCAAAACCGGAGGTCCGAGGCTGCCTCACCTCGAAGGGCTCACGATCGACGGCCGGGTCGTCTTGATCCTGTCGCCCGACGGACTGAACGACACCGACAACGCCGGGGACGACTGCTGTTGCTGCGGCGGCAACGAGGCCCGGTCGGCCAGGAATCTCAACGTTAACATCCTGGCCTACGCGCTGACGCACTGACCGCCCCGCCAACCTGCGACCATCCGTGTCAAGCAGATCGCCTCGGCTCATGCGCCGCGGTCGATAGCTATAATGGCGGCACACATCGACCCAACGCGCGTTAGGAGGCCCGTCTTGCCACCGCTGAGAACACTGACCGTCGCAGGCGATCCGTACCGGATGGGATATGAGCACGGCCAGGCCTACGCCAAAGCGATCGGTGAGCTGACCGAGGAGCGTCTGCGCCTGTGCGCCAGCGACGACTGGGCCCGCGCCGGGGTTCACCCGCTGGTCATCACCGAATTAGCCGGGCGGTGCATGCCCTACCACCACCGATTTGATGAGTCGTTATGCGCCGAGCTCGAGGGGCTCGCCGACGGCTCGGGCGTGCCGATGGTCGAGCTGTTGATCATGAACGGATTCACGGACTTCGTAGACGTGCTGCATCAGCACGTGGTCGACGACCCCGGGGGCTGCACCGCGTTTATGACCTCGCCCGACCAATCCCCGGACGGGCGGGGGTATCTGGGCCAGACCTGGGACATGCACACGACCGCCACCCCGTACGTTCTGATGCTGGACATCCGCCCCAGCGGCAAGCCGGCGGCGCTGATGTTCACGCTCACCGGCTGCGTGGGGATGATCGGGTTGAACGAAGCGGGGATCGCGGTGGGGATCAACAACCTGTTCACCACCGAGGGGCGCAAGGGCGTGACCTGGCCGTTCGTCGTGCGGAAGATGCTGGCGCAGAGCGACCTGGACGCGGCGATGAACGTGCTTGAGAGCGCGGACCTGGCCGGGGCGCACAACTACCTGGTGATGGGGCCCGACGGCCGGGGGTACAACGTCGAGGCCGTCCCGAGCCTGCGTTCCGTGACGCCGCTCGAATCGACGATCGTACACACCAACCACTGCCAGGAGACTGCTCTGGTGAGCCTTGAACGCCAGCGCTCCGAAGCATCACGGCAGAGCACCGTCACCCGGCTGGACCAGGCGCAACGGTTTCTCAGCGACCACGCCGGTCGGGTGGATGTGGACGCACTGATCGGGCTGACCCGGCTGCGCGAGGGCAATGGTTTCTCGGTGTGTCAGACGCCGGCTCAGGGTTACGACGTCGAGTCGTCCGGGGCTTGTGTGATGTCTCCCAGTACCCGGGAGATGTGGGCGGTCTGGGGCCTGCCGTCCGAGAACGACTACCAGCGCTTCACCCCCGGGGGCCTGCGAGCCGATACGGTAAGTACCTAGAGGTGCTTACCCAATGACTCAGCCCCCCGCCAAGACAATAGACATCAAAACCGAGCTGCCCGGCCCCAAGGCGCGGGCGGTGCTGGCCCGCCGTGATGCGTCCGTGGTCCGCGGGCTGTACCGGTCCTGCCCGATCGTCGCCGAGACCGCCCGGGGCGCGGCGGTGACGGATGTGGACGGCAACACGTTCATCGACCTGAACGCCGGGATCGGCGCGCTCAACTGCGGGCACTGCCCGGACAAGGTCACCGACGCGATCCACAAGCAGGCCGACAAACTCCTGCACCTGTGCGCGATCGTCGGGACGTACGAGCCGTACGTTGAATTATGTGAGAAGCTCAACGAGCTGGCCCCGATCAAGGGCGAGAAGAAGACACTGCTTTGCAACACCGGGGTCGAGGCCGGGGAAAACGCGGTGAAGATCGCGCGCTACGCGACCGGCCGACAGGCGATCATCGTCTTCGAGGGCGCGTTCCACGGCCGATCTCTTCTGGGCATGACGATGACTAGCAAGTACGACCTCTACAAACGCGGCTTCGGCCCGTTCGCGCCGGAGGTCTACCGTGTGCCGTTCCCCTACGAATACCGGGAAAAGCCGGAGGGTATGAATAGCCGCGACTACGACGACTACGCCATTGGGCAGTTCAAGAAGGCACTGGTCGCACAGGTCGACCCGACCTCGGTCGCGGCGGTCATCATCGAGCCGGTGCAGGGCGAGGGCGGGTTTATCACCGCCTCGACCAGGTACCTGCGCAAGCTCCGTTCGATTTGCCGTGAGCACGGGATCCTGTTCGTCGCCGACGAGGTGCAGTCGGGGTTCTGCCGAACCGGAAAGATGTTCGCGATCGAGTCAAGCGGCGTTGAGCCGGACATGCTGCTGACCGCCAAGTCGATCGCCAGCGGGATGCCCATCGCCGCGGTCACCGGCAAGGCCGAGATCATGGACGCGCCCCACGTCGGCGGGCTGGGCTCGACCTACGGCGGCAACCCGGTCGCCTGCGCCTCGGCCATAGCGTCGATCGACACCATGATCGAACACGATCTGGCCACCCGCGCCCTGGAGATCGGCAAGATCACGATGGGATACTTCATGCAGTGGAAAGATAAGCACCCGATCATCGGCGACATCCGCTGCGATGGCGCGATGTGCGCGATCGAGTTCGTCAACGATCGCAAGACCAAGGAGCCAAACAAGACTGCGCCCGCGCGCGTGGTCGAGGAGGGATTCCAGCGGGGGCTGATCATGATCCGGGCCGGGCTGTATTCCAGTTGCGTCCGTACGCTGGCGCCCCTGACGATCACGGACGACCAACTCCACGAAGCGATGTCGGCCCTGGGCGAGGCGATCGCGGTCGCCGACGGCGAACACGCCAAGGCCGCGTGACGCGATGGGTGGTACCTCCTCAATCACGATCAGGACGATCCAGCCTGGGGACTTCGCGCTCCTTGAGCAGCTCCAGCGCGACTGCTACCCGACCCTCGACGCCAAAGAACTGATGCGGGTCGAACACTTTGAGAGCCAATACAAGGTTTTCCCCGAGGGCCAGTTCATCGCGCTGGACGGTAGTCGGGGGGAAAGAATCGTCGGCCAGGGATCGGGGTTCTTCACCGATTTCGATCTAACTAGCCCAAAGCACACGTTCCTGGAAGTCTGCGCAGGGCTGTATTTCACCCGCCACGACCCGGACGGCGACTACTACTACGGCGCGGACATCAGCGTCCACCCCGACGCGCGAGGCAAGGGGATCGGCCGGCTGCTGTACAAGTCCCGGCAGGACCTGGCGATGCGCCGCAACCGTAAGGGCATCGTCGCCGGAGGGCTGATCCCGGGCTACGCCGAACACAAGCAGACACTCACGCCACAGCAGTACGTCGAGAAGGTCATCGCCGGGGAACTGTTCGACGGGACGCTGAGCTTTCAACTCAAGAACGGCTTCGTGGTCCGGGGCCTGATCCGGGATTACCTGGAAGACGCCGCCAGCGACAACTGGGCGACGCTGATCGAGTGGACGAATCCGAAATACAAACCGTAAGAAGAAGACTAACAAGAGTCATCCGCAGATTACGCAGATTGAAAGTCAGACAGACAACACTGTCTTAATCTGCGCAATCTCCGTAATCTGTGGATACTTCCCTGTCCGCCTTTACTCTTTGCTTTCAAGTATCGCCGGCTGCTGTTGGCTCAAACAGTGCAGCGCCCCGCGGCCGACGACGATCCACTCGGCGCGGATCGGCACGACGGTCATGCCCGGCGTGGCGTCGTCGATGATTTTCAGCGCCTCGTCGTCGGTGCGCTGGCCGAACACGGGGACAAAAACCGCGCCGTTACTGATCAGGAAGTTGGCGTAGCTGGCGGGCAGGTGGTAGGTGCCGCGTTCGATCTGCCTGTTCGGCGGAAAATCGTAGGTGATCGGCTCAGGGACGGGCAATGGAACAATGTTCAAAGGCTGGCCGTCCTGATCGCGAGCGTCGGCGAGTATCTGCCAGTCTTTCTTGAGGATGTCGTGGTCCGGGTGGCCGTCCGGAGCGCGGACCGCGACGATGGTATCGGGGGAAACGAATCGTGCGATGTCGTCCATGTGCCCGTCGGTGTCGTCGCCCTCCAAGCCGCCGGCCATCCAGATGACGTGGCTCGTGCCCAGGGTCACATGCAACTGCTGTTCGATCTGGTTGCGCGACAGCGTTGGGTTCCGGTTGTCCTGAAGCAGGCAACTCTCGGTGGTCAACAGCGTGCCCTTGCCGTTGACCCCGATCGACCCGCCCTCGAGGACCATGTCGTGACGCCACAACGGGACTTTCAGGTGCGCCGCGATCTTGTGTGGGACCGAGTTATCCCTGTCCCAGGGGTCGTACTTACGCCCCCAGGCGTTGAAGCGGAAGCTGTGACAACCCAAGCCACCACGGTCGTCCACGACGAAGATCGGGCCGTAGTCGCGTATCCACGAGTCATCGGTCTTGATGCTAAGGCCCTGGGTCGTCTGGACCTTCACGAACCTGCTCATCTGCGCGATCCACGTCTCGTACTGGGCCTGCGCCTTCTCCAGACAGCCCGGCCAGGTGTCTGTGTTGTGCGGGGTGGTCAGCCAGATCCGGTCGTGTGGCTCCCACTCGGCGGGCATGCGGTAGCCAAGCTCGGCGGTGGTCGGGAAGCCTGAGAAGACCCCCGACTCTTCGGAGGGGTTGTTTTTTTCAGCGGGCATGGATCGCGTAACCGGATAGGGGTGATAGGTCTAAGATCGGACGATTCACCATTTTTCTTGACCGCCGGTCAGCCCCCGTCCAGCATCCGCTGCAAGAGCCCGCCGTAGGCGTCGACCCGCCGGTCGCGCAGGAAAGGCCAGCCGCGGCGCGTCTGCTCGATTAAGGAGAGGTCGCACTCGGCGATCAACACTTCTTCCTGATCCGCCGATGCCTGGGCGATCACCTGCCCGCCGGGGTCGACCACGAATGAGCTGCCCCAGAAGGTCAGGTCGTCCTCGACGCCGACGCGGTTGATCGCCGCGACGAACACGCCGTTGGCGATCGCGTGTGACCGCTGGATGATCTGCCAGGACTCTCGCTGGCGCTGGTTCTCGCCGTCGGCCTCTTCCTTGTGCCAGCCGATCGCGGTCGGGTAGAACAAAATCTCCGCCCCCTGCATCGCCGTGAGCCGCGCCGCCTCAGGAAACCACTGGTCCCAGCAGACAAGCATCCCGGTCGTGGCGAGCCTCATGTTCTGGACAGCGAAGCCGTTTAGCCCCTGGCAGCCGTCCGTCCGGGCATCGCCGGGGGTGAAGTAATATTTTTCGTAGAACCGCGGGTCGTCGGGGATGTGCATCTTGCGGTACTTGCCGACGATCTTGCCTGACATGTCGATCATCACGGAGGTGTTGTGGTACACGCCCGGGGCGCGTTTCTCGAACAGGCTGGCGGTGATCTCGACGTTAAGCTCGTTCGCCAATTCACAGAGCGCCTGGCTGGTCGGGCCCGGGACCGTCTCGGCCAGGTCGAACCTCGATTCGTCCTCGGCCTGCGGGAAGTAGCAGCCTGTGAAAAGCTCCTGCGTGGCGATCAACTGAGCGCCCCGCCCGGCGGCGTCACGGATCATCCCGACCGCCTTGGCGAGGTTCTGCTCCCGGGTCGCGCCCACCGGGCAGGCGTGCTGGACCAGGCCGAGTTTGATGCTTCGCTTGTCCGACACGCGGCGGGGCTCCTTGGCTTATGATGCACTTATCGTCATTATGGTACGCCCCCTACAGCGCCCGGCAAAACCCCGACCCGTCCGGGCGAACACCGCTCTAGCCAAACCCTGAACCCTAGACCCCAGACCAATCTCCCCATGAACAACCCACCCGTGATCGGAATTATCACGCCCTGCTCGGTGACCCCACAGGTCGAGCTTGCGCTGGGCGTCGATCGGCTGACCGATGCAGGATTCGACGTCCGCGTACACCCGCAGTGCGCCAAGCAACACTTCTGGTTCGCCGGCGATGACCAGACCCGCGCCGAGGCGCTTTTTGAGTTCGCACAAGACCCGACGATCGACGTGCTCTGGTCCGGCCGGGGCGGGTCGGGCGCGCCCAGACTGCTACCGATCCTGGACGAGCTGACCGCCAGGCACGGTAAGCCGCTTAAGAAACTCCTCGCCGGGTACTCCGACGTCACCGCCCTACATCACTACGTCCACTCACGCTGGGGCTGGCACACGCTGCACGCCTCCATGCCCGCCAGCGATTTCTACGACATCAGCGACTTCCATTTCCGCGCCACACTCAATCTGGTCAATAGGAATCGGATCGACATGCCCTGGCGCGACAGCCGGATGAAGTTCCTCACGTCCGCGCCTGCCGAACCGAAAAGCGGCGCGCTGGTCGGCGGGAACCTGGCGGTCTGGAACTACCTGATGGGCACGCCCTACCAGCCCCGGGACATGGCGGGGAAGTTCCTCTTCTTCGAAGACCTCTCCGAGGGCTACTACCGGATCGACTCGATGCTCAACCAGATCGAACAGGCCGGCGGGCTCGACGGCGTTGCCGGGATCGTGCTGGGCGAGTTTTGCGCCTGCGATGACAGTGTCGCCAATGTGCTCAAGCACAAGCCCTCGCCCGATCAGGCACGCGAGGCGCTCAAGCACAAGGACAAGCAGGAGACGATCCCTCTGCGGCCGACCTGCGGCGAGGTCGAGGCGCTGACGGAGATCTTCGCACGCCGCGGCGAGAAACACGGCTTCCCGGTCGCCTACAAACTCCCGGTCGGCCACGGGCCAAACTTCGCGCCGCTGCCGTTGAACGCCGAATACGAACTAACACCCGATGGCGCGTTCAATCTGGTCAACTGGGACTGGTTGGACAAGTAGGAACGCACCTTGACATGATGCGTCCTCCCTCAGCCCCCGGCTTTGCCGGGGGATTGGACGTGTCATTTGAAAATGAACTCCCGGCAAAGCCGGGGGCTGAGGGGATTACCGCGGGTCGTTGTTAAATAATCGTTTCCACACCCAACGGCACGGCGTCACTCCGCTGCGACCGGTGCGTACTCGCGCATCACCAGCATGACGGCCTCGTCCTGTAGTTCTTCGTAGGGCTTTTTGCTGCCGGTGAACCCGTTGTAGAGGATCGAGAAGATGACGGTCGGGCCGGCGTCGGTGTCGATGTAGCCGGAGAGCGCGCGGACGCCGCTGATGTACCCGGTCTTGCCACGGACCCGCCCGGGGACGTCGGTGAAGCGCTTGCGGATCGTCCCATCGACCCCGCCGATCGTCAGGCTGTTGAGGAACACCACCGCGTCTTCGTGCCGGTGCATGTGAAGCAGCAGGTCGCTGATCAGCTTGGCGGTAACGCGGTTGTTGTGGCTGAGCCCCGAGCCGTCGGCGACGACCAGGGGGTGGGTGTTGATCCCGACTTCATTGAACATGGCCTTGATCGCGATCTTGCCGTTGTGCCAGGACCCCGGCTCGTCCAGGTCCTGTGCCCGCTGGTAGTCGGCCCCGGTCGCCTTGCACATCGCCTCGGCGAAAAGATTCTGGCTGGGCTTGTTGACCCGCGCCAGGATGTTCTCGATCCGGGTCTCGTGGATAGCTACGGTCTTGTCCGTGTCCGGGATCAACGCGCCGTCGAGGTGGCCATCCGCCCGGCGGATCACGCCCAGGACCTCGATCCCGTGCGACTTCAGGTTCGTCTTCAGCGCATCGGCGAAAAACGCCCCGGCGTTGGTCACGGGCTTGCTCTTGAGCTTGGCTTCTTTCGTGACAGAGCCGCTGATCTCGTAGATATTCCCGCCGGCGTGCTTGACGATCGCCGGCTTGTGCTCCTCGCCGCCGCTGATCGTGTTGTTGATCACAGTGATATCAGCGATCGGCGGCATGACCGTGTAGTCGGCGGGCTGGCCCTCCTCGGCGGGGGTGACGATGATGTCGACGCAGTTGTCGTTGAAGTTCAGCCCGGCGACCGGGGCGGCGTACCAGTGCAGCAGGTCGGAGGGCCACCAGGTCACGTGCAGGTGGAAGTCATCGAACGCCCGGTCGTCGTAGATAAGATCGCCCTTGATCTGTGTGACCCCGCGATCCTTAAGCGCCTGCGCCCATTGGTCGAGGATCGTCGTGGTGTTCCCGCCTGCGTCCTTGGCGATCACCGGGTCGCCGGTCCCGGGGTCACCCGAGCCGATCAGCCACAGGTCTTCGCCGTCCATCGCCAGGTAGGTCTTGAAGGTATGGCCCGCGCCGAAGTGGTCCAGGGCGGTGGCGCTGATGACCAGCTTCATGTTGCTGGCGGGCTTGAAGGGGTAGTCGGCGTTGTCGGTGGCGTAGATCTCCCGGCCCGAGGGCAGTTCGATGAACCGCGCCGAGACGATCGCCCCGGTATCGTCAAGCCGGTGCAGCACCGTGTCGATCTTTTCCGCCAACCCCGGCTCGACGGCCTGCTCGACCGATTGGCCCCAGGAGCAGCCGGAGAGCATCACCGCCGTGAGGCACAGTAAGAATACTGCAAGGGTGCTGCGCCGAAGCGGGCGACGGGAAGCGCGATCGGGGATGAGGCCGGCCAGATGGGTGTTATTCATGATGGGTATTGAGCCAGGGTTAGAGTGATCAAGTCATCCATACAAGACTCATCGCAAAGGGCGCCGAGAACTCAGAGGATCTGCATTGCGTCAACCAAACCACCACTGGACGATATACACGCTCAGGAAGATGGCAATAACATCGGCGATCAACCCGGCGGGCAGGGCGTGACGAGTCTTCTTGACGTTGACCGCGCCGAAGTAGACGGCGAGGATGTAGAACGTTGTTTCGGTCGAGCCGAACATGGTCCCGGCCATGCGGGTGATGATCGAGTCCATGCCGTGCTGCTGCGCGAGGTCGGCGACGACCCCGGCCGAGCCGCCGCCGGTCAGCGGCCGGATGATCGCCATCGGCAAGACCTCCGGGGGGAAACCGATCATCGTCAGCGCCGGGCGGAGGAAATCCTCCATCGCGACCATCGCGCCCGAGGCGCGAAACATGTTGATCGCTACGAAGATCGCCACCAGGTAAGGGATGATCATCACGCCGACCTTGAAGCCCTCTTTCGCGCCCTCGACGAAGGACTCGTACACCGGCACCCGCTTGAACATCCCGTACAGCGGGATCGCGATGACGATCAGTGGGATGACGACCGCGGAGATGTAGCTTTGGTAGATGCGGATCTCTTCCATCATGCCGCACCCCCCTTCTGGGCGTTGGGGTTGTTCGGCCGCATCGGGTCGGTCTTCTTGAACATCCGCATCTTGCCCAGGAGCTTGGCCGCGGTGATCGCGACGCCCAGCGACACGAGGGTAACCAAGAAGATCGGCAGGAACAGGTCCGCCGCCGCCAGGCCCATGATCGCGATCAACGTAACCGGCGGGAGCAACTGCACGCTGGCGGTGTTCATCGCCAGCAGCATGACCATGCTGTCGGTCGCGGTGTCTTTTTCTTGATTCAACTCTTGAAGCGACTCCATCGCCTTGATCCCAAGCGGCGTCGCGGCGTTACCCAGGGCGAGCATGTTGGCGGCGAGGTTCACCGCGATCAATCCCAGCGCCGGGTGGTCCTTGGGGATCTGCGGGAACAAAGGCCCGAGGATCGGGCGGACCAGCTTGACGAACACCGCGATCAGCCCGGCGTCTTCGGCGATCTTCATCAGCCCCATCCATAGCGCGATCACACCCATCAGACCGATCGAAAATGTCACCGCGCTTCCGGCCTGCTCAAACATCGTCGCCGAGACCTGTTTGACCTTCACGAAACTGGTGTGGCCAAACGTAATCGACGCTGTTGCCCGGCCCGGTTCGCCGTCAGTCAGGACCCAGCCATCCAGGTACGTCGGAAGTAGATCGTTGTCGTTTTTGGTGGCTTCGTAGATGACATCCAGAGGCGTCGGAAGTGCATCGGGCACCGTGAGTTGCAATTCTCTGCCCCGGTTTGTCGTCATCAGCTTCGCCGGGATCGGCTTGGCAAAGAACGCCTTGGCCTCGGCCCACACTTGGGCAGATTTAATGCCGCGCGTGACAAGGTCCATGTCCTCGGCGGGTTCAAAGAACGAGATGTAATCAGCGGGGCTGATCTTCACCGACACATTGATCGGTTCGGGGTCTTCCAACCCTTCATAGCCCGGGGGCAGGTCTTCGATCTGGACGCTCAGCGCCTCGCCGTTGCGGTAGCGGTCATTTTGGAAGTCCTCGCCGTCCTGCCAGAGTGCGAAGACGACGCTGATGATGATCAGGCCGGCCCATATGTAGTTCAGCATGGCGTCACTATGCCCCTGATCGGCCGGCGGTGCAAGACCGGGGGCCTATGGCTATGAAAAACCGGCCGAAGGGCCGGCTTAAGGATGTGTTTCCGTGCCTCGCGGGACTTACTTCAGGTCCCACTTATTGTCGTCGGGGAACTTCCGGGAATCGGTCAGCTCGTCCTGCTCAAACGGGTTTTCGGGATCTTTCACCTGAACGTTATCACCATGTCCGTCGGTGAACGCAACGTTGATCGAGCTTTGGTGGCGTGAGTCGACGTGGCCGACCTGGATCCCCGGGGGGTCCCAGGAGGGGAAGAGGTACCCGATGCCGTGGACATGACCGCCGTGGGAGGTTGTCAGGTCCCGCTCGTCGATCGAGTCTGCCAATTCGATCGTGTCGGAGGACTTCTGGATCTCGTCCCGGCGCGGGGTCTGCCCGGCCAAGGACAAATCAACTGACGAAGGGTTGCCCAGTTTCGTCGACAAGAAGTACACGTTGTATCCGTAGTGGACACGGTTCCACCAGAACAGGCGTGGGCCAACCAACACACCGCCTTGCCTCTGGGTGACGTCGGCATCGAAGAAATCTTCCTCGGGCCTGGCGCCGAATTTCCCGGCCACATCCAGGCTCGGGCAGACAAACGCCTCCACACCGGGAAGGTACCCGTCGAGCACCAGCTTCGAGGACCACCACCACTCGTCCGCAACGTTCAGATCCTGGTGTGGACGGCGGGTCATGTCGCTCTTGTGCTGGATGATGAAGTCCTGGTTATCGGTGGAGTAGGACACGGTGGCAATGCCGATCATCCTGACGTTGCTCAGGCTCTTGATCCGCTGGGCGGTCTTGCGCGCCGCGCCCAAAGCGGGCAGGAGGATCCCCACCAGCAGCGCGATGATCGAGATGACCACAAGCAGTTCGATCAACGTGAAAGCCTTGCTCTCACGCCGGCCCACCCTGTCGAGTTCGATCGAGGTTAGGCCATGTCTGTGATGCAGAAGACGGTTCATATCCTGTTTCCTGTTTAACGGTCACGCCCAAGCGGCATTGTCAAAGCCACCACACCCAAGCCATCCCAAACGTGGGTGGCTGATCCCGACACCGATCCCGGCGATTCAAATCACGACAAGCTTGCACGGCCGATGCCGCATGGCATCACAATAGCCGCGCTGGCTTTATTTCCATTTTCCGATGCGGCCCCTCAAAGGGGACCGGTCTCGTCCATTAGGACGCCCTGAAATGATATCATAATAATCCCCGCAATGTCAACGCTTTTTATACGATTCCGGGCTCCCAGCCCAGATATTGTGCGGAAAAAACCCAAGCTAACCCGCAGAGTCTGGTAAGGCAGAAGACCTCTTATAGCCGCCCAAAGCGGTCTTACGCCTCCACCGGGCCGTCGGGGAGTTTGCAGACATCGCCGACGTAGTGCAGGCGGATCTCGTTGGTCACCCCGGGGCTGCCGATCGGCTCGCCCAGGACGACGACGACCGGCTCGCCGGGCTGGGCGGCGCCCGAATCAAGCAACATCCGGTCGGTCTGATCGATAAAGGCCTGGGCGTTTTCGGGCCTGGGCATCAGGACCGGGACCACGCCGAACAGCAGGTTCATCTGCCGAAGCCCCTGCTCGCTGGAGGTCGCGGCGATAATCGGGATGTCCATCCGGCTCTGCGACAGGTACCGCGCGCCGCCGCCGCGCTCAGACCACATAACGATAAACCGCGCGTGCAGGTCGCCGGCCACGACGCTCACCCCGCGCGCAAGCGCCGCGGTGCGGTACCGGCTTAGGCGCAGCTTCTTAGGCAGGCGGGCCTGATCGTCACGCGCCAAAGCGAGCTGCGCCTCGGTCTTGCGGGCGATCCGCGCCATCGTCGCCACAGCAAACTTAGGATACGCCCCCACCGCCGTTTCGCCTGACAGCATCAGCCCGTCAGCGCCCTCAAAAACGGCGTTGGCCACATCCGAGACCTCGGCCCGCGTCGGCGAGGGGTCTTCGATCATGCTCTGGAACATCTGCGTCGCCACAAACACGGGCCGGCCGTGGTCGTGCGCCACCTTGATCACGCGCTTCTGAATCATCGGGACTTCGGCCAGGTCCATCTCGACGCCCAGGTCGCCGCGCGCGACCATCACGGCCTCGGACTGGGCGCAGATCTCGTCCAGGTCGCTCAAGGCCTGGGGTTTTTCGATCTTCGCCACGATCGGCGGGCGCAGCACCCCGGGGGGTGTGATGCGCTTCAAGAAGCCCCGCAACTGCTTCACATCCTCGGCCCGGCGGACAAAACTCAGCGCCAGGGCATCAAACTCGCGCTCCGTCGCCCACGTGGCACATTGCTTGTCGTACTCGGTCAGCGACGGCGCGGAGATGTCGGTATCCGGCAGGTTGATCCCCTTGCGATCGCTAACTAGCCCGCCCTGGGTCACCCGGCAGACCAGGCGGTGGTCCTGGTCGTCGTCCGCGAATACACGGTCGACCACGAGCATGTGGATCGCGCCGTCGTTGATCATCACCCGGTGCCCGGGCTGGACGTCGTCGATCACGGCCGGGTAGTTCGTGCTCAACACGCTCATCCCGGTGTCGTCATACCTTCGGCATAGCATCTCTTTACGGGTGAGTTCGACGTAATCCCCGACCGCCAGGGCGAAGGGCTTGGCTTCGTGGACCTTGCCGATGCGGATCTTGGGCCCGCACAGGTCGCCGAGGATGGCGACGGGGATGTCCGCCAACTTCGAGGCCTGTCGGATTGCGTCGTAGGACCGTTGGAAGTCGTCGAATGAGCCGTGCGAGAAGTTGATGCGGATGATCCGGGCGCCTTCCTCGATCAGGCGGGCCAGCAGCCCCGGCTCGTCGCAGGCCGGGCCGATCGTGGCGATGATCTTGGTCAGGATCAGGTCTTCCAGTCGTTTCATCCCGGGATTGTAAGGCAACGGGGGCCCGGCGGTGGGAAAAACAACACCCGGGCAACGGCGGTGGTCGATCTATCCCTCAGGCCCCCCGGCCACAGGAAGCGGCAAAGACCCATGACCGACGACGATCATCCCATCACTGCGACACAGGCCCCGGCTAAGGCGCCTGCTACGAGCCCGGAGCCCAGCGCCCCGATCAGGTGCCTGAGCGTCGATGTGGAGGAGTACTTCCAGATCGAGGCGGCCCACAGCACGATCGGACCGGACCGCTGGAACGACTGGCCTTCGCGGGTTCAGCGGAACATGGACCTGCTGCTTGAACTATTCGACCGGACGGGAATCCGGGCGACGTTCTTCTTCCTGGGCTGCGTGGCGAAACAGCACCCGGCGTTGGCGCGGCGATGCGCGGACCTGGGCCATGAGGTCGCGTCCCACGGGTCGATGCACGATCGGCTTCATCGGCTGACCCCCGAGACGATGCGCTCAGACGTGACCGACAGCAAGCGTCTGCTGGAAGACCAGACCGGGCGGGCCGTGCTCGGGTTTCGCTCGCCGACCTGGTCGCTGACAAGAGACACACACTGGGCGGTGGACGTATTGACCGAGGCGGGGTTTAAGTACGACGCGTCGGTATTCCCGGTGAGACATCCGATGTACGGCGTGCCCGATGCGCCGGATCGGCCGTTCTATGTGCAGGGCCAAGCCGGGGGCGCACGCTTGCTGGAAATCCCGCCGTTGACCTGGCGTGTGATGGGCAAGAACCTGCCGGTTGCCGGGGGCGGGTACTTCCGTCTGCTTCCACTATCGCTGATGAAGCAAGGGCTCAAGCAGGCGGCGGCGCAAGGCAGGCCGGCGATCCTTTACTTCCACCCCTGGGAGTTCGACCCGGGCATGCCAAGGATGCCGCTTAGCCCGACCGGTCGGCTGCGCACCTACACCGGGCTGAAGTCTGCGGCGGCGAGGCTTGGCCGGGTCATCCGCGGGTTCGACCACTGGACACCGATCGCCGATCAGATAGAAGATCTGGGCCCACTCGCTGAAAAGACCGGGGTGTTTACGCTGCGTCGGCAAGCGGCGGCGTGACCGCCCGGGTCTGCTCGTTCAACCCGCCTAACAGCTCGATCATCGGGCCCAACGCCTGGGGCCAGTTGTATCGGCGCTGCACGCACCGGCGGGCCGCGGCGGCGACCTGCTGGCGGTATTGATCGTCGCGCATCAGGGCCAGGACGTACTTGGCAAACGGCTTGGAGGACTCGCCGACCAGCAGGTGTCGGCCGGGCAAGGCGCGGATCCCGTCGGCGGCCTGCGGCGTGCAGACCACGCCCCGCGCCGACGCCATCGCTTCGAGCACCTTGTTCTGCACGCCCCGTGCGACCTTCAGAGGCGCAACCACCGCGGATGCCTGCTCGAGGTACGGCCGAACGTCCGGGACCGTCCCGACCACCTCAACCCCCGGGTGGTTTCTAAGCGCCTTGACCTGTGGGGTCGGGTCACGCCCGACGATCAGGAACTTAGCGTCCGGCAGCTTGTCCTGGACGCGCGGCAGCACACGGCGGACAAACCACTCGACGCCTTCGATGTTCGGCCTGTAGTTCAGCACGCCGACGAACACCGCCGTGTGGCCGGCGCGGTCCGGCAGCGGCGAGAAGTAGTCCAGGTCAACCCCGTTCTCGACCACGGTCAGCCCGGGGTGCTCACGCAGGTTTTGACGGTAGGCCCGGGCCTCGGGTGCGCTGATCACGCTGACCCGGTCGAACCGGTCCTCGGCCCCGGCCTCCACGCGCGCAAGCCGCTTGGACTCCGCTGCGTAGACCCATTTCATCGGGCCCGTGGCCGACTTGGCGTAGGCCCGCCACTTCAGCGAATCGACATCGACCAGGTCCATGACGTGGATCGGCCTGACGCCGGCGAGCGCCGGTGGGCGGTACGCCGGGTGGGTCAGCAGCCGGGCGTAACGGATCATCCCGGTGCAGAAGGTCAGGACCGCGTCGAAGGGCCGCTTCTGGTGCCAGTTCACGATTGTTTTGGCGAGCCGGCGGTCATAGAACAGGCTGGGGGTGATCGGTTGGCCCATCGCCAGGGCCGCAGCGCCGCGGACTTTGCCCATAGCCGGGCGGATCGGCTGGATCGCCAGGCGTCCGGCCAAGCTAGATAGCACCTGCCGATGCTCGACGGTCACCTCTTCCTGCGTGGTGCAGGCAAGCCCAACCTCGAAATGCCGGGACAGCAGCTTCAGCAGGTGGTAGCTGCGGATCCGGTCACCCCGATCGGGGGGGTACGGCACGCGGTGTGTCAGCAGCAGCACCCGTCGCGTCGGCCGGCGCGTTAATCGACCCAGTTCAGACATGCCCTGTTTATCGGCAGATCCGGCGGATGGGATCGGGCCGTTTCAGCGTGTCCGGTAATCCACTGAATAAAAAGCCCACGTTTAGACAACGCGGGCTTGGGTGAATATCTAAAAGTGAAGGGTTCGCTGGCGCTCGTTACCCCGGGGGGTCCTGGCCCTCGACGGAATCGATCGCGTCACGCAACTGGGATGCGGTCGTCTTGGGAACTACCACCGCGCAGTAGGGGTAGGTCAGCACCTGTCCGGTCATGGCGTCGGCGGACGGGCGGTTGGCCTGGCCGTAAACGTACAGCAGATCCCCCTCCTGCTGCACCAAGGTGATCTGGATCCAGTACCCGGCTGTGGGCATCTCGCCCAACGCCGCCAGCACGACCGACTCGTTGTAGAAGTTGACATCGCGCCCGACCAGCCCGTCGATGCCCAGGGCGTCAAGCTCCGCCTGGCTGGCGATCAGCCTCAGCCCCGGGTCGGTCAACGCAGGGTGTCCGCCGATCACCGTGTGCAGGACCGGGACAGGCTCGGCCAGGTCCATCGTCTGGTACTCGATCTGCTGCGGCGACTCGCAACCAACCAGGACAAACAGGACAGACACCATCAAGATCAGTGGGACGATTCGATTGAGCATGGTTACGGTCTCCGTGTGAAAGCGCCCTGCACCCGGGGCTCGTGAGGCTTACTATACCTGATCCACCCGGCCCGGTCACCGCCGCGATATGGCAAGCTCAGACCCCCGCTACACGGGTATTTTGCGGAGGATCATCCCCTGGAATGGCCGGCCCTCCTGGCGGTACTTCCGCTCGAAGTTGGTCCCGACCATTTCGCCCTCGCCCGCAGACTCCGGGCTCACAAAGGGCAGACGGTCGAACAGGTCCGTCACCTGCGCCGCGTGATCCTGCATCCAGTCAAAATAGTCCGCGTGATCCGTGGCGATACGGACCTGCCCGGATTCACGGTCGTCGTCCAAGGTCGGACCAAGTACCCGGTGCAACTCGCGTAGGAACGATGCCTGGACCAGCCGGCGTTTGTGGTGGCGTTTCTTGGGCCAGGGGTCGGGGAAGTAGATATGCACCTGCCGGAACACGCCGTCCGGGACGTAGTGCGTGACGAACATCGCGGCGTCGGCCCGGATCAGCCTGACGTTCTCAAGACCGTGCCGCCGGCAACGGTCCGCCGCGTAACGCCAAAACGCCTTCGCCCATTCCAGCCCAAGGTAATCCACCCCCGGGTTCATCTGCGCCTGCTGGACGAGGAAGGTGCCCTTGCCCGAGCCGATCTCCAGCTCAACGCGGCGACCGGGATCACTCGGCTTAGAATCTTTGTGTAAAAACCATTGGCGCGGATCGACCCGCCCGCCCTCCATCGGGGGCAGGTCATCCTGCGCGATCCCGTGGTGGCCGACGTCCAACTGTCTGCCGCGTGATAGTGAAAGACTCATGTGAGTTGATGTTCAATGTTCGATGTTCGATGTTCAATCTGACTGCTGTTCGAATCATCTACATTGAAGATTGAACATTGAAGATTGAAGATTGCACATCCCTACCCAGCCACATCCTTGATCGCCTGCGCCAGCAGCTTCACGCCGTCACGGTTCTGCTGCTCGGTCGGGACGCCGAAGCTCAGGCGGATCTGGTTCTTCGGCACGGTGCGCGTCGGGTCGGCGGGGTAGCAGTAATCCCCGGGGACGTAGAGCATGCCAAGCTCGATCGCCCTGGCAAACAGCGGGCCGCTTCGGCTCGTGTCGATCGACACAGGCAGCGTCAGCCAGACGTACAGCCCCCCGGTCGGGTGCGTCCAATGGGTCTGCTCCGGCATAAAGTCGCCAAGGTGTTCGTCCAGCGCTTCGAGCATCGCGTCGCGCTTCTTCGTGTAAGCATCGCAGAGCGTCTCGACCTGCTTTTCAAACGCGCCCTGGCGTACGGCCTCGAGCAGCAGGTGCTGGCTGAGGTTGGCCGAGCCGAAGTCACGCCCGTCCTTGAGCATCATCGCCTTCTCGGTCAGGTCGGCGGGAAGCAGCCCGTACCCTGTCTTCAGCCCGGGGGCGAAGGGCTTACTGTAAGTGTGCAATAGCGCGACGTATTCGTTGTCCTTGTCGAAGCTCTTAATTGAGATCGGCGCGGCGCCCTGGTAGGTCAGCTCGCGGTAGGCGTTATCCTCCAGCAGGAGGATGCGGTGGTCGGTCGAATACTTTTTGACGATGTCTAATAGCTGTGGCCGTCGCTCGGCGCTGAGCGTGATCCCGGTGGGGTTCTGGTGGTGCGTGCAGGTGTAGAGCATCTTCACCTTGTGCAGGTCGCCTTGCTCAGCGATTTCAGCGAGCAGCGCGTCGAGCTTCTCGGGGATGATCCCGTCCTCGTCCAGGTCGACGCTGCGGACGGTCGCGCCAAAAATCGAAAGCGCGCCGGTGTAGACGAAGTAGCTGGGCCAGGCCGTGATGACGATGTCGCCTGGATCGACCAGCAGGTCGGCAAGCAGGTGAAGCAACTGCTGGCTGCCGGTCGTTAATGAAACGCAGTCCGGGCAGCCGGGGTACTCATCCGGCGTCATCCCGTCGCACTTGGCCAGGTGCTTGTACGCCTCTTGCCGCAGCTCGGTGAGCCCCTGGGTCCGGCCGTACTGAAGCGCCGCCTGCGCTGCGGCGGGGTCGCTTAGGATCTTGTGCATCAGCGTGTCGGTCTCGGGCCCGGGCAGGGTTTGGTAATCGACGAACCCCGCCGCCAGCGAGATCAGCTCCGGCCGGGTCAGCGCCAGCATCATCAGGTAGCTGATCGGCTGATCGACAGCGTTTCGGGCCCGGGAGGAATAGCCAAAGGCGGTCTGGGTCGTGATATCGCTAACCATCTATAACTTCTCCGGGTATATCCGCTGCCGGCCAATAGCGCCGGTTCCTGCATTGTAACCGCTCACGGCAGGAGAAAAAGCCGATTCTCCCACGCATGTCAGCACCCGATGTGATATATTGACCCATCTTTACATTGGATGAGCAAATACACCTTGTGCGAGCCCTATTGACATGAAAAGCAACCAACACAGCCGTCATGCACTGTTACTGACCGCCCTGCTGTCAGCCCCGAACAGCCCCCTGGCCTACGCGGAGCAGGCCCCGGCCACACAGCCTGCCGAACCCGAGATCGCACACGTCGAAACCCTGCCGCGCACGATCGAGTTCGCGCAGCTGACCTGGGATGTCAAGGACAGCGCCGGCGGCCTCGCCGGGCCCGGGCCCAATCACTTTTCCGCAGACGATGAAAGTGTCTGGGTCGATGACCAGGGCAGGCTGCACCTGACTATCTCTAAGCGCGACGGCAAGTGGCTCTGCACGGAGGTGGTCACACAGGCCCCCAACGGCTACGGCGAATACGAGTTCCGCCTGGTCGGCGAGGTGGACAACCTCGACCCCAACGTGATCCTGGGGCTGTTCACCTGGGACAACAACACATGGAAGACCGACGCCAACAGCGAGATCGACATCGAGCTGACCCGTTGGTCCGATCCCGACGCCAAGAACCTGCACTACGCCGTCCACCCCGGCTGGGGGCCGGACACGGTATCGGGCAGGCATCCCGAGCGGGTCAAGCAGATCGATATGGCCCTTGAAGGCGAAGAATCCACCCACGCCATCCACTGGAGCCCGACCCTGGTCACCTGCGCCAGCTACCAGGGCGCGGGGCAGGACTCCGATAAGCTCATCGCCCGGTTTGATTTCGACAACACCAACCCGCCACGGATCACGAATAACGCCCAGGGCGAGACCACCGGCCCGATCCTGATCCCAAAGCCCAGCCCAACGACCCACGCCCGGATCAACCTCTGGCTCAACGACGCCGACCGGGACAAGCTGGGCGATCCGCCGACCGACGGCCAGCCGATCGAGGTCATCATCTCGGGCTTCCGATACACCCCGGCCAGCGAAGCCGGGGACGGGTCCGGTGAAAGAGGCGAATGATCTTGACGCCGCGATCGGCCGATGTACTCTTTATCCAGCCATGTTGAACACGACCCCTACGACGACCACTACGATGACGACTACGACCACCACCGGCACCCCCGGCGGGCGGGCCGTTGTTTGCTAGGGTGTTCATCAACCACGCAGACCCACACGGCCGCCCAAACGGGCGGCTTTTTTATTATGAGCCTTTAGCTGTTAGCCTTTAGCCGTTTGCAAGACCCATAGGACCGACCCGTTATGAAGATCACACTGCCCGACGGCAGCGAAAAATCGTTCGATCAGCAAGTCTCCGCAGCAGACGTCGCCGCCGACATCGGACCCGGGCTCGCCAAGGCCGCCATCGGCGCAAAAGTCGACGGCGAACTCTACGACCTGAGCCGCCCGCTGCCAGGCGACTGTAGTCTCGCCATCATCACCCGGCCGCGTGAAGACAAAAAAGGCAAGAGCAAATGGCCGGGCGGCAAGCCGGATGCGGATGCCCTCTACCTGCTGCGCCACTCCTGCGCTCACGTCATGGCCGAGGCCCTCTGCAAGCTCTGGCCCGACACCCAACTCGCCTACGGCCCGCCCCTGGACAACGGCTTCTACTACGACATCTCATTGGATACGCCTATCAGCAGCGACGACTTCGAGAAGATCGAAGCGGAGATGAAAAAAATCGTCGAGGAAGATCGGCCGTTCACGCGGTACGAACTCGATGCCGACACCGGATTTCCTAAGCTCAACACCGAGGACAACAAGTACAAGATCGACAACGCCCAGCGCGCCTGCGCCCAAGGCGCCACGGCGCTTTCGTGGTACGTCACCGGCACGATCGACAACCCCGAAGATCGCGGCGACGACCAGTGGATCAAGCCCCCGAAGGTCAGCCACTTCGAAGACCTCTGCATGGGCCCGCACGTCCCATCGACCGCCACCATCGGCGCGTTCAAGGTCATGAGTATCGCCAGCTCCAACTGGCACGGCGACGTGAACTCCGACCGGTTCCAACGGGTCTACGGCACAGCGTTCTTCACGCAAACGGACCTCGATGAACATCTTGAAAACCTAGAGCAGGCCCGGCAGCGCGACCACAGGGTCATCGGACCACGCCTCGGACTCTACACGATCGACGAGCAGGTCGGGCAGGGGCTGGTGCTATGGAAACCCAACGGCGCGGTCGTTCGCCAGGAGTTGCAGAACTTCATCGCCGAACACCTCACCCGCCAGGGCTACAAGCAGGTCTTCACGCCGCACATCGGCAAGCTCGGGCTCTACAAAACCTCCGGCCACTACCCGTACTACCAGGACAGCCAGTACCCGGCCCTGGTCAGCCGGGAGCAGGTCCAGTCGCTGGCGGATGAGGGCTGCACCTGCGCGCAGCTTTCAAGCCAGATGGAAGCCGGCGAGATAGACGGCTACCTCTTAAAGCCGATGAACTGCCCACACCACATCCGGATCTTCGCAAGCGACAAGCACAGCTACCGCGACCTGCCGATACGGTTGGCGGAGTTCGGGACGGTCTACCGCTGGGAGCAGTCCGGCGAGCTGGGCGGGATGACGCGCGTCCGGGGTTTCACCCAGGACGATGCGCACCTGTTTTGCACCGAAGACCAGCTCGACGCCGAGCTGGGCGGCTGCCTGGAACTGGTAAAGATCGTCTTCAACACACTGGGCATGGAAGACTATCGGGTGCGTGTCGGGATGCGCGACCCGGACGGCGACAAGTACGTCGGCGAGCCGGCGCAGTGGGACAAGGCCGAGGCCGCGTGTCTCAAGGCCGCCAAGAGTCTGGGCGTCGAGTTCATCAGCGAGCAAGGCGAAGCCGCGTTCTACGGCCCTAAAATAGACTTTGTCGTCAAGGATGTAATCGGCCGGGAATGGCAGCTCGGGACCGTGCAGGTGGACTATCAACTGCCGATCCGGTTTGATCTTTCCTACACCGGAGCCGACAACCAGCCGCACCGCCCGGTGATGATCCACCGCGCCCCGTTCGGCTCGATGGAACGCTTCATCGGCGTCCTGATCGAACACTTCAACGGCGCGTTCCCGCTGTGGCTCGCCCCGCAACAGATGCGCGTCCTGCCGATCAGCGACAAGTTTTTGGACTACGCACAGTCCGTCACCGACAAGCTCAAGGCCGCCGGCTTCCGCGTAGAGATCGACGCCAACAACGAACGGCTCAACGCCAAGATCAAGATCGCTCAAGAGGACAAGGTCCCCTACATGCTCGTCGTCGGCGGCAAGGACCAGGACGCCGGCACCGTCAGCGTCCGGCACCGCAACGAAGGCGACAAGGGCGCGGTGGCGGTGGATCAGTTCATTGAATCGGCCCGGGCGGAGCGTGATGAGAGGGGCCTGGGTTCGTAGTTTTTCCCGGAGGCAGACCCATGAATCGACTTACGATTTGCACGCTGCTCGCATTCGTGGTTGCAGCCATCCTGCACCCGGCTGCCATTCACGCTGGCGATGAAGACACGGTCGGCGAAGCCCCCCAACCGATCCTCATCCAGCAACTAACCAACCCAGTCCCCATCAACTTCGAGGCGAATCGGCTGGTCAATGTGATGGACTATTTTTGGAACACGACCGGATTTCGGATCGAAGTGGATTGGCCGGAACTGAAAAAATGGAACGTGCAGGAGGATGTATTGATAACGTTAACACTGTCTAACGTGCCTCCGAGCCGGTCGATCGAGCTGACCATGCATGAAGCGGCGGGAAACCGGCTGGCCCTTCTGCTGGATAACGGTGAGCGGCTGCACGTGACGATGAGACGTAAGGCCGAACATCTGATCGAAACCGACCCGGAACGCTGGTTGTATTGGCATGCTGCGCCGAGAACACCTCAAGACGACAAACCCAACCCATACGATGTGGCGGACGTGAGGATGAACAAGCCTATTCCGTGGAACTTTAAGAGAAATAGAATAGCTAATATCCTTGATTACATAAGACACGTTGTGGACATCAACCTATATATCGATTGGAAAAGCATTGGCAGGGTACAGGTCGATCAAGATACACTCTTCACCGGCACGGGCGATACCAAGCCCGCTTCCGAGGTTCTCGACACCGTTCTAACTGCCATCAGCGACGACCTTGCATGGCGTATCGACGACTTCGGCATCGTGATCGTCTCCACCCGTGACGTGATCGACGAGATGTTTCCCGCGACGGATGAGCCCGATGACGCAGACACTGACCCGGACGAGTGAGAAGGCCAAGTGCCCAATCACGCGCCGATTTGTAGCATAAAAACCGTCGTTCATGCACCGTTTCACGATTGTCGATAACCTATGCTTCACACATCTTTGTTCTGTCAGTACGGGTGAGGTTGGCATGGTTGAGATCGCGTTCAATACAGACAAGACTCTGGATTACCCAGCCCAAACAGGATGGTTGTCACTGGCCGTTGTGTTGTGGCTCTGTGTGACCTGGCTCTTCGTCTCCCCCGCGCAGGCGCAGTTCGGCGACCTGGTCGTGTTCGAGTCTCCCGGCGAAACGACCTACCACCTCGACGCCGACACCGGCAACGATGAGAACCCCGGGACACGGCCGGAGCTTGCGTGGAAGTCGCTGACGCGCGTCAACGCCACGCGTTTTGCTCCGGGAGACAAGATCCTGATCAAAGCGGGCACGGCCCATCACGGGCGGCTTTGGCCCAAGGGCTCGGGGGTCCCGGGCAACCCGATCACGATCGACCGCTACGGCGAAGGGCCCCGCCCCGCCATCCACGCAGACGGGCAGACCTCCGAAGCGCTGCTACTGGAAAACCAGCAGGCCTGGCACATCCTGAATCTTGAACTGACCAACACCGGCGACAAGCCCGAGGCGTTCCGCTACGGCGTGCATATCCTCATCGAAGATATGGGCACGGCCGGGGACTTCAGGCTCGTCAACCTCCACGTGCATGATGTCAACGGCACACCTAAGCCGGGGCTGGGCGAAGGCGGCGGGATCATCTGGCGCAACCGGGGCACGACGACCCCCACCCGGTTCGACGGCATGCTGATCGAGCGGTGCGTCATCGAAGACTGCGGACGCAACGGGATCGCGTCGGAGAGCGGGTTCACCGACCGGCGGCGCTGGCTGAGCAACCTCAATGTCGTCATTTCAGAGAACGACATCAAGCGGATCGCCGGCGACGGCATCCGTCTTGTCGGGTGTGAAAACGCGATGATCGAATACAACCGCGTGCAACAGGCGGGGGGCGCGCCGGACGGGCGGGCCGGCGGGATCGTCCTGCAAAGCTGTGACAACGCCCTGGTCCAATACAACGAGGTCTGGCAGACACAAGGCAAAGACAGCGCTGCCCTGCGTTGCGGGCTCAATGGGCGTGACAACGTGTTGCAGTTCAACTACACACACGACAACGCCGGGGTGTTCGCGGAAATCGTCGGTGCTCACCAGCCTATGCCTGCGGGGGCGAGGCCGACCGACAGCGCCAGCACCGCCGTCCGGTATAACGTCAGCCAGGACGACGCCGGCGGCGCGTTCCTGATCACCGGGCCCGCCGCCGATACGGTGGTCTACAACAATACGGTCTACACCGGCCCCGACATCACGACCACCACCGTCGCCGTGCGAGACACGGCCGGTCGGCCTACTGGGATCATCTTCGCCAACAACCTGTTCTACACCGCAGGGCGGGCGACCCTGGACCTGGGAGAGACCCCCGGCCACGGGATCCACTTCCTGCACAACGCCTATTTCGGCCTGCACGACCGGCCAGACAACGAGCCGGGCGCCGTCACCACGGACCCCGCGCTGGTCGCCCCGGGCCAGGGACAGGAAGGGCGCGGCGGGCTCGATGGATATCAAACCCTGCCAGGATCACCACTTAGAAACGCGGGCACTCGGCTTCGGGCACACGGGAGCCACGACTTTGCGGCCAATCCCATCCCCCACGGCCAGAAAGTCGATATTGGTGCTTTCCAGGGACCGTCCGATAATCCAGAGCAGGACGCACAGCCGGCCCGGCAGGATTAATCACACGCCATTTTCCCTTGCCCAACCCCCTATCAGCGACTAAACTTAGGCTGTTCGTGGGGATCAGGACCGTGATCATTCCGCCCGGGTGGGGCGAGGGAAGGAGAATCCGCAGGTGATATCTGTTCGTACCTCAGTTCTTAGTCAATCATGCCTGGGCCTGGCTGTCGCCGCGGTCCTGTGCCTGGCACCCGCCCCTGCACAAGCCCAGCAGATCGTCGGCAACGGTAACAGCCGCGTCGGTGTCAATGGGGAAAATATCATCTTCGGCAAGCTGCGGGCGCCCACCAGCAGACAGTTTGGGTTCAACTCAGGCCTGAGCTTCTCAACCCTTGGGCTCTTCGGCGACGCCGACCCCTTCGCCTTCAACTTCCCGAGCCCGTTCATCTTCCCGCTGCCCGTCACGGGCCAGTTCGACGATGAACAATTCATCGGCGTCAGTTTCGAGGATTACATGCTCAATGTCGCCAAGTCGTTCGGGTTTGATGACGCCGACCAGTACAAGGACGCGTTCCTGGCAACGAACAACTTCACGTTGCTTAACCGTGCCCCACTTTTCTTTTCTGATGACGCCCTCAAGGCTCAATGGGACTCAGAGGGAGATGATTTCAGAGACAGAACGTTCAGCCAACAGGTCATTGACCAGTTTCCGGACTTGGTCAGCCTGCAGGTCAATGACTTCAAATCCACTCGGATTTCGTTGTTTGATGACGAGGCGTTCAAACGGGAGCATGAGCAGGACTTCCTCGACGGCGGCGGGTTCCTCGTGTTCAATGTGATCGACGATGGCGTACCACCGGACTTCGTGCCGTTCGACCCCGTCGGCAACGTCTTCCCCCCGATCCTCCCACCGGCGCCAATCGATACCGGCGACGGCGGCGACGGCGATACGCTCAGCCAGGAGCAGATCCAGCAGATCGCCGACGATGCGGCGCCCAACAGCACAGAACCCGGCATCACCAATGGCGTGGAAGCGGTCTTCGCCGCCCCATCCAGCGCCAGCCTGGCCCTGCCCGCGACGCACAACATCGTCCCCGAACCGGCGACCCTCGGCCTGCTGGCGCTAGGCATCGCCCCACTGCTTGGCAGGTCACGCCGGCGCTAAACCGCCTGAAAACCGGGCGGATCACTTAAACCCCAAGCCGGCGGCGCCAACCGCCGGTTTTTTTATGCGCCCCACGGCCGGCCGATGTGTACATCCGACGAACTCAAGCGGTAGACTGACGGGCTGATCGCTGCCAGGACAGGCATCCACCAGACGGAGCATCGGCCGTGAGCATCACCTCTCGACAGCACCACGAAAGCAACCTGACCGATCATCACCGCGCGATCGTCGTGGGGTACGGCGTGGTCGGGCGGATGGTCGCACTGGAGTTGGAACGCCGGGGCATGAACGTCACCATCGTCGAGATGAACCTCAACACGATCGAGAAGCAACTGAACCTGGACAAGAAGGTGTGCTACGGCGACGTGCTGGCCCCGGACACCCTCACACGCGCCGGGATCGATAGCGCCGACGTGCTCGTGCTGGCCGTCCCCAACGAACTGGATGCGGTCAACGCCTGCCGGGTCGCCCGAGAACTCAACCCCGACATCTTCATCGCCGCGCGGACCAACTACGTCAGCAAGGGCATGCTCGCCACCCAGGCCGGCGCCGACTGCGTCATCGTCGAAGAAATCGTCACCGCCAAGGCGATGCAGGACGCGGTTATCGAAAAACTCAACGATAAGGCCGCGATGGCCCCGCCGACCGAATCGGATGATGTCACTGGCGCACAGAAGGATGTCTTGTAACAGAAGCCCACCCCGTCACGGCGTGGGCTTCGAAGAAAGTTCAACTGTCCTAAGTAGCATCTCACCCCGCGCTGGACATCTGGCCGGTCTGCATGCGTGGGGCGGGGAGGTCGGAGTTGCCCATGAGGTAGGTGTCGATGCAGCGTGCGGCGCCGCGTCCTTCGGCGATGGCCCAGACAACCAAGGACTGGCCGCGTCGGCAGTCGCCGGCGGCGAAGACGCCTTCACAGGAGGTGGCGAACCGGCCGAACTCGGCCTTGTAGTTGCTGCGCGTGTCGCGTTTGATGCCGAGCTTTTCGGCGAGCGTGTCTTCCGGGCCGAGGAACCCCATGGCGAGGGTGACGAGGTCGGCGGGGAACTCGCGTTCGCTGCCGGGGACCTCGGTCATCTGGAACCGGCCGGTGTCGTCCTTTTGCCAATCGACCTGAACGGTCCTGACAGCCTTGACGTTGCCGTTGCCGTCATCGACGAACTCTTTGGTAAGGATGCCAAACTCGCGCGGGTCCTTGCCGAACTTGTCGGCGGCTTCTTCGTGGCCGTAGTCGATCCGGAAGATGCGTGGCCACTGCGGCCAGGGGTTGTCGTCGGCGCGGTGGACAGGCGGGACCGGCAGCAGCTCGAAGTTGACCAGTGACTTGCAGCCGTGGCGCATGCTGGTTCCCAGGCAGTCGGTCCCGGTGTCGCCGCCGCCGATGACGATAACGTTTTTATCCTTGGCGGAGATGTAGTTGCCGTCTTCGAGGTTCGAGTCGAGCAGGCTCTTGGTGTTCTGATGCAGAAACGCCATAGCAAAGTGGACGCCGTTGAGTTCACGACCGGGGACCGGCAGGTCGCGCGGTGTGGTCGCGCCGCAGGCCAGTAACAGCGCGTCGTTCTCGTCACTGATTTCATGGATATCGACGTTCACGCCGACATGTGCGTTGGTGACGAACTGCACGCCCTCGACCGCCAGCAGGTCGACGCGGCGCTGGACGATTTTTTTATCGAGCTTCATGTTGGGGATGCCGTACATCAATAGCCCCCCGATGCGGTCGTCGCGTTCGTAGACGGTGACCTGGTGCCCGGCCTTATTGAGCTGGTCTGCGGCGGCGAGCCCGGCGGGACCGGAGCCGATGACCGCCACCTTCATGCCGGTACGCTCGGCAGGCGGCGAAGGGCTCGCCCACCCTTCCTCAAATCCGCGGTCGATGATGTTGCACTCGATGCTCTTGATGGTGACCGGCGGCTCGGTGACGCCCAGGCAGCAGGCCCCCTCGCAGGGCGCGGGGCAGACCCGGCCGGTAAACTCGGGGAAGTTGTTGGTCTTCGCCAGCCGGTGGTACGCGGCCTCCCAGTTACCGTGGAACACCATGTCGTTCCACTCGGGGATCAGGTTGTCGATCGGGCAGCCTGTTTCGGACTGGCAGAACGGGACGCCGCAATCCATGCAACGGGCGCCTTGCTCCATGAGCACGTACGGATCGGCACGCTCGATGATCTCGTAGAAGTCGTTGATCCGCACATCCGCGGACCGCGACGTCATCGGGCGGCGCTCGTACTCTAAAAATCCTGTCGGCTTACCCACTAGCTGCTACTCCGTCTTCGTCTTTCGCGCCCGGCACAGTGCCCAGGCGCGTGGTTGTCGGTCTGTTTTCACACCCCAAACACTTAGCTCACACCGGGGACGGCCTGCTCAAGTTCGGCGGCCTTGCGCTGGGCCAGCACCCGGCGGTAGTCCACCGGCATGACCTTGACGAACTGCGGCGACACGCGGTCCCACTGAGCCAACACGTGCTCGGCGACGCTCGATCCGGTGTATTCAAGGTGCATGTTCAATAGCTGCTTGACCTCGCCGACATCTTCATCATCGCTGAGGCCTTCAAGCTCGACCATGCCCAGGTTGCAGTTCTGGAGGAACTCGCCCTCCTGGTCCCAGACGTAGGCGATCCCGCCGGACATCCCCGCGGCGAAGTTGCGCCCGGTCTTGCCCAGGATCACGACCCGCCCGCCGGTCATGTACTCGCAGCCGTGGTCCCCGACGCCCTCGATCACGGCATGCGCTCCCGAGTTCCTCACGCAGAACCGCTCGGCGGCGACACCGCGGAAGAATGCGTAGCCCCGGGTCGCGCCGTACAGCGCGACGTTGCCGATGATGATGTTGTCCTGCGGCTCGAATGTAGCCTCCTTAGGCGGGTAGACGATCAGCTTGCCGCCGGAGAGCCCTTTGCCAACGTAGTCGTTGGCGTCGCCTTCGAGCCGGATCGTCACGCCCCGCGCCAGCCAGGCGCCAAGGGATTGCCCGGCCGAGCCGTGGAAGTTCAACTCGATCGTGTCATCGGGCAGCCCGTGCTCGCCCCAGAGTTGTGAAACGCGGTTGCTTAGCATCGTCCCGACCGTCCGGTCGGTGTTGCTGATCGGAAGCTCAACCCGGACCCGCTCACCCTGCTTAAGCGCCGGGGTGGCGTGCTCGATCAGGCGGGTGTCCAGCACATCCTTGATCCCGTGATCCTGCTGGATGAGCTTGCGGACTTCGGTGTCGGGCCTGGGTTTGTCCGCCGGCTTGAGGATCGGCGACAGGTCCAGGCCGTCTGCCTTCCAGTGGTCGATCGCTTCGCGTGTCTCAAGCAGGTCGACCCGGCCGATCAACTCATCGAACGAACGCACGCCCATCGCCGCGAGGTATCCCCTGGCTTCCTCGGCGAGCAGGAACAGGTAGTTGATCACGTGCTCGGGTTGGCCGGCGAACTTCTTGCGCAGCGTCTCGTCCTGCGTGCAGATCCCGACCGGGCAGGTGTTCAGGTGGCACTTGCGCATCATGATGCAACCCAGCGCCACCAGCGGCACGGTCGCGAAGCCGTACTCCTCTGCGCCCAGGCATGCGGCGATCACGATGTCGCGCCCGGTCTTCAGCCCGCCGTCGGTCTCAAGCCGGACTCGCGAGCGCAGGTCGTTGAGCACCAGCGTCTGATGTGTCTCGGCCAACCCCAACTCCCAGGGGAGTCCGGCGTGCTTGATGCTTGTTAAAGGTGACGCCCCGGTCCCGCCGTCATACCCGCTGATCAGGATGTGGTCGGCGTGGGCCTTGGAAACGCCCGACGCGACCGTCCCGACCCCGACCTCCGAGACCAGCTTCACGCTGATCGGGACATTGGGGTTGGCGTTTTTCAGATCGAAGATGAGTTGGGCCAGGTCCTCGATGGAGTAGATATCGTGGTGCGGCGGCGGGCTGATGAGTCCGACACCGGGTGTCGAGTAGCGGATGCTGGCGATGTATTCGTCGACCTTGTGCGCCGGGAGCTGCCCGCCCTCGCCGGGCTTGGCCCCTTGGGCGATCTTGATCTGGATCAGGTCGGCGTTGGCGAGGTAGTGGCTGGTGACACCGAACCGCCCCGAGGCGACCTGCTTGATCGCCGAGCGTTTGGAGTCGCCGTTGTCCATCACCTCGAAGCGCACGATATCTTCGCCGCCCTCGCCGGAGTTACTCATCCCCCCGATCCGGTTCATCGCCACCGCCAGGGTTTCGTGCGCCTCTTTCGAGAGCGCGCCCAGCGACATCGCGCCGGTACGGAAGCGCTTGACGATCTCGGCGGCGGGCTCGACCTGATCCAGCGGGATCGCCCGGGACGTATCGTCGGTTTTCAGATTCAACAGGCCGCGGAGTGTGCAGCGGCTACGTGCGTCGTCGTTGCAGAGCCTGGCGTACTGCTGGTAGGCGGCGCTGCTTTGGGTCCGTGCGGCGATCTGGAGGTTGGCGATCGCGGTCGGGCTGAACGCATGGCGATCGCCCCCGGCGCGCCAGTGGTACTCGCCGGGGTTGGGCAGCTGCGGCAGACGTACGCCCGCGCGGTCGGGGAACCCAAGGCGGTGACGGCGCCGCGCCTCCTCGGCCAAGACGCCGAACCCCGCGCCCTTGAGCCGGCTGGCGGTCCCGGTGAAGCAGCGGTCGATCACCTGATGGTCAAGCCCCAGCGCCTCGAAGATCTGCGCGCCCTTGTAGCTGGCCAGCGTCGAGATCCCCATCTTGGACATCACCTTCAACAGGCCCTTATTGACCGATCTTGTGTAGTTCCTAATGACCTTCTCACGCGAGATCGTCTTGCTCAACGTGCCGCGTTCACGCAGCCAGTTAAGCGCCTCGAACGCCAGGTACGGGTTCACCGCATCCGCGCCGTAGCCGAAGAGCACGCAGAAGTGGTGCACCTCGCGAGCCTCGCCGGATTCGACGACCAGCCCGATCTTCGTCCGCGCGTGGGCGCGGACCAGGTGGTGGTGCACCGCGGCGGTCGCCAGCAACGAACTGACCGCGACCCGGCCGTCGCCGACGCTCCGGTCCGACAGGACGATCAGGTGATACCCCTGCTCGATCGCCTCGGTGGCCTGTTTGCAGATGCTGTCCAGCGCGTCGGTCAGAGCGCCGCCGGGGTTATCCACGCCGCTTTGTCGGTCGTAGGTGATGTCGATCACAAGCGAACGCCAGCCGCGGTGCTTGAGGTGCTTGATCGCGCCCAGTTGCTTGTTGGTCAGGACGGGCTGGGGCAACTGGAGCCGGTGGCACTGCTGCTCGGTCGTCTCGAGGAGGTTGCCCTCCGGCCCGATGAACGTCTGCAACGACATGATGATCTCTTCACGCAGCGGGTCGATAGGCGGGTTGGTCACCTGTGCGAACATCTGCTTGAAGTAGTCGTAAGGCATCCGGGGCTTATCTGACAGCACCGCCAGCGCCTGGTCGTTGCCCATCGAGCCCATCGCCTCCTTGGCCTGACGCACCATCGGCACCAACACCATGTGCATGTGCTCGACGGTGTAGCCAAACGCCTGGAGCAGCGGCATCAGCGCATCGGGGTCGACCCAATCGAGCTGGTCGGGGCCTGGCGCGGGTAGGTCGGCAAGTTCGACCCGCTGGGTCTGCAGCCACCGGCCGTACGGCCGCGACGACGCCATCTCGCCCTTGATCTCTTCGTCGGCGATGATCCGGCCCTGCTCGAAATCCACCAGGAACATACGCCCGGGCTGGAGCCGGCCCTTGTACTTCACCTTCGACGGGTCCACATCCAACACACCGACCTCTGACGCCATGATCACCCGGTCGTCGTCTGTGACGTAGTACCGGCTTGGGCGCAGGCCGTTGCGGTCCAGCACCGCGCCGATGTGCTTGCCATCCGTGAACGCCACCGACGCCGGGCCGTCCCAAGGCTCCATCAGCGCCGAGTGGTACTCATAAAACGCACGCTTGCCCACCGGCATCGACTCGTGATTCTCCCAAGCCTCGGGGATCATCATCATCACCGCCTCGGGAAGCGATCGGCCGGTCAGCAGCAGCATCTCAAGGGCGTTGTCGAAGTTGCCCGAGTCCGAGCAGTCCGGCTCGGCGATCGGGAACAGCTTCTGCAAGTCGTCGCCGAACAGGTCGCTTTTCATCAACCCCTCGCGGGCGGCGACCCAGTTGACGTTGCCCTTGAGCGTGTTGATCTCGCCGTTGTGGCTCATGAACCGGCAGGGCTGGGCGCGGTCCCAACTGGGGAACGTGTTCGTGCTGAACCGCGAATGCACCATCGCCAGGTGGCTGATGTACCGCTCGTCCTGGAGGTCGGGGTAGTAAGGCATGACCTGCCCGCTGGTGAGCTGGCCCTTGTAGATAATCACCTTGGTTGACAGGCTGCAGACGTAGAAGTATTTCGCCTCGGAAAGTGATTCGTCGCCGCGGATCATCCGGCTGGCGCGCTTGCGGATGATGTAGAGTTGTCGCTCCAGCGCGTCGCCGTGGACACCGTCTGCGCCGCCGACAAAAAGCTGCTCCATGTACGGCTCGGTCGATCGCGCGGTCGGACCCACGTCCGCACCTTCAGGATCCACCGGCAACTCGCGCCAGCCAAGCAGTTGCTGGCCCTGTTCGGCAACCACTCGCGCCACCACTTCCTTGCAGGCCTCGCGTTGCTTGGGGTCGCGCGGTAGGAACACGTTGCCGGCGCCGAACAGACCGGCCTCGGGGAGCTTGATCCCCGCGTCGCGGTCGGCGGCTTTACGCAAAAAACCGTGGGGCAGTGCCGTGAGGATCCCCGCGCCGTCGCCGGTGTTCGCCTCGCAGCCGCATGCGCCGCGGTGGTCCATCCGCTTAAGCATTGTGATCGCGTCCTCGACGATCCCGTGGCTCTTATGGCCCTTGACGTGCGCGATGAAACCCACCCCGCAGGCGTCTTTCTCGTAGCTTGGATCGTAAAGACCGTCGGCCTGGGGGAATCCCGGGGACCGGGCCGGGCGCTTTGCCTGCGGTAAATCCCCTGGCGGACCCACGGGTAAGCCCCGGGAAGAAGCCTGGGCGCTGGGTTGCATACGCATATCCTCAAACGGGGTCATGGGTGCACCCCTGTTGTGGTAAGTGGTTGAGTATTGAGCGAGTCGTGCGCGGTTTCGTCCGATCCGGCGTGCGCGACGAGGAAGTCCACGAACGCCTGAACAGCCGGGGCGAACGCACAGCCGTTGCGGGCCCTTCGGCGGAAGATCACGCCCAGCGGGCGCACCAGCTTGGGCGTCATCGCCACCGACGCCAGCGTCCCCGCCGCCACCTCACGGACCACCGCGCGGTCGGGGAGGATCGATATCTGCTGGGTTACAGCCAGCGCCCCCTTGATCGTGTCGATGTTGTCGAAGACGTTGGTGATCCTCGGCTTGACGCCGTTGGCTTTGAAGTACTCACGGATACGCCTGCCCACCGGCAGGTCCGTGTCGAACGTCACCATCTGAGAGTCCGCCAGGTCGCCGACGCTCACACTCTGTTTCCGCGCCAGCTCGTGCCCGGGGCCGCAGACCACCACCATCGCCTCGTCGCGGAGCGGGATCGTATCCACCTTCCGCCAACGCTCGGGGTACGACACGATCCCCAGGTCGCACTCGTTCTCGCGGACCGCGCGGTAGACGTGTTCGGGGCGCTCGTAACGGATCTCGACGGTGATCTTCTTGTGCCCGTCCTCGAACCGCTGGCGGACCCGGCTAAGCAGGTCGATCCCCGCGGAGTAGATCGCCATCACCCGCACCACGCCCTCGGGGGCCTTGTGCATCCCAGCGACTTTCGATTCGAGCTGGTCGTATCGCTGGATCAGCTCCTCGCACCCCCCGGCAAACAACACCCCCGCCTGCGTCAATCCCAGAGGCCGAACCGACCGATCCAGCAGCGTCACCCCCAGTTTTTTCTCCAACTGGCCGATCCGCTGACTGGCGGCCGACTGGCTGATCCCGTGCAGCTCCGCGGCTTGCGAGAAGCTGTGACAGCGGACAACGTCGGCAAAGAGGCGGAGCGTCTGCATCAAACGAGTACACACTTATATAATAAGAAACGCTAATATCTGATCGGTGATCTATCAATATAGCTAATTCTTAACATCTTGGCAAGTCTCATCTCAAGTCCAGGCTATTCCCGGCGAATGCGGGTGATAAAACATGGTATGTAAAGAAATAACATACACTTGGCCGATCATATGCATTCCCCGTGATCGCTTAACATCTCACGGCCACCCGCATGGATCAAGCTCAGCCTACGATCGGACACGTGATGCACCGGCTGCACCGCGCCGGCGCGGAAATCCTCGCCGCGGACCTGGCGCGGAAGCTGCGTGGGCGATACCGCTGCGTGTTTTTGTGCCTGGATCAGGCCGGGCCTATGGGCGCGGAGCTTGCCAGCGAGGGCTTTGAGGTCGTCGACCTGGGCCGAAAACCGGGGCTGGACTTTGCCGTAGCGCGCCGGATCAAGGCGGCGATCAAGCACTACCAAATCGACCTGCTGCACGCCCACCAATACACGCCGTTCTTCTATGCCTCGATCTCCCGCGGGCTGGGCGCGTCCCCGCCGGTACTGTTCACCGAACACGGCCGGCACTACCCGGATGAGCGCAAACTCAAGCGCGTGCTCGCCAACCGCTGGCTGCTGAAGCGGTCAGACCGCGTCACCGCCGTGGGCAGGTTCATACGCCAGGCGTTGATCGACAACGAGGGGATCGATGGCCGAAGGATCGAGGTGATCCACAACGGGATCGACCCGGACACCTACCCCACGGCCGACGAAAACACACGCGCCCAGGCGCGGGGGCTTTTGAACCTGGATGATGACACCCCGCTGGTCATGCAGGTCGCGCGGTTTCATCCGGTCAAGGACCACCGGACCGCGGTCAAAGCCTTTGTGCGCGTCATCGAACAGGCCCCCACCGCCCGGCTGTGCCTGATCGGCGACGGCGATGAGCGGCAGGCGATCGAGACGCTCTCCGCCGAGTTGGGTATTCACCACCATGTCGAGTTCCTGGGCGTCCGCGACGACGTTGCACAGCTCCTGCCCGCGGCGGATGTGTTCATGCTCTCCAGCCAGAGCGAGGGGCTGTCCGTGACGCTGCTGGAGGCGATGGCCGCCGGGCTCCCGATCGCTGCGACCGATGTGGGGGGCAACGGCGAAGTCGTCGAACACGGCGTGACCGGGCTGCTGTCGCCCCGCGGTGACGACCGCGCCCTGTCGAGTAACCTCCTTGAACTTCTGCAAGACCCCGCCAAACGCCGGGCGATGGGCCTGGCAGGACGTGAAAAGCTGCTGGCCGAGTTCACCCAGGATCGCATGCACCGCGGGTACACGGGGCTGTATGAGAGGATGCTCGGGGGCGAAACCCCCTAGGAAACCGGCCGCCGCCGAGCCTACAATCCCGGCATGAAAACCTACACGCCCGCCGCCTGCCTGATCCTCGCGCTGACCTGCCTGCCCCACGCATCGGCGCAACCGCCTGACCCGCCGGCTGACCCCTTCGCCGACTTCACCCGCGCCTGGCGCGACGATCCGGTCTGGTACGACGGCCTGGCCGAGTACGCCATCTACGACGCCACCCGCACGATCTACGGCAAGCGGCGCGACTACACCGCGCGCATCCTCACCAACAAAGAACACGCCAGCGCCAAGACGTTCACCAAGAGCGCTGATGGAACGGGCCGGGCGGTTTTCAAGCACCACGTCCGCGATGACATCCCCACCCAGGCGTACACCTACCACTACTCGACGATGGCCTACATCGGGACGGATGACCTTAAGAGCCTCAAGATCGACATGGGCTCACTGGAAGACTGCGGCGCGACGTTCAAGCAATACATCAACCACGCGGGGACGCTGAGTTGGCGTCAGCACAGCTACTTCCCCGATGAGGGCGAGCGGGCCGGCGAACTGACGCCAAGGCAGAACTTCGCGTTCCACGATGCGCTGACGCTGATCCTGCGGGGATATCCGTTTAACGACCCGCCTAAGACCCTTGAATTGCAGTTGCTGCGCGAACAGACCGACACACACCTGACACCGCCGAATGAACTGGCCGCGGGCGTGGCGCTCGTGCGGTACCGCGGCAGGGAAACACTGGAACTGCCAGCCGGGGCGATGGAAGCGCACCATCTGGTGCTTGATGTGGCTCCCGGCTGGCAGGAGCACTACTGGTTCGCCGCCGACCCGCCCATGCTGAACATCCTGCTGCGGTATGAGGGGCCTAAGGGGCAATCCTACCTGCTGCGCTCCGTCGAGCGGCGCGCTTACTGGAGACGGTGAGCCCGTTGGCCCGATCTGTTGGGTTGAGCTAGGATGTGCCCGCACACAAGCGAGGGCGGCTGTTTGACCCGTAAAATCATCCCGATCTTGATATTCGCCGTGGGTCTGTCGCTGGCGACAGGCTCTCGGTCGTCCGCGGCTTCGCTGGACGGGGGTCTGAGCCAACTCCTCGAGAGCCGGGACCTGCGCAGCACCCGCTACGCGGTCTGCGTGATCGACGCGGACACCGGCGAGGTGCTGTCCGAGATCCGCGCCGACGAGCCGATGATCCCCGCCAGTAACATGAAGCTGCTGACCACGGCCACGGCGCTGGACGTGCTGGGCAAGGACTTCGTATTCCGCACCGAGTTGGGTCTGATCGCCCCCGCCGCGCCCGGGAACAAGCCGGACCTTTTGATCACCGGCGACGGCGACCCGGCGCTGGGCGACCCGGTGCTGCTGGGTCAACAAGACCTCAAGGCCGAGCAACTGCTGGATCAGTGGGTCCAGGCCGTGAAACAGGCCGGGGTCACCGCGCTTGGCCGGTTGATCATCGACGACCACGTCTTCGACCAGCAGCGTGTCCACCCCAGTTGGCCGATCGGGCAATTGAACCAGTACTACTGCGCCCAGGTCGCGGGGATCAACTTCCACAACAACTGCCTGCACGTGCTGCCCGCTCCCGCATCGGTCCGGGGGGCCGGGCCTATTATCTCGATCTACCCCGAGTCGCCTTTCCTCTCGACCTTCAACAGCGCCACCACCGGCAAGGCCGACTCGTTCTGGGTCGACCGCAAGTCCGGGACCAACGAGATCACGTTCCGCGGCACCGTCAAGACCAAGTTTTACACCCCGGTCTTGGTGACCCTGCACGACCCGCCGACCTACCTCGCTCAGCTCCTGAAGTTGAGGCTGGAGCGGGCCGGGATCACCGTTGACCGCATCGACCGTCTCTCCGTGAGCGAGCACGCCCCCAGCGCCCGGCCGATCTTCCGCGTCGAAACGCTCCTGCCGGCCGTGCTCAAACGCACCAACCAGGACTCGCAGAACCTGTTTGCCGAATCGTTGATCAAGCGGATGGGTTTTGCCCTCACCGGGACGCCGGGCAACTGGGACAACGGCGCGGCCGCGGTTCGTCACGCCCTGACCAAGCGCCTGGGCACCCTCGCAGCCGGCGCCACCATCGCCGACGGAAGCGGGCTGAGCCGGGACAACAAGGTCACCGCGCGCATCCTCGCCGAGTTGCTGTACGCCATGCATCAAGACGAACAGGTTGGCCTGACCTTCAAAAACAGCCTGTCGTACAGCGGCAAGATCGACGACCAAGCCCGCGAGGGCAACGGCACGCTCTCGGGCCGGTTCAAGAAACTCCCCGCCGGGCACTGGGTCTACGGTAAGAGCGGGTACATCCGCGGGGTCTCCAGCCTCTCGGGGTACCTGGTCATCACCGATCCCAACGACCCCGAAAAGCCGCCGCGCACCACCGTGTTCAGCTTCCTGTTCAACGGCTTCGCCCCCCCCATCAGCAACCGTGATCTCAAGGCCATCCAGGACCGGTTGGTCCTGATGATCGATCAAGAAGTCGGGCAGTAGATCGCCCCCCGTGATCACGAAATCCAATCGTAGCGGTCAGTGAAAGCTGCGGGGCAACGCTCCGCAGGGCCCGCCGTGCGTCACGAGACGACTGGTAATATATCGCTTAGGCGATCGGTACGAGCGCGTTGATGCCGCAAGACGCGACAAGTTGCGGCGCTACGTCGGAGAGATGGTGCCGCAGCAAAGGGAAGTGAGCTGGTTTATTTCATTTTTCTGTCTGGCGTCTACGTCTTGTGTCGTGTCCTTCGTCTCTTCGCGGTTATCTTCTTCTGCCTGTTGGCTTGAAAAAGATAGTGGAGGGCCTGGGACGTGCGGGCGGCGCGCCTCAGCGGGGTGAGGTCGGTGGGCGCATCGCGTATCCGTCGTGGCCGGCCCGGGTGCCCCCACAAGCCCCCGCCCAATCCACGGAGTCGCCCGATACATCCTGGGCCAACTTCAGGGGGCGGGGGAGCTCGACAGTCCTCACCCTTTTAATGCCTGAGAACTCGAGGGGGGTCAAAGCCCGCTAACCACTATGTCGGGGGCCCGAAAAAAAACGGGCCTCCATACTTGGGCGAAACGTCGCCGCCGTGCGCACGGGTGCGACGCGGCGGCCCGCTTAGATCGCCGTAAGTTCAGCGGGGACAGGCGCGGAAAATATTTTGAGGTGATGCACGATTTGGGTTGGCAGCGGTACGCATCCGTGCGCACATAATCGCCGCGTGACGCTTGAGCACGCCGAGAACACCCGTCAAGAAGAAAAAGCGGCCGGTCTACCAGTTCCCATCAAGGATCTGTCGGATGGCGTGGGCGACGCCGTGGTCGTGGTTGGGTTTGGTCACATAAGCGGCGTGCTGTTTGGCGGCGTCGGCGCCGTTCTCCATGGCGATCGCGCAGCCGGCGGCCTGGAGCATGGCGATGTCGTTGATCTCGTCGCCGATGACCGCGACTTGGCTGGCGCTTAGGCCCATGTCATCGGCGACCCGGGTCAGGCCGTGCCACTTGTCCACGCCTGGCGGGAAGACCTCGAGGATGTGTACGGCCTTGTCCGGGTTGGGCGACTGGATCGCGGCGAAGCCGTGGGCCTCGACCTGGCCGGGGAAACGCTCGTTGACCTTCTGCAAAAGGTCGGGCGTGCGTGAACCGGTCGCAACCATGCTGATGCGCAGCGTGTGTTCCAGGTCGCCCGGGGTCACGTCGTGCTGGGTCTTAACGATCGCGCCGGTGTACTTGAACCACCATTTGCTGTTGTCGGTCAGTTCCCCGTTGCCGGTGACCAGGTACTCGTGCCCGACGCGGTTGTGCTCACGGAAAGCCAGGACCGCCTCGGGCTCGTCCTTGAGTAGGTCGATAAGCCCGGCGGCGGTGTCGGGCTCAAACGCGGTGAAGTGGCGGGTCTGACCGGTCGCCGTATCCGCGATCGTTGAGCCGGTGACATAAACCCCCACGCCCAGGCCGGGGACATGATCCAACACAAGCCTGGACTCGCGCCAGCTCCGCCCGGTGCAGGGGACCACCGTCAGGCCCGCGTCCTGCGCATCGCCGATCGCATCGAGGTTGTCACGGCTGATCTCGCCCTGCGGGCAAAGCAGCGTGCCGTCCAGATCGATCCCAAGCAGGCGGTAGTTCATGTGTCAGATCATAGCATGGCCCCGCGGCGAGGCGTCAAAGATCGCCAAGCCACGCCTTGACATTCGAGATCGCTCCGTCAAGACGTCGAGATAAACAGAAATCTCCCTCTGACTTCGCCCACTTGGCGTCATAGATCGGAAGGTATAGTTCCCGGATTTTCTTTTCGTCAAAGTAGTAGCCGTATTCGATCAGAGACTCGGGGATGTTATGGATCGCGTCGCCAAGATCAGACAACTGTTCTGGGCTGATCGTATCCGCCTCATTACGAATAAATAACGCCACCTGATGAAGTAGGTCAATCGCTGCGCTGAAATAGGGCTCAGGCGCGGTTTTTTTCGGTTTGTGAAGCATGGCGCTACGATAACACGGACTAAATGAATCACCAATACCGCTCGAAGTGGATGTTGCCGTCGGGGTGGTCGCGGTCCCTGGTGATGAAGCCGAGCTTGCCGAGGTTTTCGGTGGCCTGGTCGATCATCTGGGGGCTGCCGCAGAGGAGGATGTGGCACCGGTCGGGGTCGAGGTTGACGCCGGTGAGTTTGGCGAATTGTTCGGGTTCGAGGATGCCGTGGACCCGGCCGCGCAAACCCTGCCAGGGCGCGTCGTCGGGCTCGCGAGTGACGGTGGGGAGGTAGATGATCGAGTCGTCTTCGTCGGCGATCCTGGTGAGCTGGTCGTAGTAACCCAGATCCTTGATGTATCGGCAGCCGTCGAGCAGGATGAGCTTGCGCCATCGTCCGGTGTTTCGGTAGGTGTTGAGCATGGACCAGAAGGGCGCGACGCCGGTGCCGGTGCCGACCATGACCAGGTCTTTGCCGTCGGGGATGCCGTCGAGTGTGAACGTGCCCTTGATCTTGTGGTCCATGAAAACGGGATCGCCGGGCTTGAGCTGCCAGAGCAGTCGTGTGAACTTGCCCTCGTTGATGCGGACGATGTAGAACTCCAGATGCGATTTTGACTTTGGCAAGGACGCGATGGAGTAGGCCCGTCGGATAAGCCTGGGACCTTTTTTGCGTGACGCCGGGGAGTTGGGATTCGGTGGCGGAGCATCGGGGTCGACCAGGCCCAGGGTTGTGTACTGGCCGGGCTTAAAGTCCAGTTCCTGGCCCGAGTCGAGTTGGAACTTGAAGATGGCCAGCGCGTCGTGAATGTCTTCACGCTCGATCAACGTGGCGTTGTAGGGGGTGGCTTGGCTCATGTCGCCGCCAGCTTACCACACGAACTTTGGCCGGGGCACGACACGATCTTTCCCTCAGGCCCCGGCTTTGCTGGGGGTTGTGCGATCAAGTAACCCGATCCCCCGGCAGAGCCGGGAGTTGAGGGACTAAAGCGCAGATAAAAAGCGTGCTTCGCTACTTGCCCAGCACTTCGAGCATCGACTGAACCGTTGTGAGCTTCACGCGCGGCCGGCCGGCCTCTTTGCCGAGGTTGAGTTCGTGCTCGTCCAGCGAACGCCAGTGGTCGTAGCTGAAAAAAACGGGCTGACGCTGGCGGATAAGGTGTTCGGCGGCATCGGCGGTGGGGTACTCGGGCTGAAGCAGGTTGCCGGCCTTGACGTCTTCGAGCATGCACTGGACGGTCTCGATAGCACAGCCCTTATTGGTGCCGATCAGGCCCGACGGCCCGCGCTTGATCCACCCGGCGCAGTATTCGCCTACGAGCGGCTCTTTCGATGATTCATCGCTGGTGACCCGGCCTTTCTCATTGGGGATCACGCCCCACTTGTCATGGAAGGGGACACCCTCAAGGGGCACACCCAGGTACCCGACGCTTCGGAAGATCAGGCCGCAGTCGAGGTGTTCTGTTTTCTCGGTAGCGCGCGGGCGCATGGTGCCGTTGTCGGTCTCGTAGAGTTCGTTGTGGACGATATCGACGCCGGCGACCCGGCCGTCTGATTCGGTGATATTTATCGGCGAGACAAGGAAGCGGATGGTCAGGTCGCGCGACTTGCCGGCGTCCGGCGCGGCGGCCACTTGCTGTAGCTGATCCACTTTCTTCTGCGCCGTGGCGTCGGGTTTCTCGACCATGTGCTTTTTCGTCAGGTCGTCGAGCGCGGCCTCTTCGGGCAGGACGCGAACCTGGGCGTCGTGCATCTTGCCCAATTCCTTCAGTTCCGGCAGGCTGAACGCCGCCTGGGCCGGGCCGCGCCGACCGAGCATGACTACGTGCTTGACCTTGCTCTGCGCCAACTGCTGCAGCGCGTAGTCGGCGATGTCGGTCTCTTTAAGTTCGTCAACCGTGCGGCAGAGTATGCGGGCGACGTCGACGGCAACGTTGCCCATGCCGACGATGGCGACGGTGGGCTGGGACAGGTCGAACTTAAGGTCGCGGTAATCGGGATGGCCGTTGTACCAGGCGACGAACTCGGTGGCCGAGTGGGAGCCTTGCAGATCTTCGCCGTCGATGCCCAGCGCCCGGTCGGTCTGGGCGCCGACGGTGTAGACGATCTGGTGGTAGTAGTCACGGAAGTCGGCCGGGGTCAGGTGCTCACCGCAGGTGACGTTGCCGAAGAAGCGGAACTTTGGGTTCTGCGCCGTGCGGTCGAAGACCTTGGTCACGTTTTTGATCTTGAGGTGGTCTGGCGCCACGCCGTGACGCACCAGGCCGAAGGGCGTGGGCAGGCGGTCGAACATGTCGACTTCGATGTTCAGGTCGTCCCGCTTGAGCAGGTGATCGGCGGCGTAGAACCCGGCGGGTCCGGCGCCGATGATGGCCACACGGAGTGGTTGGTCTGCATTTCCTGGTTTACATCCAGGGGCGGGGATTGAACTTCCGGAAGTCATTGGAGGGTCTCGATCTGGTTGAGGTTGGAGGCTTTGGTCTGTTGGCGTTTGCGCTGCCAGGAAACGCCGTTGCCGCCCCGGGGGAAGTTCGGCTTACTCCACGACTTCGATCTGCGTAAGGTCACGAACTTGTATCTGCGGCCGGCCCCTGTGCAGGGTGACCTGGCCGGTGATCAACAGGGTCTTGTTGAGGTAGTGGTCCTCGGGCGGGTCGGGCAGGAGTTCGAACGCCGAATTGAACATGGCGATGTAGAACTTGTCCTGCCAGTCGGGGTCGAAGTTGAGGAAACATATCTGGCCGATGTTGTTGGTGTCGAGGATCGTGCCATTAACGGTGATGGTTTGGCCGAGGTATTGATGGGCATCGGTCCATGGGACGGGGCCTTGGGGTGCGGGCGGCTGATCGTGGGCGTCGGCCTGATCTTCGGAAGGCAGCTCGACGGCGGGGAAGGGGTTGGTGATGCCCTCGCCGGGCTGCGGGATCGGGCTGCGGCCGGCGGGTGTGAGGAAGGTCTTGCCCAGCGGTGCGGGCGGTTTGGGCTGCTGGGCGGTCGGTGTCTGCGCCTCATCCGCGGTCGGGCCGGCCTCCGCCACGAGATCGGAGGGCTGGGGCGTTTGAGCCTGCCCGCCTGTCCCAACAGACAAACCTACCAGGCCGATCACGACCAGCCCGATCACAAACACCGCCACCGCCGACCATACAGGCCAGCCCAGGCCGGGATCAGCCTGGGACGCGGGTCGAGCAAACGGGCCGCTGGGGATGGACATAGACGCCTCACCGTGGGTGCTTTCAGGGCCCGTGATTGTAACAGATCGTCCGGGACCTGCCGCACCGATTTGCTAAGATGCCCTGATGGATCGTGTCCTTGGGCAACCCAACGCGCTGGACATGCTGGCGAGGCAACTGACCACCGGCCGACGCCACCACGCGTACATCTTCCACGGCCCGGTCGGGGTCGGGAAGTTCACCACTGCGCTGGCCTACGCCCGTGTGCTTTTGTGCCAGGACCGCGTGACCGATCTGGCCGGGCAGATCACCGCCTGCGGCTCGTGCCGGTCGTGCAAGCTCCTGACGAACATCGCACCCGATTCGGATCAGCCTGAGGATTCTGCCCCCGACGACACCCTCGGGCTGACCTCGCCGCACCCGGACCTGCACGTCATCCGCAAGGAACTGGCCCGCTACAGCGACGAGAAAACGATCCGCGACCGCAAACTCACACGGATCCCCGTCGAGGTGCTGCGTGGGGCGTTGATCGAGCCAACCAACCTCGCCGCGAAACTCGGGGGGGGCAAGGTCTTTATCGTTGACGAGGCCGAACTGTTGAACCCCGCCGGTCAGAACGCGCTATTGAAGACCCTCGAAGAACCCCCCGCCGGGACGACGATCATCCTGGTGACCGGCAACGAAGACCGGCTGCTGCCGACGATCCGAAGCCGCTGCCTGCGCATCGCTTTCGCGCCGCTGTCTGACGAGGCGATCGAGCGTTGGTGTGACAAGCACGCGGACGATCTGCCCAAGACACAGCGTGACAACCTGGTCGAGTTCGCCGGCGGCAGCCTCGGTCGGGCGCAGTTGATCGTGCGTTTTGGTCTTCTGGCGTGGACAGATAGCCTGTACCCGGCGCTGGACCAGATCGCCGAGGGCCGGCCCGTCGCCGACCTGGGTCAACAGATCTTCCAGTTTATCGACACGTTCGCCAAGGACTGGGTCGACGCCCACGCCGGCGCGTCCAAGGAGTCGGCCAACAAGCAAGGCGCGGACCTGATGTGGTCGCTGATCGCCACGCGCGCCCGAAGGCGCATCGCCGAAGGGGCACAACGATGCGACCGCGATGACCCGATCGGCTCGGAGGCGGCGCTTTCCCCCTGGCTTGCCGTGATCGACGCGGCCGAGCAGGCCCAGCGTCACCTGGCGTCCAACGTCAACCTGTCGGTCGTCTGCGATCATCTGGCCGTGTCCCTGACCCGAGGGCTGTGCGCCGCGACATAAAAGGCCTCGATCAGGCGCACGCTTGCCACGGATACCGCTTGCGGTTTCGCGCTCCCCGGCACACCGTTGCTTTTAGATACCCTCTTAACCTGATAGCCTGATGCCTCACCTTGGGGGCTAAGCGTATGTCCTGGCTGCTTCTGATACCGCTTGCTCAGTGGACCATACGGATCGTCATGGCCGCCGTGATCCTGCGCCGGCGTTTCGAGCCGACCACCGCGACGGCCTGGCTGGTGCTGATCTTCTTCCTCCCCGAGGTCGGGCTGGTCGTCTACCTGCTGCTGGGCGTGAACTACCTGGGCAGACGCCGCGCACGCACGCACCGCCTGGCTGTGGCGCAGGCCCGGTCACGTCATGACCCTAAGCAGCTTGCCCGGCACGTCGTCCGGCCCGAGATCGACCCGCAGCAGCGGAACATGATCCTCCAGGCCGAACGCATCAGCGGCAACCCGATCATCGCCGGCAACGACGCCGAACTCATCCCCAACGCCGACGCGCTCACCGAGCGCATGGCCGGCGACATCGACGAAGCCAAGCACCACGCGCACCTGCTGTATTTCATCTTCAGGCCGGACGACGTAGGCCAGCGCCTCGCCGACGCGCTGATCCGCGCACGCAAGCGCGGTGTCGCGTGCAGGCTCCTCGCAGACGCCGCCGGGTCACGCGCTTTCTTCCGCAGCACGCTCCACGACGATCTGTTGTCCCACGGCGTCGAGGTCCACGACATGCTCCCCGCCTCGCCGTGGCGCAGAAAACTGGCGCGGATCGACCTGCGCAACCACCGAAAAGTCACCGTTGTTGACGGCACGATCGCCTACGCCGGCAGCCACAACGCCGTCAACGAAGACTACGGCCACAAGCACGCGGGGAAATGGGTCGATCTCAGCGCCCGGCTTACCGGCCCGGTCGTCTCGCAGTTGCAGCAACTCTTTTGTGAGGACTGGGCGTTCGAGACCGATCAACCCCTCACCGGCGAGGACCTGTTCCCACCGCTTGAACACACCGGCGAGATCGCTGCACAGGTCGTCCCCACCGGGCCCAACCATCAGGGCGAGTCCTTCCGCCGTGTCCTGATCGCCGCGCTTAGCGCCGCGCAGCGCCACATCATCATGACCACGCCGTACCTTGTCCCCGACGAGCCGACGATGCTGGCGCTGTCGATGGCCGCCGACCGCGGCGCTCAGGTCGACCTGATCGTGCCCAAGAAATCCGACCACCCCCTCGTCGCGGCGGCGGGCAGGAGCTACTACCAGTCGCTTCTCGAGGCCGGCGTCAACATCCACACCTACGCCGGCGGCATGCTCCACGCCAAGACCATCACCGTCGACGACGCCTTCGCCCTGCTGGGCTCAGCCAACCTCGACATCCGGTCCTTCTACCTCAACTTCGAGGTCAACGTCCTGCTCTACGGCCCGCAGATTACCCAGCACCTGCGCTTCGCCCAGCAGCGCTACCTCAGCCAGTGCGAGCCGGTCGTCCTGAGCGCCTGGCGCAAACGCCCCGTCTTCAAACAATACGCCGAAGGCGCCGCCGCCCTGTTCAGCCCGCTGCTGTGACCGAAAAACGCCGGGTGAGCCTCTCGTGGTTCGCCGGCGTTTATTTGTGCCTATACCGTCATTACGATACGGATGGATCGCATCAGGAGGCTTTCGGTCGGCTCGTCCAGCGATAGCGAGACTACGAGCGCTAGTTCTTCGCCGACACACCGCGTTCGAACGCCCGTGGAATATCGATACGCTGACACAGAGTCGGTTGGGGAACGGTAATTATCCGCCTGTCTGCCACGGTTCGAAATCGACGCCCGCAGCTTTGTCACGCAACCGAGTATCTTCACGATCGAACCACCGCTTCAACTGTCCGTAGATTTCCAGTGCTTCCTGCGATAACACCGGCCAGTCGTCGTAGCTCGTTGGCTCGGGCATCACTCGCCAGGCCCCGTCCTGCCGGATCAGATAAAACGGATCGAGGTCGCGGACTCGGCCGGGCGTGCTGCCGGATCGCTCATCCACCGCGACCACGGCGTAATCACCGATCACATAGCCCTCGATCGGGATCAAGAACGCTTTACCCGACCCGAAGTACTCAGCGGCGCGTGCAAGGTCGCGGTGTTCGTCTGCGTACGCACCCGCGGGGACACCTTCGAATTCTGCGAGCATCGCCTTGATCGCATCCACGTCTTGTGACCGCAAGGCCTGGATGAACTCGGCTGCGACATCAATCGGCGCCGGCCCGGCGGCTTCGGAGTTGTCGGACTCGGGCGCACTTCGGCATGCGCCAAGGCCAAGCACGGAAGCGAGAACGAGCGCCATCGGGTAAGTGGATGTGATGTGACCCAGAAATCGTTTCATCTGACATTTCCCATATGTATTGCCCGGTTACGTACCGAGGTGATTAAGTGGCGAGTTTACCCTGTGTTCAGACCGGTTCAAAATCAAGTGATGTGGATTCTGTTTCTTGCGTAGGCGTCGGTATCCCCAAAACGCCAGCCCCCCGCCGTCACTCCAGCGGCTGCCCGGGGTCGGGGCTTGGGTCGGGAACGTAGCGGATGGTGTAGATCGGCAACTCGGGCACCAGCTGCGGGACGATGTAAGCCGGCGTGTTCATATAAATCCCGCGTGCCGCGTCGGCAAGAGGTGGGCGTAGCCGTACGGATTCACCGGACGGACAAATGCTCATCGGCGGTTGGGTTGGCCGCTACGGTTGTCAGCACCCAGAGGGCGCCTTGCTCAGATATCGATCTATTGTCACCGAGCGCAGGCTAATACGTGACCAGGCTTTTCGGGATTGAAACGTCGATGCGTGTAACCCGTCCCGCCCGATCGAAAATCAGTCTCGATGTGTCTGCGGGCAGGGTGTCGCCTTCGATCGTGGTTGCCCGGCCGTCGTCGAGCGTGATGGTGACGGATGCCTGTGCTTCGGTCAGTAGGTAGACCACCGGGACCTGGCAGAAGGTGAAGCCGATGCAGCCCTCCGGCAGCTCGATCGTCCCGGCTTGCCCGTCAACCCCGTAGTAGTGGAAGCGGGATTCGATCCGGAGGAATTCCGCTTCACGGATCAGCGTGGGGGTGAACCGGATACGCCCTTGCCTGACTACCACGCCCAGCTCGCCCATGCGTGTGAGGACCTCTTCCTTCACCTGGCCGGTCATCCCGGGCTGACGAGCCCCGGCGAAGCCCGGCGTGTGTGAGTAGGGGTCGGTCGGGAACGCGCCGTATTCCGCCGGGGTTTTGTTGAAACCCAGCCCGCCACGGACCCGGTAGTAGGCGTCGGCCAGCGAGCGAATCTGTTCCGGGTCCGACCCTTGCTTGACGGCGTTGCAGTAGCATTCCTGCACGGCCAGGAGCAGCTTCGAGACCATGTGCCAGTAGATGCACCCGAGCCCTTCGTAGCCATACATCGTGCCGGACCGCCCGGTGAACGCTTTGTGATTGAATACGTCTTCATAGAGGTCGCGGACCAGCGGCGCATCGCGCTGAACTAATCCGGCCCACTCGTGCTCTGCGCCAAGTGTCTTGAGCGTCTGGTCGAGCTGCTTGACGTTGTAGAGTCTGCTGTTGAATCGGTAGACCCCCTCGGCGTCGCGCGTGAGCACATCGTGGTTGTGGGCGTCGATCAGTTTCTGCAGAAGCGGAGATTGGCCGACGCGATCCGGCGGCACGGTGTTCTTCTCGAGGAACGCCGGAAGTTCACGTTCGGGATAAAGCAGGTAGCTATCCTGGTCCGGCCTGTACAGCGCGCTTCGGGTCAGGGAGCTGAGCAGCGTCTGTGCCTCGCTGTCACTCAATATCCCGCTGCTGAGCGCTGCGACCTGGCCCTCGAGCATTTCGTACAGACGGCCGACCCCTGCGACATCACGGGTGTGGGAGGTTTCCAAGAGGTTGTAGGCGTGGTACATCCCGTCATCGCGCCGGTTGGCTCGGATGCTGTGGTCGACGTATCGCAGCGCCAGTTCGATCAACCGTACGAGCCGCTCCCGTGGGATGATGTTTTTGCACGTGAGCCCGTTGGTGTACAGGGCCTGGCGGTAGTCGCTGAACGCACCGCCCAGCGCGTTTAGCAGCGTCATCCTGTCGGCGTCGGCTGGGGTTACCTCTTCGAGCATGGCCCGTTGGTCATGCAGCGTTGAGTAGACCCGGTCGAGCCAATCCGCGACCTCCCGGGTGATCGGCACGCCCTCCTCTGGCAGACGGCCGACAACCTGGGAACAGAACGCCAGGTATCGCCGCAGGTAGCACAGCGTGACCACCGACAGGCCGTTGCCCACCAAGGCGTTGTTGGCGTCGTTCCACTCGGGCCGCTGGGTATTCAGCCAAAGCCCGCCATCCACGACGAGGTTACTCAGCTTCGATAGCGCCGGGACAAGCAGTTTTTCCGCCAGGTTCACGTGGTAGACACCGCCCTCGCCGGATACCAACAGCCGGCCGTCGGCGCCCAGTTGCCTGACACGTTGGTCGACCCGATTCGCTCGGGCGGTGTCATACGTGATCGTGTCACGCGGGTTTTGCACAATCTCCTGGTACGGCTTGATGGTGTACGGCACGTCTGCGTAGCTGAAGACGTCCTTTACCAGCATCCCGGTAAGCTCCTGGGGGTAGTAATGGTCCAGCGCCTCCAGCAGCTTGAGCAGATACACGATCTGGTGGTCGCCCCAGTAGCCGATGTTGCTCCACGGGTCATCTGGTTCGGCGGTCTCCCAGTCGATCCCTTCGCGGGTGATCCGGTAGGGGTTGAAACCGTCGGCGGTCGAGGCGTTGACGAACTTGGCGATGACACTCGGGAGGAACCCCGGGAAGCTCATGCACAGCGCTTCCCAGTTCTGGAAGATGTCGCGCCAGTTCCCCTGGTATGAGAGCACCCGGTTCCCTTGGTCATCGCGGAGTCGGATGTCGAAGAAGTTCCAGGGCCGGCTCGGGTCGCCGTGGCGTCTGCTGAAGTAAAGCGGCAGGTACTCGTAACATAGGCGCTGCAGGTCCGGGTCGTCTCGCCCCCCGGCCAGCTCGAGGACCGTCTGAACCGGTGCGGTCTGCGGCAACGCTTGGAGGAAAATTGCCTGGCGCTGGGCGACTTCTTTGTTCCGCTTTTCGATGAACCGGATCAGGTCGTCCCGATCGACATCGTAGTTGTTGTCGAAGACACCACCGCGCATGTTGTTGAAAAGCACGTTGGCCAAGTGGTGTGCATCCGTGGTCCGGCTGCCGGTCTCCTGCAGCCCGTCGGCGCTGGCTATGTTTTGCAGTAGGCTCTCACTGCCCCGTCGGCAGTCCGCCATGAGCTCTTCCGTCAGGTCGTTGCTGAACCGTAATCTCTGGCGCGTTTCTACCGCTTGAGACTGTGTTTGTGAGGTGTCGGCCACGATCTGCCAGCTCCGCGTCTGACCCGGCTCAAGCGTCAGGTCCGCAGACAACAGGTAAGCGCCTTTTCGACCTTTGAGAATCCGCTCGTGGTTGATGCGTCTTCGCTTGCGGAACGCGGTGAGTTGAGCAGGGTCCAGCACGACCGTCGGATCAGGCAGACCCGCGCTCCAGACCGTCGTGGCGTACAGCGTCTCGCCCGGCTCGGGGCGGTCCAGGATCATCGAACTCAGCGAGAAGACCCCGAGCCCCGTCTGCGTATCCACCTCGCAGTGCTTGTACGCGTCGGCCAGGCAGTGGCGTTGCTGATGGATCAGCGGGGAGATCCCCGGGGGCATGATGTTCAACAGCCCGTCCATCAGCCTCACAGACGCCGGCCCGTCGCCGGCATTGGCAAGCGCCGCGTCCCGCACGATGCCGAACCTCTCGCTGAAGCACCAGCTGTAACGGAACGTCAGGCACAGGTCGTGGTTGACCTCCTCAAAGATCAACGAATTACCCAGCACGCTCTTGTAGAGGTTGCGGCTGACGGCGTAATTGTCCTGCGACGATTCACGGAACGGCTCCCAGAGCACACGGCCCCGTTCGCCCTGCTTGACCCACAACGACGTACGCGGCCCGGTGTGGCCGTGGCACTGATGGAGCTTGTCCTCGGAGTCGTATGGGAACAGGGCCCACAAGGGGTTGGCTCGGCCGGTGGTGAGCCCCCCGTTGCTGGAGACGAACATCCAGTGGTCCGAGTTGCTGACGACACTGATCAGAAACGGCTCAAGCCGATCGTAGTCGCGGATCGTGTAATACGACTCGCCGTCGATCCTGGTAAACCGTCCCGCAGGCCTTGCATCGCCATCGGATTCTTTCTCGGACAATAAGAGGGGCTTTTCGTCGATCATATTCAGTCACTCATCACCTGGTATCAAACATCTCCAAGACATACAGGGGTGCGGCGGACATCAGCCTTTCACCGCCCCGGCCGTCAGGCCCGACAGGAACTCCTTCTGCAACAGCAGGAACAACCCCAGCACGGGCAGGATGGAGACCACGGTCCCGGCCATGATCAGCCCGTAATCCGTGCCGTAGACCCCGCGGAGCTGGTTGATCGCCACGGCCAGCGGCATCTTCTCAGGGGTCTGCAGCACGATCTGTGCGCCGATGAAGTTGTTCCAGCTCCCCAGGAACGTCAGCAGCAGAAACGCGCCCATCATCGGTCGGATCAGCGGCAGGACGAAGGTGAAGAAGATCTTGATCTCTCCGCATCCGTCGATCCGCGCCGACTCGAGTAATTCGGTAGGGACGGAGTTGATCGTGGCTTGGCGGAAGAGGTAGACCCCGAACGCCGGCGCCAACGCTGGGATAATCAGCCCGGAGTAACTATCGAGCATGCCGAACCAGTAGAGTTGCTGGTAGACCGGTGCAAAAAGCAGCGCCCCGGGCACGACCAGCGCCGCGAGGACCAGCTTGGTGATGGTCTCTCTACCCCAGAAGCGATATTTCGCCAGGGCGTAGCCGCTCATGGCCGCGAACAGCGTTGCAAGCACACCCGAGACGGATGCGAAGAACGTGGAGTTCAGTATCGGCCGGGCGAACCCTTCCTGCGCAAACAGCCTGTAGAAGTGATCAAGGTTAAGCTTGTCCCAGCCGACGCCAAACAGCCCGTCCCCCGAGGGCAGGAAAAGGTTGTCGAAGAAGATCTCCGAGGGCTTGAGAGAGGCGCACAGCAGGTAGGCGAACGGGACCAGCGTGATCATGGCGCAAAATATCAGTGCGGCATACAACACGATGTATAAGCCTGCCGTCCTAGCCTTCTTTTTTGATCCTGGATGCTTCATGGTCGTCATGATTCTTCGCCCGCCCGTCCGACCCGGTGCTGGATCAACGCGAAGCACATCAGCAGCACGGCCAGCACCCAACCGATCGCGCTGGCGTAACCGAGCTTGCCGTTGATGAAGCCGCTCTGATAGAGGTACATCACCACGGTGAGCCCCTGGTCATTGGGCCCGCCGCTGTTGTTCAACAGGACCCAGGCCAGCTCGAACAATTGGAAGCTGCCGATCAGCGAAAGCAGCACGACGAACGAAGCGACCGGCCGGATCGCCGGGATCGTGACGTTCAGGAACCGGGGCCAGGGCCCGGCGCCGTCGACCATCGCGGCCTCGGTCAGGTCTTTGCTGACGTTCTGCAAAGCCGCCAGGAAGTAGATCATGTTGAAGCCGACGAACTGCCACAGCGCCGCGAGGATCAGCGACCCCATCACAAACCGCTCCAGCCAGGGGAACTCCGGGTCGAACCCCGCGAACAGCCCGTGGAACGTGAAGTTGATCAGGCCATCCCGGCTGAACATCAGCCCGAACATGATCGCGATGAAGACCGTGCCCACCAACGCCGGGGCGAAGAAGATCAAGCGGAAGAAGATACGCCCGCGGACCTTCGGGTGGTTCAGCAGCATCGCCAGCCCCAGCGACAGAGGCAGTTGTATGAACACCGAGCCCGCGGCGAAGACGAACGTGTTCCACATCGCTTTCCAGAACAGAGGATCGGTCAGCAGGTACGAAAAGTTATCCAGGAACACGAACTGGCTTCTCTTGGGGCCGAAGGTCTGCTGCAGTGACAGCACGACCGAGTACAGCATCGGGTACGCCATGAACACCGCAAACACCGCTACGAACGGCGTAACGAAGACATAGGGAGCCCACTTGGGATAGCCCGAGTTCACGGTTCGCTCCTTAGGAACACGTTCTGTTCGACCTGCCGTCTCACCAATCTTTCTGCGGCCTCGAGTTGGCGGTGGGCCTCGTCCATCAATTCGTCCGGTGAGTACTGCTTTGTTTCCAGGGCGTACTCCTTGAGTCGAAACAGCGCGTTGGCGACGCGGTCTTTGGCATAGGTGTTGAACGGCGAGGAGGTCCGTATCGGCACGTCCGGCGCAAGCTCGATATACAGCCGCCCATAGGGCTGGCCGCTGAAATACACCACGGGCTCGTCGTAGAACGGCCGATCCCAGAACGACTTCACCGGCGAGATGATCATGTTGCTGCGGTACAGGCCCTCGGCGACCTCCTCGGAAAGATACAGGTGCTTGGCGAACGCCCAAGTGCTCTCGAGGTCCTCGGTGGTCTTGGCGATCCCCAGCATCGTCCCGCCCCACACGCTTGTCCGCCGGCCACCGGGCTCCCACGCCGGCATCGGCATCACCTTGACCTTCCCCGACAGGCCCGGCATATCCATCTGCCAGACGCCGCCGAGCCAGTCGGGCATCAACGCCGCGATCACCCGGCCGTCCAGACGCATCTTGTTGGCCGGAGCGTCGAACTCCGGCGCGTCCACGGCGATCCGGTCCGGACCGACCATCCAACTCACCAGGGTCGCCAGCACATGCGCATTGACCTCGGTGTTGATCTGCATCTGGTCGTGCTCGTCAAACAGCGCGCCCCCGGCCTGGAGCAGCAACGCCTCGAGGTGGTCCCGGAAGGCGCCTGTCGCCCACATGCCGATCACGTAATCTGTGATCCCGTCCCCGTTGCGGTCCTTGACCAAAGGCCTCACCACACGGGCAAACTCGTCCCAGGTCTTCACCTGGGTCAGGTCGATCCCGGCCGCCTCGAACACATCCGCTCGGTAGACCAACATCATCGGGTGTACATCGTGCGGCAGCCCGAAGATGCGTCCCCGTGAGGTCCAGGGCGCAAATGACGGCTCGTTGAGCTGTTCGTAGATACCCTCTTGCTTGAGCCGGTCTGTCAGGTCCACGAACCCGACATCTTCGATCGGGCCGGTAAAAGCCTGTGGGACGAAGTTCCGCTCGACCTCCATCAAGTCCGCCGCGGGCGTATCCGTCAGGAACGAGGCGAGCATCCGTTGCCGCAGCGCCTCGTTACTAAGCAGGGACATGTCGACTTTCGGGTCCTTCTCACTGTTCCACTGGGTGAGTGTTGTTTCGTATAGATCGCCGTGTCCCTTGCTGAAGATCCAGAACTCAAGCCCCTGGTGCTGCGGGATCGGCCAGGACAAGACCGCGATGCTGCTGGTTAACGCCAACCCGCAAATAATCCACCCGCCCACGGAGAGGCTCTCCCGTGGGACCAGCAGAAAGATGAGTCTGAACCATCTGGGCATTGAGGCCTCTGTCGATCTGAGTGCCTATGACGGATTTTGCTGAGTTCAACCGCCGCCAAGAACTCCCGCCAACCAAGCACACGGCTTGATAAACAGTTACATCATTAGATACATCATTATGACAAGTGAGCCGCCCCATGTCAACGATCAACAGACGGGGGCGATCCATGTAACTCCGGCCGACAGATCAGAGATGGTATTTTTATATCTCTATATTAATAAATGTAATACGATCACAATCCCTTTGTATCAAAAGGGCTCGCCATGCAATTATGGCCCTGAACGGGAAACAAAGCCGGGTAACAGCGTAAAAAGCGCAAAAGGCCAAGGGCGATTATCCGCCCAAGTTGGAAAACTGTTACCCATGATGTATCATATATCCATGGCCAATATCAGGTCCGTCGCTGTCGAGGCCGGGGTCTCTATCGCAACCGTGTCGCGTGTCTTGAACAACCACGCCTCGGTCGGCCGGGATATCCGTTCCAGGGTCGTCACGGCCGCCAATCGGCTGGGATACACCCCTTCGATCGGGAAGCGGTCGACGTCCTACCTGGCATTCGTCTACACCGGGCCGTCGTCATTCAGCTCACCCTACGACGCGATGCTGATGGCGGGTATCGCAGAGGCGATGGAAGAAACCGGCTACGACCTGGCGCTGCTGAATCCCCAGCGAGACAAGAAACCGGCGGAGAGCTACTCACAGTTCTTCCTGCGCAAGGGCGTGCGAGGTGTGATCCTACGGACCACGGCGGGTACGCGCGGCGTCTGCCATGCGATCGCAGAAGAAGGCTTCCCCTCGGTCGTCGTCGGCAGCCGATCCGATCAACCCGGTATCAATTACGTGTATGGCGACTCACTGCCGACCAGCAAACAGGCGGTGGAGCACCTGATCTCCCTGGGGCACACCCGGATCGGTATCACCCTGAGCCTGGTGGAGGATTCGGATCACGCCGACCGCATGCAGGGATACCGCCAGGCCCTGACCGATCATGGCATTGAGCTGGACCCGCAGCTGATATACCGCGTGCCCGCCCAAAGGCCCGACGGCGCCCAGCTCATCAAGCGCATCCTCAGCGGCCCTTCGCCCCCGACCGCCCTATTCATCACCGACCCGGCGGTCGTGATCGGTGCTGTCAACCAGGCGCACCGGATGGATGTGAAGATCCCCCAAGAGCTCTCGATCATCGGGCTGGATGATGGGGACGACCGCAACGACGTATACCCGCAGTTGACCGCCGTCTGCCAGGACGCTTCGCAGCTTGGCTACGAGGCTTTCGCGGCGCTTGCCCGGCTGATCGGTTCCGCCGATCGGGACAAGACACCGGTCAGGCTAGCGGTCCCGACCTGGCTGGAGGTGCATGACACGACCGCACCACCGCCTGATTGTCCCGTGAGGGTTCTCCCGGACGGGACACGCGTTCATCAGCAAGAGCAGAATGCGTGAACGCCCAACGATCAGCGAAAGAAATAAGAACGCTGTGCCGTGGCTGTGGGGAGTGAGCGTACTCTTAAGTAAGAAAGGTAGCCGTATGCTTTCAGCTATGAAACCCCTTGTTTTCTCAACCGTAGCCGGGCGTACATGGATGTGGATCTGCCTGGCGGCCTGCGGCTTCCTGCTGGGTGAACGCGCGATGGCGGATACACAAGACGCTCTCCCCAAGGGCTCTGTGGTCCGTGTGGTAGACGACGAACATGGCTGGGGCCTGCTACTGAACGGCAAGCCCTACTTCATCAATGGCGCCGGTGGCCAACAGCACCTCCAGGAGCTGGTCGAAGCCGGCGGGAACTCGATCCGCACCTGGGGCGCGAACCACGCGGGCGAAATCCTGGACCGTGCGCATGTGTTGGGCCTGACCGTCACCGTGGGGATATGGCTTGGGCACGAGCGTCACCAGTTCGACTACGGCGATGCCGATGCGGTCTCCCGTCAACTCGAAGAAGCTCGACGGTTCGTTGAACTATATAAGGATCACCCGGCTCTTCTGATGTGGGGCCTGGGCAACGAAGCCGAGGGCGACGGCAACAACCCACTGGTGTGGAAAGCCATCAACGACCTGGCCCGGATGACCAAAGAGGTCGACCCCCACCACCCGACGATGACCGTGATCGCGGAGATCGGCGGGGAGAAGATTGAGAACCTTCGCAGGTACTGCCCCGACATCGATGTGCTGGGTATCAATAGCTACGGGGGCATGCCGTCCCTGGGGGCACGTGTGTTGGAAGCCGGCCTGGACAGGCCTTACATCATCACCGAGTTTGGTCCGCTTGGGCAATGGGAGGTCGGCAAGACGCCGTGGGGCGTACCGATTGAGCAAAACAGCACGCAGAAGGCGGGGTTCTGTGCCGAGGGTTACAACTACTCCATCGTCGGTCAGCCCGGCCGATGCCTCGGCGGCTACGTATTCAACTGGGGAACCAAGCAGGAGGTCACGCCCACCTGGTACAGCCTGTTTCTTGACGACGGCAGCAGCACCGAGATGGTCGATGTCATGACCCGGTTCTGGACGGGGGCATGGCCAGCGAACCGCACGCCATCGATCAAGAACATGGAAGTCCCATCGGTGGACCTGAACCACCTCAAGGCGGGCTCGCAGTGCCGCGCGCGGGTCGATGCGGAGGACCCCGAAGGCGATGAACTGGACTTGCATTGGGTCGTGCAGTCGGAAAGCGCCGACCGCAAGTCCGGGGGAGACTTCGAGCAGACACCCCCGACCCACCCCCAGGCGATTCTCTCTGAGAACGGCCGTGAGGTCGTCTTCAGGGCCCCCACCCAGCCCGGCGGATACCGCCTGTTTGTCTATATCCGGGACGGCCACGGCCACGTAGCCACGGCAAATCTACCTTTTTTCGTCGAACCTTGACGCCAAAGCCACGAGATCCGCAGCCCCTCAAGCCGCCCTGGAGCCCTCCGGTGCGGCTTTGTTGTTTCATCTATCAGACGAATGAAGCGGTGGGCTCAATCAGGCCTCATCCCTGTCCCAATGGGCTCTAAGTGGTTCGAAGCGAGAGGGTTGCCTCGGCGGAAGCAGCGGAAACAGACGTGTAACAAATGTAACACACCCCGCCCTACTCGTACTAAATCGACGATTCCATGAAACAAGAAAACCGCCATTCGGGCGTGCTTAGGCACGCGATGAGAACCGCCTGGCGAATGCTATAATAAGCTTTTTTATGCGTAAATCTCACATTTTACCCTTGACGCCGGCCCGCCACAGGGGTATCCTCGAAATCGCGGAAACGATATGTAACTGATTCAGACTTCAAATAATCAGGTGGAACTAAAATGTCAACCGTACGATCCATCGCTAAGCAGACAGGGGTATCGATCGCAACTGTCTCGCGGGTGCTGAACAACCACCCGTCCGTCAGCGAGGAACTGCGCAATAAGGTGATGTCCGCGGCAAACAGCCGGCGCTACGTCTCGACCGTCGGGAAGCGCGAAACCTCGAACATCGCCTACGTCTACACCGGTGACGCTTCGTTGGGTTCACCCTTCGACTCGGCGTTGCTTGAGGGCGTCTACGAAGCCTTGGCCGACTCGAACCTCAACCTCATGATCCTGGACCTGCGGCGCACCCGGCGCAACGGCGAAAGCTATTCACAGATGTTCCAACGGCTGGGCGTACGCGGCGCCGTCTTGAGGACCACGCACGGCACCCGATCGATCTGCGAAAAGATCCTCGAACAAGGGTTCCCCGCGGTGGTCGTCGGCGACCGGTTAGCCGGCGCCGAGACATCGTGTGTTTATTGCGAATCACGATCCGCCAGCCGGGAAGCCGTCGAACACCTGGTCTCGCTGGGTCACAGGCGGATCGCGATCAGCATCAATATCGTCGAAGACTCAGACCACCAGGACCGTTTGGCGGGCTACCGCGAGGCGCTTGAAGATCACGGCCTGGATATCGATGACAAGTTAATCATGCGCGCCCCGGGCAACCGCCAGGGCGGCTCGCAACTCATCCGCCGGATCGTTACCGCGGTGGATCGGCCGACCGCGATCTATATCACCGATCCGATGGCCGCGGTCGGGGCGATGTACGAAGCACAGAAGATGGGGCTTCGGATCCCCGAGGACCTGTCGATCGTCGGGTTCGACGACTCGGAACTCCGCCAAACGGCCTTGCCGACGATGACCGCGGTCTGCCAGGACGCCAACGGGCTGGGGCGTGAGGCGTATCGGGTGCTCTCGGAACTGATCAAGGACAGGCTTAACGAGGAAAGCAAGCCTCCCACGGCATGGCTGGAAGTTCATGAATCCACCGGCCCGGTAGGGGTCACCCAATAAGCGCTCGCCTTAACGGGTTAGCGCCGACTTATCGTGTACGAGTCGCTCCGATATGGGGCACAAAGCTTTGGAGGAAAAAGGAGAATCATGATGAGAGTGACGCAGAAGAAACTTGGCGGATTGGCCGCAGCCGGGCTCGTCGCCGGGCTGGTGCTCAGTCCAACCGCCCAGGCCGCCGTGACCGTCTCGGTCGGCGATTCGACGGCGCCGTGGGTAGGGTTCATGAACGTGACCGAGTTACCCATCAATGGCGGTGGGTTCGTGTTCGGCAGCGGCTGGGGCGTCGCCGACCTGGTGACGACTTTTAACGACGGTGCAAACACCATGACGCTTTCACCGAACACGATCGGCGATCCCGATCCGTTCTGGTACATCGGGGGCGGGGCGCCCGGGAACCCCGGCAACAAGATCATGGAGGCGGTCACGCACATCGCGGACGATTCGCTGGTCGGTGAGGACATCACCTTCGAGGGGACCGTTCTGTCGAACACCTACACCGCAGCTCACACCGGCACGATCTTTATCCGTGACTTCGCGCCGGACTTTTCGAGCTTCACCGAGGTGTCCGCCCCGGCAACACCTGGCGCGTTCAGTATCAATCTCGTGACGGACCCCACCCCGGGCCGCCACATCCAGTACGGCTTCATAAGCACTGGTGAGAACGTCTGGGCCGGTGACGAGGGGCCGTTCGGCACCGTCGTGATCGGGACGATCCCCGAACCGGCTTCGATCGGCCTGTTGGCGGCGGGCGCGCTGGCGCTGGCAGGACGCCGAAGGAAATGATGTAGAGAACCTCCTGTTAGGAACGGTCGCCCGCTCAACGGCGGGCGGCCGGATTGGAAGAAGTATTCGTCGCACGTCGTACGTGTCACGAGAAAATCAAAAAACTTTGTGGCGGGCAACGTAGCCCATATTCACTTGGAGAAAATAAAATGGTTGGTAGAACAGGTCTTATTTCAATGTTAGCGGCGGGGGGGCTGATGTTGGCCTCGCAGCAGGCCGGTGCGGTGATCGTGCCTTCGGCCACGGACGACGACTTATTGAACCTCGGTGTTTTACTGGAATCAACCAGCCACTTCGAAGGCGAAACCGGCTACATCTACGAAGCCACCGCGACTACCGACAGCAACCTGTTCGCTTCCATCGGCGTGCAAGATGGCGCGGGTTTCGCAGGTTGGGCTCGCCATATCGATGTCGGCGCCGTCGCATTTGCGAATGGAGGCGCGCTGTCTGAAGGTATGGCCCTGCGTATGAGTGCATGGGTGATGTCGAACCCCAACGATCCATTTTCCAACCCCGTCAATCCATTGAACACCCCCCCCGGCGAGGACGGATTCAGGATGGAGTTCCTCAACGTCCCCCTTGGCAGTGGATTACCCGGCAACCCTGATCTGATCCTCACGACCCCACTGTCCCCTGTCGGGACCGGTCTGTCGACCTCCGGCTGGACTCAGAAAAGCTTTTCATTCGAACTCTCCAACAATCCCTTGAGTCCCAACTTTGTCGACTTCGCGAATCTTCAGGAAGTCCGCGCCGTTATGGCCCAATCGGGTGGCGTAGGAGCTACCGGTGAGATCTTCGCCGATAACTTCAAGTTCGAAGTCTTCCCCAGCCTGGCGGCCGCCACCAATCTTATCACTAACCCGCTTCCCTCCGGCACCCCCGGCGCCTTTGATGTCCCACCCCCACCGCCGGTGCTCAATGGCGACATCTGCTGTGGCGGTCCCACCTTCGATGGACCTGACGGATTCGTCGGGATCGAAGACCTGAACGTCGTCCTAAGTAACTGGAACGCCACGCCCCCGCCGCCATCCCTTTCACCTGTGCTGCTCTCGGACTTCAGCAGCTTCAATCTGACCGGCACTTATAATCAGTTCGGCGCCGGCACGTTCACGTCGGGTGCGACCGACTGGACCGTTCAGGCCAACGACTTCGGTGGCGGCTGGTTTGATTTTCCCGGTACGATCGACGCGACCGGCCGGACCGATCTGGAAATCCAACTGGACGTCAACCCCGGCAACATAGCCGACATATTCAACATCGTGCTGTTTGACGCTGACGGCACCCAGCGCGTTTTTCGTTTCCTTGATCTGGTTGTCGGAGATAACCAGACCCTTACGATCAACCTGGATGACTTCTTTCAGGATAATGCGCCGGGCACGATCGCGGGTCTGGACCTGTCGACTATCGACCTGTTCCACATCCAAGGCACCTTCGCGAACGGCGACCCCGGTCTGCTGCTGGACCTGACGATTGATAACCTGGAATTGTTCGAAGGCGTTCCCTTGATTGCAGGTGACATCAACAAAGATGACTTCGTCGGCATCGAAGACCTGAACGTCGTCCTGGGTGAATGGAACTTGGGCACCCCGCCGCCGCCGGGCGGTGCGATCGTTCCCGAGCCCGCGACCCTATCGCTGCTGGCCTTCGGTGGCCTGACCATGCTGCGGCGTCGTACGGCCTGAGGGTTGATGATAAACGTATGGCCTGTGGCACTTGGGGTAACGGCCAGGAACCACGGAGCCTTGACTTGAATGATTGTTCGTAACGAACACTGAATCGGTCGCCCGCTTGACGGCGCGCGGCCGCATTAAAGAAACGATCAGGCGGGATGTTCCCGGCATAATATTCACAGATCAGACTCTCTGAAGGAGCCTTGATAATGACCGTCAAGCGAAGTGCATTCACGTTGATTGAGCTTCTGGTGGTGATCTCGATCATCGCCCTGCTGGTGGGGATCCTCCTGCCGGCGCTCGGGGCGGCACGAAAGTCGGCGCAGAACATGAAGTGCCTGTCGAACCTCAGGCAGATCGGTCTTGGTAACACGGCGTACGCCTTTTCCAGCGAGGACCAGCTGCCCCCCTCCTGGGTGAGTACAAACCGACCCGGCTGGGATCCGGAGGGCACTGAGTGGCCGGTGATTATCAATGCCTACATTACCGGTTCCGGTGATACCGGCTACAGCACTGGGGGGGACGAGGGCAACACCGAAGCGTTTCTGTGCCCCTCGGCTTTGATTGAGGGCGGTCGCTTGCACTACAGCGCATTGCGATTAATGTTTCCGATTATGCTTTGGGATGATACCCACCCAAGCTATCTTCCCTTGTACAAAACCAGCAGCGCGCTTCGTACCACTGAAGTCCTGATGATGGCTGACGGGGCGCAGACCCAACCGAATGATTTGCCTGAAGACGGTGAAGGGTTTCGCGCCTTCGCCGCGTTGGACAGGATCGATGCCGGCCGGGCCACAACCAGAAAACATTACTTCGACTCGGCATACTTCGGCAACGACCAGAAGATTCGCGATCCGGCCGGGTTTGGTGGCGAGTTTGAGTTCCGCCACCCAGGTAACGAAGGGTCAACCAACTGGATCTACGTCGACGGACATGCCGGAAACATCTCAAAACAGAACATCACCGCACGCATGATCCGGGCCGATAGGCCACCCGGGCTCCCCAAGTGATCGCACCTAGGTTTTTTGTAACCGGAGTCCTCACGCGATGACAATGCATCTCAAATGCTTCCCGTGGTGCAGGACCACTTGTGCTGTGTTGTTCGTGTCATTGTTCGCGCACGGTATTCATGCGCAGCTGATACAGGAACCTGCGCGATGGACGCTTACCTTCAGTGACGAGTTCGACGGCGACTCGATCGATACCACCAAGTGGGATGTCCTGACACGCAGGGACAGCTTCAACAACGAGAAGCAGTACTACCTCCCCGAGCAGGCCTCGATCGTTGACGGCGTGCTGCGGATCACAGCCACCAACGAGCCGCACGACGGCAAGGACTACCGCTCGGCCCGGCTGGAGAGCCGGTTCACGCAGGCCTACGGCAAGTTCGAAATCCGCGCCAAGATCCCGACAACCAAAGGCATCTGGCCGGCGATCTGGCTTCTGCCGCGCGGCGCGCAGTGGCCGACGAGTGGTGAGATCGACATCATGGAGCACCACGGCAGCAACCCCGCCGGGGTCAGCTCCGCCATCCACTTCGCCGATGCAGAGGGGGACCACCAATTCGTCCACCGGGACTACACCGCGACCGATGACAACGGCCAGCCCGTCCGCTGGCCCGACGGCTTCCACGTCTACTTAGCCGTATGGACTCCGACCGACATCGCGATCTCCGTCGACGGCGTCGAGTACCACCGCGCCGGCCGTGACAAGACCCCCGCGATCGATACCCCAATGTCCGTGATCCTCAACACCGCCGTCGGCGGCTTCTTCGACGGCGACCCGGATGACAGCACCGTCTTCCCTCAAACCTTCGACATCGACTACGTCCGCGTCTACCAGCGGACTGGTGGTGATCCTGAATCACACCCAGATACGACATCGGTTCCGAATCAGTCCAAGCCGAATGACTGACGCATGGAGATAACGCCCGATTAATAAACCCGAGAGCCATGAGAACGCATCCGTGTGATATCGCTGAGCAATGCCAGCAGACAAGCCCCGATCAGCCGGCGAATCGTCCTGCGGGTGCGGTCAGCACATTTGAGTACGGGTTCGGTGAGTTGGGCCTCCGTTCGAGGCCGTAGTGAGGTTAGCGGCCTATACTTATAAACGGAGTTCTAGTATCCGCTGGTGGTGAAAGTTCTAATGGTGATGATTTATGACGCTGGCCGTCGGCACCATATGGGATCGTCAAAGTTCCACGTATCTGAACAACCATGAACTCCTCCGCCGGTGGGGAGTTTCGTAAGAAGGTAATGGCGGAATATAGAGATTCAATCCCATTAAACGCCTTCGGGGAAGTGTGAGCAGCACGCGATTTAATGGCTGTATTTAAAAAGTATGGTGTGATTCAATCCAAGGAGGACAGCATGTTGAGAGAGATAATTACTGCCGGATTGTGCGTTGCCCTGATGGCAGCGGACGTCTCGGCTCAGGTGTTCGCCACCAACGGTGGATTCGAAACAGGTGACACCAGCGGCTGGACGTCGTTCGCCATCGGTTCGCAGACGTTCGCGATCACCGGCGACGCGAATACCGGCGCCTTTGCCGGTGAGCTGTTCAACGACTTCCTCGGACAACCCCTGGCGGTCAAACAGGCCAACATCGGTGTCGGCAGCATCAACCCCGGTGACGCGATCAATATCTCCTTCGCCGCAAAGGGTAGCGGCACCGTAGGCGGCGAGGCTTTCGCCGAGTTCTTCTCCGAACTCACCGGCGGCGGCGTTTCGTCCACCGAACTCTTGGGCGGCGGCCCGCTGGCGCTCACCGACACCTATCAGACCTTCAACTTCAGCACGGTCGCGGGCCCTGACGTCAGCGGTGGCGTAACGCTCCAGTTCAACGCAGCCGCCGGCGCGGCCATTGGCAGCACCTCGAGACTGTTCATTGATGACGTCTCGATTTCGTTGCTGGCTCCACCGCTGGCGGGCGATGTTACCGGTGACGGGTTCGTCGGGATCGAGGACCTCAACGTGGTCCTGGGCAACTGGAACGCCGGCACCCCGCCCACCCCACCCGTCGCTCCGGGCCCGGATGTGCTCTCCGACTTCAGCAGCGTCAACTTCGACGGCACTTATGATCAGTTCGGCACGGGTGTGTTCACGTCCGGCGCTACTGACTTCACCATTGCGGCCAATGACTTTGGCGGTGGGTTTTTTAACCTTACCGCTCCTTTGGACGCGACCGGCGAGGACACCCTCGAAATCCAACTGGACGTCAATGCCGGCAACGTGGCCGACAAGTTTAACGTCGTCCTGGTCGATGGCGACGGCACCGAACGCGTCATCCGCTACGACGGCCTGGTGGTTGGTGATAACCAGATCCTTACAGTCGACCTGGCCAACTTCCTTCAGGACAACGGGGTGGGGGCTGTCCCCGGTCTGGACCTCTCCAACCTCACCGCATTCCACGTCCAGGGCACTTTCGAGAACGGCGACCCCGGCCTGGCATTGGACCTGACGGTTGACAACCTGGCGCTGATCGGCGGGGTGGTCCCTCTGGGGCCAGCCGACATCAATGGTGACGGATTCGTTGGCATCGAGGACCTCAACATCGTCCTGGGCAACTGGAACGCAGGAATCCCCCCGACGGTCGTTCTTCCAGAGCCCGCGGCACTGACTCTGTTTGGGCTCGGCGGCCTGATGATGCTCAGACGACGCCCTTAAAGGCAAACGCCCGGGCGGTGTGATGGCTATGGGTATGGCTCGAGGATGGTGTGGGACGCGGCGGTCTCCACAGTTGAGAGATGCAGTATTTCAAGGACTAGGAGTGATAGATGGTAACGGTGACAGCAAAACAGGGATTCATCGTGGCAGTCGCCTGCACTCTGGGGGCGTGCCTGGGCCAAGCCGCACACGCTCAGGTGCCGGATGTTCCCGGGTGGGGCCTTGTCTGGAACGATGAGTTTGACGGCACGGCTCTGGACACCGGCCGGTGGCTGGCGCTTAACCGCAAGGACAGCTTCAACAACGAGAAGCAGTACTACCGGCCTGAGCAGGTTTCTGTCAGCGGCGGGCAGTTGCACCTGACCGCGACGGATCAGCCTCTTGCCGGCAAGCAGTACCGCTCGGGTCTGGTCACCACACACGAGGAACACCTCTACGGGCGTTGGGAAGTCCGTGCGAACCTGCCGACGACCCAGGGGATGTGGCCCGCCATCTGGCTACTGCCTGACACCACCGTCACAACCTGGCCTCTGGGCGGCGAGATCGACATCATGGAGAACCGCGGGAGTCAGCCGAACCTGACCTCCAGCGCCTACCACTGGAACACCACGCCGAACACCAGCCAATTCGTCTTTCACGAGTACACCGCCACCGAGGGCGGGCAGCCGGTCAACTTCCATGAGAGTTTCCACAACTACGCCGTGGAGTGGGAAGCGGACCAGATCCGCTACTACGTCGACGACAACCTGCACTTCACCGTGAACAACCCCCAGGCCCCCCAGACCGTCCCGATGAGCCTGATCATCAACTTGGCGGTGGGGGGAAATTTCGGCGGCGACCCGGACGGCTCGACCGTGTTCCCCCAGACCTTCGACATCGAGCACGTGCGCTACTGGCAACGGGCTGTTTCCCTGCAAGGCGACGTCGACAACGACGGGTTCGTGGGGATCACCGACCTGAACATCGTCCTGGGCGAGTGGAACCAGGGCAACCCGCCGGGGTCAGGCGTGCTGCTGTCCGACTTCGGCAACTTCAACCTGACCGAGACGTATGCCCAATGGATCAGTGGCGCGTTCACCTCCGGCGTCAACGACTTCCGCGTCCAGGCCAACGACTTCGGCGGCGGCTGGAAAGCGCTGCCGTCCCTCGACGCGACCGGCGAGACATCATTGCAGGTCAGGCTGGACGTCGGCCCCGCCAACGTGGCGGACAAGTTCAACATCGTCCTGGTCGACGGCGACGGCACCGAGCGCGTTTACCGATTTGATAACCTATTGGTCGGGGATAACCAGACGCTCTCGATCGACCTGGCCAACTTTCTCCAGGACAACGTGCCCGGAGCCGTCCCCGGCCTGGACCTGTCAAACCTGACGGCGTTCCACACCCAGGGCACGTTTGGCAACGGCGACCCGGGCCTTGCGATGGACCTGACGTTTGACAACCTGTCGCTGGGCGCCGCCGAGGCGTTTTTTCTGCAAGGCGACCTCGACGGCGACGGCTTCGTCGGGATTACCGACCTGAACATCATCCTGGGCAACTGGAACGCGGGTACACCGCCGTCGATCGAAACACTGGAGCTGGTTCCAGAGCCCGCATCCATGGTTTTCATGATGCTGTGCGGCATCGGGCTACTTCGTGGGCGTCACTAAAGACGGGGTTTCTGTGTGATGAATCTGTTGCCGGCACAGCCCGGTGCATCTATCCCTATCCGGCTTAGCGCCTGCCTGGTCATCCTGTTGACGTTGATTGTGACGAGCAGCGCTGCCGCCCTAACCACTGGCGAATATGACGCCGCACTGGCGGGGGTCGACGCCTTCCTGGATCGGCAGATGGATCGGTTCGCCCCGGTCCCGGGGGACTACCCGGCCCAGTTCTCCGACGCGCAGTTGATCCAGAGCTACGACGTGCCGGTATCGGACCCGAGCTTCTTCCCGCTGTATCACCGCGCGGACATCTACGACACCTCGCTGGCGGCGATCTATTACACACGGCGGGGCGACCTGGACCGCGCACGCCGGCTGCTGGATGGCATCCGTTTTGTCCAGGGTAACGATCCGATCAAGGATCCGAACGATGCCTCGATCGGCGACGGGCGGCTGCGCACCTCGTACTGGGCCAACGACCTGCTCGGGCCCGATCGGGTCGGACCCTCGATCGACACCCCCGACGCCGCGATCGGCAATATCGCCTGGGCCGGGATCGCGATGACGCATTACTACAACGTCACCGGACAGCAGCCTTATCTCGACGCCGCCAAGCGCGCCGCCGACTGGATCGATACCCATACCAGGCAGAGTGAAGCCGATGGTTTTGGCGGGTTCTCGCTTGGGCTTAACGTGGCGGACGCACCGATCCTCGGCTCCACCGCGATCCGCGCGACCGAGCACAACATCGATACCTACGCGCTGGCGGTGAACCTTGCCACGCTCGACGGCGACCCGAGGTGGTCCGCGATGGCAGATCACGCCGGGGGGTTTGTGCAAACGATGTTCAACAATCAACCCGGTCAGGAAAAATATTGGACCGGCACGAAACCCGGCGCCGGGGTGCCGATTGAAACCAACTACTTCCCGGTCCCGATGGACGCTCAGGCGTGGGGCGCCTTGGCCGGGGTCGACACCTTCGATCACCATGAGCGTGCGTTGCGCGTGGTCAGCGATACCCCTGCCAACGATCCTGCCGGCCTTGTCGTGATCGACGACATGGGCGACGGCCGGACGTACCAGGGTGTGCGGTTCTCCACCGGCGGGCAACACATCCAGGTCGAGAACACGGCGGGGTATGTCTTGGCCATCGCGGCCGGGCTTGACGGCGGCTGGCTGACGGAACAACCCGGCGATGTCCCCGGGCGGTGGGATGATGAACTCGCTTTATTGATCGATCAACTCGACGCGATACGCACCACGGCCGATGGGAGTGACCCCGCGGGGGTCGGGCTGGTCGCGGCCCCATGGCCCGCAGGCGCCGCGACCGGATTCGGCTTTGACTACCCAAACCTCCGCCACGTCGCCAGCACTGTATGGACCGGCCTGGCGCTCTTGGCGTCCCACCCTGACGCGAATCAGCGCGACGCCTTCGCCAACCCCTTGGCCTCGCTATCGGCCAGGCTGACCGGCGATCTCAACGCCGACGGGTTCGTGGGGATCGAGGATCTGAACATCGTGCTGGGGGCGTGGAATCAGACGGTCACGCTTGGGAACCCGCTGATGGGCGACCCCTCGGGCGATGGGTTCGTCGGGATCGAAGACCTCAACGTCGTCCTTGGACACTGGAACACGGGCGCACCCCCGTCGTCTCAGTTGCCTAGCAGCATCCCGGAGCCGGCTACCTGGGTCACCGTTGCGATGGCTTGTGTGGGATTGTTACGTCGGCATTAGCCCGAAGCGGAACAGTAACCTTAGCGATCACTGCTCGCCCCGCATGGCCTTCTTCGGTGTACGGTCCGTGTTAAGCAGGCCCCAGTGCTTTTCTACCTCGTTGGGGTGCTCGCCGCCCTTCCAGTTTTCATCGAATGCTTCGAAGAAAAAGTTTGGGATCTGACTCTCCGTCGTCCAACCGATGAAGTCCCGGTGGAACTGCCTCTGCGTGTCCTCGCTCGCTTGGCCGATGATCAGCGTCGCCTGCTCACCCTGGTCGTGCTTGCCCGTCGCCCAGCCGGCCTCACCGATTACGAACTGGTGGTCGGGGTGGCGCTCGATGCCCAGAGCGTACTGCCGCTGGGTCCAGGCAATCGCGCTATCCAGCGGCTGCTTGTTCCACATCGCATAGATGTGGGTGACGATGAAATCCACCTCGTCAGCCAGGGCCTTGCTCTCTGGCCGGGACCAGTAGGAGAAAACCTCGGCCGTGCTGACCGGGACCCGTGTCTGGGCACGCACCTGTCGGATGTAATTGACCAGGACCGGCGTGCGGACCTTATGGAACGACCAGGACACATGGGTCTCATTGCCAACGGTGATAGCCACCACGATGTCCGGGTATGCGTTCGCCAACCGGATCGCGGTCTCGACCTCTGCTTGATTGTTTTTGACGGTCTCGGGGAACCGCTCGGTGATCTGCCCGCCCTCCCCCACTTTGGCCTCGGTCCCGATCCATGCACCGACTACGACTTTCATATCCAGCCCTTCGTCGTGGATGAGCTGTAAAACCGTTTCGGTCGCGCCCCGTGAGCCGTACATACGGAACATACTCCAATGCCGGTTCATGATCTTCAGATCTTCGAGAAGCTCGTCACCGCTCGGAGATGCGCCGTCCGGGCTCTGCCCGTCACGGTGTGGGCCATAGCACACAGCATTGCCGGCCCAGCGTTCACCGATTCGCGTCTCGAATGCTCGTTTGATAAATGGCGCCTGTCGAGGATACATGCGGTCGGCCACCGTTGAATCAGCTTCACTCGATATGGCGCCCTCTTGCCCGGTCTCCGCGACACACACACCAATGGCCACGCACATCGTAATAGAGAATAAGATCATGTATTTCACAATACATCCACCGTAAAAGAGTTGTTGGACGGTAAGCTCCGTTCGAAAGCTCTCATGATACCTTACGTTGACTAAGGCTACCCGCCGAGAAACATGGGTGCAATGAGAAATCTGAATGTAACAAAGTTTCTATCGCTACATCAAATAGGGTCCTGGCCCGCCGTAGACTTTGATGCGCGGGGTACTACCCTCTTGCGACTTTCCCAAAATCCTAATCCAAGAAGTGTGCGAGTATCACGGCGAGAATCTGGTTTCGGCATGAAGGCCGATGCATGAAAGGATCGAGGCGTATAGACGAGCCGATCACCTTGTCGAGCACGCTAATCGCTCGCGGCAGAGGGTGGGTGATGGATGACCAGCTGCTCTTTGAGGCCGCTGGTCACGTGCACCTTGCCTTGGTCATCCACGAGCACGGCCTCGACGCCCGGCGTCCGTTCGGTCAGGGCGATGGCTTTCTCGACGCCGAGCACTATCAGTGATGTCGAAAGCGCATCGGCGAGGGTCGCGTCGGCGCTGACCACCGTGGCGCTGGTCATGCCGCGCGTGGGCATGCCGGTGCGGGGGTCGAGGATGTGGTGGTACCGCACGCCGTCAAGGATGAAGTGTCGCTCGTAGTCGCCGCTGGTCGCCACGGATGTGTCTGATAATTCAAGGTAAGCGAAATAGTCGTCGGCCTGTCCACGCGGGTCGCGGATACCCACGCGCCACATCTGGCCGCTACGTCGGCCGCCCACCATCACCTGGCCGCCCGCCGAAATGAGGAAACTGTCGACGCCCTTCTCTCGCAGCGCCGACGCGGCCTGGTCGAGCGCATAACCTTTTGCGATCCCGCCAAGCCCAAGCAGCATGCCCTCTGCCGGCAGGAAAACCGTGCCTAAGTCGTCGTCGATCTCGACGAGCCGGTAGTTGATGAGCCCGACGCGCTGTTTGATTTGTGCCGTGTCAGGAAGCGTCGGCTCGTCTTCTTTGAAATCCCACAGGCCCCAAAGCGCCGCCCACGTAATGTCGAACGCGCCGTCGGTCATCTCACCGATCTGCTTGCCCCTTCGCAGAACCGCCCGCAGATCGTCCGGCACGGGCACGGGCTGTTGACCCGCATTCGCATTCACAGCCGACAACTGCGATGTCGATTTCCACTCACTCATGCGGCGGTCGACACCGCGGAAGACTTCAAAGACAGTCGTCGCGGCGGTATCTGATTGTGAAGCCGGCGCCAACACACTGATCGGCGCAGCCATGATCTGCTCGGTACGCGTCACGTATGCCCCCGATCGATCATCGGGGGGCTGCTCGTCGAACGCGTGAGGACGGACGAGGCGGACCACCACAACGCCGAGCAAGAGGGCGACGAGAAAGACAGCGATCATGGTTCGTCGCTGGTGCATGTTTCGATTATAGGGCGATCGTGCCGCGGTGTCGGATCGGGTCACAGGCATAACGATCTGATTCTTCCGATTCCCCGTCACTCATAGATTCGTGCGGTCGTCATCATCCGATGACTTCGCTAAGCCGCCATCGGCTTGATGCTTTTGCTTGTGACAGCCGCAGTTTAGACCGCTGCCGTGGCGGGCCGCGAGGCGCTGCACGCCCAGCCATATGACGCATAGGCATGCGAGGCCGGCGATCGCAAAAAGGTGGGTGAGCATGACCGATCTCCCTACAGGGCGCTGAACATGCCGGCGAAGCCCATGAACGCCAACGACAAGAGGCCCGCAAGGATCATCGAGATCGCGGTGCCCTGGACGATCGACGGGATGTTCGACAGCCGCATCTCCTGTCGCAGCGATGCCATCAGCACGATCGCCAGCGTGAATCCTGCGCCGGCGCCGACCGCAAAGGTCAGGCCCTGAAGGAAACCGTAATCGCGGTTGGTCTGGAACAGCGCCAGGCCGAGTATAGCGCAGTTGGTGGTAATCAGCGGCAGGAAGATCCCCAGCGCCCGAAACAGCGCGGGGCTGAAGCGTTTGATTATCATCTCAGCGAATTGCACGGTGCTCGCGATCACGATAATGAAGCTGATCAGCTGCAGGTATGGTGCGTAAGGCAACACAAAAGTATTCAGTAGCGACGCGCAGATCGAGGTCACGATCATCACCAGTGTCACCGCGACACCGAGGCGGAGGCTGGTACTCAATCGGTTGGACACGCCGAAGAACGGACACAGGCCCAGGAAGTAAGAGAGGACGAAGTTGTTGATCAGCATGGCGCTGATGAAGATCCAGAGCATATCCTGCATCAGACTACCTCCTCGATGTGCCCGCTGTCATGGGCGGGCGCTATGGGAAGGGCGTCGTGGGCAGACACTTGTTCGCCGGCCGCTTGGGTCGCGGCTCGACTGCCCCGACGCTGCTGTGCCCAGTTCAGCAGGAGCAGGATCAGCCCCAGCATGATGAACCCGCCCGGCGGCATGATCATGATTACCCAGGGCTCGAAGTGTTCACCGAACAGCGGAACCCCGAACAACTCACCGAAGCCGAGGACTTCGCGCGTGGCGCCGAGACAGAACAGCGCGATCGTGAACCCGCCGCCCATACCCAGCGCATCGGCCGCCGCCAGGTGCACGGGTTGACGGCTCGCAAAAGCTTCCTGCCGGCCGAGGATCAGGCAGTTGACCACGATCAGCGCGATGAATGCCCCCAGCTCCTTGTGGATCACCGGCGCCATCGCATTGAGTGAGAAGTCCACGATCGTCACGAACGTGGCGATGATCAGGATGTAGGTACTGATCCGCACCTGCTTGGGGATGAACCGACGCAATAGCGATACCAGCACACTCGAACCGAGCAGGACGAACAGCGTCGCCCCGCCCATCGCCAGGGCGTTGATCGCGGTGTTGGTGACGGCCAGCATCGGACACATGCCCAGCACCTGGACAAAGACGGGATTCTCCTTCCATACGCCTTTAACAAACTCGTCGTAGATCTGTTGTGAGGACTTCGAGTCCGCCATGCCATACTTCCTATTTGTCGGCCTCGGGAGTCACGTCAGTGTGTTGTTCTTCCAGAAGCAGTTGCAGCGTGGCCGCCGTGTCCAGGCGGTCCAGCCATTGCGCGTTGCCGGCTTTGATGATGTTGACCACCGCCTTCGAGGAGATCGTCGCACCGGTAATGGCGTCAACCTCGTTTCCGGCTTTAGCGCCGCCCTTTACCAGCACCACGTCCGGCTTGACGGCAAGGGCCTCGAATTGGGCAACGAACTTCGGGTCTTTGTAGATACGATCGCCAAGGCCCGGCGTTTCTCGGCTTTCGAGCACCTGCATCCCGGTGATCGTGCGCGTGTCCGGGTCGTAGCCGAAGAGCAGGTGGATCGTGTCTTGAAAGCCGGGGCCCTCGGCGTCCACGGCATAACCGACGAACCGGCCGCTGTCGCTGAACGCCCCATAGACGACCGGGTCGGTGGTGTCGGCGGCTCGCTCGATCGCGACCAGTTGTCCGTCACGGTACGCAAGGGCTTGGACCTTTTCCGACCCGGGAACGACCGTGAGGACCGCGCGCCGAAGTGCGCGCTGGTTGTTGGCTTCGATGATCGGGCGGGTGATCTCGTAAACACTGGCGAGGGCAGCGCCGGCAATGATGCCCGCGATCGCGAGCGTCAGGGTCAGCCGCATGGGCCCTGGCTCCTCACGCTTGCCGCCGGCTGAGATGGTCACCTCGACGTGCTCGCTCATCCGGCCCACCTGCCTCGGCCAAAGCCGCGCGGTTGGGTGGCCTGTTCAATCAGTGGCGCGGCGCTGTTCATCAGAAGGATCGCGTACATGACCCCCTCGGCCAGCCCGCCCCACAGACGGATCAGCACCACGATCAGCCCGATCCCGAGCCCGAACACCCACGCCCCCAGCGGGGCCGTCGGCGAGGTGACCGGGTCGGTCGCCATATAGACGGCCCCGAACAACAGCCCCCCCGATGTCAGCATGAACCAAGGCGAGGGGAAGGCCTCGGGTTTGATCCACCACGGGACCGCGGCGAGGACGGCCACCGACAGCAGCATGGCCAGCGGGATCCGCCAGTCGAACGTGCCGCGCAGCGCCAGCACAAGTCCGCACACGATGATGATGATCGCGGAAGTTTCACCCAGTGAGCCCGCGGTGTCGCCCCTTAAAAGCAGCGAGATCGGAGTCTCGGCATGCTCGAACTTCATTGCGCCAAGCGGCGTGGCGGTGCTTACCGCATCGACCGTGCCGGACATCAGCGGTAACGCCAAGTTGCTGGCGCGGATACTCAAAAGCCCGCCCGCCCCGGTCGGCTCAGACCAGGTGGTCATCGCGGTGGGGAACGCGGCTTGGAGAAACGCCCTGCCGACCAGCGCGGGGTTGAATAGGTTCTGCCCGAGCCCGCCGAATACGGTTTTTCCCAGACCCACGCCGACGGCTCCACCCACGAACGCCATCCACAACGGAACCGCCGGGGGCAGCGTCAACGCGAGCAGGATGCCGGTCAGCACGGCGCTGCCATCACGCAACGAAGCCCCGCGCGGCCGGCTCGGTGCGAACAGCCATTCCGTGCCCACCGCGCCTGCGACCGATGCGATCACGATCAGCAGCGCGCCGATCCCAAAGAACCAGACCGCGGCGAGGATCACCGGCGCCAGCGCCAGGGTGACCTCATTCATCAAACCCGGCGTGGTCAGTTCGCGCCGCAGAAACGGCCCGGACTCGACCAATAGTCGCGACTCGTGTCGGCTCATGCGTCCTTGCTTCCTCGCTTGCGTATCGTCGCTTTGGCTGCGCGGATCAGGTGCACGACAGGAACTCCAGAGGGACATGCGAAGGTGCAGGCGCCACACTCCATGCAGTCTAACACATGCTCCTGATGCAATTCGTCGTACAACTCCGCCCGTGCCAGACGAGCGAGGCGGGACGGGTTCAGCAGGTTGCCGCATGCTTCCAGACACCGGCCGCACTGGATGCAGGCGTATTCGTTGGGGTGGTTCAGCGCCGCTTCGGTGAACGCCAGCAGGCCGCTGGTCCCCTTGAGCACGGGCACGTCCAGGCTCGCCAGCGGCATCCCCATCATCGGGCCGCCCATGACAACCTGCCGCGCCTCGTGATTGATCTTGCAGTATTGAAGCACTTCCCGAACGGGCGTGCCGATCGGCACCACCAGGTTCGCCGGCCGATCCACCCCAGGCCCGGCCACCGTCACAATACGCTCCACTAACGGTTGGCCTCGTTCGAAATAGTCGGTAATCGCCGCCATCGTCGAAACATTGTTGACCACGATGTCTACGTCAAGCGGCAGCTTCCCTGCAGGCACCTCCACCCCGAACATCGCCTTGATCAGCATCTTCTCGGCGCCCTGCGGGTACTTGACCTTCAACGGTTGCACGGCAATCGGCCCGTCCGCCGGCAGCTCGTGGCGCACCGCGGCGATCGCGTCGGACTTGTTCAGCTCCACCCCGATCGTCGCCGAGTCAGCGCCGAGCTTCGACGCGACGATCTCCGCGCCGCGCACGACCGCGGCCGGCCGCTCCAGCATCAGACGGTGGTCGCAGGTCAGGAAAGGCTCGCACTCGCAGCCGTTGATGACCAGACGTTGGCATCGCTTACCCTCCGGCAGCTTGTACTTCACATGCGTCGGAAAGGCCGCGCCACCCATCCCGACCAGCCCTGCCCGCTGCACGTGCTCGATGAATCCGTCGATTGGCAGCGCACGCCAGTCGATCGGCTCGGCCGGCTCGAACTGCTGGGTGTCAAAGGGATCGGCCTCGATCATCATGCAAGGAACGTATTGCCCGTTGGGATGACGGGCGAGGTCCATAGAGACGACCCGGCCTGTCGCCGGGCTATGCAGGGTGGTGGAGACGAACCCACTGGGCTCAGCGAGCACCTGCCCGCGCCGCACCTGATCACCGGCCTGAACGACCGGCCGGCTCGGGGCGCCCAGATGCATGCTCAGCGGCAGCGTGTACAGGCTGACGAACGGCATGCGCTCAACCGGTAAGGCCGACGACGCCTGCTTATGCTCGGCGGGGTGTACGCCATGACTGAACGACTTGGCGGAGCGTGCCTGGGTCATGGGGCCTTATCCTTGAGAGTGCTGCCGTTGGTCTTGTAACCGGCGAGACTCATCAGTCGATCGGTCAGACGTTGCGCCGTGGCGCGCCGCCCGCCTGCCTGAACATCCGCGACCGCGGCCGCGTGTTCGTTTTGCAGACGCTCGAGCTCTGCCGAGTGCGCCTCGATCACCGCATGCTCGGCCTGGTCGCGGACCTTCTGCGTAAAAGGCGTCACCACACCCGCTAGTTCTTGCAGTGTGCGCCACAAGCGCAGCCGGCTCTCAATGTCTCGCAGCAGCGCCGCACCCACCCGCCAGCGCCGACGTTCGCCGTCACGGTTGCTCTCAACAAAGGGTGTGTGGCCTTGCCTCTGGTCAGACGGCAGGTCGATCCACTCATGCACCGGTGTCGGCGACGGCGCGCCATCTTCCAGCGGCGTCAAAGTATGATCAAAGCGTGCCTCGGTCGCGGCCCAGCCGGCGGGGGTCAGCGGCCGCCCGTCGCCGCCCACTGCCCAAAAGTCTTCGAGCCTCGGATTACCACAAAGGTCCAGGCATGCGCCGAAGACGCCGCCCCGTGATGGGTCGAAAGTGAGCAGCGGCCAGGCCCGGGTCTCGACCGCGAGCCGAGCCTGCTCGTACAACCGCTGGGGCGCGAAACCGTGGCGCTTCGGGCTCGGCACGTGGACGCTCAGCAGCGCGGGACCGTCATGCGCCATCGTCGCCAGGGCCGCGTCCGCGAAGTGATCGTCAAAGCCGATGGATGTCTGCGCAACATACGCATTTCGCGAAAGCAAAGCCAGCAGGCTGCTGTCCAATCGCCGCCCGGCGGGGTAGGCGTCCATCGCGTGGACATTCAGGCCGCCGTCCGCGCCGCCGCCTGCCTCGTTCAGCAGCACGACTTTGACCGGCCGCCCGCATGTCAATAGATCAAGTAGCTGCGAGACATCCTGGCCTCCCAACGACCGCTCATCGGTTATCACCAGAAGTGGCGGACACAGCGCACGCTGCTCGTCGTCGAGATCTTCGTAGCGCAGGTTTTCGACTTCGTCTGCCGACGCCTCCGGCCGCTCGAGCATGAGTTGCCCGAGGCGCATCAGGCGCAGCCCCTGCATCGCCTGCTCAAGCTGCCCTTCGAGCAGCCCTCTCGCGAAGCCGCCGATCTGGCCACAGTTGTCGATCGCCACGGGGCATTGAAAGGCGTTGTACGGGAACACCGTCGTGCATGCTGAGAGCGAGCCACCGCTCATCGCCAGGCCCACGCGCGCCCGCCCAAGCCCGTCGACGCCCGACGACAGCTTGAAGTGCAGTTCCGCAAGCTTGCGGGCGCAGTCTACAAGTTGTCCGAGCCGCTCGCCGTCGACCGTGTGGCGCACCGCCTCATCGATTTTCCCCGATAGCTCCTCCAGATTCAGATCGCGGCGGCCGAGCCCTTCCAGGCCTTCGGCGAGGGCGTCGAGGTCGTTGTCGGGCAGTGCGGCGCTGAGCGTCTGACGGATGCGCTCGGCGAGTTTCTGCCTCAACGATTCGATCTGATCCAGGTGCGCCTGGCACCGCGGCTGAAGGTGGAACTCGGCCGCGGCCAACACCCGGCGCAATACGGCGCACGCCCCGCTCGCCGGCTCGGAGCCGTCACCGTTGCCCATCGCCAGCAGGCAGTGTCGCGAGAGCATCATTGCACCGAGCATGCCTGCCCTGGGGTGGTTGCGCACCCGGGCAATCGAATCGCCGGACACATCCGGCAGGCGCTGCCAGAGCTTCCATTGTCGGCGGGCAAGTGCAAGGTTGTCGCTTGTCGCACTGACCGCCTTCAAGCCACGGCCCTTGCAGCGCTCGATGATGAGTTCAGGACACTTACACGCGTCGGGGTTGACCATCAGCGAAAATAACGCACCCGAGCCGGGCTTTTGCCGCTCCGGCTCGTCGAAGAATATATCCGTGCGCACCAGCTCCAAGTCACACACCTGCTCGATCACCGCGACGAGCGCCTCGTCAAGCTCTACCCGAGACTCATCCTCCGGCGCCACCGCCGAATAGGCCTGACGCAGCAGGTCGGCCGCCATCGTCGGTGGACTGTCCTGCTTTACGATCTTGGCGACCTGACGGGCGAGTTTGCTGGTGATACGCCGCAGCACGTCGACCGATCGTCCCTTGTCCGAAGCAAACGCCAGGGCCGCTTCCAGAAGGGCTTTGGGTGTAATCACGAGCGAGACCACCGATCCATCCGGGCAGGTGGTCCATAGTCGGCTGTCACCGTCGCAAGTGGTTGGATCGAATGCCGGGAGAGCGCCACGGTGATTGTTGATCCTGCGGAGACTTGCCGACAAAGAAGGTGCCAGACCTAGGGCCGCGTACGGATCGGACGTAAGTTGGTCCATCTGCTTGTCGTGGTAGAGCACGCCGGTCTGATCCCAGAACCGCGCCAGGCAATCGGGCGCGTGGTCCGCACGGCTGAGGCGGCGCACAAATCGCGGCGCTTGATCTTCCTGGCCATCCTCTACGGACTCGGCCGCAACATCTTCTATCGCCACCTGGCGCACCGCCTCGAAGCCGGCCGTGAACCGCTGCAACCGTCGTTCCGCCACGTCGGCGTCAGGCTCCACCAGCGTTCGCTTGAACAGCGTCCTGGCCTTACCGGCATCCACATCGTCACGGTTCGCACGGTCAAGGTAAACCTTCAGAAGTGCGCCGAGCAGTGTATCGCTTGCGGTGTCGGGGTCCGTCTGCTCCTGCTCGCTGGCTTCAGGCGGCGATGAGACAAAGACCTCGATGTTCTTCGCTGACAACGCTCGCGTGCATTCGCTCGTCAGCCGCGTGACACGGTCCGCCTCGGGCGGGGCTGACAGGATCAGCGCGCCGCCTGGTGTGATCCGATCGAGCAGGTTTGTGTCGGCCGGGTCGGCGCCGTCAGCAAGCAGCGCGATATCCACCGGCACATCGTCGCCGGGATCGCGCAGTGAATCGCTCGCGCAGGTGAATATGTCGAGGCAGGTTTCATCGCTTCGGACGGCGGTGAGCGCAGGACGGCTGCGCAGGCAACCACCTGCGGATTCATGAACCAGCAACGCGGCATGGGCGGCCAGTCGCTCGTGATCCGAACCGGCCTCCCTGCACACCGCCACGGTGATCGCGCCCTGAGGCCGAATCGGCGGCGGCGGATCGTCCGACCTCAGCCCTAACCGCAGCGCCTGGGGGAAGTCCCGATGCAACCTGTCCAGCAGCGCCTGCCGCTTGGGATAGTCGCTGGGCCGGCTTCCGAAATCCACCCCGAGAAAAACGTGGGACTGTTCGAGCGTCGGCATCGCCTTGACCAGTGCGGCCAGGTCCGCCGCGCGCAGTGGCTGGCCACCGAGCCCGTAGATGACGTTGACCAGGCGCTGCCGGACAGTCTTGGATGCCCTCTCCCGGCCACCGAACCGTTCCAGGGCCGCCCGCAGTTCGGTCAGCAGTGGGCCGTCCCCGCTTAACGGCGACTCCATCCGCTCCATCACCGCAATGGCCTTAGCGGACCTGAGTCGTTCGGCGATACGCTTTGCCGCCAAGGGCCTTAGACAGCGGATACCAAGCACGCCGACTTTAGTTCGGTGTGCCGACCGGGCCCAGTCGGCAACCGCCATAAGCGTTTCGACCGCCGACCCCTGCGCGATAAGCACGAGCTGCGCATCGTCGAGGCGATGCTCAATGAGCGGGCCGTACCGGCGTCCCGTCAGCGACGCGAACGTGTCGAATGAGTCGTCCAGCATAGCCGGTGCCGTATCGGAGAAATAGGCACGCTGACTGGCACAACCCAGCGCCCAGCTCTCGGGGCCCTGCCGCGCGGCGAGCATCGTCGGGCGGTCCAGGTCGTAGCGGCGGAGCAGACGCCGACGTGCTTGGCCCCAAAGCAGCGACTGAGCCGGCGACGCGGCATGGATCGTCTTTGCCGGATCGCCGATCAACTCGCGGATCAGTCCGGCGTCGGGCAGATGCACATCCTGCATAGCCACGGCCGTCTGCTCCCCGTCACAGGCGACCAGTGCCGGAACCATCGCCCGTTCGGCAAAGTGTCGTGCGATCATCGCCAGGTCGACCGCCTCCTGCAGATTGGTGGCGAATAACTCACACCAACCGGCATCACGGGCCGCGTGATACGCCTCGTGCCCACTGCCGATGGCTTCGGCGTGAGCTGCCGGTGCGCGGCAGGCCAGATGGACCACCAACGGCAGCTGTTGGCCGGCGATCTGGATTAGCAGATCCTGTGCGGCCAGCAGGTCCGGACCGGATAGGAAACAGGTCGCACGCTGTCCGGCCATCGCCGCGCCCATCGAAGCCGCCAAAGCGCCACGCGGGTCGGTGGCGTCGATAGCGCCGAGTGTGTGACCGAAAAGATTCAAAGGCTGGGTTTGCCGTTGCCTCGCCCATGCCTGCGCGCCGATCGCCGCGGGGAAACACGCCGCCAGGGCGGCGGTCTGACTCATCGCCGCCTCGACGGCCGCGACCGCGTTGAGCCCGTCCAGCACCACCGCTTTGCCCATGTCACGCGTCGGGCTCGACCCGGTCCGGCCAAGCAGCCGACGCAAGGTGCGCAGCGGTGATGTGGTGAAACTAGTCAAGACAAAACTCCTTCACCGGATGACCTGACGGTTTAAACTGGCCGCCTTCCACCCATTGAATCGCTCCGGTCGGGCAACGGTGGGTCGCCACCGGTGTCGCGGGGCCGCCGGCGTCATACGCCACTACCGGGAGGTTATTTTCCATTTGGATCAGCCCTTGCGGCGCGTCCTGAGCGCACCGGCCGCAGCCGTCGCATGCCACGCCACACACCGCGCGGGCCTGATCGCCCTCCAGCGGCGCTTTGCACTGAACAATCAGGTTCTGCGTGACCGGCATGACCTCGAAAAGATCGCGAGGACAGACATCCACGCAGTCATTGCAAGCTGTGCAGCGGTCGACATCCACCACAGGCAGCCTCTGGTCGTTCATCTGGATGGCGTCAAAGTCGCAGACCACCATGCAGTCGGCAAGACCCAGACATCCCCAACTGCAAGCCTTGCCGCCGCCGCCGACCAGGTGCGCTGCGCGGCAACTGCCCTCACCACGGTAGTCGGCGATCTGCCGCGCCACGCCGAGGCCGCCGGCGCAAAACAGCCTCGCCACGCGCTTCACCTGCTTACCCGGGTCGACACCCAATAGCGCCGCGACCGATTCGATGGTTGATGCTGTGGACACCGAACAGGTGCTCGGCGAATGCACACCTTCAATAAGATTTTCGGCAAAGGCTCTGCAGCCGGGCTCGCCGCAGGCACCACAGTTCGACCCCGGCAGCAGGTCCTCCACGGCGTCCAGCCGGGGATCCTCCTCGACCTTCAGGAACCGATGCGCCAACGACAGACCGAAGCCGAAGAAGATGCCCAACCCCCCCATGATGGCTACTGCTGTGAAGATGACAACCATCAGCTACCCCGCTGGATCATTGAAACGGTTTGGCCCGCTTGACCAGTTCCTCAAGATTCGGCTCGTCGTGATTCAACGGCTTGCCCGGGTGGATGCACTTGGCGGGACACTTTTCTGCCGCTTTGACCAGCTCGTCGAATGTGCCAGCCGTTGGATCGCCGATCGTCGCCTGCTTGTTTCCGTTGTAGACGAATAGCCTCGGGTTGATGTCCGTGCAGTCGTTGCAACTTGTGCACAAGGCGATGTTGATCCACGGCTCCTCGGGCTCGTCGGCTTCCTCTTCTTCTACTTCTTCTTCGACAACCGCTTCGGGTTGATCCACGGGCTGCGGGCTAGGCTCTTGCGTCGCGGGCTGTGGCGCTGCGACGGCCGGCAGGCTGGTCAGGTCTACCTCGAGCAGTGTCTCAGCGAGTTTCTCTAGTGCTTCGCGAGCTGCGCCGGCGCGGGCCTGCTCGACCTGCTGTGTCCAGGTCTGCTCTTGCGCAGCCAACTGCTCGGCGTGTTCGGCCTCAAGCCGCTGCCGCTCATGCTCGACGGCGACGCGCACGTGTTCATTATTGATGCCCGCCAACTCCTGAAGCATACGCCAATAGCCCAGACGGTCGTGGCAGGCGTTGACCAGCGCCTCGCTGACCAGCAACCGGCGCAGACGCCCTTGGGCATCGGCCGACCAGATGTAAGGCAGGCGCTCGGCCGCCGTATCCGGGTCGAGTTCAAGACATTCCGCCAAGGGGATGAACAGGCCGTCGTCGACCTCGGGCAGACAGCAGAAATGCCCTCGTAAAGACGGTTCGAGCAGGCAGAAGTCGGCAAAGGTAAACGCGAGCGAGATGGCTTGCGGCTTGCCCTGGGTGTCCTGACAGGTCAGCTCCTCGGCCGGCCACGCCTGTTTGAGCCCCGAGTTCCCGTTTAAGTCCAGGCGGCTTGCCCAGGTTGATCCTGCTTCGGGCTGAAAATGAAATAGCGGGTGGGCGCGGGCCTCCATCGCCGCTTCGGCGTGCAGGTAGCCGCCGACGCAGGACGGTTCACCCGCCGCCGTCAGGCCGCTTGTGATCAGGTGCAGTGAGGCGCAGGTCGCGTTGAGGCTGTGCTCGAAGCCCTCGATCATGTGATCGGGACGACCGGCCGAACTCTGTTGCACGGCGGCAACCCGGTGGCTGATGCCGAGATAGCCCAACTCCAACCGCACATCGGCCAAGGCGTCTGGCGTCGTCGTTGCGGCGGGGTTGGTGGCCGGATGAACAAACACAAACACATGTATCGGCCTGCCCGACAACAGCAGGCGCGAGAGCGTCGCGGTGCCCGAGGCGGCGAGTTGTTCGGCCGACTCGACCGCCAACACCACCGGCAGGTGCGCCCGCTCTTTACGGGTCAACGCATGCCAGTCGAAGCCCGTCAGCAACCGGTCGTGCCGGGCGGGCTCGTACTCGCCGGCCACTTCCAGACGCCCGACACGCATGTCCGCAAGCAGCGCCGTGGTTTCCCGAGCGCGCCCGTCGAATGCTTCGATCGCCGTGCCGCAGATGTTCTGCGCGACGACGGCCTGGTATACGGAGGCGGGGCCTTTCGGTAAACCGGTCGCGTCGGCGCGGCTGACGATCGTGAGCGGCAGCCCCTCGTCGTCGGCCAGATAACGCTCGAACGTTTCAAGCACGGCCTTGATGCGGGCACGACGCTCGGCGGACATCCGGACCGAACCCCGCTCCGGCCCAAGCACGTGGGCCAGCGCTTCACCGTTTAGGTGGCTGTCGTCCAAGTGCCCGACGCCGGGATCACGGGTCTTGCTATCTTCCACGCGTAACAGGTCGCGTAGGCGGTTGCGCAGGTCCCTGACTTCCTGCCGCAGGGCCGCCCGGCGTGTCTGGGCGAGGTGACCGGCGGTGTGGACGAACAGGTGAAGCGCCGAGCTTTCGCTGAGCGCCAGCAGCCGCGCCTCCGCCGGGAGAGCCTCCAACAACCGACCCAGGTCGCTGTGCAAGGTGTCTCGGCTATCGCCGGAAAGGTCCAGCTCGACCTCCAACCGCTTTGCCGCTTCATCGAGTAGCGGCTGTGCGTCGATCGGCTCATCACAAACGGCATCCCGCAGCAACAGCCGGATATGCCGCTCAAGCCGGAGCAGGTTGTCCTTGAGAATTCGCGCTGTATCGGCGTCGCAGCCCAGTGTTTCCGCCCCACGGCGAAGCATATCGCTCAGTGGCTGTGCCGGGGGCCCGTCACCGCCTGGCTCACGGCCCAGCAGCAGCAACGGGTAGGCGTGGCGCACTTTTGCCGGCTCACGGAACGCGTGCAGCAAGGCGGGCAGATGCTCCGCGCCGGGCGGCGGGATCAACGGATCGCCCGCGGGCGCTTCATGATGCCAGCGGCGCAGCTCCTGGAGCTGGTCGTCGGCCAGCGCGGCCTGGCTATCGGTGTACGACGGCAAAACAAGCGGCGGCACGGTGCGTGCCTGGCTCACGGCCGGGGGATCGATTTGGGTCGATGGATCGATGGCTTTCATAGCTCGTTCAGATCATGAAGTGATCGAGCGCTTGTTCCAGACCGCGGAGCTTGTCCTCCGTGGCCATCTCAAGGCCCTGTTTCATGAATTCGTCGTAGCATGGTCGGCTCTGGTCCTGGAAGAACAGGCCAATGGGGACCACATCGTCGCGTTCGACCATCTGCATGGCCGCGCCGTGGTCGGAGGGATCGTGCACCTGATGGTTCGGAAAGATTTTGGCCACGTCGGGGTCAAGCTGAATCCCGTCGTCATGTGTCAGCAGGGGCGTGAGCGCCGGGTCCTGCTGAAGTTCCTCAAAGACCTTCCCCGTGAAGTGCGGGCAGCGCTGGAGGATGTGCACGAAGCTCATACCCCGGTGCTCGCTGGCCTTTTGGAGCGTGGCGTACAGGTGCGGCGGATTCCAGTCCACAGTCCGGGCGACGAACGAGACATTGGTGAACCCGAGCGTGACCGCGGTGGGATCCAGATGCGGTATCCACGCGCCTTCGGGGTGGGTGTTCGTGCGGAAGCCGCGACGCGTCGTAGGCGAGGTCTGCATCTTCGTCAGGCCGTAGATGTTGTTGTCGAACAGCATCACGACCATGTCCATGTTGTAGCGGATAGCGTGGATCCAGTGCCCGGCCCCGATCGAGCAGCAATCGCCGTCCCCGGTGGCGACCCAGACGGTCAGGTCCGGGCGGCGGGACTTGATCCCGCAGGCGATCGGCAGGGCCCGGCCGTGCAGGCCGTGGAACCCGTAGGTGTGCATGTAGTGCGGGAGCCGGCTTGAGCAGCCGATCCCTGAAACGCAAACCGTTTTTTCAGGCGGTATCTGCTTGTCACGACAGATCCGCTGCACCGCCGTCAGCACGCCGAAGTCCCCGCACCCCGGGCACCAGCGAGCCTCACCACCCTCGTAATCCTCGAAGGTGAAATACCGGGGCAGGACGTCCAGCGACCAATCTTTCTTTAACCCGAACATCTCGTAGCTCCAAGGTCAGGCTTGCTTAAGGCGGTTACAGGGAAGTTAGACGACGTCGAGGTCCGCCAACCGCCCCATCAGGACATCATAAATCTGGCGCGGTGAAAGCGGATGGCCCGGCGTGATCGACCAGTAGTCGATCTCGCCGCCGACCTGCTCACGAAGCAGCAGCGCCAACTGCGACGGCCGACCGGGTTGCGTGCCGCCCCCCATCGTCAGCCCCTCCGGCGGATCTGAGTAACTGATCTCGACGGTCATCACCCGTTTGAATCCGGAGAATATCTCTTTCAGCCCCGGTTCCATCGGCGAAAGGAAACGCAGGTGAACCGACGAGACCCGCTGACCCTCGGCGCGGGCCCGGTTCACCGCCTCTTCGATCGCGCCCAGCGTCGAGCCCCAACCCACTACCAGCAGATCGCCTTGTTCATCGCCGTGAATCTTCGGCGGTGTGAGCGTGGACCTTAGGGCCGCCAGCTTGCGGCTTCGCATCTCGCAGCCGAGCTGGTGGCTGTGGGAGTCGTAGGCGACCTTGCTGTGGCGTGTGTGTGTCAACCCGGTGAGGACGTACTCCCCGCCGCGCTGGCCGGGGATTGGCCGCGGAGACAGACCGGTTTCCGCGTCCCAGTCGTAGGGGCACACGCCGTCTTGCCAAGGTGACTGATCTATCGGCGGCGCAAGCCAGTCCTCGGTGACCTGCGGCCGGGGGATCGGTTGCACACCGCTTGCCAGGTTCGCGTCGGTAAGCAGGATGACCGGCGTACGGAACGCCTCGGCGATCTTGCGGGCGGTGACGGTCAACTCCAGACAATCTTCAATCGTCGCCGCGGCGAGTACCGGCTTGGGCGCGTCGCCCGGCTCGCCGTACAAAGCGGCCAGCAGATCGCCCTGCTCGACCTTGGTCGGCAAGCCCGTCGAGGGTGAACCGCGCTGCACGTCGATAATCACCAGAGGAACCTCGGCCATGACCGCCAGCCCAAGGAGTTCGGTTTTCAGCGCCAGGCCCGGCCCGGAGGTAATCGTACATGCGGTTTTCCCGGCATACGAACAGCCGATGGCGAAGCCCATCGCCGCGATCTCGTCCTCCGCCTGGTGTACCACGCCCCCGACCTTCTTGTAGACACCGGCCAGGTAATGCGACGCGGAAGTCGCCGGGGTGATCGGGTACATCGAAACCACTTCGATGCCCGCCGCCATCACGCCCAGGCCCAAGGCCTGGTTCCCGTTGAGCACCATCCGCGAGGCGTCGACCTCCATCGGCGGTATGTAGTAGGGATCCTCCTCAAGTTGCTCGCGCGCAAACGCGACCCCGGCGCGTAGCAGCGCCTGGTTCATGGCGACCACTTTTTCGCCTTTACGACCGAAGATCGCCTGGATCTCCTGTTCTGCCAGCGTCGCGTCCCGCTGATAGATCCAGCACAGCATCCCCAGCACGAACATGTTCTTGCCCAGCCTTGGGTTGGACGTGTGCTCCATGCACGCCTGCTCCATGGGCATCTCGTGAACGGTGTAGCCGTTGTGCTGAAACTGTTCCAAGGCGTCGGCGTAGGCCTGGCGGACTTTCGGGTCCGGGTCGTCACGCCACTTGCTCTCCAGCAGCAGCACGGTGCCCTTGTGGTAGGCGCGCTGCTCCATCCGGCCGAAGAGAACCTGCTCGTTCAGGGCCACCACCAGGTCGGCCTCGTCCCCCATATTGGTCATCTCTTTCGTACCGAAACGGATACGGATGCCGCTGGCCCCGGCCCGGGAACGGGAAGGCGGCTTGATCTCAGCGGGGATGATCTCCACCGTCCACACGCCGTTGCCCATCTTGGCGCTGATGGTGCCGAAGATTTGACCGGCCTTCTGGGCGCCTTCCCCGGAATCCGCCACAATCTCGACGATACGCTCCTCGACCACCTGTTGGTTAGCCTGGGCTTCGGCCGATCCCGAGGCGCGTGTGCCGGGGGAAGCGGACATCGACACCGATGAGGCAGTGTTCTTCGCTACGGGTCGGATCGGCATTTGCGGTTCCAGAAAATATGGGTTGAATAACACGCTGCTTCAAACAAGATCGGTATTGTCTTGGGGCAGCTCTATACAAAACACCCGGTTGGCACACCGCACCACGACCCACCTCCCAGTCGCAGTCTACTATTACACTTATTCTATCTGCAAAGTTTAGACCGAATAGGAAGAAACCAATAACGCGATCGAAATAGGGGATTCCCCATCTGCCCTTCGGATAATAGGCTGTGGCTTAGACACTTGCGTAGAGGTTTGTCTCACTTTTAATGAGCACGCGAGCCGGCATTTTCTCATGTATGAGATAGCCGGGGATAAAAAGCTGATGCCCCCCCTCCGAAAAACCTGATCCAGAGTTTTCAGAGAATCCCGCCGGTCGCAAACTGGAGGAGACTTCTCGCTGAAGAAGCAGCTGACCCCTCGGGATCTTTCGTCCAGTGTCTGCGAAAGAACAGTCGGTGAATAAAACACCGCGGGGTACTCGCAGTCTCAACTTTATATAGGCCTGGCTCTGCCAGTCTTTCGTGACGGTTCACCTGCGCTGAGAGGCCTTCCTCAAGGAGAACCGTCGACCAGGATTGCGACGGAACGCGGAGCCCTATCAATTCTCGCCGCCAGAAGCGGGGGTTAATAGAGATTGGGGCGTGTCTTGAAGAATGCATACTCGCTCATCGTTGGATCGATTGTCACATAAACACTGGACCAGAAATTTCCGGAGAGGGGCAAGGCCAGGGTGACAAATATACTTCCCAACACCTCTTAGCCCACGATCTTCAGCCCTTCGCACGCAGCCTTGAGGCGGTTTGGTCGTTCAGCTCCTGAAGTGTTATCTCGATCAGCATGGTCACGTCATCCTTGGTTGGCGGGAGTAACGTCGACTTCTTGTTCTGAACTTGGACCGTCACGTCGCGGGGTTCGCCACCATCCACCGGGTCGGCCACGACCGCAACCTCGATCCGGCAGAAGGTATCGAACGTCAACAGTGTGAGCTTGGTTTCGATCTCAAACCTGGTCAGATCCACCTTCAGGTAATGGCCCGACACGGACGCTGCGACGGGTGTCAGGGCGGTTTGGACGAGCGTGGCAGGCGGGGGCTGTGCGTGCACGGCCAAGTCGATCGTGCCATGCCACGGGCTTGGTTCGCCGGACCTGACCAGCCGAAGCACATGGCCCAGCCTGTCCGAATCGGTTAACGGTGCCGGGCGACGATCCTTCACCTGAACCTGCGCGCCGAGCACAGAAGACTGTTGGAATGCCTCGAGTGAGGGTCGAAGCGTCCACATGTTCGCTTCATCATGGTTTGGTGTGTCGATACGCATACCGGCAACCGGCTTGATCAAGCCCTCGGCGGTCAGCGTGATCAGCTCATCGGACGACAGCACAGCCTTTTCACGCAGGGCCTCCTCCCATGACTGGAAGGCTTTGGCCGACATGTACTTATGATGAGCCAGCCGCCCGCGATCGTCGAACATGAACATCGCCACGTACGACCTGTCGATCGGGAAGACCTCTCCTTGGTAACCACCACCGACCGCCACGTAGCCCCGCGTTACCCGCCAACGATACGCAAGCAGGCGCCCATCCCGCATCACCACGTCCGGATTGCCTAACTTCAGGAGCACGTCTTTGCGCGTGGGATGGATCGCGATTAGTGCATCGAAGTATGCTTCCTCGATGACGCCACGGCCTTCGAGCACGTTGTGCTCCGGCGTCAGTATGGCGATGCAGCCGGTGAGTAGAGACACATGCAAAACGACGGTAAGGCATAGCCACCGCTTCTGAAAGGCCCGTTGCCATGATCTGCTGGTCATCGGCTCACCACGACGCTGTGTTCACGTACAACGTCGCCCTCACCGAACACGGTAACCAGATGGTACTGCTTAATCTTCGTACCCGTCGTGTCGGTGGGCGTATCGAGCACATAGACGAATATGCGATCACTTTCATACCGGCCTTGTGGCTGGCCAAGCTCCAACAGCACCTGTTGACGCGTGGTTCGACCGTCCTCAAGGAATCCGATGCGCTTATCCAGAAGCTCTAGCGTGTCTATCTGCTGAATCTCGGGCGTGCAGGCCGTCAGCCAGGCCACGATTAACAAGCCGAGCATGGAATGTGACGTGTGCATGGGCCACTCAAGGGCCTAAGAAAGATCACCGAACAAATGTTCTTTACCTTTGCCGGAACAATGCCAATCCGACATTTCCCATCCGACCACACCCCGACTGCCCCGTGCAGGTCCCACCCGACATATAAAGGATCGACGTCTTAGGACCATTCGATATGATATCGATATCGCGGTCGGCTATCCAAGGATCTCGCCGCCCGAGGCTTGGCCCCAGCCGACCGCCGGGGCCTTAGCGCGATAGAGTAATGGCTGTCCGTATGGCCCCATCAGACATGTGAAAGAGAAAGGAATTAAGGCCGCTATTTAGGGCGCAAGTGCCCTGACGGGCTGGGATCTAAGCGGAGAGGGCGGGATTCGAACCCGCGGTACCGGCAAAACCAGTACGACGATTTAGCAATCCGTTGCACCAAACCACTAAGTCTTGTAGTAGCGATACTTATAAATCGGGCTCCGAAAACTGGGCGTCGTACTGGGCGTCGGCGGTCGAAAACCACCCCGAGCTTGCCGCGATACTGGAAGCCTGGCCGACCCTGCCCGAGCCCGTCCAGGCCGGGATCTTGGCGATGATCGACGCGACACGATAGCCCGACCGGCTTGGCAACTCGGCGGCATTCAATCAGAATGGCCTCATGCCAACTTCCGCCGGATCATCGGGGGTTCTGACCCCGGCTCAATTTGTCGCCAAGTGGAAGCCTACCGAGCTTTCCGAGCGGGCGGCCAGTCAAGAGCACTTCATCGACCTATGCCGGATGCTCGGCCAGCCAACACCTGCCGAACACGATTCGACCGGGGCCGAGTACGCCTTTGAAAAAGGCGTCGTGGTATCGGCCGGGGCTTCCAAGGGGGCCAAGGGCGACTACGGCTTCGCGGATGTCTGGTGGCGGGACAAGTTCGGGTGGGAATACAAACGCAGGGGAAAATACAAGGACCTCAAGGAAGCTTACGCTCAACTCTGCCAGTATCGCGAGGCGTTGGGCAACCCGTACTTGTTGGTGGTGTCGGACATCGCACGCACCGAAATACACACCAACTTCACCGGCACCGCCAAACAGGTTCACGTTATCGAGCTTGAAGACCTGGCCGAGCCCAAAAACGTCGACTTGCTTCGGCGGGTGTTCACCGACCCCCAATCATTCAAGCCGACGATCACGCCCGAGACAATCACTAAGGACGTCGCCGAACAGTTTGGCACGCTGGCCGAAGGGTTGCATAAGCGGGACCACGATCCGCACGAAATAGCCCACTTCCTGATGAAGTGCGTGTTCTGTCTGTTCGCCGAGGATGTGGATCTGTTGCCTGACGACTTGTTCAAGCGGACGCTGATCCAGTGGCATGACGACCCGAAGAAACTCACAACCGTTTTGACCAGCCTGTTTGACACCATGCGCACCGGCGGAGCCTTCGGCCCAGAGCCGATTGACTGGTTCAACGGTGGGCTGTTCGATGAGTCACCCGCCCTTGAACTGACCAGCCCCGAAATCGGCGTCCTGATCCTGGCCGCCAAACAGGACTGGGCCAGTGTCGAGCCCGCCATCTTCGGCACGCTGTTCGAGCGCTCGCTCGACCCCGACAAACGCGCCCAGATCGGAGCACACTACACAAGTCGAGACGATATTTTGCTCATCGTCGAACCTGTCGTAATGGCTCCGCTGCGGAGCGAATGGGAGACGATCCGAACCGAGTGCGATGAACTGGCCAAGCAACGGGCTGAGGCGCAGCAACGCCGCCAGAAACGCCAACACGAAAAAGGCGAAGTCAAGCCCGAAACACTGACCAAACGCATCACCAAGAAACTACGCGACCTCGATGAGAAGCTAAGCCACCTGCGCATCCTCGACCCGGCCTGCGGCTCGGGGAACTTCCTCTATGTCGCTATCCAACAACTGTTGGACCTCGAAAAACAGATCACGACCTACGCCGCCAGCATGGGTGAAGGCATGGTGCCGCACGTTCGACCTACCCAACTGCTAGGCCTCGAACTCAACGACTACGCCGCCGAACTTGCACAAGTGGTCATCTGGATCGGCTACCTGCAATGGATGCGCGACAATGGATTTAATGCTCCGCGAGACCCGATCCTCGAAAACCTGCAAACCATCGAATGCCGTGACGCGATCATTGACCTGTCCGACCCGGAGCACCCCAAACCTGCACACTGGCCCGATGCAGACTTCATCATCGGCAATCCGCCGTTTCTTGGTGTCCGACTGTTCCGCAAGTACGGTTTGCCAGATGGCTACATCCAAGCGATGTATGACGCATATGATATACCTAATTCCTCGGATCTCTGCTGCTATTGGTTTGAACGAGCGAGACAAAGGATTGAGTTCTCAAAGGATCATGGTGGCAAGGGATACGGTCAAGCCCCGATCGGCACAGGCCCGTATGGAGAATCACCGGCCGATTATGTTCGTGTCGGCTTACTCGCCACCCAGGGCATCCGGGGTGGTGACAACCGAGCATCAATCAAGCGCATCAAGCAGACTGGTGACATATTCATGGCTTGGGCGGATCGCAAATGGATACTCGATGGCGCGGCAGTACAGGTGTCAATGGTTGGTTTTGATGATGGCACACAGACGGATCGACGCTTCGATGGAGAGGTGGTTGACGCTATCAATCCGAACCTTACTCACGGCGTTGACCTTTCCACCGCTACAACACTGAAAGAGATGGATCATATTAGCTTCATGGGCGACACGAAGGTGGGTCCATTCGACATAGACTGGGAAGGTGCTCGGGAGTTGATTGTACAGCCCAATGCCGTCAATAAATCCAATACTCATGCAGTAAGACCGTGGGTGAACGGGTTGGATATTACACGCCGGAGTCGAGCAGCATGGATAATTGATTTCCCCCCTGGCATGTCGTCAGATGAAGCAAGTACATACGAAGCCCCATTTGAATATATCTTGGAGCATGTACGACCCATGCGAAAGACTGCCAGATCGGGTGATGCCACGGGCGTACCGTGGTGGATACATCAGCGACCGCGACCAGATATGAGAGAGAAGCTGAAGCCACTAGGCAGGTTTATTGCTACGCCGAACCTAACCAAATACCGCTTGTTCACATTCATGCAATCGCCAACGCTACCAGACCATCAACTTATCGCCTTTGCACGTTCCGATGATTACTTTTTTGGCGTTCTACACAGTTCTGTACATGAGTTATGGGCATTGCGACAGGGGACGCAGCTAGAAACCCGCCCACGCTACACCCCAACGTCATGCTTTGAGACATTCGCGTTGCCCTGGCCACCCGGCAAGGAACCTGCAAGCCATCCGACATGGCAGCGGATCAGTGAAGCGGCCAAGGAACTCAACGAGCAACGCGAACGGTGGCTTAACCCACCGGAGTGGATCGAGCCGATCACAAAGACGGTCGATGCGTTAGAGGACTTCGCGGACGTGCCCGAGGATGCCCGGGCGTTGATCCGTGAATCGGCGATCATGGCGACGGCAGCAAAAGACCCAAGGCTAAAGAAGCGGACACTGACGAACCTCTACAACGAACGGCCAACCTGGCTTATGCTCGCACACGATAAGCTGGATCGTGCCGTGCTGTCGGCCTACGCCGCGACCGACCCGAAAGGCGGCTGGGATGAAGACTGGGCAAAGGTCTGGAAAGACACCGGTACGGGCCAGCCGTTACCGGACAATCACCTCTTGGTCGAACGTCGGGCCGAAGTGGATCAGTTGGTCCTGGCGAACTTGTTGCGGTTGAATCAGGCAAGGTCGGGGGCGTAGGCCTTATTTACGGGTAAATGAGGCAATGTTTGTTCGCCATATCCCAAGAGCCGTATTGATCGGCGATCACGGCCAAAGTAAGTCCGTGACATACCTCGCCGAAATCGCGGGGTAATTGCGAACTTCCTGCATATTTGACACATCATGCAACGTCGTATTTGTCACATGGAAAATATCCTTGTGGGATTTATCCGGGTTTCGGCGTTCGTGTGATATATCGGATTCATGGAAATACATGAAGTCTCATCGTCACTTCTCAACTCGACAGACGCTGCTAAGTATTTAGGGGTCAGCCGAGCCCACTTCTACCGGATGCACAATGCGGGGCGGATTCCCACACCTGTCCGGTTGGGTGGATGCGTGCGTTGGCGCGTCGATGAACTGAATGCCTGGATCGAAGCGGGGATGCCGAACCGCCAGCGGTGGCAGGTGATGAGGGAAGGTGCGTGATAGAACACGACCCCTTGAACGTAGTTCTGGAATGGCCGGATGGGCAGGGCTGTAAGCCACTTCAAGGACCCCAGTTAAATGCCTGCCTGTCTCGGCTGAAAATAAAAAATTGAAAATAGTACATGTAGGGTGTCCAGGCTGAGGTCTGGTGTTTGGTAAACAAGAACTATGGAAACACATGCAGTCTCAACGTTACTGGTGAGTTCGACCGAAGCGGCGAAGTATCTCGGCGTCAGCCGGGCGCACTTCTATCGGATGCACAACGCGGGGAAGATTCCCTTACCGGTGCGGCTGGGCGGGTGCGTGCGTTGGCGGGTAGATGAGTTGCTCGCTTGGATCGAAGCGGGGATGCCGAACCGCCAGCGGTGGCAAGTGATGAAGGGGGGTGCAAAATGACGGTAGAGCCTGCTAAGAGGGTGTATCGGGGCGGCGGGTGGTGGACTACCAAGCGGTGGAACTCGTGCCCGGTCTGTGGTCGATCGGGCCGATGTAGTATCGCCCGTAGCCGAATTATGGCTATCTGCCATTACGTGCGGGAAGGGGCGATCAAACGCACGACCAACAACGGGTACATGCACCGGATTGACGGCAAGGGCCCCCAGGGGGTGGGTCGATGATGGTCAATAGACCCGAGCAGTCAGCGTTAGCGAGCCTGACCAGTATCGAGCCTTACCGCCCTTTTCCCTTGGAGGTCTTACCCGCGACGGTAAGACAGTTCATACGCGAGGGGGCCGAATCAATTGGTTGTGACCCGAGCTATATCGCCCTACCGCTGCTGGCGGGTTTGTCGGCGGCGGTGGGTAATACTCGGCGGATCAGACTCAAAGGTGGTTGGACGGAGCCGTGCAATATCTGGACGGCCGTTATCGGGGAGTCCGGTACACACAAAACCCCGGCACAACGTCTGGCGCTGAACTTCTTACAGGATCGGCAGGCGATAGAGATCGAGCGATACGAGGTCTTGATGGAAGATTACGAAGTCGAGTTGCCTGAGTATGAAAAATACTTCAAGGCGTGGCAGCGGAGTAAAAATAGTGCCCCGCCGACTAAGCCTGACAAGCCCGCGATGAGGCGGGTCATGTGTTCTGACGTGACGGTGGAGGCCTTGGCCCCCCTACTGATGGACAACCCACGCGGGCTGCTGCTAATGCGTGATGAGTTGTCGGGGTGGCTCGGATCATTCAACGCCTATAAGCCGGGCTCATCGGACGTCTCCCATTGGTTGGAAATGTTCCAAGGCGGGCCGATGACGGTGGACCGCAAGACGGGTGATCGACATACGCTGTATGTCCCGCGTGCGGCGATGAACATCACCGGCGGGATACAGCCGGAGGCGTTGAGGAAAGCGCTAGGCCGGGATCACTTCGAGAATGGGCTTACCGCCCGGATGCTGATGGCGATGCCGCCACGTCGGCCTAAGCGGTGGACGGATAGTGAAGTAGGCCCAGCTACCAAAGCGGCGATGGATGGGGTGTTCTCTCGGCTGTTGGAGTTGGACTTTGCTTCGGATGGTGAGCCGATCGACCTGCCGTTATCTGTGGACGCCCTGGAGGTGTGGGTCGAGTTCTACAACCAACACGCGGCGGAGCAAGCCATGCTTGTCGGCGACCTGGCGGCGGCGTGGTCGAAGCTAGAGGCATACGCAGCAAGGTTTGCCTTGCTCATTCAGTTGATCCGAGTAGCAGAGTACGGTCCGACGATGGCCGAGGCGCAAACAATCGACGCGGATAGTGTTCAAGCAGGCGTAGAGCTAGCCCGGTGGTTCGGGCATGAGACTCAGCGGGTCTATGCCGTGTTGAATGAATCAAGCGAACGGCGAGACATGCGTAAAGCCGTCGAGTTCATCCAAAGGCGTGGCGGGAGTGTGACTGCCCGCGAGCTGATGAGGGGTGGTCCATGCTGTAAGTCTGTAGACACAGCTATGGCCATGTTGACACGTTTAGAAACGGACGGAATTGGCAAGTGGAGGCGTGATACGCCGGGGCCTAAAGGCGGACCGCCTGTAATGCGTTTTTATCTGATGGCTGCTACTGACACTGACAGAACCCTCGTATCTGGCCCATCAGGATCGGTTGTGTCAGTGTCAGTGAGTCAGGACGAAGCCCAAGCATCGGGCGACGAAGCGGCATAGAGGCTGCAGGGGAGTAATCCAGTAACGGGGGTATCGGCAAAGCGTTATGGGAAAAGGTTTCGGGAGTAGGTTTGGGGTGGGCATTTAAGGGATAATGGCGTGGAGAAACAGGTAAGGCTAACTGCGATCCGGGTTTCGTAACCGGGTATCGCGGTTCACGGGCGGGTTTAATACCCCCTGTCGAGTTTCTAAACAGGTTCGGGGTAATTCGAGAAGATACGAGGTAAAATCAGATGCGAGTATTCAAGCAATCCTATAACGACAAAAGCACCGGCGAGAAAAAGAAAACTGCTAAGTGGTATGTCGAGTTCCGGGACCATAACCAAACTGTCCGACGATTACCGACTTTCCGGGATAAGGCGATGGCGGATCAGTTCAAGAGGCGGTTGGCGATGCTGGTTGAGTATCGCACCAACGGCGAGCGGTTGGATACTGACTTGATGCGTTGGCTGGAAACGATACCCGCCCCGTTGCGCGACAAGCTGGCAGGCTATGACCTGCTGGATGCCCGAAGCATTGCGGCGACACGAGGACTGTTGGATCACCTAGACGACTTCAAACGGACGCTGGAAGCCAAGGGGACGTCGATCAAGCAAGCGCAACAGGTTTACAACCGGCTCAAGCGCGTATTCGATGGCTGCCGATTCGCGTCTTGGTCGGATATCAATGGAAGTGCTATCCAAGCCTACCTGCACGGATTGAGGCAGGACACCGAAGACAAAAAGGGTATGTCCGCCCAAACCTATAACGCCTACCTGCAAAGCCTCAAACAGTTCTGCATATGGATGGTTATGGAGCAACGGGCCAGTTGTTCGCCGATTAAACACCTTCGCGGGCTTAATGTCCGGGCGGATCGAAGGCACGTTCGGCGGCCGTTGACACTGGATGAATCCCACCGGTTGCTGCTGACCACAACGGGCGAACCCACACGGTTCGGGATGACCGGCCCCGAACGGTCGATGCTCTACCGGCTGGCGTTGGATACGGGCTTGCGAGCGAATGAGCTTCGGAGCCTGACACGGGCATCATTCGACCTGGACTCGGATCGGCCGACCGTGACGGTGGCGGCGTCCTACTCCAAACGGCGACGGGAAGACCGCCAGCCGTTGCGGGCCGAGTTGGTGGAGGCATTACGGTGCTACTTGGCGACCAAGGCCCCTGCGGCCCCGGCGTTCCCCATGCCCCGCAAGGAAAACGTATCCAAGATGATTCGGGCCGACCTGTGGGGGGCGGGAATCGCCCGGCTGGATGAAGCGGGCCGGGTGGTCGATTTCCATGCCTTGCGGCATACTTTCATCACCAACCTGGCACAGAGCGGCGTACACCCCAAGACAGCCCAGGCCCTGGCCCGTCACAGCACGATCAAGCTGACGATGGATCGTTACTCCCATTCATTCAGAGAGGATGAGGAGGCCGCTGTCGAAGCTCTGCCGAGTCTGTCGGCGATCGCTGAAAGTCAAGCAGCGACGGGGACCGATGACACCAAAACACCGCCCGAAAAACTGGGCGTCTCACTGGGCGTCGCGGGTACGATTTCATGCGATTCGCGGCGACCGGATGAGACAATCGACCATGCAAAACGTCACGGCGAGGCGCATGAAAAAACCCTAAAAACACCGGGAAAAACAGGTGTTTTTGGGGTCAAAGCGGAGAGGGCGGGATTCGAACCCGCGGTACCGGCAAAACCAGTACGACGATTTAGCAAACCGTTGCCTTCAGCCACTCGGCCACCTCTCCAGATGCGTCTTGCCAGACACCTGTAAAAGGCGCCCAGCGACGTCGGCAAGGGGGCATTGTAGCCGGTGTGAGCTAGGGCTCAAGGTGGGCAGTTTGCGGGCGTTATGATCCGGACGATGAGCCAAGCGATCACGGCCGGTGCGGTGACAGGTCTGGCGGAAGCATCTGGACGGGGTGTGAAGAACCGGCTGAAATGATGATCGTAAGCGGTGTGACAGGCAATGCCGACGGCTGGATTCGAACCAGCGACCGAGGGCTTATGAATCCCTAGCTCTACCACTGAGCTACGTCGGCGAGATCGGCCATTGTAGGCCCG
>JAJDCU010000022.1 GCA_029260655.1 Phycisphaeraceae bacterium
ACAAGGGCGAGTGGTACACGGTCGGCAACAGCGCGTTTGTCTTCGGCCGTGACAACAAGTTGCTGGCTCAGATCAACGACCCCTGTGTCTCTCGCAAACACATGGAGGTCCGTAAGGAGTCCAGCGACAATTGCTACTACGCCGTGGATATGGGCAGCCACAACGGCGTGTTTGTAAACGGCGAGCGGGTCGTTAAGTTCAAGATGCTGCACGAGGGGGACGCGATCCACATCGGCCACACCCTCATGGGGTTTACACTCGACGAGTTTGATGACGACCTCCAGGCACGTCGGTACCAGCATAACTGCGAGAAGAAGTTCCACGGCCAGATCGAACACCTCAAGCAGGACGAGGCCGACCGCCGCGAGGAGATCTCCGGCGCCACGTTGGGCTTACGGGCCCTCCTGCCCTTCGGGAAGCGGCGTAAATAACCCGTCAGAATATGTTCATAGCCCCTGCGCTTTCTCGTGGATAGATGCAGTTACAGGTAGCTTGCGGTCGTGAGCCCCCCGCTGCCGGCTTCGAGATTGATGATCATGTACCGAAGCGCATCACACAGGTGGTCAGGCCCATCCTTGACCGGCTCCTGTTTCTGTGGTCGCTCGACATCAAAGTGATAACGCCTCACGGCTTCGATCAGCCGGGTGCATCGCGGATGGATCCGTAACGTCTGACGATCCAGGCGACGCCGGACACGCTCGATCCCGTCTCTAAGGCTTGATCGCCTGGCCTTGACGGTGTAGCCCTGCTTGCGAAGCACCTGCACGTCGCTGACTCCCGTGTGGCTGCTGCGCTGATGACCGGCCGGGTCGACGCCCAACCAGTCGGGGTGGGGCCATCCGTGCATTGAGCCCTGACTCTGGATCGAATCCATGTGCTGATGCAGTGTCAGGCCACGCTCGGCATATTCATCGACCACATGCAAAACCTGACCGACCTGGGCGTCCGCCGACTTGTATAGCCGGGCCCAAAGCATCACCGTCGGGCTTCGCAAACCAAAATCCATCCCACCGATCCAGCCGTCATTGTCGTGGGCCTCGTCTTCCCGGACATGCTTCGCCGGGTCGAACTCCGGGTACACGCAATCGCTGACCTCGGGCTGCCGACACATCATCTCCACAGACCATGACCGCCGGCTCGTCCTGCGCCACTGCTGAACCAGATCGTCGACCGGGATAAACCCGTTGGCATGTTTGGCCTTGCCCTCGCAATCCTCCCACAGAACACACCCCGCGCATGGACGGGCTTGCGGGCACCGCTCGATCACATCGATAGCTGTCCATTTGAATAACCTGGCAGAGTCGAGTCCCTCATCACTCGAGGGTTCGCCGTCGACCGCAGAAGTATCGTCGATACACTGCCCGATGATCTTCGCCATCAGACCGAACGGACGGTGCATCGTGGACAGCGCTTCCACCGCGCCGCGGACGTTTTTCTCGCCGCACGGGCCGGACCGGGTCACCATCTGAGCCGCCTCCCACACCTCCGACTGAATCTCCTCGACTTCGTCACACCGCAGCTTATGTACACGCACACCCCGCACCGAGCGCTGTGACCCCGCCAACAACTCGGCCCGGCTGCCGTTGACCAGGGCCACGCGGCGCTGTGTCGGCTGACCTTCCAAAAGACCACGAAACCAGGGACGGTCCAACAGCGAAACCAGATGCTCATACATCTTGGACGATTGTTCGAGCGACCCGCCGAGGATCCTAACCTGAACTCCGGGCTTGAATAACAGGTCCAGTAGTGTCGCGGCCGCGCCCAGCATCGTCTTACCGCCGCCTCGGTTGGCCCAGACGATCGCGTCTTTCCCGGCGGCACCACAGGAGTCGCGCGCAGACTCGAAGTAAGCATGAACCAGGTAGTCAAACGGCGCGCTGCTGCCGACGACCAACGGCTCACGTGGCATGCTCAGCCCCAGGGCCACTTTGACGAAGCGATGCAACTCGTCCGGCGTCCTGGGCTCGAGCGTCATCACTCGTCTTAGGTGTTCAGGTGATCTGGGTCGGTCGTGTTTAACCATCTGGTTGGTCGGCCATCTCCTGGTCGGTACTTAGTCCCAAGGGCGATTGCGTGCTGGTCTGGGCGTAGAGAAGTTCGCGCAACCCAGCCACGCCGTCTTCGCTATCAGCAAGCCTGCTCAGCCCAGTTGACTCGGACGTGATATCGGCCCGCTTCAGGTCGAGCTTCAGCAGGTCCACACACGCACGCCGGGCACTGTCCAGGCCGCCCTTGCTTTCGTCGACCGTGGCAGTAGCCAATTCGATCAGACGACCCGCGGCGACCATTCGGAAACGGCTTAACAAGATCTGTGTCTGGAGATCCGCGAGTACGCAGAGCCCGGCCAAACACCGGTGGTTGTTTTCATCCTGAATCCACTGTGCCAGGCTGTCCGGCGAAAGCGAATACTTTTCATGCAGCGCGGTAAGGTCAACATCCGAATTGATCAGGTCGCGAATTAAGGCGGCGCGTCGCTTGGCGCTGATCCGTCGGGCCATGGAGATCTCCTGGGTAGTGGCGTGATACGCCACCTCTGGTAAGTCAGTTTGTGGATGGACTCTCTTGCAGTTGGCCGTGTAGGCTCAACAGCTTCATCAACGCCTGCTCGCGTGTACCACCGATCTCTTTCAGTGTTTTTTCGAGCCGGGCCTTGTGTTTGGGGAGGAGGAAGAAATGTACGACTAAGGGCATCTGTTCGATCGGCTGTGGGGGGCGAATCTGCGGTGGTTTGGCGTTGATTTCCAGGAGCTTCTTGATTTGTTCGCGGCGCTCGGGAAGCATCCCGGCTATTGCCGAAAGATTGTACGAACTGGCCAACGCCCCAACCAGCGCCGCACGCTTACGCGGGTCGTCCTGACCCTGAAGGCGGTTGAGGGTGGCCAGAAGGACCAATGCCTCCTGGTCATCCGCCTGCCACACGATGCAATCCGCGTGACGGCGATCCAGCTTGCGCAGCGCTTGTGCTCGGTGATGGCCATCAAGGATTTGATAGGTTTGTAGCGGTGCTGCCCCCTGGTCATGATCATTGCATAACGTGATAGGCCGGACAATCAGCGGGGGATATCTCGCGCTGGCGGCGATGTGATCGGCGAGTTTGGACAGCAGGCGATCGGGCATAACGTTGCTGTTGGCAGGGTGCGGCATGAGCCTGTCGAGTTCAATCGCAAGGATGTTCATTGGCGTCCTACGGATTCGGTGTAATCGTGCCTGCGGCCAGATTGTCGTGCAGGTAATACACGGGTTCGAGCATCAGGCGCTCCCTGGCGATTCGAAGGTGTGTCAACGGATCGGTGCTATGTATGGTGCTTCGCCCTCCGTTTTGGCGGTACCACCGATAGAGTTCCTTCAGCAGCCATCGTCGTTGAAGGCCGTCAAGCGCCTCGATCCTGGCCCATAACGCATCGAGCGCAGCCAGATCACACGGCGTAAATCCCACTGACCGCATCGCGTCAACAAGACGCTGGTCGTATGCGTGTGGCGGCCTGCTGTAGGCGGTCATCCCCGCACGCTCGAAAAACGGGTTGACCCGTCCCATCGCCGCGAGGGCCTCGGTGTAAACAGTGGTGGGTTTCGCCAGCGCTGCGCGGACCAGCTGAACGGCCAAACCTAATCCACGCCACTGGGGGTGGACAACCACACGGCTGATCACGCGCACTTCACGGTTCAGAAGTTTTCCACGCTGAGCCGGGCACAACCAACTCCCGTACCGATCGTTCAGTGCCCAGTTTCGCATCCGGCAACTGAGGCTCGGAAGCGACTCCACCAGCACCGCCACCACCTGTGTTTTCGAGCGTTTGCTTAGAAACCGACCGACAGCCGACTCGCTGTTGCGCTTCAGTACCAGAACACGTGTGGCGGTTGCCGGCCTGCGTGCGCGGTAGTGATGCTCGCCGAGACTTGTGTAGTCGGCTGATGTGCCTTCTGCCAGCTCAAGGCCATCCACCAGCCCCAGCCCACGCGGGGCCTTGAAGCGATTCTGCAGCGGTGTCGACATCAAGCGGGCCTCTCGACAACGTCGATCGATTCGCCCAGGTGCTTTTCGATGAGGACATCCGGATCAAGCGCCTCCAAGAGATCGTCGTGCGTGGTGGCTGCGATCAAGCACACACCCGAAGCGGTGACCCACCGGCGGACGTTCTGGGCGATGACCTTGGCGGTTACACGGTCCAGGGTGGCGCCGAACTCATCAGCGAGGACGACCTTCAGCAGGCTGGGCATGATGTTCGATTCGACCATAGCCATCGTCTGCGCCAGTTTCAGACGGTAGCGCTGGCCGTCGGATAACTGCGACGGTTTACGCAGCATGACAAATGCGTCGTTAAGACCCGCCAGGCTTAACAGGCGCAGCGTCTGATCAAGCGTACGATTGGGGAAACAATCGACCAGCGGTAGGTCCGGGATCGGTGGGAGCCGATCGAAGTTCAGCACATAGGCGTCATCGCGGTCACTGAGTTCTGTTTCGATCAGTCGGAGGATCGTGGACTTGCCGCTGCCGCTGGCCCCGGTGACGAAGACGAGTCGCCCGGCTCCTATGTCCACCTCGGTGGGGGGGATCAGCTTGATCTGCCGGTCCTGCTCAATCCCCAGCCCGAACATCCCGGCGACTTCAAGGACATTGGGCGATGCCTGAACCGCGGTGGGGACGGTGTGAGACAGCTTGATCCGCATAGACACTCCTGAAATATTCAATAAACGCTGAAGTCTGAGCTCAGGCTGAGCGATGGGCTTTATCACGTATCTGCCCCCGACCTCTCGGGTCAGTCAGAGGCTGGACCGTGTCTAAGAAAACAGTCTTGCCGTCACATGAACCGTGTTCATGTGCTGGCGTGTCCTATGAAGAGATTGGCCTGAGATCTCGGCCGTATCCCGGAGGCTCAGACCGTGGAGGACCACGAGCCTGGCTGTAAGCCGAACATCGCTTGGCAAAGCGTCTGCGCGGACCGCGACAAACTTAAACAGTTGTTGCGACAGACGTTTAAGTATTGCTCCCGCCCGCCGCTGCAGACATCGAGCGGGCCTGCGAGACATCCTGGCGATCTTCGCGATCGGCTGGCCGTTGAGAAGCACCTGCTCGATGAGCATCCGGTCGGCATCGGGCAGGTACTCGGCCAACAACAGCAACTCATCGATCCGCTGGCGATTCAACTGCCGTCGTTGAATCGCCAATGTGGAAATCTTCTCCAAAACGTCAGGCATGAGGTTGCACCCGGTTAATGTATGGTATATGTTAGGTATTAGACCGCGGTAGTGGTTCACTTTGAGAAATGCCCCGATTGGATCGGATTTTCCCTTGCATCCGTTTATCCGGATGGTAGGATAGATTGGCCGAGGTCGGATTATGTTTGGCAATCCAACCTGCCGATACTATGATTAATAAAGTACTTGACACATGGGGGGAAGCATTTATGAGCGCATTTGATCCAATCAAGACCACGCAAGCGGCTGGATTACTAATCTCGCTTCATGGTGGCAACATAACTAGGTTGAGGCTCTTAAAACTTCTCTACATCGCAGACAGGGAATGCTTGGCCGAAACGCTTAGGCCCATCACGTGGGACTCTGCCGTTGCAATGGACAATGGTCCGGTGTTGTCCAACACATACGACCTAATCAAAGGAACGGGGCCATCTGGCGGCGACTGGGATCGCCACATACGAGCCTTGGGCTCGCGGTGCATGACGCTGGTTTCAGATGCCGACGTAGACCGCCTATCCCGACACGAAATGAACAAACTAAGGGATGTTGCCAAGCGATTTGACGAGTTAGATGACTATGAGCTTGCCGACTATACACATGATTTCCAAGAGTGGATACAGAACAAGCCTGACAAGGGAACTTGCAACCCAATTTCATTTGACGACCGTTTGGCGGGCGCTGGCCTTGGCGATGATGAAAAACAGCGAATCATTCGTGACCGCACCGAGGATATTGCGTTTGCGCAAATGATCCAAGAGGTGCGCGCATAGATGAAGTCTGGGGACACTTTTATACTGCCCAAATCAGCCGAAGCCCACACTTGGTTTGTCATATCAGATACGGCCAATCATCCTGACACGGTCCTATGCGTTAATGTGACCTCAAAAGATCGGTTTTCCGATACGGCTTGTGTCTTGAATGCCGGGGACCACCCAATCGTAAAGCACCCGTCATCTATAAATTATGACCGCGCTAAGATAGCCACGCTAGAAGAGTGGGATAAACTTGAGAAGGCCGGTTTTATAAAATTGTTACAGCCTGTATCACGTGAAGTTTTGCAAGAGATCCGCGATGGCGCGGGCAGATCGGCCCGTATCAGCAACGGCGACCTTCAAATACTGCAAGAACAGGGTGTTCTCACTAGGCGCGAAGAAGATGACAGCTCTGATCCAATGTGAGGATATTAGCCTTGTGATGGCAGATAATCAGTAATCCGACCACCAATCCGGGATTCTTCTTCCTCAATCATCTTCACCAGATCAAGCATCGTCCAGGCACGGTTAGCGATCCCCGATGCCACGGCTGGGGTCGTCTTGAGGGTCATGTGCTTGCGTATGAAGTTGTAGTGGACGAAATGCAGCGCTACGGCGTGGGCGTGGTTATCGAATCGCTTACTAAATGCGTTGGTTAGCCGCGTGAAGCGCCGCATCCCCATGCGCATCGTGAGGTTTTGCCGCTCGACATAGCTTGTATTGATATGCGTGGGGTTCGGCTTGCCCGTGATGGGCTTGGGCTCAGCGCCTTGGCACTCGCCGGGGCTGTACCGGGCTTCCGGCCCCTTGTTACCCCTAGGCTTGCTGTACAGTTTGATGAGCTGCGCGTAATCCACGTTGCCGCCAAATGCCCGCTCTACAGCATCCAAGTAGACCTGCCAGCCATCGCTGGTAAGTTGTACCCGGTTCTCAAGCCGATCCGCCATATCCTTGACGAACTCCCGGCCGTACTCGGAATCCCGGCCCCCCATCGTCCAGTTGATGATTAGTTTGCTGTCGGCGTCGATACTGACCCACGTCCAGACATCCCCGTGGCCCTTGCCCCAATTAGCGGGCTTCACATTCCGGGCCTTGGAGTGACAAAATGACCATATCTCATCGACCTGGACCCGCTTGGTGGGCAGGTTGCGGACGAATAGGTCGTGGAATTGGGCGCAGAACGTCCCAGCGTCTGCCAAGAGCCTCAAAACGGTGATCTTGGAGCATCCGCACATGCGGGCGGTGGCGTTGATGCTACTGCCTTCCACCAAAGCGTTTAGGATTAACGCCCGCTTCTCAGTACTTAGCTTTCTCATGATCGAACTCCGATATTACTATTTAATACAATATCAAATTTCGATTTGAAAGTCAAGTCAATTTATGTATAATGTCGATATTGGGAATAAGCTAGGAGCAAAAAATGGATTACGAAGCATTCCGAAATAGCGTTTGCCCGGGAAAACTTGAAGCAACAGTATTCACCGAAAAGCGGTTCTCGGGAGGCTCAGTAGCTTATACAGATGTCTCTGGCTACGGCTTTGTGCCGGACGATCTTCCTCCATCTCTAGATCTGGGACAACTTTTAATTGAAACCCAAGCGGCAATATTGGAGGCCGAGCGCAACCTAACACAGCTTGACACGATTGCGCGTGATCTTGAAAACCCCTACATGCTGATCGGTCCGTTTATCACAAGAGAGGCGAAGCTATCATCAGCCATTGAGAACACCTTTGCGTCAGCCAAGCAAATTGCTCTGTTTGACTCAGACCCATCGGCTGTTGAAACAGAAAACCGGCAGGAAGTACAAGAGGTTAGAAATTACGTTCAAGCGATGAATCACGGCTATAAATCCAACCTGCCAATCAGCCCACGTTTGGTATTGGAGATGCACAAAATACTGCTGACGGATGTTAGGCGGGATGCGGGTGTGCCTGGAAAGTTTAGAACAACGCAAAACGCCATAGGTAATCGCTCAACTAGTTTTGAGGATGCGAAATTTGTCCCTACGCCGCCCCGGTTCATTGACGATAGCATTAGCGCTCTCATGAAGTTCATTCATGATACGGAGAGCGAGATTCCTAGATTGATACGTTTTGCACTTTCTCACTATCAGTTTGAGTGTATACACCCATTCGATGATGGAAATGGTCGCTTGGGCCGGTTATTGGTATCGCTCCAGTTGTGTAGCCAGGCCCAGCTTGCAGCGCCGCTGGTTTACGTCAGCGGATTCTTTGAACAGCACCGAGAGAGCTATTACAGCCTGCTATACAATGTGAGCGCTAAGGGAGAATGGATGCCTTGGGTAAACTTTTTCCTTTCTGCAATAGCAACTCAGGCGGACGACGCTTTTGATCGTGCGCGGCGATTACTCCAACTGCGCCAAAAATACCTTGATGCTGTGCGAGAAAAACGCGCATCGGCATTACTGCCAAAATTGGTGGATAGATTATTTGAGCATCCGGCGATGACCGTATCTATGGCTTCTATGCTCACAGAAACCACCCCGCAAACTGCTGGAAAGCTAGTACAAAAATTGTGCGAAAAGAAAATACTGTCTGAAGTGACCGGCAGAAAGAGCCACCGGGTGTATATTGCGCCCGAAATTCTCGAGGCAATCGAATCCTAAGATCGACTACCGCCGCCCAGACGCCCGCCCCGCCTCAAAAGCAGCCCTAAGCAGCGTCATCCCCCGTTCATCCACGTTCTGGATGCTCTTCGACCACTCCTCCCAGGCCGATTCCAGGTCTGCCGGGAGGGGTTTGTCCGCGCCAGTCGCCTCACCGGCGATCCGGGCGGCATTCACGTTGGGGTCTGATTGGCTTTCCATGCCCCTATTGTACGCCCGGGAGCCCCGGCCTTAAAGACCTCCCCAGAATCAAAGTGAACCACTACCTAGACCGCATCTTGATACAAGTGTCAAGGGTTAGTTCAATAAACAGTGAACTTCTTTTTGAGGCCAGAATGCAGACGGTGGGACAGATCATCCGGGAACACAGGCTCGGGCTGGGGCTGACGTTGTCGGCGCTTGCTCAGTCGGTGGGGGTTGCCAAGAGCTACCTTTCGATGATCGAGAACCATCGGGTGGTGAACCCGCCGTCCGGAGAGTTGCTTGTGGCGATGGAGCGGGCGCTTGAGATCGAGAGTGGTCAATTGAGTTTGGCCGGGGACTGGGCGCGTGCGCCCCAAGCGGTGCGTGAGCAGGTCCAGCGTTTGTCCGGGGACGCCGAACGTGGCCGAGAGCTGGCCCGGTTCCTCAAGGAGGCGGCCACGGCTTCTGGCGGAGCTGGCGGGGGGAACCTGGATGATTTGTATCGCAGCGGTCAACTCCGAAGACGGATCGAGCAGGCGCTGGGGCCGGTGGAGGGGTCGTCTGACGACCAAGCCGCCGTGAACGCCGTGGCGGCCGAGACTCCGCCGTTGTATCGCATCCCACTGATCAACAAGGTGGCCGCGGGATATCCCACAGGTTTCACCGATCTGGACTATCCAGCCCGGGTCGCTGACAGCTACCTCAGCTGCCCGGGCTTGAACGACCCCGACGCTTTCGCAGCGACCGTGGTTGGCGACTCGATGATGCCGGACTACCGCGAGGGGGATATCGTGGTTTTCTCCCCTGCGGCGGATGTCGGCGATGGCTGCGATTGTTTTGTGAGGCTTGAACCGGATCATGAAACGACTTTCAAACGTGTTTTTTTTGACGAGGGGGGTGCGGTGGTCCGTATGCAGCCGTTGAACCCGCAGTTTCCACCGACGCTGCGGGCCCGCGAGCAGGTCGCTGGCCTGTACCGCGCGGTCTGGCGGTATTCGAAACTGTGAGGGTTTGTCTGACCAACGCCTTCATGTTTGTCTCGTAGTGCCTCTGTGCCGGGCCGCGGTGGTACACCTGTTTGGCCCAGCGGGTGTGTACGCACGCTCTACTAAGGGACGAAAAGTCGCGTCTGCGCGCACGGCTGAGTCGCGGGGGCCGGCCAGAACGTGTGTAAATGGTTCCGTAACAAGGGATAAGATTAATTGGCTTTAGTCACCATTTTTCGTGCTGAATCATGCCGTTTTGTGCGCACAATGACAGCTTTTTTTTTACTTCAGATCAAGACGGAATGGGGGCTGTGTTTGAACCGAAAGGGTGTGGCGGGGGTGGGTGCTGTGGCTTAGACCGATAACGTCACAGGGCGTATTAGGATTGATCAGTGCGTGTGAATCCGACCCTAAAAAAGAACGATAAGGACTGAAGTTGCATTACCGATAGGAGCGAATACGGTGTTGACTCTCACAAGGATAGAACGACGACACACGGGGTTTACGCTGGTTGAGTTGATGATCGTGGTCAGTATCCTGGGGATCCTCGCTGCTTTGGTTGTGCCGAAGTTCACCAACGCCAGCGAACAGGCCCTGGTCGCCTCGACGAAGGATCAACTCCGGTTGATGCGCGTGGCCTTGGAGCGCTACAAGCTGGATCACGACGACGCCTACCCCGCTATCGGAACTTTTTGGAGCTTGCTGACTGGCAAGACCGATCGGGACGGGACGATCAATGCCGCGGGAGACTACGGCCCGTACCTCAAATCCGCTGCAAAAAACCCGTATACAAGCAGTTCGACGGTCGTCGCCATCGGCGCCGGCACAGCAACCGATGGGTGGGAATATGACTCGGTCTCTCCGGTGATATTCACCGCCGTCGGCTTCAATGAGACAACCGGGGTCTTCACTTCGCCTTGACGGCCCGATCGCACGCCCGTCATCTGAGCTTGATCGTGGCCAACGCGATCGCGGTCAACATCGCGCTGATCAACCAGAACCGGACGACGACCTGCTGCTCGGTCCAGCCCGAGAGGTGGAAATGGTGATGGATGGGTGCGCACTTGAAGATGCGCTTGCCGCCGGTCGACTTGAAGTAACCCACCTGCAAGACAACGCTGAGGGCCTCAATCAGAAAGACTCCGCCGATGACCATCAGCAGGAACTCCTGACGGATGACCACGGCGATGTAGCCGATCAATCCGCCAAGGGGCAATGAGCCGGAGTCCCCCATGAACACCTGGGCAGGGCTGCAGTTAAACCACAAGAACCCCAGGCATGAACCGACCATCGCCCCGGCGATGATCGCCAACTCGTCACTGAAGGGGATGTACGGGACCAGCAGTTTCTTGGCCAGCACGAACTCGCCATCGGTGTACCCCGCAATGATGCACAGGACCATGAACGCGAACGCGACGATCGCCATCACGCCCCCAGCCAGACCGTCCATCCCGTCGGTAAGGTTCACCGCGTTCGACGAGTAAGTGATAATGAAAATCGTCAGCAGGACGAACGGCCAGGTCTTCAGAACGATCAGGTGCGGTGAAGGGATATACGAGCCGTCCTGAAAGACCCAGGTCTTTAATAGCGGCAGGGTCAGGCTGTGGCTCATTAATCGCTCGTCGGGGTCTGGGTACAATACGCTGTTTTGTCCCCAATGGTGGATGAACAGCCCGAGCACGACGGCGAGCCCCAACTGCAGCAGCAGCTTCTCGGCAGAGTACAGGCCGTGGCGAGACCCCGGTTTGCGCCGTGCGGTCGTCAGCTTCAGCCAGTCGTCGGCCAGGCCCAGCGCAAACAGCCAACTCAGACACACCATCGCCATGATGATGTAGAAGTTGGTCAGGTCGGCCAACAGCACGGTCGAAACCACGATCGCCAACACGATCAGCATCCCCCCCATCGTGGGCGTGTTGGTCTTGCGCTTCATCAGCTGATCGAGGTCTTTGTGGTCGAAGCTGGGGTTGTCTCCGATCTTCTGTTTGATCAGCCAGCGGATCGTCCGCTTGGCGAACAGCACCACGATCAGAAAGCTGATCACGATAGCGAACACCGCTCGAAACTCGATCCATCGGAACACGCCCAGAGGCCCAAGCAGGGTGCTCTGGTCGATCGCGTCCTGGAACTTGTTAACCAACAGATAAATCATGGCGGCGCAGTTTGATCGCTAGGGTCCACCGATGCAAGTCCCGGCGTCGAAAACACGGAGAAGAGCCATGATTCAGCCGGCGGGTGGTTGGACGAATCGGTCTGCGATGGCGGGTAGCAACCGTTCGAGTTGCACGCCGCGTGAGCCTTTGATCAGGACAACATCGTTTGATCGCAGCTCCTTGGCGATACTTGTAGCCGTATCGCTGCTTGCCTCTACGTAGTGGTTGATTCTGCATTCCGATGGCGTATGAGCGAGTTCATCGACCGCTTGGTCCATCATCGGGCCGATCAGCGAGATCTGTTGGATGGCATCCGCTTGACATAGTCGGCCCAGGGCCTTTCCCAGGTCGCGGTGGGCCGGGACCGAGGCGTCGCCTAACTCGAGCATGTCGCCCAACACCGCGACACGCCTACCGCCAGGCTTGACAGGAAACGCCGCCAATACGTCAAGCGCAGCCTGGGCCGAGTCGGGATTGGCGTTGTAGGTATCGTCGATCACGGTCACCAGCCCAAACCGCTTGACCTCAAGCCTCCCAGGCATCGGACGGATGGATTCGAGGGCTCTCTTGATCTGGCTGTCTCCCACGCCCATCGACCTCCCCACAGCGATTGCGCCTTGGGCGTTGTTGATGTCGTGCGGTGCGATCAGGGGCAGGTCGATCAGCATGTCTTTGTTGATTGCAAATCGTTGGCGCTCACCAAGGCACTGGCGATTGCTGGCGGTAGACTTTGCACCCCAGCCGAAGACAACCGGCGCCTCGATGTGCTTGATGTCTGGCAAATCGCTAAGCCATCCGTATGCGTCTTTCTCAACGAAAACACCACCTGTACTTGGGATGAACCTCAAGATGGAGGCTTCTTCCCTGGCGACGCCGTGAAGGTCGCCAAAGAATTCCAGGTGCTCCCGCCCGATACAGGTGACGACGGCCGCGTCTGGCTGCAGCAGTTCACCCAGCTCAGCGACTTCCCCGGGGTGGTTCGTCCCGACTTCGGCTACTACAAAATCGTCACGGGGGTCCGCATTCAAAAGGGTCAGCGGCACCCCGAGGTGGTTGTTGAAACTCTTGGGGGACTGGGTCCCCTTGAACTTGGCGGAAAGCACGGCGTGGATCATGTGACGCGTGGTGGTCTTGCCGTTGGACCCCACGACAGCAATGACCTTGCAGTTGTTCTGACGGAGTATCTGGCGTTGGGCTCGTGCGATTCGGTGTAAGGCTTTGATCGTGTCGTCGACGCGGAGTATCTTTGCTGGCGGCGTTGCTCGATCATCGGGGTGGCGCTCGACGATCGCCATCGCCGCCCCCGCGTTCAGGGCCGAAGCCACGAAGTCATGCCCGTCGAACCGCTCGCCTTTGACCGCAATGAATAGCTGACCGGCCTTAACCACACGCGAATCGATACTTGACCCGGACAGCCTAGCCCCAGCATCGGGCGCGTCGCCTAGCCAGTGCCCGCGGGTGACGGCCTGGATCCCCGCTGGCGTCCAGAGCGATGAATCAGTCATGTCGCTTACCGGCATGATGCTGCTCTTTGCCGGGGCCATTCTTCCAGGGCGCTCGCCGCATGCTCCCGGTCATCGAAATGGATGTTGTCTTCTCCGATTGTCTGGTAATCTTCGTGCCCTTTGCCCGCCAACAGCACGGTATCATCCGGTCCACCATCGAATACACTGGCGCGGATAGCCTCGGCGCGGTCGGGGATCACGGTCAAAGCGCCCTTCTTGGATGCCGGGATACCGGCCATCGCGTCCTGGATGATCGACCGGGGGTCCTCGGTCCGGGGGTTGTCCGAGGTGAGGAAGACCCTGTCCGCCCACCGGCAGGCCGCCTGCGCCATCTTGGGCCGTTTGGTTCTGTCCCGGTCTCCCCCGCAACCGAACATCACGATCAGTCGGCCGGACGTGACCGGTCGGAGGGCGCTTAATGCATTTTCCAAAGCATCGGGTGTGTGCGCGTAGTCAACCAGCACCGTGGGTGGTTCTGCCGCGCCGGTCTGACCGCCGTGCGGGCAGGTTTCATCCCGGTGTGTCGGAACGATGCGCTCAAGCCGGCCGGGGACCTGCGGGATCGCTTCGAGTGTTTCCCGCAGCCCCTTCGACATGTCGATAATCGTGTGCGATGCGGTGATGGCTTGGAGGGTATTACACACGTTGTGTTTGCCGATCAACGGCAGATGCGCTTCCTCACGCCCCCAAGGACCGACGAAGCGGGCGGAGCTGGTGTCGGGGCCGAGATCAAGTATCTCTGCCTGGCATACCGTACCGTCGTTTTCTCCCGTAGACCCGGTCAATGTCGTCCAGAACACCGAGCCGGAGAATCCACCGAGTACCTGCTTAGCATGCGGGTCGTCGGCATTGACCACCGCATGACCGTCGTCGGTTATCTGTTGAAACAGCGCCGACTTGGCCTTGGCATACGCGTCCATTGACTGGTGGTAATCCAGATGGTCCTGGCTGAGGTTGGTGAACACCGCGGTGTGGAACCGAAGGGCTCCGGCCCGGCCCTGATCTAAAGCGTGGCTGGAGATCTCAGCCACGACCGCTTTGCAGCCTGCGTCAGCCATGCGGGAAAGGTGGTAGGAAAACTCGATCGCACCCGGTGTCGTGAGTTCGGTCGGACGCCTGCCGCCGGGCGAGCCATCATCGACGTAAACAGTCCCGATCACACCGGTCTGGATGCCGGCGGCGTCAAGCAAGTACTGGATCAGTAGCGCGGTCGTGGTCTTGCCATTGGTTCCCGTGATACCGATCAGCGCAAGTCGTTTGCTGGGGTCACCAAAGAAACGTTCGGCCAGCAGACCGGCCGCAGCCTGATCAACTCGCTCTCGGGTGAACCAGCAAACATGCTTGGGCACCGTTAACGGCTCGGCCGAGCTCGAAAACACGACCGATGCTCCCTTCGCCATCGCATCATCGACGTATTCGTCACAACGCGCAACAAACGCCCACCCGTTTCGAACCTTGCGTGAGTCATCGGTCAAGCCACGTACCACTGCATCGCAGGGACCGGCCCTGTGGATAAACCCCAAACCGCTGACAAGCTCGTCTGCTCTCATAACCCTCATAACCTTCGTAACCCAGACTCCGGGACGAAACAGGTTAACGCGTCTAACCCTCAGAGAGGGCACCTAGGCGTATGTTATCGTCTCAAACTCCATTTGCCGGATACTTTGCGGTTGACACGAAAGTCAGTGGGGATGGCCGCAACACCAAAGTCCGCTGTGATTGACGCCGATATCTGTGATGGGATCAGGTGGCTCGGGGCTGCAGGTCTAGCAGGCTTGATGCCCCGGCTGAGGACCAAGTGGGGATTATGTCACAACGAGTAAATATATGAGCTCTTTCGATCACACACCCATCGAAACCATCCGGATCAATGACCGGGAAAACCGCAGGATCGTCGATGAGATCCGGGCCCGCAGATCCGAATCCAAGGGGCCGGCACGCGGCATCCGTGTTAACTACGCCAACACCTCTGTGACGGTCACGATCACTAACCCGGGCGGGAATACAGCCAACTATACGGTGATCGCGAAGAATCTCAGCCGCAGGGGGATCGGGTTTTTTCACGGGCGGTTCATCTACCCCGATAGCCCCTGCAAGGTCGTCATCCCGACACTCGATGACGAGAGCATAACAATGGAAGGCAAGATCGCCCGGTGTCAACACGTCACCGGCACGATCCATGAGGTCGGGGTGATATTTGACTCTCCGCTTGACCTGACACTATTTACCCAGATGACGGCCAAAGAAATAGATACACACCTCGAAGAGCATTCCGACGATGTGGCCAGTGGCGAGATCAACAGCCAGCCAACCGAGAAAGGGAAACTGCTCCTGGTCGACCCAAGCAAGCTCGATAGGGCCCTGTGCGTGACTTTCCTGGGGCAGGTCGGCCTTTGCGGTTACGAGTCGGCTGACGCGGAAGAGGCCCGTCAGGTGACGGGGTTCATGGAGGTGGATGCGGCGATTATAGATGTCAGCCGTGAGCCGGAGTACGGGTTCGATCTGATCAAAGAGATGCGTCAAGCGGGATTCAACGGCCCGATCCTGGCGATCTCCATCGAGGATGACGAGCAGACCCAATCCTTGGCGATCGAATCAGGCGCTAGCGAGTTCCTCCCAAAGCCGATCGACTCTGACTCCCTGCATCAGGTCCTCGACAGCCTAATGGGCCTGGGTATCTCGGACGGTTCCGTCGAGGATCCGATCTACAGTACGTTTGGGGATGACAAGGCCATGCGGCCGCTGCTTCGGGAGTTTGTAAACAACATCAAGGACACCCCGGGGGAGCTAAAAAAGTCGCTGCAAGCATCAGACCAAGACCGTATCCGGATAATCTGTCGCCAGCTAAAGGGGGCCGGAGGCGGATATGGTTACGACGAAGTGACATCGGGGGCTCAAGAGGTCCTAGAGTCCCTGGAAGATGCCCAGTCCGACGTTGAGGGGCTTCGTGCCACCGTCGATGAGTTGATCGGCATCCTCCATCGTGTCAGCATCGAGTGATCTGTCGGCCCAACTGAGATAAGGGCCCGCTAGATCGTATTCCCCAAGTTTGTTGATGCCGATCCAGAGCGTCGTGTCTCCGACACGAACGGACGGATATCCGACCCTGTTGCAAGCCCTCGGATGTCGGTGGGACCAGCCATGGGTCAAACAGCCCATTAGCAGGACACAGGATCTTGATCAATGCGTTGTTTACGCAGAGATGCGGGTGATGCTAGCCGGAGAGTCCCCCCTTCGGACCCACACACTTGTTCGGCCGCGGTTGCCCTGAACGGTCGTCAAGCGGCACAGGTAGGTCTGTAGAGCTTCCTCGTCGAACTTGAGAAGGAACTCGTTCGAAGCCGAGCGGTTGCGTTCCTGGATCTTGTCGATCATCTGCTGCTTGCTCATGCCTGCTCCCTGTGACGTGGCCGGGCTTGTAACCCAATGCTATGTGGTGATGTCTTCTGGTTGCCCGCCTTGGATCGGAAAGGTAGAGGCCCTTGCTTGAGGGTGTAACTTCAGTGGACCCAAACGTTAGTCGATAGTGGTGAGTTGAACTGTTCGGGGGTCTATCCAAATATATGCTTTGCCTCCACGTGTTTTGCCGACATCTTTCGGTTGGCGGTTCGTGTTCCGCCCGGCACCAGACGAGTCACACTGGAGCGAAGCAGCATGTCGATCATCGTCCACAGCCCGTACGACGGCCGGCCCGTCAAGGTCCGTGACCAGGACCTTCAGAGGGCCGTGCGCGACGCTGAGGGACGGATCTTTTACGCCGTAGAGCGCAGTGACGGGCAGGGCTACTACGGCTCCCCGACACGGGTATGGTCCCTGAAAGAAGAGCAGCGCTACCTGCAGATGTTGGAAAAGACCCAGCGTGCACGCGAGGTCGGCGCGGAGCTTTCCGCCCAGCAGATCCACGACGCCACTGGCCAACGATCAGGCACGCCGGTAATTCGCTGGCTTTTTCTATTGCTTGTATTGATCGCGATGGCCGCAGGCGCCTGGTTCTGGATGAAGCCCGATAATCCAACCGGCGAATCTGGCAGGCCACCCACGGGAGAGCAGACGCCCGATAACACAGACCCAGGCGGGGGATCGGCTGACGGCGATGTTGACCGCAGCACCAGAAAACATGGAGACGTGATCAATGGGGAGACGCACCCTGATCGTGCTACGGTGCAGCAGCTAACACGCGGCTACATCGGAACGTCCTCGGGTTTGCGATACACGATCCTGCGTGCCGGAACGGGTGAAACCGCCGTTGCCAGCAGGTACGTCCAGATTCATTACACCGCTTCAACCCTGGGTGGCCGACTGATCGATGCGTCTGCCCCTGACCATCCGGTGGGGTTTGTGTTGTGGTCGGGCCAGGCACCAAGGGGTTGGGACGAGGGGATAGCAGGGATGCGCGTCGGCGAGAAGCGGCGCATGGTGCTGACGCCCGATCTGCTGTACGGCCGATACCCGGGCAAGAAGCCGTTGCCCGAGACCACGCTTCAATTCGATATCGAACTGGCCGGCGTGCTGCCGGGTGTGCGATACACGACAGACACGCCAGGCACCGGGACGATCGCCCGCCCAGGCGATACGGTCCGTGTGCATTATCGGGCCTATATCGGCAAAGACCAGTCAGCCTACGACAGCACTTACGGCCGAGGCGACCCGATCGAGTTCCGTATCGGCGCCGGCCAGGTCATCCCGGGCTGGGAGCTTGGTGTGATCGGGATGTCCGAGGGCGAGCGGCGGACGATCACCATCCCGCCGTACCTGGGCTACGGCGAACGCGGCGCAGCGGGGGTCATCCCGCCCGGCGCAACTCTCCGCTACACCGTTGAACTGGTCCAAGTCACAGGCCCCGCCTCACGCCACGCCGATGTCGGGCTCAACCTGGCCGGCTGAACCCTCTCACGGCACCGCGGTCAGACCTTATCGGTCTACCCCTGGGTTTAAGCCGCCACAGCCTGCTGCATCTGTCCCTGGCTGCTCCGGTCCCCGACACGGGTTACACTCTTGGGCATGGTTAAGCGGATCTTCGGCCTGATTTTTCTGATGTTCGCCATCCCCATCCTGATAGGGGGGTTCAGTGACCCACAGCCCAAGGCTGACTTCGTTTTCTCCACCACGACCGAGCACAACAACCGCGACCCGCAGCGGATGACGTACCTGCACGACATCCGCCTTACCCATGCTTTGTTCGAGACGCTGGTCATACTGGACTTCAACGACATGCAGACCCACCCCGGTGTGGCCCGGGCGTGGGAGATATCCGACGATGGGCTGACGTACACGTTCTACCTACGCGACAACGCACGCTGGTCCAACGGCGATCCGGTCACGGCACACGACTTCGTATACAGCTGGCGCAGGGCCATGCTCCCCGATACCGCTTCGGGGTACGGCCATTTCATGTTCTTCATCAAGGGCGCCCGCGAGTTCTTTCATTGGCGGGCACAGCAACTCGAACAATATGTGCAGGCCTTCGGCGAAGGTGGTGGGTCAGAGGCGGCGGCGCGTGAATACTGGGCCCGCACCGAAGAAAAGTTTGCCGAGATGGTCGGCCTGTCCGCCCCCAATGAGCGAACCCTGGTCATCCACCTCAACCGACGCACCGAATATTTCCTGGACATGCTGGCGTTTGCGACATTCATGCCCGTGCACCCGCCCAGCGTCCGGGCCGGTGTCGTATTCAACGCGGATACCGGCGGCCTGATGGACGACCCGATGTACTGGACCGACCCCGATCGGCTGATCACCAACGGCCCCTACATCCTCAAAGACCGTAAATACCGCAGGTACAACTACCTCGTCGCCAACGAATATTACTGGGACCGAGCATCGATGAAGAACAACTCGGTGCTGGAGATGATTGTCAGCAATGAACAGTCGCAACTGCTGGCTTATGAGTTCGGTGATATCGACTATGTCCCGGTTGTGATCCCGGATATCGCGTTCGACCTGATCCAACAAGACCGCAACGACGTGCACGCCGTGCCGATGGCGGGAACGTATTTCTACAACTTCAACTGCTCGCCGACACTCAACAACGGCCAGCCCAACGCACTGGTCGATTGGCGTGTGCGCAGAGCGTTGGCGATGGCGGTCGATCGAAGCCAGATCGTTCAGTATGTCATGCGTCTGGATCAACCCCCGGCTTACAGCTTCGTCCCCCCCGCCTCGATGAACTTCTACACACCGCCGGTGGAAGTCGGGCCGCGGTTCGATCCCCAGGCCGCGAAGGAGTTGTTGGCCGAGGCCGGGTACGAAGACGGCGGCGAACTGAAAGGCATGTCCATCCTCTACAACACTAACGGGGGACACGAGAACACCGCCCAGGCGATCAAGAGCATGTGGGAGGAGCACCTGGGCGTGGTCGTAACGCTTGAGGGTGTGGAATCGAAGATCAGCGCCGACCGTGGCCGGAGCCTGGATTACACCATCCGACGTGCCGGGTGGTATGGGGACTATGCCGACCCGACAACTTGGCTGGACATCCGTCGTAGCGACGATGAAAATAACACCACGAAGTGGATGAACAGCGAGTACGACCGGCTCCTGGATCAGGCTGCCGACGCGACCGACCCCGACAGCCGCCTGGAGCTGTTGAGGCAGGCCGAATCGATCCTGGTGAAAGAATCGCCGATGGTGCTGATTTTCCACCCGGTCGAGGTCGCGTTGTACGACCCGGACCGTGTCAAGGGCTTGGGGATTAACGGCTGGAGCCGTATCCGATTCGAGCGTGTGTCCGTGGACAAGAAACCGTCGGCCGGCAAAGGACAGTAAAGGGCCAACGATGTTGCGACTGATTTTCTGGCGACTGGTGCAGTTCCCGCTGATCCTGGCGGTGATCTTCGTGGTGACGCTGCTGCTGGCGTGGGTCGTGCCGGGGGACCCCTTGAGCACGGACGACGGCCGGGAGGTCAAGCCGGAGATCAGGGCCGCGATGCAGCGGCAATACAACCTCGACAAAGGCGCGATTCACTTTGGGATCAGTTATCTCAAGGGTGTGGTGCTTGGGACGGACCGCGCCTGGCCCGATTTTGGCCCTTCGCTGCACCATCAGGACGAGCGGGTGTCCGGCATCATCGGTGACAGCCTGCCGGTGAGCGTGATGCTCGGATCGGCGGCGCTGGCGGTGGCGCTTTTTGTCGGGACCCTGGCGGGCGTGATCGGCGCGCTTCGGCCCGGCGGGCTGCTGGACCTGTCTAGCCTGGGTGTTGCTCTGGTCGGCATCAGCCTGCCCAACTTCGTCACCGGGTCGGTTCTGTTGGCTGTATTCGCGGGGATGTTCAGGTGGTTCCCGGTCTCCGGATGGGGTTCGCCGATGCACGTCTTCCTCCCGGCGGTGACCCTGGGGCTGGTGCCGGCGGCATACATCGCCCGGTTAGTCCGGCTGGGCCTGGCGGACATCATGTCCAGCGATTACATCCGAACCGCACGCGCCAAGGGCCTGTCACGACACACCGCGCTCTTCGAGCATGCTCTGAAGGTCGCCTACCTCCCCGTCCTGAGCTTTATGGGGCCCGCCGCCGCCAGCGTCATGACCGGGTCGTTCGTCGTCGAAAAGCTCTTCAACATCCCAGGCATGGGCGATCATTTCGTCAACTCCGTTATCAACAAGGACCAGTTCCTGATCCTCGGCGTTGTGCTGACCTATTCAACCATGCTCGTGTTGTTCAACCTAGTCGTCGACGTAGCCTATGCATGGATCGACCCAAGGATTGAGTTAGGGTAATAGAGCCACGGATGGGGGGGATAGGCCCGAAAGAAGTGAGGGGGGCGAACCGGTGCCCCAGAACAGCCGCGGTTATCCGCGTTCATCTCTGTTCGATTGTGGCCTTCTCCACCCGCCCATCGGCGAGGTCTTGCGTTTCATCGCTACCGTCAGCAACACTACGCCCACGAGAAACAACAGGCCGCTTAGCCATTGTCCGCGCGTAACGTGCAGCGTGGCGAATTCCTTGTCCAAGAGGTGGGCGTCGGGCATCCTGAAAAACTCGTCGGCGATCCGCATCAGCGCGTAGACCATCCCGAACAGCCCGGCGATCATGCCCGGCTTGCGCGGCCTAACCCAAACAGCCGCCAGCACCGCCAAGACGATCAGCCCCTCCATAACCCCGGCGTAAAGCTGAGACGGGTGCCGTGTCGTGAGCAACGGCTCGACCGCATTAGTGATCATCCGATTGCCTTGCTGGATCAAACCGACCACGGTTTCGGCTTTCCACATCACCAGGCCCGGCACGACGGAACCCGGCGCGGGCAATGCCTCAAACACCGCATTCAATTTCATGGCCGGGAGGTCAAACAACTCCTGCGGAAACTTAACCGCCAGGGGAAATCCCGGGTCGCAGGGCCGGCCTAGCAGCTCGCCGTTGATAAAGTTGGCGACCCGGCCGAAGAACACGCCCAACGGCGCGGCGAACGCAAACAGATCGATCAGATGCAGGACGTCGTGCTTGTGTCGACGGGCGAAATACAGGCATCCGAGCATGCCGCCGACCATCCCGCCGTGGCTGGCCATCCCGCCGTTGTTGATCGCCAACACGCCCCAGAACGGAACCGATTTCGAAAAATCCACGATCAACGAAGGTTGGTACAGCAGGACATACCCGAGCCGACCACCGAGGACGATCCCGATGGCGAGCGCGACGACCAGGTCTGCGGCGTGTTCGGGCTTGAGCGTTGATAGACCCGCCCGGCAGACGCGCTTGATCAGTAGATAGGCCACGTAGAAGCCGGCCAGGTATGACAAGCCGTACCATCGGATCGGGATCGGCCCCAGTTGAAGGAACACCGGATCGAGGTTGTGCAGCCATACGGCGAGGGTCATGATTCGTTGGGGTGGGGTTTGGGTGGCCGACCGATCAACACAGCCTGCTCAGCGTCGACGTGCGGAACGGGTGTTGCGTTTGCTGGCTGTTTTTTTGGCCCTGGCCTTGGTTTTAGCTTTGGTTTTAGCCTTGGGCTTCTTGCCGGTCTTCGGAATTTTGCCCTTCGGCACGCCGCTCTTCTTCTTTTTGCCGCTAGTCCGGCCCTCGACGACGACCAACTCCATCATCCGCCTGCCCAGGTCAACCGAGGCGACCCGGACGGTGAATGTGCTCCCGATCGAGATGGTCTTGCCCGATCGCTGGGCGACCAGTGCGCCGGTCTTGGGGTTGTGCTTCCAGCGGTCGTTCGATGCGCCGGGCAGGTCGTTGCTGTGGACAAACCCGTCGATCAGGTATTTGTCGATCTGAATGTAGACCCCAGCCCCGGTGACGCCGGTGACGGTCCCGTCGAAGTCCTCTCCGAGGTGATCCGCCAGCAGTTGCAGCACCAGGAAGTTGCGCAACTCACGTTCGGCGCGCTCGGAGTTTCGCTCCGTCGCCGAGCAGTGTTTTCCCAGTTCACGGAGTTGCTCCTCATCCGGGACACGGTCGTCGGACGCCAATCTCGCACCGATCTTTTTGGCGGAGGCGCGCCCGCCTTTCACCCCCGCGGCGTGCTCGAGGTAGGCATCGATCCCGCGGTGGACGATCAGGTCGGGGTAGCGGCGGATCGGGCTGGTGAAGTGCGTGTAATGATCGCTGGCCAGTGCGAAGTGGCCGACCAGTATCGGCGCGTACTCGGCCTTGCTGAGCGTTCTGAGTACGGCCATGTGGATCGAGCGCTGCGCCGGCTTACCTCGGACGGAGTCGAGCAAGGTCTGCAGTTGTTTTCGGCTTGGCCGAGCGGGGATGTTGTATCCGGCGACGCGTGCGAACATCCGCAGGTCGTTGATCCCGTGCGCATCGGGGTCGGGGTGGACTCGGCGGATCATCGGCACGCCGATACGGTCGAACAGCCGGGCCGCCGCTTCATTCGCCTCGACCATGAACATCTCGATCAGTGTGTGAGTGAACGCGTCGTCCTCGGGCTGGGCGTCGATGACCCGGCCCGTGTCGTTAAAGACTAACTCGACCTCCGGCAACCCCAACACTATCATCCCCTGCTTCTGGCGCCGCGAGCGGATACGCTTAGCCAGACCATCAAGTTGCTCAAGCGCCTTGACCAGAGGTTTGGGGTATTTCGGTTCGGTCTGAGCTTGCTTGCAGGCTTCCCGCAGGTCACCGTCTATCAGGGCCTGGGCTTCGAGGTAGTTCATCCGCTTGTCAGATCGGATGACGGTACGTGCAAACCGTTCGCCCAGCACCTTGCCGTCGGCGGCATATTTCAGGAAGCACGATTTAGCGTAGCGATTGACGCCTTCCTGGAGCGAACAGACGCCGTTGCTGAGTATCTCCGGAAGCATCGGCACAACCAGCCGGGGGAGGTAGGTGCTGTTGCCTCTTGCGTAGGCTTGATCGTCTAACGCCGAACCCGGCGTGACGAAATGCGCGACGTCGGCGATATGCACACCCAATTCGGTAACGGTTTCGCCGTTTTCCTCGTAGGACCGGATCGAGATGGCGTCGTCGTAGTCTTTAGCGGTGGGGGGGTCGATGGTCAGCGTCAGCACGCCGGTGAGGTCTTCGCGGTCATCGGGGACGGTGTCGGTATCGAACGCCCGTGAAACCTTCCTCGCCTCCTCGAGAACATTCGGCAGAAACTTCTCTGCCAGGCTGTAAGCACGGATCACCGAGAGCGTTTCGATCTCCGGCTCGCCACCTTCGCCCAAGACCTCGGTGATAACCCCCTCAGCAACATCGTTAGGCCCCTGGGGATACTCGACGATATCGATCACGACCTTATCGCCAACGCGGGCGTTTTTAACCCCGGGATCGCGGATGACGACCGGGTCCTGCATCACCCGCCCGTCGACTTGTACGACGTGTAAACGGCCACGTTTGAGCAGCGTTCCGACGTACTGACGGTCGGCGCGTTCGATCACCTCAATGATTTTTCCGACGAAAGGCGACTTCCCGGTCGTGGCTCGTTTTCGCTCGTGGATCACCTTGGCGCGGACACGGTCGCCGGTCATGGCATCACCGGTCGAGCCCGGGGGGATGAACAAGTCGCCGTGCTGGGTCAGCTCGTCGGGCTGGATAAAACCGAAACCCTTCTCGTGGCCTCGGAAGACCCCGATCATCTCCTTGCCTGGAGGGGGCAGGGCGATCGTGTCGGACGTGCCCAGGATGACCTCACCGTCTGCGAGCAGGCGTTCGGCGGCCTCTTTGAACGGGTCGAGTTCGGCATTGTCCACGCCCAGGTCCTGAGCCAATTGATGAAGCGTACGGGGCTCGTACCGGGTGTTGGCTATGTGGCGTAGGATGCGGTTGGCGTATCGTGAAGGCATGAGGTTTGTGGATCGAGGGATATCCCACTGAAAGGGCCAGGGGTCCCGGTCGCGGGGTCTTGGGTCTGCCGAGCGTCTATGACTCGGCCCGGCTATGCTACCGTAGATCATACACAGGCGACAGGTTCCCCCAAAAAGCGAGGCCCCGATGGCGACCGACGATCAGATTACACAAGCGGCAATAAAACTCGGCGGAATGCTTAGCGAGCACCCCAAGGTCAGCCGGCTTGAAGGCGCGATCAAGAAACTCAAGGGCGATACCGAGGCGCAGCGGGCCCTGAACGACTTCAACCGCCGCCTCAGTGAGATCGCCGAGAAGGAGATGGCCGGTCAACCGATCGAGGTGTCGGAAAAGCGGCAGCTCCAGGATTTACAGAACGCGGTCGTCCACAACCTGGTGCTCCGCGAGTTTCAGCTTGCCCAGATGGACTACGTCGATCTGGTCCGTCGGCTGGACGACGCGATGTACGGCCGCAGCGCCGCCGCCGCATCGGTCGGTGTGGTACAGCAGGGGGACGAGGCCATCGCCGCAGCGCCGCTGTCGAATCAGGCGGACGCTACGCCATAGCTTAGCGAAGTGGTTTTTATGGGCCCAGCCGGGTCTACGACCCATACCTTCGAAATCTAACACAAATCCGGGCGGATCAGTCTGCGTCCGCTTGTTCCACCGATAACTGATCGTCGGTGAAGTTAAACGGTGGTTCCTTCAGCATTTCGCGCCAGCGGTCCGCAGAGACCCGTAATTCGGCGGCGATCTTCGTGTCGGCCAGCTGAGGCGGGGTCAGTTTTGCGACTTCTTTAGCCACGTCATCCATTACACGGCCGCAGATCGAGGCCATCCAACTCTTGTCTTCCCTAACCTCTTCGTCTTCTTCATCGTCATTGTTTGGGTCTTCCTCGTCTAGTTGATCGGCTATCAAAGCGTAGTACCGAAATGCGATCCGCGCCAACTCAAACTGTTCCTTATCGACCCTATTCTTACTGTCCGACCTCAGCTCGATCAGCTTGCTCCAGAGCTGTTCCATCCCGCCGCGGACCGGCTTGAAGTGGGCTGTGGGGTTTTGCTTGTGGAACGTGACGCGGCTGTTGAGCCCCTCCAGGACCTTGCGGAGGGCCTCAGGCAACTCGATCTCCGCCATAGCCAGCATCACCTGCTCAAGCACCAGAGAAGCCTCCTCAAGTTTTAGACGCTTAGCCAGCACATCCAGAGCCTTGCGCTGCGCTTGCTTATCCTTGAGATGACCTTCCCGGATCGCGCCGCCGACGGCCTTGGCGATCCAATAACGTACGGCCGGGCTGGGGTCATCCGCACCGGCTTCGAGGACCAGGATCAGGTTATCGCCGGTGAGTTTGGCGCTGATGATCGCCACGTTCAGCCGTGTCATCAGGGCCTGATCGGGCACTAGCAGCGGCACGACCCGGTTCGTGATCGCCTGGCCGTAGTATTCGAGGAAGTCCGAGGAGGTGCTGAGGCTGAATTGCTCGACCAATCTCGCCCGTCCTTCGGCGACCTGCTGGGGATCCTGGCTTTGGAGCTTTTGGACCTGTGCATCGACAAAGGCATCGACGGTTGCCTTTTCTTGAGAGGTCAGTGGCGCAGAGGCCTGCAGGATGGTCGGAGTAAGCGAGTCCTGACCTAGGACAGGTTGGCCACCTAGCCCAAGTACGGCGCCAAAGCAGGCCGTCAAGAGCCAGAGCGGGCATCGGCTGAATCTCATCAGAATCCTCTCAGGCAGGCAGGGAAGCAAACCATCCGTCCGCCGCGGAGGACGCGGCCAGACCAGACCTGCAAAAGCTAGCATCGGCCCGGAAATCTGTCAAGCATCCTGGCCCGGTGGCAGATGCTCAAATGCTGGCAAGATCACGTGTTGTGGCAGGACCGCGAAAAGTTGGACCTAGCGCGTCGAGATGATCCCGGGAAAGTCATTCGGACGCAATAGCATGACGAAGATCGACGCAACATAGAGCCCAAGCCCCAGCACCGTCAGCACGATCGCGACGCGGTAGAACCGAGTCTTTCGGTCCCGGTAAGCCAGTGTGTGGTCAAGCCACTGCTCGATCTGACCGCCGGGATGCTGTGTCAACCACCTCAGGTGCAGCACGCCGTAGCAAACGACCGTGGCAGCCGCCATCACCAGCGCGACCCCGCTGATGATCAGACCTTGGGCCAGCGCGTTGGTTCCTGCGATCAGTCGGCCCGAGAACCCGGTCGTCGTAATCACGATCCCCGACAGACCCAGCAGGACTTGAGATCGGTGGTGAAGGACCATGAACTGGCGCTCGATCAGCTCCATCACCGATCGCACATCGTCTCGGCCGTAGATCTGGAGGATCTTCTGGGCTTCGGTATGTCGGGCTGATGCTGGCATACGTGTATCATAACAGGCTGTTGAGAGGTGGGGCGAGGTAAAGATTCATACCCCACACCTAGGCTTGCTGAAACAGGTCTGACGGTTGTGGCGGTCACCGAGCCCCGATGTTTCAGAAAGATCGCTCTATTGTCAACGACTGAAGGAAGGCCTACCGATACTTGGAGTATGCCTTTGACGGATCGCAGCTCCGAACACATTCACGTCATCGCGGAGCCGGCGAAGGGCATCTGCAGTGGCTACCTGTCAGGGCTGTATCGTTTCGTTCGGCGGTGGTCCTTGTGCCGCGGAATCCGCGCCATCATCACGATCCGCGCAACCCCACAGCAGATCGCCCTGGGCGTTGCGGTTGGGGCATTCATTGCTTTCTCACCGCTGATCGGCATCCAGACAATACTGGCTGCGCTGGCCGCCTCGGTGTTGGGCGCCTCTCGGAAAGCGGCGATGATCGCGGTCTGGATCAGTAACCCGGTCACGATGGGGCCGATCTTCGCCATCACCTATCAAATCGGCCGGGCTCTCGGTGACAGTACCGGCACGGCGGCCGCGTCCTGGGAAGTTGCCGGCCAGGCTGTGAACGCACCGATGAGGAGCCAGGGACTTGGCCAATTCGTTCAGGCCAGTGGCGGTGTGATCGGACCGATGTTTCTGGGCGGCGCGGTACTTGGATTGCTCGCTGCGGTCATCGCGTACCGCCTGACACATCGCGGCGTCGCAGCATTCCAGGGCACCTCTTACAGACGGCGTGCATTCGCCGGCTAAACCTATGCATGGTCCGGATAACGGGTCCGGTGGTTAGATATCTGCCTATCTCTATCCCCCTGGCGCTATTATCGTAAAACCATGTCGCTTCATGCCGATATCACCGGCATGAGTAGTCCGCGCATACCGCTGCTTCGCCGATACGGCTATCGACTGTCGGGGCTGGACAAGGCCTCGTTGCGGCGCTCACTGCGTGTCTTGTTCCCTATCCAGCTGAGTTCGAAAAAAGTAGCGCTGGGTGTGGCGATCGGTGTCCTCGTCGCATTCTCACCCACGATTGGATTTCAGATGGGCTTGGCAATGGTGATCGCAACGATCCTTAATGCCTCGCGATTGGCGGCGGTCTCTTGTGTCTGGATTACAAATCCGTTGACCATGGGGCCTGTCTTTGCCTTCACCTATCAGGTGGGGCATCCATTCTGGTTTTCATCACCCGAAGTAAGTATTTCGCAGATGAGCCAGATGATCAGTGCCGGCCACAGCCCATACAGCATCGGCGCCGTCTTCTATGGGCTACAGAACATGCTCGGTTCCGGCGTGGGGGGGGTTATGCCCCTGCTATTAGGCGGCTTAATCATTGGGTCCGTCGCGGCCTGCTTGAGCTACCCCTTAGCCTGGGTGGCCGCATCAAGCTATCTGCGATCTCGCCGCCGCAGATTACGACCCTCTCATCGTAAGCGTGTCGATCGGCGTACCGTGGGGCAAGTTGATCCAGTTGGCTGCGCGATCTCACGCAGCGCCAAAGCTGTATCCGACGAGGCCCGACGGCGCGCTGCTTAATACAGCCGCCGTATTGCCAAGATCTTCTAGCTTAGGACTGTAGCTGTTCTACGGCTCACCGTTGAAACCCACGTGAAGTAGCACATAAACATGTGAGGCTTGACAGAGGCGGCCTCAGACTCCATGCACCGGTGGAGGATTTGAAGTGTGTTACTCGATCGGTTCGATCCCCAGGTCTTTGACTTTCTTGTTCAGTGTGTTGCGGTTGATCCCCAGGAAGTCGGCGGTACGGACTTTCACACCACTGTTGTAATCGAGGGATTCACGGATCAGTTGCCTTTCAACTTCCCCGATCACCAGATCGTAGACCCGGCCCTCGCATGACTGGTATTCTTTGACGGCGTGTTCGGCGAGCCGTGCCGCTAGAGACTCGATCGATGTGTCGGTCGCGTCGCTGCGGGTCTGCTTGGAGAACAGCCCGATCTGAAGCGGCAGCAGATCAACGGTAAACTCATCGCCTGTTGAAAGCACGACCGCCCGCTCCATAGCGTTCTCCAGCTCGCGTACATTGCCCGGCCAAGGGTAGCGAAGAAGCGTGTTCAGAACATCTCGGCTGATCTTGCGCAAGCTGCGCTGGTTCTCCTTGTTGTATTTATCCAGGAAGAAGTCGATCAACCTGGGGATGTCTTCCCGGCGTTTGCGCAATGGCGGGAGATTGATCTGGACCACGTTCAGGCGGTAATACAGGTCCTCTCGGAAGTTACCCTTCCTGACTTCTTCCTCCAAGTCCAGGTTGGTCGCCGCAATGACCCGGGCGTCGACTTTGATCGTTTGGTGGTCGCCGACACGCTCAAACTCTCGCTCCTGCAACACGCGCAGCAACTTGACCTGAAGTTGGGGGTCTAGCGTTCCAACTTCGTCCAGGAACAGCGTGCCGCCCTCCGCGGCTTCGAACCGGCCGACCTTGTCTCTGACGGCCCCGGTAAACGCGCCCTTGACATGGCCAAACAGTTCCGACTCCAGTAGCTGTGGTGACAGTGCGCCGCAGTTGACTCGGATCAACGGCTTGTCGACTCTGGGGGAGTTGTAGTGGATCGCCTTGGCGATAAGCTCTTTACCGCAACCGGTTTCGCCCAGCAGAAGCACGGTAGCGCGGCTACTGGCGACCTGACCGATGGTGGCCAGCACGTCCAGCATCACCGGACTCGAGCCAATAATGTTGTCAAACCGATACTTGCCTCGGAGGTTGTCTCTGAGCAACCGCGTCTCTTGCAGCCAGTGGTCCTTTTCCACCTGGATCAGATGATGGATGCGGATCGTCTGCGCGATAGACCCTGCGATAATCGTCAACAGCCGGGCGTCGGCCTGTAGCTGAGCATCGTCTATGTAGGGCTTGTCGATACCGATGGCCCCGACCGTCCGGCCCCCATCGTGTACGGGCACACAGATAAAGCTCGTCGGCGTGGGGGCTTCACCGGCTTCATCCAAATCTCGGCTGCGGGTGCGGTTTAAAAACGCGGGGTGCTTGGCGATGTCTTGAATCACTGCGGCTTTCCCGGTCTCCAAGACCTGACCCGTCACGCCTTCACCCGCCGCATATCGCCCACGCTGCTGTTCAGCAGCACTGAGTCCAACGCTGGCGATGATGCGCAGCTGGTCAGTCGCTTCGTCCCATAAAACCAGTGATGCACGTTGGATATGTAAGCGATCACGAAGCTGAGCCATGGCGCGTTGAAAGACCTGGCTCAATTCAAGCCCATCGCCAAGAATTTGGCTGATCTGCTCAAGGATGTCTAATTCTCGTTCAGCTTGACTCACAGCCTGCTAATTAAATCACCAGCTGGAAGCAGATGCAAGGGGCGACCGACGTATTCGTGCGCACAAAACCGAACAGTTCACAAACAAAAAGCGCCCAGAATCACACTTTTTCTTCTCCTTTGTCGTTGTGTCACTTAAGGCAAAAAATGGAAGCCCCAGCGTCATGATCGTGCGCCGATTCGTGTCGTTTGGCCCAAGGGTGGAGGGCCGGCTCATGACGGACCGGATTGGATCATCTGTCCCGGCGACTGCCAACGCCTAAGAGCAATGTTCACCATGACGACCCACGCAACCAATCAACAAGCCCTGACCACGATCGAGCCAAGCCTGCTGGACCTGCTCCTCGAGGAGCACCGCAGTGAAACCGAACCCAAACTCCGTCGCCTGTGGGATTACTACCGCAACCCGACCAGGCGTCATGCTTCTGGCCGTCGCGGTCGTTTGGCGCAGGAGGACGGACTGCCTACGCGCTTGACCAACTCCAATTCAAACAGTCAAGCCGACAAAGAGATCGTCATCGAGAACGATATCGCCTGGCGGATGAACACCATTGTCAACTTCATGTTCGGTAAGCCGCTGGCGATCCAGAGCACGGCCAAGAACCCCGAGCGGGCTGGAATCATCCAGCGGTTTTTACACGACGTGTTCAAGGCCAACGGCGGCGACCGCTTCTTCCAGGACCTGGGACTGCTCGGGTCTGTTTACGGCTACGTGGATATCCTGCTCCGCGTTTCCGATCAGCCCGAGCTTCTCGGGAGCAAGCATGTACAACACTCGGCCCAGCGGTTTGTCCTTGAAACCGTCGAAGCCCCACGGGCGATCCCCCTTCTTAGCCAGCATGACTACCGTCGACTCGATGCCTACGCCCTGCACTTCCGCCAGAGAACTTCACAGGTCGAACAAAGCCACTTCCTCTCACGGGTTCGCAACCGCGTTCTCGGCGGGGCGGGGCGTAGGCAACGGACGGTAATTGAACATACGCAGGTCTGGACCCCCGATAGGTTCCACAGCTATACGAGCAAGCCCGGCTCCCTCGGCGGGGGGCGGACGCTCGTTGAAGAAAGCGTCAACCCGCTCGGTCGGATCCCGGTCGTTCATATCCAGAACCTCTCGCAGCCGTTCTTTTACGAAGGGCTACCTTGACCCGCCGACACTCCCGCCGGCGTTCCTTGCTGCGGCGAAGGCTGGCTCAGCGCGTGTGCGTGTGACCGCCAGCCTGATGAGCCCGCACCGGGTTGAATTGCAGCGGTGGCGTGGTAATGCCTTTACCGGCAAACTTCCGCCTCGCGTGGCCGATCTGGCGGGGGTCTTCCGCTTCCAACGGGTAGACGAAAAGAGCATCCACCAGGCGAAGATTCTGACCGGTGAGCTTCAGGCGGACGAGTTGGATCAAACCAATCAGATGCTCGCCTGGCTGATCGAAAGAATGATGCGGCACGAGCAGGGCGGTGAGCCTAATGACGGACGGGCGACATTGGAACTGGCCGGCTCCTGGCCTCTGCTGAGGCCAGGCGACAGGTTGTTTGAAGTCCGTGGCGCGGGGATCGGGGTGGGTGGTCGGGCGCAAGCGTTGACCCGCCGTGCCGCCCACATCCGATCGGTCGAGACACGGTTTGCGCCGCGCCACGGCAAAGGCCTGACGACAACCGCAGAGTTGTCTTTCTAAGCGGTAGCCCGGAGGCGGATATGCCGGCCGAACTATTTCAGTACCTGACTCAATTCGGGGTTGCCGGGCTTATGGGTCTGCTGTGGGTCTGGGAACGTTTTATGTCTCGTAAGCGTGAGGCCCAACTCAATGAGACCCATCGCCACCTGACGGATCAGCAGCAGGAACTGCGTGTGCTGGTCAAACTTGTTCGCCAAAACACCCGTGCGATGGTCCGGTTCGACCAGACACAGACCCAGCTCAAAGAACTCCTGGAGAAGATGCATCATGAGATCGACAGACGCGCCGTGTAGCCGTTTCATGTCACGAATCGCTGTGGTGACGGCGCTGCTGATCGGTGGCTGTACGTCTCCCCCGTCGGTTACGCCGCTATTGAGGATCAGCTCGCAAGCGCTGACCCGTGAGGCCGCCCGGCTTGACGAGGACGCCACCCGTGACGCCCAGCATGTCCGTCAGTCACTGAGCCTGCTTGATAACGCCTTCGATCAAGACCTTGACCAAACCGACACCTTGACCCCCGACTGGGTTCGTGAGGCAACGAGGGTATACATCGCGGCGCGTGAGGCATTGGTGCTTCACGGGCAAGCGCTGACTGCCGAGCGAAGGGCCCGGGCGGACAACCTCCATGCCGCGGCGTCGGCCACTCGGCGCGCTATCGAGTTAATCGAACAACAAGACAGATTGCTGAACGGCGTTGCTGGCGGCGATGTTCGCCGTCTGCTCACCGGCCAGCCATTAACCGATCAGGAGTAGACCCCGTGACCACAGAAGATTTACGAAGCATGGTCAGCGACAAGATCAATGGCCGTTGGTCGAAATGGGCCCAGAGACACCCCCACCTGGCGCAGGTCATCGACCACACACGCCTGGTGGAATCAGCGGTCGAACGCTTGCGGGATGACCCACGATTCATTCGGGCGATGCAGGAGGCGGACCTCGACGACGCCAGGCTTTCGGCCGCCGCCAAGATTCTTGAGAGAGCCGATCAGGTTATCCGCGATACGCTACCGCTGTGATCGTGGCCTCAAAATTCTGATGCTTTGGCGCCCGCTCACGCTTTCTCACCTATTCCAAGGAAATACTAATATGCAGGAAACACCCGCCCCGCGATCGCGTTGGGCAAGCCGTAAGTTCATCGTAGCTGTGTCAGCCCAGATCACCGCCCTGATCGTGCTGATGTGGCCCGGGCAAGAACACGAGATCATAGAGGCATCCAGATCGATCACATCGCTTGTGGTGGTGTTGGCGACCTCGTTGGGTTACATCGTGGCAGAAGCGTCGATCGACGCCCGTAAGGCGTCAGCGGACTCGGGCCAGGACGCTCAACCTTGATGATTGGCCCCGGTCGGTCTATCTTCTCAACCGTGACCCTGACACGCGGGCTACATCTTGTGAGGCGGATGATGGCAGGCGCCTCGGTGGTGCTTTGCCTTTGGCTGCTCTCTGGCTGTGAGTTCAAGGCCGTCGAGCCGACGACAACTGTTCAGCGGGCAGACTCCGTTGACAGCTATTGGCGGCCCGCACCGGTCAGGATCCGCGTCTACCCGTCTACTCAGTTCATTAAGGAGTCCGGGCGTGCGATTTTGGAAGCTCGGGTTGAACTGTTTGATGAAATGGGCGACCCGGTCAAGTACGCCGGCAGTTTCAGGGTCGAACTGTATAGCGTCGACGAAGCCATGGGAAATGCGCCGCGCCGCCTGTTGTATACCTGGGATGCCCAAGTGATGACACTCGAACATCAGCGGGAACATTACGACCCGATCACACGGGGGTATCTGTTCCGCCTGGGTGTGGATGACCTGCGAATCGCTAAACAGGCCTCCTTGTTGCGTATTACGTTCACACCGGTCGATCGGCCTCGCTTCGACGCGGAGTCGGTGATCCGGTCTGACTGGTTATCGCAGTGATGTGTTTTTCTAGCCCTCAGAACGTGTCGCCGCCCGCCATCAAGCCAGGCCGAGCACACTGCGCACCTCATTGACGAGCGATTGAGCCTGTTCTTCCTGCGCGGCTTCGGCGATGATCCGAATGATCGGTTCGGTATTGCTTGGCCGGACATGGACCCAACGATCGGGCCAATCGACGCGCATACCGTCTTGCGTGTCGAGTTTCTGGTCGATGTACTTCTCTTTGAGTTTCTCCCCGATCTGATCCAGTAGCGACTGGCTGACCGCTGCCTTGTCTTTGACGATGGCATAGGCGGGGGTCTGCTTGACCAAACCACTTAGAGGCAAGTCCCGCTTGGCGAGCATCTCCAACATCAGCGCCATGCCGACCAGGCTGTCACGGACGCCGCAGACCTTGGGCCAGATCACCCCGCCGTTGCCTTCCCCGCCAAGGGCCGCCTGTTGTTGCGTCATAACCGAGGCGACATTGGCCTCGCCCACCGGTGTCCGCAGGACCGAGGCGCCTGCTTTCTCGGCGATGTCATCGACCATCCGGCTGGTGGAGAGGTTGGTCACAACCTTGTCGCCCGAGCCCAGCAGGTGCATCGCCGACAGAGCGAGCGTGTACTCCTCACCGATGTACACACCTTGCTCATCCACCACCGCGAGGCGGTCCGCGTCCGGGTCCTGGGCGAACCCGATGGCTGCGCCGTGTTGTTTTACTTTGTCGCACAACTCGGTCAGGTTTTCCCGTGTCGGCTCGGGTGTATGCGGGAACAATCCGGTCGGCTCGGGGTACATATGGATCAACTCGACGCCGAGATTCTCCAGCAGCGCCCGCGCTTCTTCGCCGCCCGCCCCGTTAACGCTGTCCACAACCGCCTTGAGCTTTGCAGCGCGGATCGAATCGACATCGACATGCGGAAGGATCCGGTTAAGGTGGACCTGCACGCCGGTCATGTCCTCTTCGCAGGGCTGCAGCGCGTCGACTCCGAGGTAATCGATGTCATCTGATTTGAATCGTTCGATGATTTGTCTGGCCTGGTCCGCGGGGGGCGCGGCGCCGTCGTGCCGAAGCGCCTTGATCCCGTTCCAAATGATCGGGTTGTGGCTGGCGGTGATGACCATGCCGCCGTCGGCCTGGTGGTGCCCGGCCATGATCGCCACACCGGGGGTGCTCAGCACACCCAGCCGAGTAACCCGGCACCCCGCCGCGATCAGCCCTGAAGCGGCGGCCATTTCGAACATCTGCCCCGACGGGCGCGAATCCCGGCCAAGCACCACGTGCGGCGACCGGCCGGAGATCGACTGACGCAGCCAGCTGCCGAAAGCCGCCGCGAATCGGGCCGCCACCGGGGGTGTCAGCGATTGGCCTACCAGGCCCCGCATCCCGCTGACACTCAACATCAAGGGCGATTCGTTATTCATTGCATCCCATCTCGATGGCTCGTGCTCTTGCACACAATCCGCTTGACCGGCGTACATGACCGATCGTGATGGCCCGGTCATGGATCCTACCGCGTCTACACATCAGCCTCCGCCGTTGAACCACTGCCTGAGTGTCGCAAGCGTAACGCCTTCCAATCCGGATTCCACGCGGTGCGCTCGGGTCAGTGACGAGGCGGGCCCCGTGGTGGTGATACCCAGGGTCATCAGCCCCGCGCCCCGGGCGGACTCGATGCCCGCCGCGGTATCCTCGATCGCCAGGCAGCTTCCCGGAGTCAGGCCCGCTTCCGGGTATCTTTCGGCGAGCTGCTGGACCGCCATCCGGTAGGTCGTGGGGTCGGGCTTGGACCTGCTGACGTGGTCGGCGGAAACGATGACCTCGAAACAGTCCCGCCTGCCCAGCCCCATGAGCATCAACTCGATATCCAGCGTGGTTGCGCCGCTGCCGATGGCGATCGGTAGCTGGCCGAAGACTTCGTCGACTAACTCAAGAGCCCCGGGGATCGCCGCGGCACCCTGGCTGACCAGACGCTCGAACACATCCTGCTTCTGCCGGCATAATTCGGCGATGTGCGTGGCTTCCGTGGGCATACCCGCCGCTTCAAGCATGGTCTTGATCGCGTCTCGGTCGTCATAACCGATGTAATGCAGCAGGTAGTGCTGGTAATCGAACGCGACTCCCAGCCCCTTGCCTATTTCCATAAACGCCTGGTAATGAACCGGCTCGGAGTCGGCCACCACGCCGTCAAAATCAAACACGATCGCCTTCATCATGTCGAGAGTGTAGGGCGATGCGGGCCTAGCGGCAACGGCAAGACCCAAGCGATCATCAGCACTGCGATGCCGTATGATGTCAACATGAAGCTGACAGACCCATCCCTTGCTTTGCCGGACTACGACCGGGCATTGGGCGAAGTGTTGCGGCGCGTATCGCGGCTCGGTCATGAGGTTGTGCCTGTAGGCGAAGCTTCGGGCCGTGTGTTGCGAGAAGACATCACAGCCGACCGTGACCAGCCCCCATTTAACCGATCGGCGATGGACGGCTACGCGGTCCGCAGTTGCGAAGTCCGTCCAGGTGCTTGGCTTGAGGTGGTTACCACGATCGCGGCGGGCGCGGCGGCGGATCGCTCGGTGGATTTGAAAAAAGGGGCTGCCCGTATCGCAACGGGCGCTTCGGTGCCGGACGCATACGACGCGGTGATCCGGCTTGAGCAAGCGGAGGAAGTAGACGGCCGAGTCAGGTTCACGTTGGACAGTGTCGAGCCGGGCGCCAGTATCCACAAACGAGGCGCAGACGCGCAGGCGAATCGGTTGGTCGTGCGATCCGGATCTGTACTTGGCCCCCAACTCGTCGGTGTCGCCGCGGGGTTAGGCCAAGCGGAGGTCCGGGTTACAAGACGGCCATCGGTGTCGCTGATCACGACCGGCGACGAGGTACGACCCCCCGCAACACCGACCAAGGACCTTTCGCCCCAGCAGATACGAAACAGCAACGGCCCGATGATCGATGCGCTGCTGCGCGGGTTGGGCGTGGAAATGATGGATCACATCCACGTAGTTGACGACCCGCAAGCGACCCTGGCCGCGGCGCGTGAGGCGCTGGGTAAATCGGACCTGGTCGTGACGGTCGGCGGGATCAGCGCCGGCCAACGCGATTTCCTGCCGGGGGTCTGGCGTGAGTTGGGGCTTGAAACGGTGGTCCAGGGTGTTGCGATGCAGCCGGGCAAACCGGTGTTGGTGGCTCAAGAAGAAGCGTCCAAGAGGCTGGTTATTGGGCTGCCTGGCAACCCGGTGAGCGTGCTGACGACGGCCCATCTGTTTGTCTGGCCGGTGATCCGCGGGATGCTGGGTTTGTCTCCCGCGTTACCCTGGCGCCGTGTCTGGCTATCTGAGCCTGTCAAAGCGAACGCCCGCCGTGAGGCTTTCCGATCCGCCAGGCTTCTCGGTGAGACACGTGATCAGGCGCAGGTCATCGGCTGGCACGGGTCGGGGGACCTTGTCCATACGTGCGCCGCCGATGGGTTGGTTCGCCTGCCACAGCGTGCAGAGCCGTTGGATGCCGGCGAGGCCTTGCCGTTCCTGCCATTGATCGGAGGGTTGCTGTGACTATCCGTGTACGATTGTTCGCGTCGCTAGCTCAAGTGGTCGGCCAAAACGAGTTGGACCTGACACTGTCCGATAACGCCACCGTAGGCGATGCGGTCGAAAGGCTTTCAGAATTGCACCCACCGCTTAACGCTCACCAATCTCACCTGGCGACAGCGGTCAACCTTGATTACGTGGGATCCGAGCACCGCTTGTGTAACGGGGATGAACTTGCACTGATCCCCCCCGTCTCCGGCGGCTAACGCCCCACCAAGTCTTTTTTCTCCGATAAAGATAGACTTTTCGGCGTCTGTGACGGTCCGGCGACCGGTTATATGGCGCATGCGCTTTTTACTTCTGTGACGCCTTAATCATCTGACATGCTTAGCCGATGTATCCACTGTCGGGCGCTTGACGGGGCGTTTGGCAGGAGCGATCCAGGAGAAAGGTGATCAGCGTATGCCCAGGCAAAAAGATATCCTGACCACGGGTGAGGTTGCAAAGATTTGCAACGTCGCCCCCAGAACAGTCAGCAAGTGGTTTGATTCCGGTCAACTGCGGGGCTACCGCATACCGGGATCGAAGGACAGGCGTATCCCACTGAATGCGCTGATTAAGTTCATGAAGGTGCATAGCATCCCACTGGACGGCCTGCAGTCAGGGCAGATGAGGATACTCATCGTTGACGGCGAGTCCGAGACGGTCGAGGTGCTGGAGAAAGTCCTGACCGAGCAGGCCAACTACGAGGTGCGGATCGCACACTCGGGTTTCTCCTGCGGCGTGGAATGTGAAAAGTTCCGCCCGCACGTCATGCTCCTGGACATGCACTTAGGTGACGTCAAGGGCGAGGACGTGCTCAAGCTCATCCGTTCAAACGATGACCTGCAACTGACCAAGGTCGTCGCGATGAGCGGGAAGCTGACCGACGGCCAGGCCCAGCATCTTGTCCAGAACGGATTTGACAGCTACCTGAAGAAACCTTTCCACGTCCGCCAGGTTATCGAGGCGATCGAGGAAGTTACCGCGATCGTGTATTGACCGCCCGCTAATCGGGGAAGAGAACGAGGCCGGGTCGGCGAAAGTCGACTCGGCTTTTTCTATTGGATCGACGACCCGACGCAGCTTGGGTGATTAACCAGAGGGCTCGGGGCGGCCGTTTGTGGGTATACTGACGGTCTCGTCATTGGGGGCCGATCTTGAGTTCACCGCAGATTAAACCCATCTTTGGCCGCGACAAGGACGCGGCGCACCTCTTAGACCGGGTCAAGAAACCCGGCGTAACGGTGCTGTCCGCGCGGCCCCAACAGGGCAAGACCCGCCTGTTCGAGCAGTTACGCGACACTTTGCGCTCACCCGCCGGGAAGGAGCGGGCCTATGTGGTCGGTTACTACGAAGGCCGTAAAGAGGTGACCGACCTGTTGCTTCGCGCGATCGAGAACCTCTATGTGGATTGGCTGTCTGACAGCACCTTCTTCGAGCAGGCTAAGATTGTCGCCCGACAGCATGAGGGGCGATGGATCGAACTGCTGGGGGGGGCGGGAAAACAATTGGCCCAGCTACTCAAGGCCCAGGAACCCTCGGGCACGCTCACCAAAGGTGTCGAGGGATGGTTCAGTGGGTTGGTCAAGGCCAATCAGGACCTGACGACGGGCGGGCTGAATCTGTCGCGTCTCAGCTATGAGCAGGCCCGGGATGTGCTGAAGCTGGTCAACGGGGTGACCAATAAACCTGCGGTGCTGATCCTCGATGCCGCAGAGCAGTTGCAGAAGCCGGCAGAGCAACTGAATAATCTCCAGCGGTACCTCACCCGGGTGGATGATTGGCCCCCGGTGCACTTCCTCTTCGCCTGCCGCGAACCGGCACAAGGCGAAGCTGAGGATGCGGCTTACCAGACGGCACAAGAGCTAGATGCGGACTCCGTACGGGTCAAAATCATGCTGCTGGGGGGGATGGACCTGTCAGACTTGGCCGAACGAGACCGGCTCTGGCAATACCTGTCTGAGAAAGTCCCGGCAGCCAGGCAGATGAAGTCAGACGTCATATTCGAGCTGCTGGAGGCTTACCCCGGCACACTCCACCGCTGGGTGGACGACACCCCGGCGACGCCGGGTGAGATGCGCCAACTTGCTTTGGATGCCAAGGACAGGCTGTACCGGGAGCTTAAACCCACCTTCGAGAAACTGCACGAAGATAACGAAGGTCTTTTCGATGTCGCGGCAAGGATGGCCTTGTTGCCGGAATCCAAGTACTGCGGGCCGGAGGATACCTACGACGCGATCGCGCTCAACGGACAGCCCGCCGACTCTTTTGACCGGCTGGTCCGTTGCGGGCTGTTGTTGCGTGACAGCCACGGCGTCCGTTGCTCCTTCGGCCTGACCAGCCGGTACGAACGGGCCCAGGCCGCGTTCCTGGAGCATCAAGTCTGGTCAGCCCGACGCAGCGCCATTGGTGAAGGGTTGGTCTCCGCGTTGGCGGCCCAGGCGCGGGTCGGACACATGAGCGAGTTTCCCTTCGTCACCGCGTTGGCGTTGCTGTCGCCGGTTGCTGGCCGGGTCAATCTAAGTGACAGCGTCGCAGCCTACTGCCGATGGGTGGTTCTGGGCCTTTCCATCGATTCGTGGGGGGACGACGACAGAGATCTTATCGATTGTGTCAGGCCGTATATCAATAAGAATCCTTCTTCGGCCCCATTGGCGGCGATGATGCTGTTCAACACGCTTAACAACGCGAAGGAGGAAGGTGACACCGAGCACCGGGACGTCCTGCTGGACGAGTTGCGTGTTCTGGCGTCGTCGAACCGGGAGGACGCGGCGGTGCGTCAGCAGCTTGCGATGGGGCTGTTCAACACGCTGAACCACGCGAAGGAGGAGGGTGACACCGCGCGCCGGGACGCCCTGCTGGAGGAGTTGCGTGCTCTGTCATCTTCGAATCCGGAGGACGCGGCGGTGCGGGAGCGGCTGGCGAACGGGTTGGTCAACACGCTGGTCTACGCGAAGGAGGAGGGTGACACCGATCACCGGGACGCCCTGCTGGACGAGTTGCGGGCTCTGGCGTCGTCGCACCCTGACGACGCGGCGGTGCGGGAGCAGCTGGCGAACGGGCTGGTCAACACGCTGGTCGACGCGAAGGAGGAGGGTGACACCGCGCGCCGGGACGCCCTGCTGGAGGAGTTGCGGGCTCTGGCGTCGTCGAACAGGGAGGACACAGCGGTGCGGGAGCAGTTGGCGAACGGGCTGTTCAACACGCAGGTTGACGCGAAGGAGGAGGGTGACACCGAGCGCCGGGACGCCCTGCTGAAAGAGTTACGCGTTCTGTCGTCGTCGCACCCTGACGACGCGGCTGTGCGGGAACGGCTGGCGAAAGGGCTACTCAGCACGCTTATGGACTTGAAGGAGGAGGGTGACACCGAGCGCCAGGACGATCTGTTAGAAGAGCTGCGTGTTCTGTCATCGTCAAACCCTGACGATTCGGCGGTGCGGGGGGCGCTGGCAAGAGGGCTGGTCCTTGAGGCGACGATTCGGATGTTACAGTCTGACGACCAGACCGCGTGCGCGTTGTTGTCGGAGGCGGAGCAGATCATCGAGCCGCATCTCGATGAACCTGGTATGGAGGAGTTGGCGCAGATCGCTGCAAAGATACGTATGAAGATGGACGATGGGGCGGGTAATGCGGACCAGACGAACAAGGACGGATAGCCAATGCGTCTCGTGAGGCGTGGTTGGTCTGATTCGGGATTACCGCGGCGGGCCCAGGATCGGGCGTAGCTGACCGTTGTGCTCGTCGAGAAGACGGTTGGCCTGCTCGGCGCCGATACCCATGCGCTCCATCACCAGCGCGGTCTTGACCATCCCGTCGGCCCGGACAAGCAGCTCGGCGGCCTGCTTGCGATTCAGGTCGGTCTGCGAGCAGATGATCCGGATCGCCCGGTCCTGGAGCTTGACGTTTGAGGCCCGCAGGTCAACCATCAGGTTGCCCCAGACCTTGCCCAGTTGGACCATGGCGATGGTGGTGATCTTGTTCAGCGCGAGTTTGGTGGCGGTGCCGGCCTTGAGGCGTGTTGAGCCGGTGACCACTTCGGGCCCGACGATCAACTCGATAGCGTGGTCGACCGGTGCGGGCAGGCTCGGGGCCGGGGGCACATCGACCGTACGGTTCGCCGCGACGACCTGGGCCTTGGGCCGGACCATCAGGCTCTTGACCGGGACACAGCAGATCAGGCTCGTGGTCGCGCCGCGGGTCTTGGCGAAGTGGATGGCGCCCCAGACATAGGGGGTGGTTCCACCGGCGGCGATCCCGATCAGGGTGTCGTTGGGGCCCAACTCCAGTCGCTGCAACTCCGGCTTGGCGCCATCGAAGTCGTCCTCCATGCCCTCACTGCTCTTACGCAAGGAGCGGTCACCGCCGGCAATGATCCCAACGACCTGGCCCGGGTCGGCCTGGAAGGTGGGTGGGACCTCGCTGGCGTCGAGCACGCCCAGCCGGCCCGATGTTCCCGCGCCGACGTAGATCAACCGACCACCACGGCGCATCCCCCTGACCACCACGTCGACCACCCGTGCGATCGAGGGGATGGCTTCGCGGACAGCCACCGCCACGTCCATGTCCTGGGCGTTCATCATCCGCAGGGCCTGTTCGGTGGAAAGCGCATCCAGCGCCGCCGAGGCCGGGCTGCGTTGCTCGGTGGTAAGGTGCCCGCGGTTAGGTAATTCGCTGACTTTCTGGTTCATGGCCTACTTGCTCCTGGGAAAACCCAGTGTCCCGCCACCCCGGGGGCCGTAGAACCTGTGATCTGGGGCAAAGAAATCGGCACGCCGTCCTGGCACAACGCCCCAAGAACCGCAAAACCCATGGACTCTCTGGCCTCGACCGGCACCCCAAATGCATCGGACAGCATGACGTGCCGTTGCCCCATGGCGGTCCGGATACGCTCGACCAGGACAGGGTTCCTGGCGCCGCCCCCAGCCAGGACCACGTCTTGTGTCTCACTGGGGCAGGCACGACCGATCAGCCGGGCCGCCGCCTCGACCGCACCTGCGAGGATATCGGCCACAGGCATCCGAGACGACAGGCTGTTGACCAGCTTAAGGACCCACGCGCTTGTGAAATCCTCACGCCCGAGCGAGGGGTTGGTCTGGTCACAGATTGCCGGATGATCCTTCACCAAGTCATATACCTCCGGGTTGACCCGCCCTTGCCGGGCGATCTCGCCGTCGATGTCGATCCGCCGGTCGGGTAGCAGATGACGGACCACGCCATCGATCAGTAGGTTGCAAGGCCCGACGTCCCTGCCCGTGACCTGATCCGGCGTCCCGTCGGCCGGCAGGAAGGTCACGTTGCTGATCCCACCAAGGTTGACGATCAGCCGGTTACGCGACGGATGACGGAACATCACCCAATCGCTGATCGGCGTGATCGGAGCTCCTTCTCCACCTGCGATCAGATCAGCCTGCCGCAGGTCATAACACATCGCTACGCCCAGCCGTCGTACCACCGGCTGAGGGTCCATCAACTGCCAACTCACCCCTTGGCCGGGGGCGTGCCAGACCGTTTGCCCATGGGCGACGGCCATATCCAACGACACGCCCGGCGGCAGGTGCTGCCGGCAAAGATCCTCAAGGGCATCGGCGTGCAACTCACCGAGCTGCCTGGCTGCAAGCACATACGCCATAGCCGTTTGCGGTTCGCCCTGGGCCATCAACTTCAGCACGTCGCAAAGGTCACCCAGCGGCCGGTTGACCGTCCCAACCAAGCGGGCCGACATACCAAGTCCTTCGCGGGCGATCTTAACAAGTGACGCGTCCAAGCCATCAAGGCTCGTGCCGGTCATACACCCCGCTACCCATCTGGGTTTCGACGTACTCATTCAGCCCCTTTAGTATACACTTATATTCTATAATTTGAAACCCGGAATAGGGATATCCCCGGGTATTTTTAGCATGAGAATGGCGGTGAAAGTATCCGTTTTCACTGGATTAGGCAACAGGAGCGGGTTTGCGGCCGAGCGTATAACAAGTTGTTCCACAACAACATGGATGCATAGGGCCGCTGATCATACGCCCTGTGGTACCCCCTGGAGCATCACACCACCCATAATAGTGAACCTGCCCGGCATGGCCATGCTGGCCGCAAGCCGTGTAACACACACTGCCCATATGGACCCTGCCGAGCTAAGTGGGCCAGATATGGGCATCAACCCGGGATTCTAAGGCAACCCGGGACCGACTTGTTGCTCGAACGGGTCGTTGCGGCTAACCCCGATTGGATGAACTAAGAGAAGCTGCTATTCCTGACTCTTGGGGGCTTCGTCCTTGTCAGAGCCGAAGAGTCCTCCCAGGCCTTCACCCAGCTTGTCGACCGCTTCATTGACTTCTTCGCCGACCTGCTGCGCCGCTTCCCCGGCCTGCTCCACGCCTTCGCCGAGTTGTTCCGCGGCCTGGCCGGCGATCTCGCCCGCCTGGGTGGAGACGTCGCCGATGACCTGCATCCCGAAGTCGCCCAGATCACCCACCGCGGCAAGCCCGCCCTGCAAGCCCTCCCCGATCCCTGCGGGTAATACGTCCCCGGCCTGCTGCACAACCGTCGCCATGATCGCCGTCACGATGATCCCGGCGAGGTCTTTCATCAACACGCCCTTGTCGCTGTCGCTGCCGATATCCGTCAGCCGGATTTCCGGGATGTAGATCGGCACAGACACCCCGCCGATCACCTCGGCCTTGACGTTCACCTCCGTGATCACCAGTTCATTGATCACAAACCTCTTTCCTTCGGTTTCCTCGGCCGGTGGGGCCTCGCCGCTGCTGAGCTTGGCAAGGTTGTCGAGGATCACCTGGTAATTGGCTTTGCCCCCGTCTTTTTCAAGCGCCATGTCGATATCGTTAAGCGCCAGCCTGGGGATCTCGACCTTATCACCCATCAGCGAGCCAAGCGACACCTCGACGCTGCCGTCACCCAGGCTCAGGAAGTGGTCGGACTTGAAACCCTCGGGGTTGGCGACCGATAGCCCGTCCATCGACACGCTCCCGGACAACAGGCCCAGGTGGATGCCGTCGAGCTTGGTTTCTACGCCCATCGCGTAGGTGCCACCCTGCTCGATCCCGGCCTTGGTGATCTTGTCGATCGCGACATACCCGATCACCCCGACGACCACGACCACAACGACCAGCAGCACGACGATCCGTTTGACCCATTTCATGATTAAGCCCCTTATCGCCCCGGGTAGATGGTGAGTTACGTCCCTAACTATATCATGTGGCCATGCCGGATGAAGTATTCATGCGTGAGGCCTTGCGGCTGGCCCGTCGGGGCGAGGGGTTTGTCGAGCCTAACCCGATGGTCGGCGCGGTGATCGTGCAGGACGGCCGTGTGGTGGCGGGGGGGTTCCACGAACGTTTTGGCGGTCTGCACGCCGAAGCCCAGGCCCTGCGCGACTGCCGGGACAAGGGCATCGACCCGGCCGGTCTTACGATCTACGTCACCCTCGAACCTTGTTCTCACCACGGCAAGCAGCCGCCCTGCGCCCAGGCGGTGATTGATGCCGGGATCAAGCGCGTCGTCGTGGCGATACCCGACCCCTTCGAGCCGGTCGCCGGCAAGGGCGTGCCGATGTTGCGCGACGCAGGCGTCGAGGTCGACCTGGGCGTGTGCCGGGAAGAGGCCCAGCGGTTGGCAGAGCCATACATCAAGCGCGGGCGCACCGGCCTGCCCTGGGTCATCGCCAAGTGGGCACAGACCCTCGACGGCAAGACCGCCACCCGCACCGGCGACAGCAAGTGGATCAGCAACGAACTCTCTCGCCGGCGCGTCCACGAGCTGCGCGCGAGGGTTGACGCGATCATCGTCGGCGTTGGCACGATAAGAGCCGACGACCCAACCCTCACCGCACGCGAGGTCGATGTCAAGCGCATCGCCAGGCGGGTCGTGGTCGATCCCAAGCTCTCCCTGCCCGACGGATGCAAGCTGATTCAAACCATCGATCAGGCGCCGTTGACGATCGCAATCAACGAACGCCTCTTCGATGACGAGCCCGACCGGCTGAAGAAGTTAGCCGGCCTGGGCATCGAACTGCTTGGTCTGCCAACCGTCAGCAAAAACCAACTCGACCTCCGCCCGCTCTTTGAGCATTTAGCCCAGACCCACGCCGCAAGCAACGTCCTGACCGAAGGCGGAGCACACCTGACCGGGGCGCTGCTGAAGCAGGGGTTCGCCGATCAGGTGCTGGCGTTCGTCGCGCCGAGGGTGGTTGGGGATAAAAGCGCGTTGGACTCGGTGGTTGGGTTGTCCCACGAAAGCATCGCCGATGCGACACGGCTGACGCTGTGTGCGGTCGAAAAGCTCGGGGAAGACGTGTTGTTGGATTACCGGGTAACGCCGGATCAGGCCTGACCGGCCTGATCCACCACGATCCGGCTGCCGTGGACCTCGACGACCTTGACGGGTTTACCGGCGTCGATGAAGGGGCCGATGCTGACGACGTCGACGTTGTGTTCACCAAAGCGTGCCGTGCCGGACGGGCGCAGCTCGGTGACGGCCTTGCCTGTGACCCCGACCTCGACCACGCCGACGCCCAATACCTCATCGCCGCTGACGTGTATCTGCCTGCCTGCGGCGTCAAGCGCGATCGCCGACGCCGAGGCCTGCTCCGTGCGTAGGATCAATCGGCTGAGCCCGGGGATCCTGCCGAAGTGTTTGGTGATGAAGTAGAACCCGACACCGCTCACAAGCAGCCCCAGCAGCGTGTAGAACATCGACGCGATCATCCGGTCCCACATCTCCGGCGGGGGCAACCAACCCACGCCCCGGCCGCCGACGCCCCGGCTCGATGGCACGACGCTTAACACCACGCCCATGAACATCATCAGCAGCCCGCCGACACCCAAAAGCCCGAACGTCGGGGTAAACACGATCTCCGTGATCAGCAGGACAAAGCCCAGGATAAACAGCAGGATGTGCCAGACCTCAGCAAGCCCGATGATAAACGGCGCGCCGATCAGCGCAATCAGCGCCACCGCAGCGATCGCCCCCGGCACGCTCAGCCCCGGGG
>JAJDCU010000023.1 GCA_029260655.1 Phycisphaeraceae bacterium
CCCCCTACCCCCTACCCCGGAACCCCTACCCCCTAACCCCGAACCCCCAACCCCGAACCCCCAATGTATACTCCCCCCATGACCGACCGACTCGAACAACTCGAAAAGCTCCTCGCCGCCGACCCGGACGATGCGGACGTCACCTACATGATCGCCATGGAGCACGCCAAGGCCGGCGACCCCGCCGCGGTCATCGATTGGCTGAACAAAACCCTCGCCCTGGATGAGAACTACCTCTACGCCTACTTCCAGAAGGCCAAGGCCCAAAGCGAACAGGGCCACGACGACGCGGCCAAAGCCACCCTCCAACTGGGCATCGGCAAAGCCACCGAACACGGCGACGCCAAGGCACAGAGCGAGTTGAGCGAGTTGATGGGGTCGATGGAGTGAGAGGGGATCGGGGTTGGGGATAAAGGGGATGGGAGTTGGAGGATCGGGCTGCTCAGAAGCGTGTGTCCGGGGGTGGCCTCGCGTGATCCATTTATCCTGTGATATCGCCCCCCCGAAGCCGACACCTTCTGCACGGCGATTACCCCGCCCACCGGACCTGGGCGTGGGGGTTGCACGGCGTGCTATGATCTAGCCAGTCACGGACGATGTCCCCTCCCGGAAGCCGCACCGCCATGAGCACCGCGCCCACGCAGACAAGTCAGCACCGCCGTCAGCCGATCGAGGTCCGCCGGGTGGATGTGTCCAAGCTGTTCGACAAGCTCCCGCCGCACGCGATCGAGGCCGAGTGCGCGCTGTTGGGCTCATTGATCCTGGACTGGCGTGTCTGCGGCGAGGTGGTCCAGGTCCTCAAGGGCCCGGAAGACCTGTACAAGCCGGCCCACGCCGCGATCTACGAGACGCTCGTCGAGTTGTACGACAAGGTCCAGTCGATCGACATGGTCCAGCTTCGGCAGCGTCTGGAGGACAAGGGCCAACTCGAACAGGTCGGGGGGCTTGATTACCTGATTGAGCTGGCCGAGTCGGTGCCGTCGGCGGCGAGCGCGGTGTACTACGCAAATATCGTGCGTGAAAAGGCCGCGGTGCGCCACCTGATCGAGGCGGCCGGGCGCATCCTCGACGACTGTTACAACTCGTCGGACCCGGTCGGCGACCTGCTGGATAAAGCCGAGCGGGACATCTTCGAGATCGCCGAATCCAAGTCCACGCAGGAAGCCGCCCATCTCGGTGAACTGCTTCAGGAGACATACGACCAGCTCCAGACCGACGACGGGATGCGGACCGGGATCGAGACCGGGTTCTTCGAGCTCGACGAGATGACCAACGGCCTTCAGCCGGGCGAACTGATCATCGTTGCGGCAAGGCCCTCGATGGGCAAGACCGCGCTGGCGCTCAACATGGCCGAGCACATGGCCGCGGTCAACCGCCAGCCCTGCGCCGTGTTCAGCCTCGAGATGTCACGCCAGCAGCTCGCCCAGCGTCTGCTTTGCTCGCGGTCGGGGGTCGACTCGCACAAGCTTCGGCGTAACCTGCTGAACGACGACGACTACGCCAATCTGGCCAAGGCGGTCGGCGGGCTGTCCGAGGCGCCGTTGTACATCGACGACACCCCCGGGCTGACCCTGCTGGGTCTGCGTGCCAAGGCCCGGCGTCTGGTCGCCCGGCACGACATCAAGGCCGTCTACGTCGATTACCTGCAACTGATGAGCGCCCCGGGCTCCGAGAGCCGCCAGCAGGAGGTCTCCAGCCTAAGCCGGGGGATCAAGGCGCTGGCGCGCGAACTGAAAGTCCCGGTCATCTGCCTGAGCCAGCTCAACCGCGCCGCCGAGCAGCGCGAAGGACACCGCCCACGGATGAGCGACCTGCGCGAGTCCGGCTCGATCGAGCAGGACGCCGACGTCGTCATGATGCTCCACCGCGAAGACTATTTTCACCGCGGCGAAGAGGACTACGAAGAAACCAACACCGCCGAGGTCATCCTCACCAAGCAGCGCAACGGCCCGACCGGTGTGGTCAAGCTTCACTTCCACGGCCCAACGACACGGTTCCACAACCTGGCGACCCACGTCGGCGGCGGTGGGTACTAGGTCGGGTCCCGCACGTAAATCGATTTGAAGTCTTGCCGTTAAGCGGCGGATCGTAGATCCGCGCGTTGGGCCAAGGGGCCAAGCCAGGCGATCTGCGATCACCCGCTAAACAGGTTATAGCCCGCCCTCGCCTGGCCGTGATCCGCTACACTCCCCTCTCGACCCACACGAGACGGAGCAAGAGCCGATGGACCTGACTCAAGAACGACAGACAGCCATCGCGGCGGTGCGGCTGGCCTCGACCGTGACCCAGGCGGTGCAGAAGAGTTTGGTCACGGCGGACACGCTGCAGAAGAAGGACCGCAGCCCGGTGACGGTCGCGGACTTCGCCAGCCAGGCGGTCGTCTGCAGGGCCCTGGCGGACGCTTTCCCCGGTGACCCGATCGTCGGCGAGGAAGACGCCAAGGCGCTGCGTGAATCCGGGAACGTGGCACGGCTCGATTCGGTTGTCACACGGGTTTCCGCCGCGGTGGGCGGCGCCGACACGGACCAGGTGCTCGACTGGATCGACCTAGGCGGCGCGACACCGGACGCCTCGACCAAGCGGTACTGGACGCTGGACCCGATCGACGGGACCAAGGGGTTTCTCCGGGCAGGACAGTACGCGATCGCACTGGCGTTAATCGAAGACGGGCAGGTGGTTTTGGGCGTGCTGGGCTGTCCGAACCTTCCGATACAAGGCGGCGACGGGCAAGGCGTGCTGATGACGGCGACGGTTGGCCAGGGAGCCCATGCGATGCCGCTGAACACAGCCGCGACCCAGGGCACGGCCGTCAGCGTCAGTGACGTAACCGACCCCGCCGAGGGACGTTTCTGCGAGTCGGTCGAATCGGGCCACAGCGACCAGGACGACTCGGCAAGGATCGCCGGGCTCTTGGGCATCACCGCCAAGCCCGTCCGCATGGACAGCCAGGCCAAGTACGCCGCCGTGGCGCGGGGCGACGCCTCGATCTATCTGAGACTGCCGACCAGCGCCGAATACCGAGAGAAGATTTGGGACCACGCCGGCGGGATGATCGCAGTGACCGAGGCGGGCGGGACTGTCACCGACGCTTTTGGCAAACCGCTGGACTTCACCCACGGCCGCAAACTCGAACATAACCGCGGCATCATCGCCACCAACGGCAAGATCCACGACCGGGTCGTCCAGGCCGTCGGGCAGGTCATCGGGTAAGTAATTCGAATCACGCTTTCAAACCGCACGTTTGTCCCTCAGCCCCCGGCTTCGCCGGGGGATTCAGGCCACCTTGTGCGTGCGTATCCCCCGGCGAAGCCGGGGGCTGAGGGGAGAGAAGATTCAAAACGGGATCCGAATAAGAACTGATGGCACGGAGTTGATCAGCGGTCAGGCGTCGTCTGCCTTCCCTACCCCACATCCCCCACGCATCTACGCGGTGACGTCCAGGACCTGGCCTTTGCCAGGTTCCAGGCCGGATAGCGCCTGTTCCTGGACCTCGGCGGCGGCCTCGAGGAGCGAGATCGCGGCGTCTCCCTGGGCCCTGGCGGCATCCATCGCCTTGCCGGCGACTTTAACCGCGACCTGATGGGCAAGCTGCGCCTGTTCAAGACCCGATGTGGCGGAGGAGATGCCGGACATACCTGCTGTATCGGCTCTCCCACGTCGTGTATTGAATCTTCCGGCCTGCCCATGCCCCCACGATGACTGACTCACCGTGCGCAAGAAAAACCCCCGGGCGTGTGCCCGGGGGTGGTCAATCGTACGAGCTGTTCGCTTCGTTCTTAGAACAGAAGCTGGAACTGGAAGCGGGCGAAGAGTTCGTCTTCTTCGCCGGACAGCGTCCCGATCCCGGTGCTGTCGGTGCTGGCGCCGAACGGGTTCGACGTCGGGGTCATCTCGCCGAGCACGGTCACGTCGGCGGTGAACTTGGTGCGGTGACCGTTGACGTAGTAGTTCACACCGAAGGTGCATGCATCGAAATCGTCTTCGCCATCGACGTCGCCATCGATGAACACATAACGCGCGAAGAACTCGAACTTGTCCGGGACGATGTGGATGCCGCCCTGAGCGACGTAGCCGTCCATGTCACGGTCGGACCCTGCGGCGGCGTCGGGATCAATCGTCGCGCCGATGTAGGCGAAGAAGGCGTTCCACCCGTTGTTTTCCCAGGAAAGGTCGACGGTGTGGGCGTGGTAGTCGTCCCTCGAGCCGTTACGGCCGTCACCCAGCTGCAGGTGGTAGGCACCACCGAGGATGATCGACTGGCCCTCACCGCTCCAACCGGTGAAGTCCTTGCCTTGATCCAGGTCGCCTTCCAGGGCGATGTCGCCGCGGACGGTGGCCGCGAACTCGGAACTGTTATCTGAGAAGTCGCTGGTCTCGGAGTTGCCGCCATCACCGATCATGGTCAGGAGCCGCCAGTTGGCGTCGGCATATCTCAGACGGACGCCTTCCGCGCGGTTGAGGGTGAAGAACTCGTTGGTGATCGAGCGCTCCGCGGCGAGCTGCCGGGACGAGCTAACCAATTCCTCGCGGAGGAACGGGTGCTTCATCTTACCGGCGGCGAGATTGGCCTGGTCGTTGATGTCGTAGCTGACGTTCCACTCTTCCAGGAAGGTGCTGGCGGTCATGCGGTCGTTGGCCAGCACGAGGTGGTACCCGACCTTCGGGTTGGCGACGTGGCCGTCGAACTTGACCTTGGCGCGGCGGGTCTGGAAGCCGCCTTCGTCTTCATCACCGCCTGGGGCCAGGGCCTTGTCGTCCTGGTTGTTGTAGATGTATCGGAACTGCAACTGGCCGCTGAGGTACAACGCGAAGGCGCCGTCGGCGCTGTGGATGAAGAAGTGGTTGCCGTCGTGCCCGGCGATCGCGCCGTCGGCCAGCAGCGATGCACGTGTGTCGGCGTCAGACAGCACTTCCATGATCAGGCCCTTGACCTCTTCGGCGCGGCGCTCGTTCAGCCAGTTATCGCCCTGGTCTGTCTGGACCTGCGTCAACTCCGCCCGGAGTGAATCGATCTGTGCCTGCATCTCGGTGATCTGATCACCCTGAGCCGGGGTCAAAAGACCCAACCCGGCAACAACAAATGCTGCAGTCTTCCAATGTGTTCGTACCATGGTGTTTAAGCTCCGTTCCGTGGGACTAGAAATCTCTCGTACGTTTGGACTGTATCGGCGACAACAGCGTCCGAACGCTTAAAATTGACGCGCCGTCCAATGCGCGGATATTCTGCATGACCGCCGCGGACCGGTCAAACGCATGTGGAAAACCTGTGGCCGGCACCGGTGCAGGGCCGTCCGATAATGTGTCAACCCCCGCCGTCTCGACGCCAAACCCACAGCGACCGAGAGCCAGGACGCGCAGAAATTGCGCTAATAAAATAAATCGAAACCCCGGATATTCGGCGTTTTCGGACGCCGGGAGCCGGCCTATAAGTCGATATATCTTCTGAGTTATGGGAATTAGCGGGGGCAAACCCCGGCCTGCGGACAGGGGGCTACATCTCTTGCGTACCCGGAAAAGCATCTTAGTCGCCGTTTGATGTCGGCTCAGGATCCACCTGGGATTCGCCGGCGGTATCGTCAGGCTCTTCAGACTCATCGGGCTGATCTGCGCCGCGCTGGGCACGCAGATCGGCACGCCGCTGAGCACGCAGCCGGGACGGCTCGTCCGGCCAGTCGTACTGGACCTCGCCCGTCTTAGGGTCGCGCCAGTCGGTCGCGGCCGTATCGGCCTGCATCGCCGAGGGGTCCAGATGGTCCGAATCAGGACGCAGCTCAAGGCGGATCTCATCCGCGTCCCGGTCCTGGATCACACGCACACGGCGTTGGCGCACCAGCTCAAGCATCGCCAGGAACAAGCCCACCAGCTCGCCACGCGATGCCCGGCCCTCGAAGATCTGCCCCAGGGTCATCGCGCCGTCACGCCTGAGGCGGTCGGCGATGTCTTCCTCGTGCAGCGAGATCGGCGTATCGTCATACATCACCTCGACCTGCGGCTTGTGGCCGATCGAATCGAGGATACGCCCAAACGCCTGGCACAGGTCCAGCACATTCGCGTCTTCCAGGTCCATCTCGACCATGGCCGCATCGTCGGGGTCGCCACCGTCCCCCGCCTGCCGCGTGCCGGGCTTCTCCACCGGCCGGGCCGTCGGGTGCGCCGGGTAGCGGTCGGACCACTGGCGCTGTCGGTCCTCCAGCTCGATCGCAGCCTCCTTAAAACGACGGTACGCCAGCAGTTGCTGCACCAGCTCGTAACGCGGGTCGGCCGGGTCCTCGATCGAATCGGTCGCGTCGGACTGGTCTTCCTCGGTCACGAAGGGCACGAGCATCTGGCTCTTGATCTCGAGCAGCGTCGCCGCCATCACCAGGAACTCCCCGGCCAGCTCGACATCGATCTCCTGGATCACCTTCAAGTGATGCAGGTACTGCTCGGTCAGCTCGGCGACGGGGATGTCCTGAAGGTCGATCTCGTGACGCTTGACCAGGTACAAAAGCAGGTCCAGCGGCCCGGCGTAGGCGTCTAGCTTGACGCGGTAGTCTTGGCTGGTTCCGGTCATCGACTCATCTCCCTGGTGCCGCCGGGCATGGGCGGGGGTTATCCGGGGGTTTGACCTCGGATACGGTCATACGCGATCATAGTGCCACTTTAGGCAGGTTTATCCTTATGAACAAGACCCAGCCCCAAACCGACCCCCGGCCTGACCCCGGCGCGGACCCCAAGGCCGACTCCCAAGACGAGCAGGCCCGGTTCGCCAGGCAGGTCATGGACGCCGAGGCCGATGCGATCCGACACGTCCAGGTCACCGACGCTTTCCACCGGGCGGTGGACGTGGTGCTGGGCGCCAAGGCAGGGAACTTGGTCGTCTCCGGGCTAGGCAAGTCCGGGCTGATCGGCCAGAAGCTCACCGCCACCTTCGCCAGTACCGGCACGCCGGCGCACTTCATGCACCCGGTCGAGGCCATGCACGGCGACCTGGGCAAGGTCCGCAAGGGCGACGCCGTGCTGATCCTTTCCTATGGCGGGAACACCGACGAGGTCGTCACCCTGGCCGAGCTATTGAAGCAAGACGAGGTCCCCGTGATCGCGATGGTCGGCAAAGAAGACTGCGATCTGGCGCGGATCGCCACGGTGACGCTCCCGGTCGGGGATGTTGCCGAGGCCTGCCCGCTGAACCTGGCGCCCACCGCCAGCACCACCGCCATGCTCGCGCTGGGTGACGCGCTGGCCCTGGCTGTCAGCAGGCGGCGGAACTTCGGCGTCAGCGACTTTAAGAAGGTACACCCAGGCGGCGGACTGGGAAGACAACTCATGCCCGTCGTCCACGCCATGCGGTTCAAGGCCGGGCAAAACCAGCCGCTGGTCAGCCTGGACCTGACCGTCCAAGACGCCTACGCACAGGCCGAGGCCTACGCCAAGGAGTCCGGCCTGCGCCGCGCGGGCGCGCTGCTGGTCATCGATGCTGATGGCAAGCTCGCGGGTATCGTCACCGACGGCGACCTGCGCTCGGCACTGATAAACCAAGGCCCCGACGTCTGGTCCGGCCCGATCCGAGGCGTCATGACCCAAAACCCCACCACCTTGCCCGACACCGCCCTGGTCCGAGACGCCGTCCGCATCGTCAGAGAAAGACGCTTCGACGAGATCCCCGTCATCGACGACGCCGGCAAACCCGTCGGCCTGATCGACGTGCAAGACCTCGCGGCGCTGAAAGTGATCGAAGGGTAGATGGGGGTTCGGGATTCGGGGTTGGGGATTGGGGTTCAAGCCATGGGCGTTTCCAGTTATCGGGATCTTGAAGTTTGGCAGATGGGTATAGAGTTGGTTAAGCGGGTGTATCGGTTGACTCGTGAGTTGCCGGCCGAGGAGCGATTCGCGCTTGGCGACCAGATGCGACGGGCGGTTGTTTCCGTACCCGCCAACATCGCTGAAGGCTGGGCGCGTGACCACACCAAAGAATATCTCCGGTTTATCTCGATCGCCCGTGGTTCACTGGCCGAACTGGATACCTTCTTTACTTTGTGCATCGAGTTGGAGTATGTCCAAGCCGACCGCATGACACAGTTGACAGAGTTTTCCGACCGCCTCGGCCGAATGCTAAACACGCTACAAAGCTCTCTAAAAACCAAGATGAGGTGACCCATCCCCAACCCCCAATCCCCAACCCCCAATCCCCAACTCATCGTCTTCGATCTCGACGGCGTCCTCACCGACGGGTCGCTGATCTATGACAACCACGGCAACGAACTGAAGCGCTTCAATACCCGTGACGGATTCGGGATCCGTGCGGCGCAGTTCAGCGGGATACCCGTCGGCGTACTCACCGCAAGGTCCAGCGAGGTCGTGCATCGGCGGATGGAAGAACTCAAGATCGATCATTACCTGCACGGCTGCAAGGACAAGGCCGCGGGGATCGAGGCGATCGCTCAGCGGGCGCGGGTTTCTTTGGAACAAACCGCGTTCATGGGCGACGACATATTAGACCTGCCCGCATTGAAGCGCGTGGGCTACCCGATGGCTGTCGCCGATGCGGCAATCGAAGTGCTGGAGGCCGCGAAGTTCACGCCCCAAGCCAAAGGCGGCCACGGCGCAGCGCGCGAGGCGGTCGAACATATCCTGCGGGCACAAGGGAAGTGGGACGCGGTGTTGGCAAAGTTCGGCGGGTAGGGGGCGGATAACCGCAGAGGCGCAGAGAGCGCAGAGAAAACAGCAGAGGGGGAGTTATCCGCAGATTGCGCAGATGACGCAGATGCGGATGACAGAAAGAATATCACGGAGGGCGCGGAAACACGGAGAAGATTTCTGTGCGCAAGCACACACGCTCTCTCCTCTGCGTCATCTGCGGATCATGCGCCTTGTCTTCTCTGCTTTGTCTCCTCTGCGCACTCGGCGCCTCTGCGGTTAGTTCTTTTTCTTCACTTCATACTTCAGCACTCAGCAATCAGACTTCCAAAAATCCCCACGATTCTCCGGCGGTAGCGGCAGCCACGGGATCAGCGGGACCTGGTCGGGCCCGTGTACTGAGTTCCACCATCTGGCCGGGGCGGTGCGCTCCATCAAGTCCCGCCCCCGGAGGTGCTCCTTTTGAGAACACGACCTGGAAGGCCCGGCATCAACGATGCTGATGCTAAAAACCTTCCGAGGGGCGGGCAGCCCTCGAGTCCAGGTCCTTTTAATCTTTGGATGCTCAGGGGAGTCGGTTAACCGCCATCGTGAGGTTGTCGGCAGACGCGATCAGAATTAATCACGCCTCCATACTTGGATGGAAAGTCGCGTTTGCGCGCACCGATCTGTCGCGGGAGGGTGGTTCAATCGTGCGTAAGTATTTGTGGGTCATTGAAATGAAAAAGTTTAGTCGAGGGCCACGATTTTGTGTCAGGCAGTACCGATCTGTGCGCAGCATCATGACATTGGCCGGCCAAAGCGAAAGCATATCCACCGCTAAACACAGGAGAAAAAACGGCATCCAACACCGTCTTTTGCCCCATTTCTCTACAACCAAAGAGGTTTGAAAATTGCACAACCTTTGAATCCGGCCATGCATGATGATATACTGCGTTTCCTTCAGCCTACTGATATTCTACATCGGAGTCTGACAACTAATGGAAGCGACAAAACTCGCTGTTATTGAAGTCCTGGAGCGGGAGGAACAGAAGGTTCAAAATGCCATAACGGGCGCCACGCTACCCGTAGACCTTCGAGAGCGTCAGGAATTCCTCTTTCAGGACGTCCGAAACTCAACAAGGCATGGTCGGTACTCCGTATGGCCTCCTAAGATCGACTTCCTTCACTTCCTGCTTACTGTACCAACCCCGCATGTTAACCTCTGGCCGATGTCGGAGATGGAATTCACTTCTGTGTTTCACATGTCGCCAGACCAGCTCTTAGAGCTAAGCAACAACAATCTGGTTGTGTTGAGCGTGTATGAGAGACGCCCCGAAGCATGGGAAAATTGTTGGGGAGAAATGCTCCCCTTGTTGAAGTCTGAACGAACGATCTCGGGTGGGCTACGAAACGAGCGACTTTATAGTGTTGCTGACAGTTCATTTCCAACCAAAGTAGATCGCAAAATCAGTGAGTTTGAGAAGTATTCGAAGGAGTTGCCTGACGATGTAAGAGACGGGTTCGGCTTTTCTTCAGAACACGAAAGTGCAATTCGCGCTCTTGGGTTTCGTTACATGTTTCTGAAGGCGAGGTACTCAGATCCAGAGTTGTGCGATCTGGTTGATTGGGATATCCGGCATCACAGGGTCGCCGAAGCGTTCGAACGATTAAACTTTTATCATGCCATGTTGACAAAACCAGTGACCGGAAGTGAGGGTGGCGACTATATCGCAGACAGTTCGGCTCAGTTTGAAGATGGCCCCAAGCTGGATCCCCGCTTCACGTCGTGGCAGCCCAAACAGCCCTTCTACGCAAAAATAGAGCCGGCAGCCATTGAATGGCTTACTCAAAAAATATTGAGGCCTGCTTGTCCACGTGAAAACATCGGGGCGAGCGCCCCAGTCGTTCCGAAGAACCTCTTTGACCATATCGTCACCCGGGATGACTTCGAAAGCGACAAAGAGGATTTGACTAAAGGACTTGAACGGCTATCTGTTGACCTACGTAGAGTTGGCGTTACGTCGGATGATCTTGAGAAGAGCGCCAATCATATCGATAATATTCTCAAGGCCCAGAATAGCAAGATGGATGAGACCGATCGGCTCCTCGGGCAGGTGTCCTACTTTGGCGCGGTCTCCGGGTTGCTGTCCCTGACTACTGCAGTCAGCATTCCTTCATTCTACGCGGGTGCGGCTGGTTTGACCATTTTATGCGCTAGTGGAATCGCTGATGCAATAAGGAAATTTCAACTCCCAGACAGGCTGGCACTGCAGCCTTATCGACATCACAAACTAATAAGTAAGAGTGATGATATTTTACTTGATCGAGAATAATGAAGTGAGAAACAGTCTGCAAGTAGCTAATCCCTGATTGAGGGGTACGGGGAGGATTTGGCGGATGTATCGTCGTTAACTCACAAGTTTACTGATTCACTTGGCTTGATCTCTTTGGGAAGGTCGGCGTCTACGAGGTCGTCGGGTTCGATGGCGGTGAGGGGGGAGATTTCTATTTTTGCGTTGACTTGGCCGTCGGCATCGCGGGGAATGGTTACGTTGTGGGTTTCCAGCCAGCGGGCGGCGCGTTGGGTTTGGAGTTGTTTGCTGGTGGCGGGGCAGTCGACTTCGCCGGGGGCGTCGGCGTTTTTGATGGGGGCGAACTCTTCGACGCGGTCGGTTTCGTAAAGGATCGAGTTGTCACATAGTGGCAGCGCATCGAAGACGAAGGTCTCGAACTTCACAGCCTTACCCCCGGAGTTACCCCCGGCGTTATCGGGAGAAACGGGCTCACCTGTATTCAAGTCGATGCAGGGGACTTTCTTTTCGGCGCGGTGGAACGGCAGGGCGAAACCCTGCGGCGAGGTGTTTAGCGCTTCGACGAAGTCGACCTGGATGATGTGGATAGCGATGGAGCCGGCGCGGAATCGGAGGGTGCCGTCGTCGTTGATCTGGTAAGCGAGCTTGTCGGGGAGTTTAAGGAAGTCGGTGTACTCGATGACGGTCATCTTGCCGTCGGCCGTGCAGAAGTTGCCGACCTTTTCCTCGGGGCCGGTCTTGGGGACCATCTTGGAGGACATCTGCGCGCTGTCGAGGGCGTGCAGGCCGATGAATAAGGGGTCGATGACGTGGACGGTGGGGTTGTCTATTTGAGTGTAGCTGATCTGGGTGACGCCGCGGGATTTCATGTCGGCGATCGCGCCGGAGGTGTGCAGGGCCTTGAGCGATCCGCCGTGGCCGTTGGGCGAGAGTGCCAGCGAGTCTTTGCCGGCGAGGAGGGCTTTGCCGCGCTGGGCGCCGTGCAGTCCGATGGCGGGCATCATGGCCTGGGGGAAGTGGGTGACGTTTTTCGGATCGAGGCCGAAGGTGTCGTTTTCTTTGAAGAAGTCGACGGTGGGCTGGTGGTTAACGGGGCTGGTCATGACGTACCAGGGGATGGTGCAGCCAAACTTCTGCTGGGCTTTATTGATGTAGTCGGCGAGGACGCCGAATAGCGGCCGGGCGGTGACGGGCGTAGCGGGGAAGGTGCCCTTGGGCGCATCCCAGCCAAGGCGTGTGCCCTGGCCGCCGGCGACGGTGAAGGCGGCGACGCTGCCGCCGCGGATGAGTTTTTCGCCCAGTGATCGTGCCTCGCGGTACTTGCCTTCGAGCTTAGGCGTGGGTTGTTGCGGGTAACTTGGCGCGGGCTGGATGTCGGCGGGCAGGTTCAGCGGCGGGGTGTTTAACACATACGACTCGATGAGCCGGCCGACCTCGGGCCAGTCGATGCCTTCGATCTGCGAAAGCAGTTGGTCGCGTTGGGTGTCGTCAAGTTCGTCGTAGAACGTCAGGACGTGTGATTGGCCGACCGCCTGGAGGGTCTGACTGGCGGCGGCGTGGCGATCGGTGAGGGGGGGCATGGGTTGGGTTGGGGGTTAGGAGTTAGGGGTGGGGGTTGGTTATTCGCTAAACCGCAAGCGGGGGTTGAGCACGTGTGGGGTGTCGGGTATCGAGGGTCGGAGGGATTATTCTGGGGTGAACTAATAACTCATAGCTAACGGCTAACAGCTAATGGCTATATCACATCTCTGCTTGCCAGACGACCTTGCCGACGAAGAACGGGCCGAGGTTGTCGATGTATTGTGAGGTTTGTTTGGTTTTGCGCATGGTCTGGACGATGGCCGAGAGCGGGTGGAGGTCCTTGCCCACAAGGGCGACGACGAAGTCGTTGTCGTGTCTGTCGAGTCCGTTGCATGCGAGGCGGATGTCATGCGCGTAGTCGGCCTGACCAAATGCCATGCCGATGGTTCCGTGCTCCTTGAGGATCTCGCGTTGTTCCTGTGGGGGGAGCTGATTGAACGCGCCGTTGCGCCTAAGCGGGTACCAGACGGCCCAGGGCCAGTCGGGGTTGAGCGCCGTGCGTCGTGGCCGATCAAACAGCGTGTCTTTAAGATCGGCTTCGTAGCCCAGAGAGTAGGTCCGGCCGACCATCACCAGCTCGTGGATCGGGGGCATGCCTGTGAACGGGGGTTTTTGAAATATCCCTCGGGCGGTCCCGACGAAATCTGCGGGGTCTTCGCTGATCGTCAGGATGCCGATGCCGTAGGGGTTGTTCAGATCTTCGTACACCACGGCCTGGAGCCCGGACTTCTTGACCGCGTCCACGATGGCGGCGGTGTCCCGGCAGCCGCCGAAGCACATCAGCTGCATGTATAGCCGTGTGTCAGAGCGTTGGCCCTGAGCACCTTTTTCGTCGATGTCGGGTTTTTCAATTGTGGGTCGATTCATGTGCCAAGCTTACCGGGCGTGGCCCGGGCGGGCAAAGGTCACGGCCGGGCCAGGTAGCGGATCACCGCCGCGGCCGAAGTTGCCGCCGTCTCGACCCGCAGGACATGGGGCCCAAGCCCCCAGTCAAGACATCCCGACGCCGAGGCGGACGCCTGTTCCTGCGTGCTCCACCCGCCTTCCGGGCCGATCAAAACCAGCACATGGCTGGACGACGCGAGGCGCTTGGGTAAGTCCGCCGGCGCGCCGCCCGCCAAGCAGGCCAGCAGCTTCAGGTCGTAGCCGGGTTCGGACCAGACCTCGTCGAGCGCACAGACCGGCTCGACCCGCATCAGTGTCAGCCGACCGCACTGCTTGGCGGACTGCACCGCCAGCTTCTTAAAGCGCTCAAGCTTGGTCGGGCGCGGGTCGACGACGCTGTGCTCGGCCCTAAGCGGGATAAGCCGATCGGCCCCGAGTTGAGAAAGCTGCTGGACCATCGCGTCGGCGCGGGGGCCCTTGGGGATCGCGGTGGCGACGGTCAGTGTGGGCTTTGGCGGGTTAAATCGCTGAACCGAAATAACCCGGCAGACCGCCTTGCCCGACGAATATTCTTCGAGCACCGCCTGGGCGAGCGTGCCTTGGCCGTCAAATAACTCTACGCCGTCCCCTGCCGATAACCTAAGCACCTTGCGGGCGTGGTGGGTGTCTTCCTTGTCCAACAGGCAGCGGGCGTCCGATACCCCCGTGTCTTGGCCCGTATCAGAGCCGCTTTCGGGCTGTAAACCCCCTGTGGATACCCCCGTCAGGGCCGGGCAGAAAAAACGCGAGGATCGGGTCGTTTGGCCTGGGGACGACATCAATAATCCTTTGGCTTCACTGGCGGGATGGGCCTTGAGTCGGGCCTTCCGTGCGTCGATAAATCCGGGTGTAGCGATTAGGTAAGCAGTGCTTGAACATCATGGCATATCCGCCGCGGCGGGCCAACCTACCCCAGGACTCCTTAGCGCGTGACCGACACGCCCGAACAACCCGAAGACGATGCCCGCAGCCAGGATATGGACCTGGAGAGCCAGCTCGATTCGTTGCTGGAACGGCTGGAGGAGGCGGACCCCAAGACGGTCCCGGCCGACCTGCGCCATCCCCCTGAAGAGCTCCAGCCCGCCGAGGCGGCTACTGAGCCTGCCCCCGAACCGGTCGCCGAATCGGTCCCGTCCCAGCCCGAGCCGGACGCAAAGCCGCCAAGCGAAGAACCCGCACCTCAGCCGGTCGGTGAATCGCCCCAGCCCGCCGCCGCGATGGTTGACCCGGCTGACAGCGGTGTCGACGAAAAGCCGGCCAAGCCGACGGGCGGGTTCGACCTCGACACGATCGCGGCGATGGCGGCGGACCTGCTCAATAATCAGGTCGATCAGACGATCGACGCCGCGAGCAAACCAGCGGACCCTGCCCCGGCCCCGCAACAGGCGGACGGCCCGGCCCAGCCGGTCGCCGAATCCACCGACGATGCGCCTTCGACCGAACCGGTCGCGGCAACGCCCGACGAGCCCGCAAAGCCCCAGCCCTCATCGGATCAGCCCGACGCCAAGGCGGCATCGCTGACCGAAGACGACCTGGCCGGTCAGATCCAGTCACTGCTTAATGATGTGAAGCAGCAGGACCAGGCCCCCGCCCCGCCAGCGGAAACCGACAAGCCCGCCGAGCCGGTTGCCGAAGCGCCCAGTCAGCCGGATACGCCCCAGGCCCAAGAGCAGGCCGTGGTAGATCAATCCCCGGACACCGACGCAGACCAGGTCCCGGAGCCCGCCCAGGCCGAAGAACCTGCTGTCTCGATCGATCAAATCGACTCGATGCTCGCCGAGTCCGCGGAGCAGGCCATCGAGCAGGACGCCGACGAAGCCGGCGAGCCGACCGAGGCGGCACACGTGCCCGGGACCGACGAGGTGCTGGCCTCCCAGGCGCAGGCCGAGGAGCGGGCCGAACTCGAAGCCAAAGCCCAGGCCGAACTCAGCGCCCAAGCCTCAACCCAAGACCAAGCCCCGGCGCCAGCCGACGAGCCCCAGCCCGCCGCGGTCCCGAGCGCCGGCGCTACAGCCCAGGACGTTGCCGCCGAACTAGACCAGGACGCGCAAGCCGTACCCGTCGCCGCTGAGGTAGCTGACGCCGGGGACAGCCAGGGCGACGAAACCGAGCCCCAGCCGGTCAGCGCGGCGCCCAGCCCAGCCGTGGTGATCAAGCAGGGGAACCTGGCCAAGGCCGAGCGCACCCTGCGGAAAGTCTGCGGCGTCATCAACAGCCCGCTAAGACGTGTCTCCCCCGAGCTGCGCGACACCGTCGGCTACGTCAGCATCCTCATCCTCGGCTCCGCGCTGAGCCTGCTGGCCTTCGGCCTGTTGTTCTGACTTTTACGCATCCTAAAAAAACACTCGTGCATCAGCGATGCTCGCGTTCGGCGAACTCCGGGCGCGGCCGCCCGGGCCAAACCCGTTGGCTCTACGCTACGAACGAAGTAGAAATGGTCGAGGCTCCGTCTGAAAAACGGTTCACCGATTGACTGCGCGGCGGATTGCCTACAAGCCCTCACATGATCTGTCGCTGGAGCGCTACAGAAGACATGGAAATGATCTGAGATCGAAACCCGGTCAGCGAGCGCGAAGCAGTTCGACGATCGGCAGTTCGCCGACCAGCGGGCCCAGGTAGTCGCGGAAGCTGGGATCGATGTTGTTGCCGTGAACGATGTACTTGGGGTCCAGGGTCTGCGTTTTGGCGGCGACGTCGGTCAGTTCGATCCGTTTGTACTCGACCTCGTAGGGGTTGTTGCTGACGCGCTGGATGGCGATCGATCCGTCGCGTTCGCCTGAGAGGGCGAGTTCGGCGGCCTTGCGTCCCGCGAGGCGCGCCTCGTGCGCGTCGGTCTGTGAGACGCAACCGGCGAAGCAGCGCTGTAGGTACCCGAACGTGTCGGCACGGATACGGGTGTCCGTGCCGAGATGCTCCTTGAGAACTTCGGAGAGGTAGTCACCCAACGCGCCGGTGCCCGAGAGCTGGACGTTGCCGTGGGCGTCTTTCTCTACATTGGCGGCGAGCTGGGTCATGATCGGCGTGCCTTCGTGGTTGTGGATGCCTTCGGAGACAGCGATCAGACACCGCCCCAGTCGGCCGTAGATTTCGGCGACGTCGGCTTTGAACTGATCGATGTCGAAGGCGGCCTCGGGGACGTAGATCAGGTGCGGGCCGTCGTCGTCGTGCTGGCGTGCGAGCATGCTGGCGGCGGTGAGGAACCCGGCGTGCCTGCCCATGATGATGTTGATCTTGATCCCCGGGAGCGAGCGGTTGTCCAGGTTGTCGCCGATGAACGCATGCGCGACGAACTTCGCCGCCGAGGCGAACCCGGGGGTGTGGTCGTTGTTGACCAGATCGTTGTCGATCGTCTTGGGGACGTGGAAGCTGCGCAGGTCGTACTTGTTTTTCCTGGCCAGCTCGTTGACGATCCGGCAGGTGTCTGAGCTGTCGTTGCCGCCGATATAGAAAAAGTAACGGACGTTGCGCTTGGCCAGGACATCGAAGATCTTCTTGCAGTATTCGGCGTCGGGCTTGTCGCGTGACGAGCCCAGCGCGGCCGAGGGCGTTTTGGCGATGCGGTCCAGCCGGTCGTGAGGAATGTCTTGCAGCTCGATGAAGTCGTTCTTGATGATGCCCGAGACGGCGTGGTGGGCGCCGAAGATTTTCTCGATACAGGGCGAGCCGGACAGCCCCTCGACCACACCGACCAGGGACTGGTTGATGACCGCGGTGGGCCCGCCGGACTGGCCGATGATCGCGTTGCCTTTAAGGAGTGGGTTTTGCGATGTCATGGTGCTTGGACTCCGTCGTTTCGGTGCTTGCCCACGGATAAACAGCTGCTTATCACGGGCGTTACGGCTCGTTTAGGGGGGTATTCATGCCCGTGTGCTGGCGGCCGGGGATCGGGGATCACATATTTTAGGAGATCAGAGGCCGGCACACAAAGACGGGGAATGCGGCCGGTGGCCTCGGTCTTGGGCGGGGAAAGAACCCGCCTGGGCGGACCCGATCAGCCGATCTCGTCGAGCACCTGTTTCGCCAGCGTCAGCTCGTCACCGTGGAGCCTGGGGACCGCCTGATTCAACAGCTCCTTGGCGCGCTGCCGCTGGTCGAGGTAACGCGCGAAGATCAGCCCCAGGATCAGTTGGACCTGTTGCCGATCGGCGTAATTTTTGTAGGTGACCAAAAAGAGTTGGTAAGCCCCGGCGGCGGCGGCGTAGCTGCCCTCGGACATGAGCTGGTTGGCGATATCCAACTGCTGTTGCTGGCCCATGACCTGCTCGGAGTCTTCCTGTAGCAGGTCGACATATAGCGACGCGGCCTTGGGCATGTCGTGGTCGGTCAGCGCGGCGCTGATGGCGGCTCTTGCTTTCATCAGCCGGGCCTCTTGCTCGGTGACCGGCGGGGCCTTGGCACTTTTACCCGGTGGGTCGCCGGGCTTGCCGTGTTCCCACGGGCGGTAACCCTGCCGTGTCATCCGGGTGAACTGGGCACGGCGTCGGCGGCGCTCGATCAGGGCGAGCATGTCGTAGGGTTCGCGCGGGAGGATACGACCCATGAGCAGCCCCATCCCGATGGCGAAACCGTAGGCGTAGCCCGCCAGGTGCGCCAGGTACGCCACGCCACTGGCCCCCCATACCTGGAACATCGCATCCTGGGCGACCCGGAACAGGATCAGCAGCATGCTGGATACCTCAAACGCCCCGAAGAAGATAAGCCAGTAGACGATCGTGACGTTCGAAAGCGGGAACAGCGCCAGGTAGGCCCCGGTGACGCCCGCGACCGCGCCGCTGGCGCCCAGGACGGGGTTCAATTCGATCAGCCCGTGGCCCAGCCCCGCGACCACGCCCCCCGCCAGGTAGAAAAACAAGTACCCAACCTTGCCCAGCCGATCCTCCACGCCGTTGCCGAACACGTAGAGGAATATCATGTTCATAATCAGGTGCATCCAGTTCGCGTGCAGGAACTGGTAGCTGAAGTACTGCCACACGCTGCCATCGCCGGGAAGCAGGTAGTAGTTCAGGATCCCGGGCCGAGGCGGGATCGTTATGCTGGGGTCCTGCTGCGCCAGGTCAAGCACCGCGAAGTAATTACCGACCCGCGCCACGTGGTTCGCGGTGAGGATGAAGACGGCAACGTTGATAAAGATCAGCGCGTAGTTGACCCACGGCGTTTGCTTGAGTTGGCGGTCGGTGCTGGTGGGGAAGAAGATCATCGCTTTGTCGGGTCGTGCGGTTGTCGTGGATGAAGCCCCGGCGCAGGCGAGTTTTGTCCGCCTGCCCGTGCCCGTCCCGGAGTTATTCCCCGGCCGCGGCGACCGACCACCGGTCGATCCGCCACGATGGGGTAACGGCCGTGCGTGTGTAGAACTCAATCAGTTTGCCGGGCTTGATCGGCATCTGCCAATGCGTCTTCCACCGGCGAAGCGGCTCGTCTGTTGAACTCCAGGCGGTGATCACCAGCACGGCCTGCTCGATGGTCTCGCCGGTGTCGTTCTCGATGAGGATGCGTGTCATCGTGTCGGCGCCCTGGCCATGCTGCTCGATCTCGACAAGTTCGATGGGTATGGCTGGGGCCAGCGCTTCGTTGACCTGGATCGACCAGAACGCGTCCAGCGCTCTCGGGTCCAGGTCCGCGGGGATCGGCACACGGATCAGCATCGGCTGATCCTGGCTGACCATGGCGACGGGGAGGGTCGTCCGCGCCCGCTCCAGGCCCTGTCGGTCGACCAGCGACACCGTCAGTTCCGCGTCCACGATCACCCCCGGGTGCTCGGTGACGACCCGGCCGATGTAGTCGATCCCGCCGGCCTGCGATGCCGTCAACCCGTCACCCGCGATCGAGATCAACGCGTCCGTGTGAGCCGTTGCTTGATACGGCCGGTTGGGCCGTTGCCATGGGTTGTGCGCCAGGGCCTGTGATGGCGTCAGGGGCAGGTCTTGATACGTCGGGCCTTCGTACACGGGCTCGGGCTCGGGCAGGGGCTCGGGCAGTTCGACGGGCGCTTGCTGATATTGGGGGTACCAGGTGGTGAACCATATCCCCCCGCCCAACAGCGCCAGGGCCACAGCGCAAGCAGCCAGAAGCAGGTAGCCGCTGCGCGCCGCGCCGGCCTTTTTCTCCTTTGGGGGGGCTTTCGGGGCCGGGACCGAGTCCGGGGTGATCTTGATCGGCCGAGGCCGCGGGTCTTTGGCCGGGGCCAGCGTCTCGTAATCGTGGAACTTGCTGTCGCGGTCTTGGGCCGCTTCACGCTGCATCATCTCCGACAGGCCCGACACCCCGGGGATGCCGCCGTCCTTGGCCGGGTCGGCCGAATCCGGTGGTGGGGGCGCTTGATCCGTCAAAGACCCCGACCCATCGGCGGCAGGTGAGTCGGGCGCGGGCACACGGTGGATGTGAGATGCGTCGATGAGATACCGGTGTGCGCAGGATTCACAAGTCACCGCCGCGCCAACGCGGACGAACGGGGAACTGACAACAGCGCGGCAGGATGGGCAAGTTACTTCATACACAGTGTGTCAGTCTACTTTATCAGCCAGGGGGGCCCGGAACCAATAGCCCGAGGTCAAAGGGGGGGTTGCCCCTATAATAACCAGGATGACGATCGCTCTTCCGATCCTCGACGTGGGCCCGCAGCGCCCCAGCTATGCCCAGGGGCCACGCAGCCTCGGGTCGGTCAGGCTGCTTCGGCTGTCGATCACCGATCGGTGCAACCTGCGGTGTGTCTACTGCATGCCCGAGGACGGGGTCAGCTTCTACGACCGCAAAGACCTGCTGGACGCCCGGCAGATCGTCGCTGTCGCCGACGCGGCACGGTCGATCGGCGTCAGCCATTTCAAGGTCACCGGCGGCGAGCCGACCGTCCGCGGCGACCTGGTTTCGATTATCCAAGGCCTCAAGGCCCTCGACCCCGACGACCTGTCTATGACGACCAACGGCGTGCTGCTGCCGAGGTTGGCCGGGGACCTCAAACGCGCCGGGCTCGACCGGATGACGATCAGTTGGGATTCGATGAAGCCGCAGGTGTTCCAGGCCCTGACCGGGCGGCGGGGCTACAGCCTAAACGACCTGCACCGCGGGATCGAAGCCGCACAGGACGCCGGGTTCGACAGGCTTAAGTTCAACGTCGTGGTGGTCGGCGGTGTCAACGATCAGGAGGTCGTGGACTTCGCCAGGCTGACGCTCGATCGGCCCTGGACCGTGCGATTCATCGAGTACATGCCGTTGGGCGAGAGCCAGCTGCTGGCCGACGGGCTTGATACGGCTAACCTGTACACCGTCGATAACGGTCTTGTCGCCGACAGGATCGAACAGGCGCTGGGGCCGATGCGGCCGATCGGTCAGGCAGAGAACCCGCTTGGCGGATCGACGGGTGAGCCGGGGGAACCGGGGGTGGGGCCGGCCCAGGTCTTCTCACTCCCCGGCGCACGCGGACGGGTCGGGTTTATCTCAGCGATGAGCCGGCCGTTCTGTGAGCGCTGTAACCGCCTGAGGCTGACCGCGACCGGGCAACTGCGGGCGTGCCTGTTCGACGGGGGCGAGGTCGATGCGCTGGCGGCGCTTAGCCGGCGCGGTGGGGGCGGCAACCGCAAACAGATCATCGAGCAGATGGCCCGATGCGTCGCGCAAAAGCCCGACACGCATTCCGGACACGGCGGCTGGCAGATGAGCCGGGTCGGCGGGTAGATCGCCACCGGGCGCACTTCGCCGGTAGAATCCCGGGATGAGCCCACAACTGTCTATCGATGAACTTAATAATCAGTTCGCGATCCCCAATGCGCTGGCGTTTGAGACCGGTGGCGGGGGGCTGGCCTGCGCGGTGGTGCAGACCGGACACGCCGCCGCGAGGGTGTACCTGCAAGGGGCCCACGTCACGGACTATCAACCAGCGGGACACGAGCCCGTGATCTTCACCAGCGCGGCGTCGGGTTACGGCCCGGGCAAGGCGATCCGCGGCGGCGTGCCGATCTGCTTCCCATGGTTCGGGCCGCACCCGACCGACAAGTCGGCACCGTCACACGGCCCGGCGCGGATCAGCGCGTGGGAGCTGGCCGACGTCAAGCACCGCGACATGGGCTTGACACTCAGGTTCGGGGCGACGTTCGAACCGTTTGCGGTCAGCCATGAGGTGACGTTCGGCCCGGACCTGCGGATGACGTTATCCGTGCGGAACACGTCGCAAGAGGCGCAGACATTCGAGGCCGCACAACACACCTACCTAACCGTCGGCGATATCCATAACATCGAGATCAAAGGCCTTGAAGGGACCGACTATCTGGATAAAGTCGACGGGCACAAGCGCAAGAACCAGGGCGCAGCGCCGGTGCGTTTTACCGGCGAGACCGACCGGGTGTATCTGGACACACCGTCGACGTGCATGCTTGGCGATCCGGGGATGGCCCGAACCATCACGATTAGTAAAGCCGGGTCCGAAAGCACGGTCATCTGGAACCCCTGGTCGCAAAAGGCCAAGGCGATGAGCGACCTGGGCGACGATGACTGGCTTAGGATGGTGTGCATCGAGACCGCCAACGCCGGACCCAACGCGGTCACGGTCGATCCGAACCGGTCGCACACGATGGCCACAACGATCGCGGTCCAGCGGCTGTAGCCATGACTATCGGCGCAGCTTTGGGTGTCCCGTAAGAGCACTCTCCACGCATGGCAGTCCTCGTGGTCATAGCCGCCGGCTTACAGCCGACGAGTCCGCCATCAATAAAGATGGCGGCTATCAAGACACGCGACAGATGGATTGAGAATGCTCTAATGACGCTTGATGGTGGACGAGTCGACTTCTTCGCCGGTCTGCGCGGGTGTCTGGTCGGCCCCCTTGGACGCGTCCTGCTCGGGCATGGGAGGCGGGGGGAACATCCGGTCGGCGTTCAACCCGGCGGCGGCGGCGTGCTCGATGACCGTCTCGCGGAACCGCGGGTACGCCACGGCACGGAACTGCGACGGCGAGTTGGCGTAGACCTGTGCACGCTCGAGCAGGTCGTATCGGGGCGAGCGCATGTACGTGACGTAGGTGTCGCCCAACAGTTGCTCGAAACTCGTCCAGTTCACCAGCCGGCTGCGCCCGCCGGGCGCGGTGGGGTTGGCGTAGCCACGCTCACGGATCAACTTCTCTTCGACGCCGCGTGCGATCTCCAGGAAGTTCTGGAAGATGTCGTACCGTGCGACGGCCAGACCCTCGCGGAAGCTCTGGAACAGCAACATCTCGATGAACGGCCTGCCGACCTGATCGGCCATCTGCCAGTCGTCGCGGATCTCGGTGACGATCAGGTCTTCCAATGTCAGCTTGTATCGGCCCGAGTACTTGTTGTGCGGCTTGTCCCCGTAGAGTTTGCGTAGCTCGTCGTAGTATTTCTGAGATTGTTCCTGGTCGCCGTAGAGGTATGAGTAGAGGATCGCGCGGAGCAGGAAGTTCTCGTGGCCCTGCTCGAAGGACTTTTGGTTCCCCCCGCCGGCAAAGTCGATGGACAGGGATCGCTCGTTCGCCTCGACCAGCGCCTTGCCATAGGCGTCGATGAACCGCGGGTCGGGCACGGTGTCGAACCGCCCCGTCATGGGGTTGTAGTTGATGCTGCCCGAGTGCATCAGCATCTGAAGGGCGTGGATGATCTGACGGTCGGTATTGAGCACGTCGATCTTGGTTTTGTGTTTCAATTCCCCGGCCTTCTCGACACCGACCGCCGCCCAGTAGCAGGCGTGGCTCGCGGCGTGGCGCCAGTCCATCGGGCCGAACTTGACCGTCAGGTCGTACATCCGAAGCGGGTCCATGTGGTAGTCTTCCAGGAGGACCTTGGCCTGGAGGTAAGGGACCAGCCCAGCGAACCCCTGAGCGTACTGCGGGTCCAGCAGCATCTGGTAGAGCTGTCGCTCGCGGTCACTTAAGAACGGCCCGCTGGGTCCCACGAGTTGTCGCGGATCGACGTACCGGTCGAACATGAGCAGTCGCCCTATTGCGCGCAGGGTCTGCTGGTCGATCTGGTACCCCGCTTCGCGGAGCAGCGCCACCACCTGCCGGGTCTGTGGGGCGTCTTCGTACAGAAGGGTCAGCGGGTCGCGCATCGACCGAACGACAAGAGCCCGGGCGTGCTCGGCGATCGGGGCCAGCTGCTTGGCCAGATCCGGGTCTTCCTGCTGGTATCGGGCGATGAGCCGGTCGATCTCGCCGCTGAACTGCGCCAAGTTTTTGCTCAGCGCTTCTTCGAGGTCATGCGCCTCGTCGGGCTGGTGATCCCGGATCGCGTCGATGATCTCCAGGACGCCGTCGCGGATCTGCAGGGTCGGGCGGTCGAAGGCGAAGTATTGATCCGCGGCCAGCACGATCGGCTTGAAGCCCACCACGGCCTGCTCATGGGTCGCCCCCTCGGTCGACGCGCCCAGCATCTCCTGCCACTGCTCGGCGTGTTTGATCTTGTAGTACAGGTTCATGTCGTCGGCTCGCTGGCCGACCTTGTGGAAATACGTCCAAGCGAGCTGGCGGTAGATCGCGACGTTGTTGGGGTTGTAGACGATCCCCTCGTCGCGCAGGAGCTTGATGCCTTTGTAGACCCAGTCCCACCGCTCCTCGGCGGTGTGGGTGATCACGGAGATGTTGTAGGACATGTTCCAGGACTGGAAGACCCAGACCTGCCCGAACCTGGGCTGGAGCGTGGTGATCCACTGGGCGGTGGTGTTGGCCTCGAAGAGCTTGCCCTCTTGCTTGAGCTTCTCGGCGCGGTACCACAGGAAGTCGGCGGCCAGGCCCCGGAACGTACCCATCGCGGCGGCGAGGACGGCGTACTTCGGGGGCATGCTGTCACCGGTGCGCGTCAGCAACACGATCTGAAGGTCGACGCGGCGCTGATTGATCGGCGCAACCAGCAGCGTCGAGCCCGCGATGCCTGCCGCGGCGATCGTCACGGCGGCGAGTTGTATCCATCGGTTACGGGTCATGGGTATGGCTTACGTCTTCATGATCTCATACATACTATTCAGACCGTCACCCGCGCCAGCTCCCGGCTGCGGAAGATCAACCAGCCCAGGAACCCCACGCCCCCGGTCCAGAAAAGGCCCGACCACAGCGCGGCGTTTGCGAGCATCTGCCCGGGCACGAGTCGGCCGTCGGAGACCAGCGGGGTCGGGTTGTATTCGCCGAACGACGGCGCGATCAGCATGAAACCCGTGCCGATCATCTTGATAAACATCTTGAGGATGTCGTAGTACTTGCCCTCTTCGGACAGCGCACCCACCTTCCCGATCAGCCAGGCGATCTTGTGCGGAAGGGGCAGTGAGTCTTTGGGGAACGCGGCGTAGTACTGCAACGATTCGGTGAGGTACGAGCTGCCCGCGGCGGTAAAGAAGACCAGCAGGCAGACCAGCGTCGCGACCGGGAAGCTCAGGTACGTCCCCGCCGCCAACCCGAGCATCGCCAGGAACATCAGCTTCATCCACAGAACCGCGAGTGTCCGGGCGAGGTTGGCCTCGAAGTCGCCCACCCGGTAGAGCACCTCGACCCCGTCCTTGGGGTTGAAGTTCAGAGAGGGCTGGCTTCGGCCTTCCCGGCTTGGGTTGAAGATGTCGATCGTCAGGCCCCCGGCCGAGTCGATGTCGTGCGGGTCGATGTCCAGCACGTGGAAGTTGTTTTCCGCCAACTTCAAAAGTGGGTTCCCGGTTACCGGGTCCCGGTAGATCCGGCCGTTGATCCGAACACCCATCAGCAGGAACCCGTCGGGGGTGACGCCGGCGAGCTTGGGCTTGAATCGCAGTTGGACCGACTGGTTGTATAGCTTGGCTTGATCGAGCCCGTTGAACCGGTAGCTCTCCCAGGTCTCGTTGGCGATCGTGTACCACCGGATCACCACCTGCGTCTCGACCTCGGCGGCGTCTGCGGGCTTGACCTGATCCAACGGGTCGCCCGGCTCGCCGAAGCGCTCGGGGTTTTCGTTGCGGAGTTGTTCGAGCTGTGTCTCGTACATCCGCATCAACGCATCGGGGTCCGGCGGGACCGGTTCGACGGCTTGACGCGCGACCAACACCTGGTTGCTCACCGCCAGCCGATCGATCGTGTCACGTGCGGGCTGGCTCTCCAGCATTTTCGTGAAGGTATAAATCCCCGTCCCCGCGACGCCCAACAGCAGCAGGTTCAGCAGCGTGATCCCAAACCATTTGCCAATCAAATACTCGGCCCGGGTGATCGGCTTGGTCAGGGTCAGGAAGATCTGCCGCTGGGTCTGCTCCTTGGTGATCGTCGCAACCGCCAGGAAGATCGTCATCAGGCTCAGCAGCGCGGACGTCGCGATCAGCGACCAGGTCAGGAACGAGGTGATCCGGTACTTGAGGAAGTCCTCGGTGTCGATCACGAACGGGAGCACCGCGATCAGGATCAACATCTTGATGATCGGGACCAGCGCGATCTTCATACGGATCGCCTCGTCGATCAGCGTCCTGGCCACGGCGAACACCGCGACCCCCGGCGAAAGGATCGCCCGGATAAGCCAGAGCCCGGCGTAGAACAGCAGGCCCATGGCGTAAGCGCCGGCGGTGGCGATGACCATCTCGTACCAGCCCATCGCCCTGAAAAGCAGCGCGAGCATCCCGGCGGCGGCGGTCCCCAGCAGCAAGACGCCGAACCTGCGGACCCAAGGGACATGACGCCAGAGGATCAACCCGTAGATCAGCCAGCCATCGACGAGAAGCCGACCCAGGCTTCGGATGATCCCAGCCACCGAACCGGACCCCTGGGCGGCCAACAGCCAGCCGACGCCTTCGGTCAGGCCGACCAAGGCAATCAGGACAACCAGCCACATCTTCCAGCTTCTGAACATCTGTCGTTTAACCGTGGTTTGCCAAGGCGGGGTCGGTACGGGTCAGCCTTGGTTTGGGTCCTGGCCGTCGTCTTGTTTCTTGATCAGCGAGTCGATCAGGTCGGTGTCGGCCTGATCCTGTTGATCTGGTTGATCCGGCCGGCGCGTCGTGTCGTCTTGCAATGATTCGTCCGGCGAGGGTGCGTGATCCCCGGCGGTCAGTGAGCCGATGACCGTTTGGTCGTGTATCGGCTCGGGCGGGGGCGGTTGCGATTGGGGCTGATCGGCGTGGCTGGGCGCTGCGCTTGCCATCAGCTCGTCGATCAGTTGATCCCCGTGCGAAGCGGCCCCGGTCTCGTCGACCCCGGTCGCCAGGAACCGGGCGATCTGACCGCCGGATTGCGCCCCGCTGGTTGAGGCGCCCTCGGACTGGGCCTCGCTGACGATATTCAGGAACAGCGTCTCGAGTTTCTGGCGGGGCCGGCTGATGCTGGCGTCGCAGATGCCCTGCGATTCAAGCAGTGCGACCAGGTGCTCCTCGGTCTCTGGGTCCATCGCCGGGGCGTTGATCATCGTGCGGTCGTGCTGCTCGAGCAGGTCGTCGATCTGGCCGTGCCTGCGGACCTTGCCGCCGTACATGATCGCCACACGATCGGTGACGTCCTCGACATCGGCCAACAGGTGCGAGCAGAGCAGGATCGTCTTGCCCCGCTCGGCCAGGCTCTTGATGACACGCTTGACGTCGGCGGTGGCGATCGGGTCCATCCCGGAGGTCGGCTCATCCAAGATCAGCAGGTCCGGGTCGTTGATCAGCGCCTGGGCCAGACCGATCTTCCGCTGCATGCCCTTGGAGTATTCCCCGACCGGGCGGCGCGCCACATGCTGGAGCCCGACCATCTCCAGGAGCGTGTCGATGCGTCCCCTACGGATGGTGCGCTTCTGATGGAAAAGCCGGGCGTAGTATTCGAGCGTCTCGCGGGCGTTGAGGAAGGGGTAGAGGTATGACTCCTCGGGGAGGTAGCCGATCCGCTGCTTGTTCTTGACATCGTGGGGGTGGTGGCCGAACACGGCGATGCGGCCGGCGGTGGGGTGCAGCAGCCCGAGGATCAGCTTGATGGTGGTGCTCTTGCCCGAGCCGTTGGGCCCCAACAACCCGAACACCTCGCCCCGGTAGATGTCCAGGTCGATGTCGTCGACGGCCTTGACGCGGTTACGCATCCAGAAGTCGCGGAAGACCTTGGACAGCCCGACACACTTGACGACCAGGTCCTTGGACAGGGGCGCGCCAGACGCTACGGCTTGGGTGCTGGCTTGACTCATAAATCTCCTGCCGTCGTCCGGCGTGCGACCGTCTTGTGGGGCCGGGGCGATTTCTTAGGGGTTGAGGCTCTGCGCGGCGTCGATCTCCGCCTGCTCGATGCGGTCCTGCTCACGCTTACGGCTCACCGCGGGGTCGACATTCGTAATAATCTGTGTCTGCCCGGTGCTGGTGTAGAACGTCTCGACATCACCGGTGAAGATCTTCTCTCTCGCCTTTTGCCACATACGGGTGCTGGTGAGGTTGGGGCTCTCGCGGTATCGGTCCAATTGGCTGACAAAACTGTTGGCCTCGGCCTTGACCTGCTCGACGACCTCGGTGCGGTAGGTGTTGGCCTGGTTGATCAGCTCCGACGCCTCCCCGCCGATCACCGCGCCGCCGCTTTCCGCGGGCGTGCGCAGTTGGCTAAAGGCCGTGGCGATCTGTTGATCCAGCGCCTCGGACTGCTGCGCATCGTTGACCGACCGGGCAAGCTCGTACGCCTTCACCATCTCAAACAGCGGGCCGTGCGCTTCACCGGCCGCCTCGTTGAGCAGGGTGGTGCGCTGCTGACGCGCGGCGCTGATTTTCTGGCCCTTCTCACTGTCGGCGTCGGTGACCAGGAAGTAGGCCTTGCGCACCGCCAGCGGCGGCGTGCTGTCGCGGATCAGCAGGTCTTCGATTGTGATCCCGGTCTGGAGCTTGTCCAGCACGCGCTGCATCCGCTGGATCGCGGCGCTGCTGTTGAGCTGGCTGTTGATAAAGTCGTCGGCCTTGACCTGGGCGACGGCATAGACGATGCCCTGCTCGGCGATGTTGGTGACCAGCTCGTCGGCGAACGCGACGTCACCAACGTTCTCGACGAAGTCGACAGCGTTGTTGATCTTGTAGTTGACCTGGAACCGGCCGTGGACGATGTTCGCGTCGCCGGTTAATAGCGACCCATCCTTCTCGGGATTCAGCGGCCCGCCGGTGAGTTGGTCGGGGGTCAGGGCGGCCTGCCTCTCGGTGACCTCGTACCAGAAGGCGCTACGGATCGAGACCGACCGCTGGGTGATGGGGACCTTGATCTTCTGCTCGAACGGGTAGGGAGCGCCGAGGTACCAGCCCTGCTTATAGACCTCCTCCCCTTCCTCGCCGATGATCTTGCCGAACCACGTCCGGACGACCTGCTCCTGGGGCTTGACCGCGAAGGTGCCAGAGAAGGCGTAGAACAGCAGCAGCAGGATCATGATGAGCTTGAGAATCCCGAAGCTGACGCGCATCGCGTCGGCCAGGGATTGCTGCGCGGGGTCCGCCGGCTCGAACGGCTCGTGGCTGTGCCCGTGGTCGTGGTCACAGTCGTCGTCGTGCGAGTGGATGAACGGGTTTTTGATTTTCTCAGCCATGGATTAGGGTTCGGGGTTCAGGGATCAGGGATCAGAATGCACAGACAACGAACAGGGCCAATAGCTAACGGCTTTACACATCCCACATCACTGATTGGTTTCGGGGCCCTTGCCTTCCAGCGGCCCGAGGAACCAGAGTTTGTTGGCGTCCAGGACGAAGGTGGTGTTGTGTTCGAGCATCTTTTCCAAGGCGTCGATCTGACGCTGGAAGATGGCGAAGTCTTCGTCCTCTCTAAAGGCGCTGAAGTACTGCTCGGCCTCGCGGTTGCCTTCGTCTCGGATCGCCTGGGCGCGGCGCTGGGCGAAGGCGAGGATCCGGCGCTTGGCGGACTCGGCCTGGCTGATGATCCGCCCGGCCTCGGCGTCGCCCTCGGCGCGGGCGTTCTCCGCCAGACGCTCGCGGGTCTTCGCCATCCGGTCGAATACCTTCTGCGTCGTGTTCTCCGGGAGGATGATCCGGCGGATACCCACCTGCTCGACCTTGATCCCGTAGCCGGGGTTGATCATGCTCAGTTTCTGACGCAACTGCTCCAGGCTCCTCTGCTCGATCTCTTCGAGTTTGATCATGTCCGGGTCGGTGTTAACCAGTTGATCGAACCGGTAGGTCGAGACGACGGCCTCGAGCTCGCTGAGCATCGAGGTCAGTTGTTTCCTGGCATTCGGGACGGTCTCCAGCCTGCGGAAGAAGGCGTAGGGGTCGTCGATCCGCCAGGCCAGGTAAAGCTTGACGATCACGGCGTACCCGTCGGCGGTCTGGACCTCGCTGAGCTGGTCTTCCAGGAGCTGGATCCGCTTGGAGTAGTGCTTGACCTTCTGGATCGGGGCCGGGCCCTTGAACTTGATCCCCGGTTCGAGGACCAGGCTGCCGGGGTCGGTGATCCCCCCCTGGGCGTCGCGGGTCGGTTCGTCGGCCTTGTCCCAGGTGGTGAGCACAGCGACCTGGTCGTAGCGGACCTGGAAGCTGAACATGTACACCAGCAGCACCACGGCGATAATGCAGGCGAAAACAAAGATGAGCTTATTCTTCATGGCGGTCGATTCTCCGACGGTCGTGCGTTGTTGGGGCAGGTAGCCTTTTTCAACGGGGCTCGTGCCCGGGTGTTATTCGATCCCGATCCCCTGGAGATTGCTGGTGGTGGTCTGCGCCTCGATGCGGATCATCGGGGGCACGTCCTGCTCATCGAGCCCGATGAGGATAATCTTGCGGCGCTTAGCCAGGCCCTCGGCAAGAACGTTGAGGTACTCGCGCACCTTGTAGTATCGCGGCGCCTGCTGGTAGGCGTAGAACCTCGACGCGGTGCGCATCGCCCGGGCGCGCTCGTTGAGCGCATATTCCCAGCGGTACGCCCGCGCTTCGTAGATCAGCTTGCTGGCCTCGCCCCCGGCGTTGTCCATCAGCTGCTCGATCCCAGCCTTCTTACGGTTGATCTCGTCGGCGAGCTGGTCGGCCTTGGCGGGGTCGTACCCGTCGTCGCTTTGACGCATGGCCTCCAGCGATTGCTGAAGCGCGACGACCTCCTGGATCGCCGCGTCGATCCTCAGGGCCTTGTCGCGTGACCCGGCGACCTGGGCCAGCGCGGACACCGCCCGGCGGTGGGCGTCCTGGATCTCGGTTTGCTTCTCCTGCCGGGCGTCGATCTGTTCGTGGAACTTCTCGGCGACCTCGCCCTCGCGCGGCGGGTGGATCGCCTCGAGCCCGACGTAGACAATCTCGACGCCCAGATGAAATGCGTCGGCGTCGCCCTGGAGCTGGGCCCGGAGGGTTTCGCCTGCCTTAACACGCGCCGAGGTCAGCAGCGTATCGATGTCGTGCGACGCGAAGTACGCGTTGAATCGCCGATCCGCCATGGCCTCCAGCAGCTTCACCGGATCGTCGGCGGAAAGCGTGTAATCCAACAGCCCATCGTCGGCGATGCGGTACTTGATGATCCCCAGCCCCCCCGCCAATTCCCCGGCGGCCGCGTCGACGCCCACGTCAACACCCACGTCCTGCGCGTCCACGTGCCGGCTCGGGGCCGTCACCATGTACTGCTCAGCGTCCCCGGCGTGCTGGGTCGTCCACAGCACGGCGACGTCGGTATCAAAGTCGTCCGCGGACGAGCCGACGCGCAGCTCGTGGACGCGGAAGGCGTCGTATTTGTCGGCCCGGCCAAGCGGCCAGGGCAGTTTCCAGTGCAGCCCCGGGCCCGCCACGCTGTCCGGGGTCAGCTTGTTTAAACGGGTCACCACCGCGCGCTGGTGCGGCGCGACGATCACGACCGAGGTCATCCCCAGCAGCACCAGCAACCCCACGACAATCAGCCGGGGGAACCAGTTCGAGAGCATGCGGTAGAACCAACTGGCCGAGATCTCAAACCCGAACTGGTAGTTGATCGCTTCGCCGACGATCTTGCCCAGGGACTCGGGGCGTGTCAGCCAGCCAAGGATACGGCTGTCGAACGCCGGCCTAGGCGTCTGGTCCGGGCGCCTGGGCTGATAGAACCCGAAGATCAGGCTCAACAACGTTTCCAAACCCAGCAGGACCATGACGGCGGGCGCGGCGATCGCCAGGATGGGGAACAGCGTGTAATTGCTCATCGCGCCGGCGACGGCCGCGGCGATCAGCAGGACCGTCACGCAGACGTTGCCCATCAGGTACCCGGCGCCACCGCGCAGTAGCTGCCATTCTTTGATCTGCGTCATCCCCGAGACGTACCGCGAGACCAGGAACCCGATGAACCCGATCGCGAAGGCGAGGATGACGATGACCCCGGCGTTGCGCTGGGCGTCAAACGAGGCTTCTAATAGCTGGTCGGACTCGAGCCCCAGGCCGTGGTACAGCATCCCCCCGCCGACGATCAGCAGGTAGAGCCCGACGATCAGGCTGACGATCCCAAGGCCGTACTTATAAAGGTTGTTCAGCCGCTTGCGCGCCAGTTGAAGTTGTTGGCCGGCCTCCTCAAACAGGGCGGCGGCCTGGGCGTCTTCGGCGGCGAGCTGCTCGGTCTCCAGGGCCTCGATACGCTCCAGGCGGTGCTGGTTATAGATCAGCCACAGGGCGACCCAGATCGGCAGGCCGCCGACGATATGCCAGGTGATGGCGTGGACGGCGATCGATCCGGCGTATAACCCGGTGAGCCCGGTGAGGATCGCCAGAAGCAGCTGGATCGTCAGGCCGATCAGGGCCGCACTGGCCGCACGCCGATAGGTTTGCTGGTCGTGACTCATCGTATTCCCTGTTGCCGGGCGCCGGCCTTACGGCCGAGCCCTTGCGGTTGCCTCAATAACCTAAACTGCCCGCACGTTTTTTTGTCTGGGCCAAACCAAAGCGCCCCGGCCCCCGTATGATAAGCGTCGCCGGCCCGACCGGTGGGCACCCCAACCCGATTCAAATGGACCCGACCCACGCCATGCTTCAACAACTTTTCACGATCGCACACAACACCTTCACCGAAGCCCTGCGTCAGCCCATCTTCGTGGTCCTGATCCTGCTGGGCACCCTGGCGATGGTCATCAACCCACAGCTCGCCGCCTACACGATGGAGGACGACAACAAGCTGCTGATCGACATGGGCCTGAGCACGATCTTCCTGGTGTGCCTGCTGCTGGCCGCGTTCACCGCGACGGGGGTGTTTTCCAACGAGATCGAGAACAAGACCGTGCTGACGGTTGTGAGCAAGCCGGTGAGTCGGCCGTTGTTCGTGGTCGGCAAGTACCTGGGGGTGGCGTCGGCGATCGCGGTGGCGTACTACATCCTCAGCACCGTGTTGGTGCTGACGATCCGCCACCGGGTGATGTCCACCGCCAGCGATCACTTCGACATGCCGGTGATCCTGCTTGGCTTTGGCGGGGCGCTGGTCGCGCTGATCGTTGCGACCGTGGGCAACTACCTCTACCGCCGGGTGTTCAGCTCGACCCTGGCGATCTGCCTGCTTGTCACCCAGACGCTCGGCCTGGCACTGGTGCTGGTGATCGATAAAGATTGGGCCTTCCAATCCCCCTTGACCGACTTCGCAGCGCACGACGGAGAACTGGGCCATGTCGTCGTCGGACTGGGGCTGGTCTTCCAGGCGGTGCTGATCCTGGCGGGCGTGGCGGTGGCGGCGTCGACCCGGCTGGGCCAGGTCATGACACTGCTGATCTGCTTCGGGGTCTTCCTGTTGGGACTCGCCAGCAACTCCCTGAGCCAGTTGGTCAACGCCAAGCTCTCGATCCCTGTCAGCACGGGCTATTACCAGAGCCTGCAAGCCATCTTCCACGCCGACGTCGCCCTGCACCAGAAGATCATCTACACGGCCGCCAAGCTGCTGTACATGCTGATGCCCAACCTGCAATTCCTCTGGCCGGCAGACGCGATCACGCAGAACACGCCGATCTCCGCAGGCCTGTTCGGGATGGTCTCGGCCTACGCGGCGCTTCAGATCCTGGCGATCATCGCGATCGCCGTCGCCCTGTTCCAGAACCGCGAGGTCGGGTAAGACCCACCGGCCGGCGCAACCTGCTTCTGCAAACATCGGAACACATCCATCAAACAGCGCGGCAAAACGCTGTGGACGGTGCCGGGATCGTTGCGCCTTGAGTGAAGATCGCTTAAGCGTCGGCGTGTTGTTTGAGGTATGTGTCAGCACGATTTAGTGGATGCGTTTTCAGTTGCGTTGATTAGCGGTCATGACGTTGCGTCGGTCGGTTAAAGCCAGACGGGCCGGGGGCCGTGTTGATTCATGCCGGTGCGGCTTGACCTTGCGGGGGGTTTGGTTGTTCGGACCCGGCGCGGGCGGCGGCCTCCAACGCAAGGTGTTCGGCCTGCTCGATGTCTTCGCCTGCGCGGACCAGACGGGCGGAGTTGAACACGACCGCCAGCGAACTGACCACGTGCAGGAACGCCGCGATCACCGGGGCGACCAGCCCGATCCCCGCGAGCACGAGGAACAGGAGGATGAACCCCCCGCCGATGATCATGTTCTGCTTGACCACCGCACTGGTCTGGCGCGACAGGCGGACCAGGAACGGGATGCGGTTGAGGTTGTTGTTCATCAGCGCGATGCTTGCCGAGTGGATGGCGACGTCTGACCCGGCGGCGCCCATGGCGATCGAGATGTCGCCGGCCTTGAGCGCGGGCGCGTCGTTGACCCCGTCGCCGATCACCGCGACCCGGTGGCCCCGGGCCTTGAGGTCGTCGACCATCTCCAGCTTCTGGTGCGGCAGGACCTCGGCCCGGTATTCGGTGTGCATCTGCTCGGCGACGCGCTTGGCGACGGACTCGCGGTCCCCGGTGACGATGATCAGACGCTTAAGGCCCATCTCCCGCAGGCTGTCCATCGCGCCGGCGGCCTGGGGACGGGTGTTGTCCGCCAGCCCCAGCCAGCCCAGCAGTTGCCCGTCACGGATCACGAACAGGGTCGACAGCCCCTCGGCCTGGGGATCGGCCATCGCCTGTTCGACCTGGCCGCGGACGTGGTCGTCATGGTGAGTTTCGGTGACCCAGTTGCCCCGGCCGACCAGGATCGTCTGGCCATCGACCGTCGCGCGGACGCCCTTGCCAGCCTCTTCGTGGAACTCGCTGGGCTCGGGCAGGTTCAGCCGGGCCTTGCGTGCAACTTCGAACACCGCCCGGGCGACCGGGTGGCGTGAGCGCTGTTCAGCGCTGGCGGCGGCCTTAAGTAGCTCCGCCCCGTCAACACCCTCAGCGGGCGCCAGGCGGGAAACTTCCAGTTGCCCGGTCGTCAGCGTGCCGGTCTTGTCGAAGACCATCGCGGTGAGGTTGCGGGCCCCTTCCAAGTCGATCACGGACTTAACCAGCACGCCCAGCCGGGCTGCTGCGGAGATCGCAGCCACCATCGCGGTCGGGGTCGCCAGGATCAGCGGGCAGGGACAGGCGATCACCAGCATCGAGATCGCCCGGTAGGCGGCATCTTCCGCGTTGGTCTGGGCGGTGTAGAACCAGACGATAAACACCAGCATCACCACGGTCGGGGTGTACCATCCGGCGTAGTGATCGATCATCCGCATGATCGGGATCTTGGTCCGCTCGGCTTCGAGGATCATATCCTTGACTTGGCCTAAGGTCGTGTCTTCACCGGCTTTAGTGACTTTAATGTCCATCGCACCGGTGAGATTGATCGTCCCGCCGAAGACCTCATCGCCCTCGATTTTGTCTGCCGGGATCGATTCGCCGGTGATGTTGGCCTGGTTGACGGTGGAATAGCCGGTGTCGACCAGCCCATCGGCGGGGATGTTGTCGCCGGGGCGGACGCGGACGATGTCGCCGGGGGCCAGTTCACGGGCCTCGACCTCGGTTTCCTGGCCGTCGACCACCCGGTGGGCCTTGGTCGGGGTGATCCGCACCAGTTCTTCGATGCTGGCCTCAGCCCCAAGGGCCGTGCGGTTCTCGATCAGCACGGAGATGATCATGAAGAAGGCGATGAACCCCGCCTCGACGTACCAGCCGGTGGCGAAGGCCGAAAGCACCGCCAGGGCGACCAGCTCGTTCATATGCATGTGCCCGCGCCACAAGTCTTTAAGCGCGACCCAGATCAGCGGCGTCCCTAACAGGACCGTGGCGACCAGCGCCAGCAGATCCGAGGTGTCCTGGCTGTCAAAGGTCATCCGGGCGATCAGGGCGCTGATCAACAGCGTCCCGCCCAGCAGGGTGACGATGATCTGGAACCCGACCCGCCCGGTCTTCGAGTCCAGTTCCAAACCTTCCTTCAGATAATCGTGGGCCATATGCGGTTGGTCCTTCGGGTCCCATAACGCCTGCTCGTTTAAGACAGGCGGCTGGCGGGTTTTATCCTGTACGACGGGTATGCTAGAAAGTTCGCGCCAAACCTTCCAATCGGGGTAAAATCGGGCCGGCAAATACCCGCCGCAGGCTCAACCGCCAAGCGGGCGAAATAAGTCCATCCAAACGCCAGCCAAAGCACGATTCACGCCTGCGCCAGCCCCAGGACACCCCCCGGATAGCCGCCCACCTCCACCCCACGCGGGTATCATCCAGTAGGTCGGTCTCCTGTCAACCCCCTGGGAGTAACGCCATGCCCCTGACCATCACATACCTGGGCCACTCCGGCTTCCTCTTCGACGACGGCACACACATACTCGCCGTCGACCCCTTCCTCACCGGCAATCCGCTGGCCAAACACAAACCCGATGACATCACCTGCCAATACATCGCCCTGACCCACGGCCACGAAGACCACTTCGGCGACACGATCCCAATCGCCAAACGAAACAACGCCACCGTCATCGCCGCCTTCGAGATCTGCAACTTCTGCAACGAACGGGGCATCCCAAACACCGACCCCGGCAACCCAGGCGGACGCATCTACACCGACTTCGGCTACGTCGCCTTCACTCCCGCCTTCCACTCCTCAAGCTACCAGGGCCGATACATGGGCCAGCCCTGCGGACTGGTCATCAGTATCGGCGGACACAAAATCTACCACGCCGGCGACACCGCGCTATTCAGCGACATGAAACTCATCGGCGAAATCGGCAAACCCGACATCGCCATGATCCCCGTCGGCGACCGCTTCACCATGGGCCCCAAACTCGCCACCTACGCCGCCGAATGGGTCAAACCCAAAACCGTCATCCCCGTCCACTACAAAACCTTCCCCCTATTGACCGACGACATCAGCGAGTTCAAACCCCAAGGCGTCGAGGTCAAAGAAATGCAACCCGGCGAATCCTGGACCTGCAACTAAACAGTCGGCTTTCGGCGGGAGAAGAACGTATGGGCGAGAAGGGACTTGGTATGGCAGATCCTGTGACGGATCTCGTTGGGATCGGCAAGGTATCCTCAAGCTGGCTGCGCGAGGTCGGTATTCACACACGCGGGGATCTTCACCGGCAGGGAGTCGTGCGTGTGTACCAGAAGGTCAAGCATCACCGCGGAGAACGGGTCAGCCTGAACCTGCTGTGGGCGCTGCACGGCGGGCTGAACGACATGCACTGGACATTGATCCCCCCGCGGGAACGAGATCGCCTCAAGGAAGCGTTAGCGCTGGCTGAGAAAACCGCGGACTGACCCCGACCTCACACGGCTTTGGCGGCTTGCCCGGGGGGAGGGAGGGGGCGGACACGGACGGGGTGGGGGTTTGAAGGTTTTGATTTATTGACCGGGCTTGGAGCAATCGCTAGGTTGTGCCTCCTCGATTGCCCATTTGTAGCCGTAGACGCTGCACCCAAGGCGTTCATACGGCACCCCCGGCCCCCCGGAATATCCCCGCAGACTCCCCCGAAGTACCCCCCCTGGACTATCTCTAGATGAACTTTACCGCGGCCCGCGTGGCCCAAGCTGT
>JAJDCU010000024.1 GCA_029260655.1 Phycisphaeraceae bacterium
CAGTGAAACCTGGCGCACCTCCGGCGGGGGTGGGGGGCAGCCCGTGAGTCCCGGTCCTTTTAATCAGCGGATACTCATGGAAGCCGACCAGCCGCCATCGTGAGGTTGTCGGCAGACGCGAAACAAAAAGTCGCGCCTCCATACTTGGATGGAAAGTCGGGTTTGCGCGCACGAGTCTGTCGCGGGAAGGTGGCCGGACTGTACTTAAATAGTGTTCATGGCTCGAAACAAAAATGTTTGATCGACGCCGACGATTATATGTTTGACAGCACCGATCCGTGCGCACCCTTGTGACGCAGGCCTGTCGACGCAAAGAGTCTGTCGGCGGCCAGGTCTCTCCAAAAACGGCATCCGATGTCATGTCCTACTACGGATGTTTATCGCCATCGAAGTAGCGTTGTATTATGAACTTGGCGACCTATCTCGACCGACACTCGTCCGCAGATTTTGCGGGGGAGGCAAAAAAATACCAGGCCGACCGAAATATTTTCTTGCTAGTTCAAGCATAACATGTTAGTTTTTCGCGTTAGGCGGGTCGGGGCGGATCCGATCACATCTTTTCTCGGCGAGGCGAAGCGGCGGTTCACCAGTCAGGGAGAATCTATACGCAGTTGAATGGGAGGGATCGTATGAGAAAGAATCCTGCACTATCGCGCGCGGTCATCGTGGTTCTGGCGATCGCGGGCATCTGCCTTTAGACGTTTTCAATTTGGTTCCCACGCCGGCGCCCCTAACCCTGATGGTCGTGGGGGGCGACGATATTGCTGCGTCGGTGAGTCGGTTGGCCCGTATAAGCGTCCGGAGGTGTTGCCGGGCGGAGGTCAAATAGGAGGGCTTGAGCAGCGGAATGTCCGCTAAAAGCCTGGGTCAAAGGGGGATTCCCCGACAAGTGTTCTATCACCACCCATTTAAACAGGGAGAAACGCTCATGAATGCAAGAACAACAAATGTCGTCCGCATCAAAGACCGCCTGCTCGGTATCTGTCTGTTCATGATATGGGTGCTTGCGGCCTCTCCGGTCAACGCGGCGCCGCTGATCAACGGCTTCGGGACGCTCAAGGCGCCGTTAAACTCGACAAATTTTATTGACAATGTCGGCGCAAGGGGCGAATTCTTCAGTTCGCTTACCTCTTCATCGACCACCAACGCTTTTACCACGCGGTACGCCAGCACGACCGGGGCCGACTCGCCGGCCGGCCAGGGGACGAACAATGTAACCGCCCACTCTTCTTATCAGATACTGGCCAGCATCGGTGCAGCCACCGATGAGAAATGGTCGCTCTACCTCAACACGTGGCGCAACGGCGAACTGAATGTTCGCCAAGATGGCGGTAGTACCGCTGCCGCTATCATCAGCGAAGTCGTTGCCAGCAGCACGGGAGGATCGCTCAGCGGCAGCCTGGCATTACCGGCCCCCGTCAACATCGGAGCGTTGTCTGTTTACGCCGTAGGTAATGAAGGTACAGCAGCATCGTCCCCAAGTCTGGCGTTCTTTGACCGTTCGGCGGCGGTCTTGACCGGCGTCGGTCCATCGGCGATGACGCTCTCATTTGACTGGGTAAATATTGCCCAATCAATCGTACCTACTGCTGGTATTAACGGGGGCGATGAAGCCGCCGTGCGTCTGGGCTTGCCCAGCGGGATCGACAATTTTACGGCGGGCGATTACCTCGGTAACCGTGACCCAAGCAGGGACGGGCATTTTGTAACCGGGGCCCTCGTCCCGGACGCGAGACAGGTTATCCAGATGGGCGTTATCATCGATGGATCTCCAAGCGTCGCCCAGTCTGACTTCAGCACGATTATTTCAGCTTTAAGCCAGTCAATAGCGGGCCGTGTACCCGACAATAGCCGGGTGGAACTCACGGTCGTACAGATGGGCGGTGGAACCGGGGCAATCGAAGAGATCATGCCGACGTTCATCGATTCACCTTCGACCTTGAGCGCGGTCGCGGCGGACGTGGCCAACATCTCTCAGAATTCCGGTGGCGGCACAGCCCTCGACGTGGCCCTGGACCGGATGACTGAGTTGATGACGGGCTCGGCCTTTTTTCAACACCCCAACAGCCGCCAGATCATTAACGTAATCTCCGACGGGTTCCCAAACAGTACTTCGCTTGCTCTGGATGCGCGCAACCGGGCGCTGGCCGCCGGTATCGACGCCATCTCCGCCGAACTCATCGGTTCCGGCGGTCTGACGTTCCTCGAATCACTCGTGTCGCCGCAGCCGTTTACGATCGCTCCGCCGTTTCCAAACCCCTTCAAGAACGGCTTCGTCGCGCCCGTCAGTAGCATCGGTGACTTCGGGAGCGTGATCGACACGAAAATGCAGCGAATCTTCTCGCCCATCGGAGACTTCGACGGCAATGGAATGACGGGGCACTCCGACCTCATAGAGATCATCGGGAGCCTTGGAGCCTCCGTTGTGCCCGGCACCTCCGGCGATTCTAATGGTAACGGGTTGATCGACGGCGCTGATCTAATTGCCGCTTCGGGAGACGTTGTTGGCTCCATAGGCCCGATAGGGACGGCCGAGGATTTTCCGTTCGATCCGCCCGACGGCGAGGGGCCGGAGATCCTTTACGACCCGACAACCGGTGACGTGATTCTCGACACGGGCCTGCTGGGCATCACGGGGTTCTACTTCGCGGTTGATGGGGCATTCGATCCAACCGTTTTCATCGATCCATTTGCCGGATTGGAATCTGTTGATATATCACCGTTCGACCTTGGGGGCATCAGCTTGTCGCTCACCCCGCTTACAGGCGTGCACAACCTTGGCGCGATCCTCCCCGCGGGGTTAACCGGGAGCGACCTCAACGACATCTTCAACCAAGCCAGCTTTGTCGGCGTGCCGGGGACTGGTACGGGCGCGTTTCAATCCATGGTGGTCCCGGAACCGTCGTCGTGCGCCGGCATCCTGCTCTTTGGCTTGATGTTGTCCAGGGGTCGGCCCCGTAACGGTAATCCCGATGCGTAATATCTAAAGGGGTCGAAAATCTACCGGGGCGGATTCAATTCCGAAGCGCAACAGCGTGACGGAAAGGCGCCGCGTGCGGTTGGTCGGTTGGATGTCATCTACGATGTCGGCGCAGGGCAACGAGTGTGCCGAGTGTGATTAGTGCGAGTGTTGTGGGTTCGGGGACGGTGTTGGTTGGCGGCGGGGGTGAGCCGGCGTTCCAGTTGCCCAGGACGGCGTTGAGGTCTTCGATGCCGACGAACCCGTCGCCGGTGGGGTCGCCTGCGAGCAGGTTGCCGGGTGTGACGGTTTGGTTCCAGTTGCCCAGGATGAGGTTGAGGTCTTCGATCCCGACGAACCCGTCGGCGTTGAGGTCGCCTTGCAGCGAGAGGTTTGCCAGGAGGATGTTCAGGTCGGTCTGGTCAATAAGGCCGCTGCCGTCGACGTCGCCGCCGGCCCAGCCCAGGCCGGCCAGGCCGTTGTTGGCCTGCATGGTGGCCAGGTCGTTTTCATCGACGACGCCGTTGAGGTCCAGGTCCCCGAAGTTGGTGCCGAAGATCGTTTGCACGAGCGTATCGACATCGGAGCTTCCGGTGAGGCCCGAGACATCCAGATCTGTCAGCCAAGCGGTGGAGCCGAACTGCGTGAACAGGAAGTCGATGTCCGTCGAGTCGGTGACACCATCTGCGTTGAGGTTGCCGCGCCGAAGCAGGACCTGCCCGGCTTCGGTGAGTGTGGGTAGATCGGCGCCTGCCAGGGTGAGCTCGCCGTCGAGCAGGAACAGGTCGCGGTTATCGACCAGGCCGTCGGCGTTGAGGTCTGCGGCGGCGTGGAACTCGTCGTTTTGACTGTAGAGGATGTGCTCGAACCCGGTGACCGGGTCGTTCAGGTCGCTTGGTGTGAGTGTTCCGCTGCTGTCGAGGTCGCCCAGTCCCGCGCCGTTGCCGGTGGTGGTGGACAGGCCTGCGAAGCGCTGGATGTTGATCTTGCCGGTGGTCTCGAGGGTGACGACAGTGACGACGTGGTTGCCGTTTTTGATGTTGAGGTAAGACCTGCGGAAGAGGTCGCGGTCGACCTTGGCGGTGGTATTGAGGATGTGGTCGAGGTCAAGTATCTCGCCCTCGGTGGCGTTGGCCGGGAGGTCGAGGTGGACGAAGACAGCGATGGCGGTCTGGTCGGTGGAGCGCAGGAACAGGTCGAGGTTGCCGGTGCCGGTGCCGTTAGGATCGAAGCTGAGAAACTCGGACTCGGGGAGAAGCCGGTCGACGTAGACGACACGCTTAAAGTCGCTGAAGACTTCCGGGCCGCCGTCGGTGCGATGTCTAAAAGCTCGCGTGGTGATGAAGTGGTAGCCCTCTGAGAGCCCGGTCGCGTCGATGGTCTGCTGGTAAACGCCGTCGCCGGTCGGCGAGCCGAACCCCGGGGTGTTCAGGCCGGTGAAGTTTTCAAAGCCGTAGGTCACGGACCCGGGGGTGGTGAAGTCGACGCCGCCTGAGCTGTTCAGGTCGATCCCGCCGTCGATTTTGATCAGCGCGCTGTCGCCGTCGGCGTTGAAGTCGCGGAAGCTGTCGGGGAGTGTGACGGCGGTGGTATCAAGCCTGACGGTGAAGCTGTCGTTGTTGATGATGTCGACATCGCCAACCAGTGTGGTCGCGCTGGCGGCGGCCAAACCTGCACCCAAGTCAGTTGAACTCGCGTCGGGGATGGAGACCGCTCCCTGGGGGGTTTGCAGGCCGTAGATGACAAAGCCCTTGCCGTGGAAGTTGCCGTTGTCGCTGCGGTTTCGCGGCATGGTGACATTGACCTGGCTTGAGGCGTTGACGACGATGGTTGAGGGGATGTCGTCGTTGGGGTCGATAGTCAGGTCGTCGGCGTTGCCGGTGAGCTCGACCAGGTGTGTGCCGGGCGCGAACGTGGTCTGGACGCCGTTACGTGTGTCTTCGCCGTTGGCGGTGGAGCTGTTGAGCGCGACGATAGCCGAGTTGCCCCGCTCGTAGATGTAGATGTTGGAGAAGCCGTTTGGGTTGAACGCGTCATCGACCCATCGTTCGTGGAAGGCTCCGCGGCCGTGGGTGTTGCGGAGGTTGACCAGTGTGGTGACGGTATCGCTGCCGAACCCGCCGAGCGCATCGTCCCGGCCGTCGACGGGAAAGGACCGGCCCGGGTCGAACTCCTTGGCGTTGTGGTAGACGATTGCGTCGCCCGGGCGCATGAGGGTGTAGGCGAAGGCGACGTCCTCCAGGAACGGCGTCCCGCCGGGCAGGGCGTCGTGGCTGTTGACGAAGGAAACGCCCTGGGTGCCGTTGCGCAGGCCGTCGTCCTGGGTGTCCTGTGTGGCGTTACGGATCGCGTGCCAGTTGTTGCTTCCGCCGTTGCCGGTGAGGTTGCCCTGCATAGCGAAGAACAGGGGGAAGTCCAGCGCATCACGGTTTCCCTGGACCTGGAAGTCGGCCGGGTCGATCGCGTTGGGGTTGGTCAGGCCTTTGTTGATCCGGCTTTGAACCACCCCCTTGTTCCCGTCGAGCAGCTCGCTGAACGAGAAGGTCGGCTTGATCGACCCGTCGAGGTTGGTCTGGTTGCTGGCTCGGAACACGGCCCGGTCGAGCTGAGCGAGCGTGGACGCGGGGAAGTGTTTGGCGGCGTCGATGCGGAACCCGTCCACACCGACTTCCTGCACCATCCACTGGGCGTGGCGCATCAGTAGCTGCTCTGCGGTCTCGACAGTCGGGTCGCCGGCCAGCGGTGTGGCGGTGTTGAAGTCGTGGCGGGTGATGAAGGTCTGCCCGGGCCCGGGGTCGATGTCGATCTGTGTCCCGCCCAGGGCCTGATCGGGGTAGAACTGTGTGTTGCTGGCGGTCGGGACGTTGGCAAGTCGGCCGAAGGCTGGGGTGGTCCCGGCGGGGACGTTGTTCGGGTCGCCGGGGGTGACCGGGTGGCGGATGAAGGCGTGGGTTTTTTCCTGGGCGATGTCGATCAGCCCGGAGAGCCGGCCGTTCAGGTCGCCGCCTTCGAACGAGCCGTGGAAATCGCCGTCGATGTCGCCGGGGAGCGAGAGAGCGAAGCCGGGATACCCGCCTGCGTCGAGGAAGGAGTTGCCGCCGTCCGTGGTGCTCAGGTCGCTGAACCCGTTGTGGTTGAGGATCAGGTCGGTGTAGACGTTGACACCGGCGCTATGAGCCTGGCCGATCGTGGTTTGCAGCCCGGTTTTCGTGCCGTACACGGTGGCGCGGTTCTGGTCACCTAAGTCGAACCGGTCGTAGACGTCGTAGCCCACGGACTCGTCTCCGGAGTCTGCGCGCCCGGGCGGGGGCAGCCACATCGCGCCGTAGCCGGCGTAGAACACGTCGACCATCCGCAACTCGACGGTGTCCCAGCCTGCCTCGAAGAGCTGGAGCGTCGCCGGATTGGAGACGTCTTGCGCAAAAGCGCCAAGCGGGCATGCTGCGACGATCGCAACGGCGATCAGCGATGTGATTCGTCCGTGCCGAGCCGGTCGGCTTGATACGGTGACAGACGCTGGCTCAACGGCGTGGTGCATGCCTTTTGCTCCTGGCTCATTCAATAGTATGCAGACCAACGCCCGGCGGGGAGGGCTGGGATCGGTCGTTACTTTAAAGAACCTAACCGGCCAAGCACAACCGGTTTAGTCCGGTCGGATGGGTCGGCATGTCGGCTCTTTTAAAAGCCGCGGTACGGCGGTTAGGCCGCACCGCGGGGGGTTGCTTCGTTCAACGGGCCCGTGCCCGTCTTTTCAACGGATCAGGCGCGACGCCTAAGCATCGCCAGACCACCGAGGCCGAGCAGCGCCATGGAGGCGGGCTCGGGAACGACGATGGAGAAGTACTGATTGCCGGCGAAGTTGTTGAGGTTCACACCTGACAGATCGCCGGTAAAGCCGCCGGCTCCGTTACCGCCGAGATTGCCGGTGCCTCCGGGCAGGCCGCCGAGGGTCTGGTTGGACAGGAAGTTGTGGTCGCCGTTGTTGTACAGTGCGGCGATTTTGATCGTGTCACCGATACCGGGGTTGCCGATGTCGGCCAGTGCGATCGAGAACTCCATGCCGGTGGTTACTGCTGCAGCCGCGGCGGCGTTCGCCGCAGCGGTACCACCCAGGACGCCGGCGGTGTTGCTGTTGTTGAACCCGAAGTCGAGGTTCTGGGTCAGCGAGGTTCCGCTGGCGTTGGGGCCGAGGCTGCCGGCCAAAACTGAACCGGAGCCGATGTCTAAAACGGTGGCCGCGCTGCCCGCGGAACCGGGCACCAGAGCCGCTGCGCCGCCCTGACGGTCGATGAAGTCGACTTCATAAGCGCTGCCGCTGCTGCGGCCGAAGAGGTGGTAGTCTGCCGCGAAGCCGGTATCAAATGTTAGTCCGACGAGGTTCGAGCTGATCCAACCACCGCCAGGGTTGAAGTCGTAATCCGGCGTTCCGCTGAGCGCGTTCTCGCCGCCGGCAACCGAGTCGATGAAGATGTCCAGCTTGTTGAAGTTGCCTTCCTGATTGCCCGTCAGCATGATAAACAGCCGGCCGCCGGAGATCTGCGCGTAAGCCGCATCGAGCTCGCCGCCGCCGGTACCGGCGCCGCCGGAATCACCGAACTGGGTCTGCACGGTTTGGACTGCAAGCGCGGCACCGTAGCCATCGCCGGCTGAGCTGCCGTCGACCACGACCGCTTGAGCGCTGCTCGCCATCGCCACGACGGCGAGGGCTGTTACTCCTGTTCCTAAGCCTTTCATACCTTCCTCCTTAAGAAAAATGAAAACTCATAAAGTGTTAAAGAGCGTTAGACGCTCATTGATAATAGCTGCGTTCTCGTCCGGCTCCGCATACCCTGTTTCACGGCTGCTTAACCGTTTTAACCTATTCCCCAAACGACAGAGCCATACAGGCCTTGCCCTCATCAAAGAGTTTGGGGGGGCCGGCTCATCGGTCAGGTTTTTCAGAACTCTCTCCCACTCCGCTCTAATGCGAAGGGTCTCTCCTCCAATGCTGAATATAACCCCAGATACCATGATGTCAAGGGATTTTTGTCTGTAGAACCGGGCAAATAGCAAAAGGACGGCCATTGCCCCTCAGTCATCAATCCGGAGTAAAACATATCACGTTAGGTATATGTCTGGTATTTTCGGGTCGATTAGGTACCCGTCAGGCGGCGCAGGGCCTCCGTACGTACGTATCCCAGCACGGACTAACCAAAGCGGATGGGGCAAACAGAAGCGGACGGCTTATTTAACTCGGTATTCTGTTAAACACGCTTGACGCTGTTCAACGATCTGCTAAACTGTTTAAGCAGTTCGTGTTTACACCCTCCAAGGGATCAATCGGTTGTCAACTTCGAGAATGAGCTGAAGGTCATCATCCATGGCGGACCCTTCTGACATCATCACCACGGATCTCTCGTCATCCTCGCCCAAGCGCAAGCTCCGACAGGGTTCGGGCAAGGCGACCGAGGCCGCCACGGGCAGGCCAGGGGGTAACCGCCGGGTGTCGATGCGCGAGGTCGCCCAGCAGGCCAGTGTCTCCGTCGCCACCGTTTCGATGGTCCTCAACGACAACCCACGGATCAGTAAGGCTACCCAGATCAAGGTCCGGCGGATCATCGACAAGCTCGGTTACCGCCCCAACCGCCTGGCGCAGAGCCTGTCCAGCCAGTACACCCGCGTGCTGGCGGTGCTGCTGCCGCCGCTTCGCCACGCCTTTAGTGACCCGTATTTCGGCGAGCTGCTCAGCGGGATCTGTGACCGGGCCGACCGCCTGGGCCATAAGGTCATGCTCGAATCCGCCAAGCCCGACTTCCTGCGCGAGCGCAAGCACCTGGAGTTGTTCGAGCGGCGTTTCGTTGACGGGATGTTCTGCCTGGGCGTGAACGACCGCCACCACTTCATCAAAGACTTCGCCGGCCTGGGCTTCCCGATGGTCTGCGTGAACAACTACTTCCCGGATATGCCGCTGGACTACGTCGTCGCCGACTACCGCTCGGGGGCTGAGCAGGTGATGAACGTGCTGCTTCAGCTTGGGCACAAGAAGATCGCCCTGATCAACGGCGCGCCCGAGGCGCAGACGGCCAGGGACGTCCTGGAGGTTTTCACCGGGCGGATGAACGACGCCGGGCTTGAGAGCGGCGACCACTGGACGGCCGACGGCCGGTTCACCGAAGAAGGCGGCGCGGTCGCGGCCGATGAAATCATCCGGCACCACCCGGACGTGACAGCGATCTTCGCCGGTAACGATAAGATGGCGCTGGGCGCGATGCACCGGCTGGTGGAGTTGGGCCGGCGCGTGCCCCAGGACGTCTCTGTGGTCGGTTTTGACGACATCCAACAGATGGCGTTCGTGAACCCCAGCCTGACGACCGTGCACCTGCCGTTATACGAAGTCGGCGCCCGTGCATGTGAGTTGCTTGTCCAGCGTGTCCGGGGCAAGACCGACCGGGTATCCGAGCGGATGCCGACACACCTGGTGCTGCGTGACTCGACCGCCATCGTCCCCGCCAGGGGCTGACCGTCCGCCGGTGTTTGTGGTCCGTTGGTACGCACGGCCGGGACGGGATGAATCCAACCCAGGGCGTCAGGGCGCCCGCGAATCCATAAGTTCAATCGGTATGCAGGCAATCAATCCGGGTCGGGACCCGTACCCCGGCCGGTTGATCGGTTCAGGGAAAGGCAAGGGCAAGCGATGAGGCGGCTGATACTCCCGATGTGCATGGCCTTGTGGTGCTGCGCGCAGGCGGCGGCGGAATTAACCCCCCCGACATTGAGCGAAGCGAAGACGGCGCAGGACTTCGACGGCGAATCTGTCCTGATCGTCCATTACCGCCGTGACGCGGCGGACTACACGGATTGGAACATCTGGGCCTGGCCGGTCGGGTCCGACGGCAAGGCGTTCGGGCTTGACGACGCCGATGCGTTCGGCCGGTACACGGTGGCGGTGTTCGATCAGCCGCATGCGAACTTCGGGTTTATCGTCCGCCGAGGCGATTGGCAGGAAAAAGACGGCGACCAGGACCGCTTCGTCGAGGTCGACGCCGGGGGGGTCGCCGAGGTCTGGGTCCACCAGGACCGGCTGTCTTTCGAGACCTCGGCCCCGTTGATCGATGAGGCGCAGGCGGTCGAGCCCCGTGGCCCGCCGCCGGGGGCTGAGCCGATCACCGAGCCGCCAGCTTTCCAGTCCGCGGCGCCAGAGTCGGCTAAGGCGGTCGGCGCCCAGGCCGTGGTCGTGCTGCATTACCACCGCCCGGACGGGCAGTATGATGATTGGAACGTCTGGGCCTGGGCCCCCGAGGCCCAAGACACCCAGGGCCGGGCCTACCCGTTGGACGCCGAAGACGGATTCGGGGCCTACGCCCGGATCCTGCTTGATGAGCCAACAGATCGTGTAGGCTTTATCATCCGTGAAGGCGACTGGCGGCAGCGCGAGTCGGGCGAGGATCGTTTTGTTTCGATCGGCCCGGACGGGGTCGCCGAGGGGTGGGTGATCTCTGGCGAGGACCGTGTGTTTATGGATACGACAGCCTTGGACTTTTCTTTGCAGATCCAACGGGTTTTTCTTGATAGCCCCGACAAACTGCACGTGCGGTTGAATCAGCCGGTGCACGCCGACCGTCTGAGCGAACCGGCGGGCTGGGTGCAGGCGGGGGCCAAACGTTTCGAGGTCGGCGAGATCAAGGCGCTTGGCCACGGCGAGGCGGGTTCGCGCGACTTCGTCTTGCGCTTGAAGAAGCCGGTCGGGCTAAGCGAAGTGTCCGTGGGCTTGACCTTGAACCTGCCGGGGGTCGAGCCTGAGGCACGGGCTACCGTATTCGCACGCAACATCCTCATGGACGACGCGTTCCACGACCTGGGCGCGGCGTTGGGCAGCGACTACACACCCTCAGCAACCGCGTTCGCTACCTGGTCGCCCGTGGCAAAGCAGGTCGAGCTGCTATTGTTCAAATCGGCCGACGACCCCGAGCCGTATCAGACCGTGGCGATGTCGCGCGGGCACGGCTCGGTCTGGCGTGCACGGATCGAGAGCGATCTTGACGGCGTGTACTACATGTACCGCTTCACGTCCTACGACGAGCAGCGCACGGTCCCCGATATCTACTGCTTCGCCGCCAGCAAAGACAGCGCTCGGTCGATGGTCGTCAACCTGGACGCGACCGACCCGGACGGCTGGGAACAAGACACGCCCCCCGTCATCGCCAGCCCGACCGACGAGGTGATCTACGAGATACACGTTAGGGACTACTCGATCGCAGACGACACCTGCCCGCCGGAGTTTCGCGGCAAGTTCCTGGGGCTGACACACGACAATCCCGGCGTCGGCTCGGATGGGATCGCCACCGGCGTGTCTCACCTTAAGGAGCTTGGGGTCACGACCGTGCACCTCTTGCCGGTCCAGGACTTCAGCTCGAAGATGGACGAATACAACTGGGGCTACTGGACGGCGCTGTTTAACGTGCCCGAAGCCCAGTACTCGACGGACCCCGACGACCCGGCGCAGGCGATCAAAGACCTCAAGGCGACGATCAAGGCGCTGCACGACGCCGAGATCCGGGTCGTGTTGGATGTGGTGTACAACCACACCAGCTCGTCGTTCGCCGCCTCCCCGTTCGACCAGGCCGTGCCCTGGTACTACTTCCGCACAACGCCCGGCGGCCGGCTGCGCAACGAATCGGGGACCGGCAACGCGGTCGCGGACGAGAGGCCCATGGCGCGCAAGTACATCATCGACTCGCTGAAATTCTGGGTCGACGAATACCACATCGACGGGTTCCGCTTCGACCTGCTTGGGATGATGCACAAGGAGTCGGTGCGTCAGATCGAGAAGGAGCTTCACGGGATGCGGCCGGACCTGCTGATCTACGGCGAACCGTGGACCGGCGGCGGGCCGACGCATTTCCCCAAGGGGGCGCAGAAGGGGATGCGGGTCGGGGTGTTCAATGACCACCTGCGCAACGCGATCCGGGGCGACCTCGACGGCGTGGCGCCCGGGTACGCGATGGGCGGCGGGCACATCAAGGAGATGCGTAACGGGCTGGCCGGCGCGATCGACGACTTCGCCGAGTCGCCGGCCGAATCGATCAACTACATCTCGGCCCACGACAACCGGACGTTCTGGGACAAGCTCACGCACACCCTCCCGGACACCGACGACAAAACCAAACGCGCGATGCACAAGCTGGCGATGGGGATCGTCCTGACCAGCCAGGGGGTGGCGTTCTTGCACGGGGGCAGCGACTTCGCACGCACGAAGCTGGGCAACCACAACTCGTACAACGCCGGGGACGAGGTCAATAAGTTCGACTGGCCCCGCAAGAACGCGTACCGCGATGTGTTCGAGTACACCCGGGGTCTGATCCGGCTGCGCCGTGAGCACCCCGCGTTTAGGATGTCCCACCGCAAGCAGGTCCGTGAACACATGGACTTCCACGACGGCCCGGGGCCGGTCTGGTTCACACTCGACGGCCAAGCGGTGGGCGACGATTGGCAGACCCTGCTGGTGGCGTACAACGGCGGCCCCGATGCCAAGCGGTTTGTCCTGCCTGAAGGTGAATGGCAGATCGTCGTCGATCACAAGTACGCCGGTGTGGACACGATCCGCAAGGCGTCCGGCGAGGTTCTGTTGCAGCCTTTTTCAATGCTCGTGATGCACAAGGACTGATCGCCGACCGCGACGTCGGCTTAGGCCACGGAGATTTCTGACTGATGCGATTGATGGTTGGTGGGCGTTGTTCCCGGGTCGGGCGTTTAACCGTTCTAGCAATAGCCGGGCTGTTGTCGGCATGCGCCGCGGCCCCCGCGGCTGATTACCTGGTGTCGGTCGGGGCCGACCCCGTGTCGACGCAGCCAAGCAGCCGGATGATCCCGGGCACCTCGCAAGACCAGCAGGTGTTCCGCTACCTGGTACAGGGCCTGGACGGTCCGGAGACGGTGCGCGTCACCGTCGCCACCGCCAACAACACCCCCACGGGCCGAGCGATGTCTGTCCGGGTTGTTCCACGGTTCGGCAGCGCGGCGGTGCAGTTCGACCCGCTCACCGGCATACTCGAGCAACTGCCCGGGACCTGGAGCCTGTTCCAATACCTGCCCGACGCGCAGCAAGACATTCAGACTGTACACCTGGCGGGGTCGTTCAACGGCTGGTCGACCAACGCGCTACCGATGCCCGACCGCGGCGACGGGGTGTACCAGGCGCTGGTCAAGCTGCCCGACGGCGTACACTGGTACAAGTTCGTCGTCAACGGCGACACATGGATCAACGACCCGGCCAGCGATACGGAATTCGAGCGGTCCGATGGGAACTTCGGGATGAACTCGGCGGTCCTGGTCGGGGTCGACGCACGCGGGTTGCCGGCGCCTCTGCCCGATCACATCAAGCCGTCGGTGGTCATCCACGACCCGTCCGATGTGCCGGATATGGCTGTGGCGTCCAACACGCTGCTGCGGTTGAGCATCAGGACACAGACCCGGGACGTTAAGCGGGCCGCGGTGCTGCTGCGCCCTGACGGCGACGAGCAATGGTCGCGCCACCCCCTGGACCACTGCGGCGAGGCCGTCGGGCTCGACCGCTACGGCGCGCTGATCGAGACCGATGGCCGGGCGGTGCATTACCTGTTTGAGCTGACCGATGGGTCGGTCAAGCGGTACCGCTCGGCGAAGGGGTTGCTCGATACGTTGGACCTGGCTGCGGGGTCGGCTTACACCTGCGACATGCGTCCGGCGTATGTCACGCCCGACTGGGCCAAGGCCGCGGTCTGGTACCAGCTATTCCCCGAGCGGTTCCGAAACGGCAACACGTCCAACGACCCGGACAACACCCAGCGATGGCAGGCCAACTGGTGGGCGACCCTCCCCGGCGAGGCCCCGGGTAAGGAGAACTTCTACGCAGGCGCAGGCAACGTCTGGGCCAGGCGCTTCGGCGGCGACTTCCAGGGCGCTAAAGAGATGCTCCCCTACCTGCGGGAGCTGGGCGTCAACGCGATCTATCTCAACCCCGTCTTCGAGTCCGTCAGCCTCCACAAATACGACGCCAGCGATTACCGACACATCGACGACAACTTCGGTGTCCGAGGCGACCTCGAAAAACTCCAGGGCGAGACACAAGACCCCGGCACATGGCAGTGGTCCGACAGCGACAAGGTCTTCCTGGACTTTATCCAGGAGGCGCACCGACAGGGGTTCAAGGTCATCCTCGACGGCGTGTTCAACCACGTCGGCGAACACCACTACGCCTTTGAAGATGTGCTTAGAAACGGCAAAGACTCGGTGTACGCGGACTGGTTCGACATCTTCGACTGGGGCACCGGCGGCGCGCCGGGCAAGCCAGGGGGGATCCAGTGGCGCGCCTGGGACCACGACAACGGACAGTTGCCGATCTTTAAAAAGGACCCCGTCACGGGCTTGGCGCCCGGGCCGCGAAAGCACATCTTCGACATCACACGCAGGTGGATGGCCCCCGATGGCGACCCTTCTAAGGGCGTTGACGGCTGGCGGCTGGACGTCGCCAGCGATATCCCGCACCCTTTCTGGATCGAGTGGCGCAGCTTCGTTAAGTCCATCAACCCCGACGCCTACATCACCGGGGAGATATGGACTTGGGCCCAGCCCTGGCTTGCCAGCGATCAGTTCGACGGGGTGATGAACTACCAGTTCGCGATCCCCATGCAGGACTTCTTCGTCGACCGGGAAACCGCGATCAGCCCAAGCGCGTTCTCCGACCTGCTCAACCAACTCGTCTACGCCTACCCCCTGCAATCGGCGCTGGTCCAGCAGAACCTGATCGACAGCCACGACACCGACCGCCTGGCATCCATGTTCGCCAACCCCGACCGGGGGTACGACACAGCCAACCAGCCCCAGGGCACCGGGCCGGACTATTCGATCGCTCGGCCAAACGCGCTGCAGTGGCGGCGGATGAGCCAGGCGATCGTCTGCCAGATGACGTTCATGGGCGCTCCGATGATTTACTACGGCACGGAGGCGGGGATGTGGAGCCCGGACGACCCGGCCAACCGTCAGCCGATGATCTGGCGCGACCTGCTGCCCTACGACGATCCACAGATCGTCTTCAACCAGGAACTGTTCAGCGGGTACCAGCGCCTGATCGCGCTGCGCCGTGGACTGGCGGCACTGCAGCGTGGTTTTTTCAGGACACTGATCGCCGACGACAAAACCGGGGTGCTGGCGTTCGCCCGTGACCTGGACGGCCAACACGTCTATATCGTCATCAACAAAAGCCCGGTCGAGCGCTCGGTGCGTATCCCGCTTGCCGACACCGATCAGGATGCGATGATGATCGACTGGTTAGACCCGGCCCAGGCCCGGCTCAGCGCCGACCTGTCGGACGCAGCCGACGCACGCCCGGTCCTTGAGCCGATCGCAGGCGCCGGACAACAGCCCGAGCCCGGCCCGACGATCACCGTTCGCTTAGCCCCCTACGGGTCCGCGGTGCTGGCCAGCAGAGAGCAGGTGCGATGACCTTTACCAAAGCAGGCCGAATCTTCTCCTTTGTCTCACGCATCCTGCTGGGCCTGGCGGCGGTGCTGGTGATTATCTGGGCGTTTGTCGACGTGGGGGTACGGTCGTACCGAAACCTGCGCCAGGCACGGGCGGACACCCGTACCGAGCTGACGATCCTGCACTGGGGTGACAACGCCGAGATCGAGATCCTCGAGTCCCTGGTCCAGGCGTTTGAGGCGGAGAACCCCGACATCCGGATCAACCGACTGCACGCCTCGGACTACGACACCAAGCTCAACACGATGTTCGCCGCAGGGGATCCGCCGGACCTTTTCTACCTGCGGTACGAGGACGTGCCCAAGCTCGCGGGGATGGGCCTGATCGAACCGATCGACGAGCGGATCGCCCGGGACACCGCGCAGACCGGCGAAGACTGGATCGGCGCGTTCTTCCCTGTCCTGCTCGACGCGTACAAGTATGACGGCAAGACGCTCGGTGAGGGGCCGCTGTATGGGATCCCCAAAGACTTCACGCCGATGCTCATGTACGCCAACCTCCAGCTCTTTAAGCGTGCCGGCGTTGAGGTGCCCTACGACGGGTGGACGTGGGATCAGTTCGACGACGCGATGAAGAAGATCAGTGCGCTGGAAGACCCCAACGGCCGGGTGTACGGCTCGGTGATCGCCTCCTGGCCGGCGGTCCTTCGGAACATGGTCTGGGCCCACGGCGGAGACTTCTTCAACGGCAACGACTTCACCGACGTCACCCTCGACGAGCCCGGCGCGATCGCCGCCATGCAGCGCATCCGGCGGATGCGATTCGTCGACCAGACCGCCTACAACGCCTCCAGCGGCGACGCGCAAGGCCTGGGCGAGCAAGAGTTCTTCACCGGGCGGATCGGCGTGGTCGGGCCCATCGGCCGGTGGCGCACGCCTCGTTTCCGATCGATCGACACGTTCGAATGGGACGTCGTCCCCTTCCCGCATATGCAGGGCCAGACCCCCGCCAGCGCGATCGCGACCACGGCCTGGGCCATCTCATCGACATCCAAGCACCCGGACGAATCGTTCAGGTTGATGAAGTTCCTCTGCGGGCCCGACGGTCAGCGTCTTACCGCGCTGTCTGGCCTTGCGGTGCCCTGCACCCGGCCGATCGCCGAGTCCGACGATTTCCTCCAGCCGGGACAGAGGCCGGCGAACGCCAAGCTCTTTATCGACCTGATCGACTCGGCAAGGATCGGGCAGATGCCGCCCCAGCCCGAGTTCGCGCGGATCATGGAAGAGGAGGTCGACCAGGCGATCCGGCTGAACCAGAGGACGCCTAAGCAGTCGGCGGAGAACATCGAATCGCGCTGGCTGGCGGAACTCAAGAGCCCGCTGCGGAATAAGGCGTTCCCGAAGATGCCTTGGAAGGCGGTCATTGGTTCGGCGGCCGGGGTTCTGTTCGTCGCGGTGGCGGCACTGTTCTTCTGGCTTAGGCGAGAGAAGCTGGGCGCGATCGACCGTGCGCAGGAGCGCGCCGGGTGGGTGTTTATCTCGCCGTGGATCATCGGATTTTTGGTTCTAACGTTCGGGCCGATGCTGGTGTCGCTGCTTCTGGCGCTATCACGCTGGACGAGTATGCAGCCGCTCAGCGAAGCCCAGTTCGTGGGCCTGGGCAACTTCGGGCACATGATCGAGTACGACGGGAGTTTCACCAAGAGCGTGTGGGTGACAACGTATTACGCCCTGCTGGCGGTGCCGTTTGGGCAGGTGCTGGCGCTGCTGGTCGCGGTCCTGATGAACCAGAAGGTCAAGGGAATCGCGGTCTACCGGACGGTCTTCTTCGTGCCGTCGGTCGTGTCGGGTGTGGCGCTGGCGACGCTTTGGGTGATGATGTTCGACAACCAGAAGGGGATCATCAACCGGATCCTGGGTTGGGGCTATGAGGTGCTCGGCCCGGCGATCGATTGGGTCAACGGGTTATTGGTTTCGCTGGGTTCGGAATATGTGTTGTTAAACCGTCCCCCGGACTGGTTCGGGGTGGATGCGGAACTGTTTGCGATTCCTGCTTACGTCATCATGGCGCTCTGGGGCGTGGGCGCGGGGATGGTGATTTATCTTGCCGGGCTTAAGGGCATCTCCGAGTCGCTTTACGAAGCGGCGAAGATCGACGGCGCTGGGCGGATGCGGGCGTTTTTCAATGTCACCCTGCCGCAGCTGTCGCCTTTGATCTTCTTCAACCTGGTGATGGGGATCATCGGTTCGTTCCAGGTGTTCACACAGGTGTACGTGATGACCAACGGCGGGCCGGGCAACGCGACGCTGGTCTATGTGCTCAAGCTGTACCGCGAGGCGTTCGAGTACCACAAGATGGGCTACGCATCCGCGATGGCGTGGGTGCTGTTCCTGGTGCTGCTGGCGCTGACGCTGGTGGTGGTCAAGACCAGCAAGAGCTGGGTGCATTACGAGGGGCTTAAGTGATGACGACGCCAAGCCCCATCAAGAAGCGGAAGAAGAAGGTGGACGGCCACACCGTGCTGGTCTACAGCCTGCTGTTCTTCGGCGCGATGCTGCTGCTAGTGCCGTTCTACTGGATGCTCAGCAACAGCCTCAAGACCGAGGCCGAGGCCAGCAAGATCCCCCCGACCCTGGTGCCGATGGCGTCGTACATCGAGGTCGAAGGCAAACCGTTGGAGGTCTCGTTGGGCGAGAAGTTCGAGGCGGCCAAGACGATCCGTGTCACGGTCAAGATGCCCGAGCACCCGCTGGCCGGTGAAACGATCCGCGTACCGGAGGCCGATCTATCGACACCAGCGATCTATATGATTGAGGAAGATGACGCGTACCTGGCCGTAACGTACAAGGATGAACTCGCCGGCTGGTGGCTCGAGGTCACACTGGAGACCGGTGAGGTCCGGGAGGTCCACTTGGATGAGATCCTGTCGGTGTCGTCGATCGAGTATGAGGGGCACATGATGCGGGTCGCGGTCGACTCTGACGCCGTCGGCGGGCATCGCGAGGTACTTGTATTACAGCAACCGCACCCGCTGGATGGCGAGCAGTACATCGTGGCACAGAGCGATGTGCAGCAAAGGCTCACCCCGCGCTGGGGCAACTACCCCACGTCACTGAAGCGGATGAACTTCACCGGCGCGCTGGCGAACACGACGGTCATCACCGTGCTATGCGTGATCGGTCAGATCCTGTCGTCGAGCCTGGTGGGCTTTGGGTTCGCGCGGTTCCGCTTCCGCGGCCGGAATTTCCTGTTCATGCTGATGCTGTCGACGATGATGCTGCCGCCGCAGGTGAGCATGATCCCGCTGTTCATCCTGTTTCGGAACCTGGGGATGATCGACACGATCTGGCCGCTGGTCATCCCGATGTGGCTGGGCTCGCCGTTTTACGTCTTCATGTTCCGCCAGTTCTTCACGCAGGTCCCCGAGGAACTGGTCGAGGCTGCGCGGATCGACGGCGCGGGGAACACGATGATCTACTGGCGTTTGATGCTGCCGCTATCGGGCCCGGTGATCGCGATCGTGGCGATCTATACCTTCATGTTCACATGGAACGACTTCCTCGGGCCGCTGATCTACCTCAACAGCCCCGACCAGCGGACGCTGACCCTGGCGCTCAACGCCTTCAACGGACAGTACGGTACAAGCGATGTGCAGCTGCTGATGGCCGCCAGCTTCGTGACCATGCTCCCGTGTATCGTGCTGTTCTTCGCCGCCCAGCGGTACTTCGTCCAGTCCACGGCTTCCAGCGGGCTCAAGGGGTAAGCCCGCTTCACTTCACCGGCTGCGCCCGCCTTACACTCACAGCGCCGGTCCGGGCTACAGGTGGTATCATCGTGTCTCCGCAGCCGGGCGTCGGCTTGCGGCTTTTCCTGTTCCTGATTCGGGGTAATACCATGCGCAAGCCATTCCTGGCGGTTCTTTTCCTGGCGGTCTTCTCCGCGTCCGCGTCGGCCCAGCCGTTGATCCAGCACGTGCCGGACGACGCGGCTTTGTATATCGGTTGGCGCGGGGTCAACGACCTGGGCGAGGCCTACGACGGGTCCAACCTCAAAGCCCTGAAAGACACGACCGACCTGCCGGCCGTTACCTCGCAATTGCTCTCGGTGATCGAGAAAGCCAGCAACGGCGACGCTGATGCCAAGATGGTGCTCGACTTGATCAGGACGATCGGCGGCGCATCCTGGCGTAACCCGACGGCGGCGTACCTACAACAAACAAGCGGGCCCGATGCGAAGTTCCCCATCCGCTTCGTCGTGCTCTGGGATGACCAGGGCGACGCGTTGTTGGCGGAGCTTGCACGGATGATCGATCAGGCGCCGCCGGATGCGCCTTTGCACGCTGAGCGCCAGGGCGACATGGTGACCCTGACGATCGGGACCCCGACCACCGAAGGCGCGGACGGGCTGGACCTCGGCCCGGCCGGATCGCTTGCGCAGAACCCACGGTTCAAACAGACACTCGCCCACGTTCAGCCCGACGGCGTGCTGGTGGTTTATGCCGACGGCGCGGCGCTGGTGTCGTTGATCGACACGGCGGTGGAGGCCGACGGGATCCCCCAGGAGATCGAGACATGGTCGAAGGTCCGTTCGGCGACCGGGCTTTCGGGCTTAAACGCCCTGGCGTGGAGCGCGTCGTTCGACGGGCCCGACTGGCGCGTGGACGGTTATATCGATGCGCCCTCGCCGCGCAAAGGCTTTTTGACGCTGTTTGACGGCAAACCGATCACCGAGCAGGAGCTTTCGGTTGTGCCCGCGAGCGCGACCTGGATGCTCGCGACGCGCTTGGACCTGGCGGCGTTGCTGGACGAGACCCGCCGGGCGCTTACCGAGATCGACCCCCAGCTTCCGATGCAGATGGACGGTGCCCTGGGGATGGTCAGCGGGATGACCGCGGTGGACATCGAGACAGACCTGATCCGCGCACTGGGTTCCGCCTGGGTGGTCTACACCGATCCGGGCGCGATCGGCAGCGGCTCGCTTGGGTTCTGCCTGGTCAACACGCTCAGCGACGCGGAGAAATTCGAGCAGGCGCTTCTCTCTCTCCAGACGACCGCCAACATGCTGATGAGCCAGTGGGGCGATCAGGATTTCACGGTGAAGTTCCTCACGGCCCAGGACGGCAGCGGGGACGGCGCGATGACGGTGCACAGCCTGGGGTTCCCCTTCGTTGCGCCGACATGGTCGGTGTATGAAGGCAGTCTCTATGTCGGGCTGTATCCTCAGAGTGTTCTGGCCGCCGGGGACTTCGCCCGGGCACATGCCCAAGGCGGCGGCGATTCGATCGTGACCAACCCGCGGTATCAACAGGTGCGCGCCCGGCTGGGGAACGAAAAAGCGTCGTCGATCCTCTTCGCCGACCTGCCCCAGACCGCCGCGGGCTCGTACCAGAACCTGGTGTTTATCAGCCAACTCGGTTCGGGGATGATCGCGATGGCCGGCGGGGACGCGATGCCGATGCTGCTGCCGCCGTTTAACCGTCTCGAACCCTACCTCGCGCCGGCGGGCAAGACCGCATGGTCGGATGAGCAGGGCTATCACGTCCGGGCGATCTCGCCGTTCCCCGGCGCGATGCTGCTGGGTCCGCAGACCGGGTCGAATATGACCTTCGCCGCGCCGATGGCCGTGGGCATCCTCCTCCCGGCGCTGGGCGCGGCGCGGCGGACCGCGATGCAGATGCAGAGTTTGAGCAACGCCCGTCAGATCGAGGTCATGCGGATTATGTACGCGGCCGAGCACGGCGATGAGTTTCCCGGCGGCATCGGGGTCTTGTGGCGCGAAAGCAACCTTCAGAACGCCGAGCTATTCCTGTCCAAGGCCTCCGGCAAGCGAGCGCCCCCGCAGTTTGCCGATTGGCCGCAGCCCCGTCAGGAAGTGTGGATACGGCAGAACAGCTCGTACATCTTCGTTCCCACGCCACCGATGGACGAAGATCAAATCCCCTCGGAGACGATCAGCCTGTTTGAGAACCCCAGAGATTCGATGGACCCGGAGAAGATCGCTGTGGGTTTCAATGACGGCCACATCGAGTCAATCGACACCGCGCAAGCCCGACGACGGATCAAGGCCCAGACCGGCATGACGCTGGAGGTATTGATCCAGCACCAGCAAGTCGTCGAGCCGGCCCCGTAGCAGCGGGCGCCGCACGGCCGGTGTGTCCGGAGTGGCCCCGCAGACAGCGGACCGCCATGTCTGGGTGAAAGAATCATGGAATAACATCCGGTCAAGCGGGGTTGGGCTCGTGCAGGGGTTGTGGGCCGCCGGGCAGTTACCCTGCGCGGCGGATTTTTTGTCTATTTCCGTCACAGGTCGGGAGCCACGACCATGACCGCTGATCTCTCACAAGAAGCCGCAGACCAGGCCACAGACCAGACCGCTACCGCCGAAACCGCCGCCGCCGAGTCCTACTGGACGCCGGCGAAGGTGGTGTTGGGCCTGTTCATGGCCGTCGCCGCCGCGGGGATCGTCGGCTTCATCCAATGGGACGAGGTCGTAAGGATCGCCAACGGCGCATCAGGCACCCGGCCTGCGCTGGTCAACGCGGCGTCGAGGGAGCCCGATTTCGACCTGACCGATCTGCGATTGCCCAAGGACCGCATCCTCTCCGGCGGGCCACGCAAGGACGGGATCCCCTCGCTGACCGACCCGGCGGTCGCGCCGGTCCTGGAGGCGGACTTCATGAACGACGACGACCGGGTCGTCGGGATCACCATTGACGGGCAAAGCCGGGCCTACCCGATCAAGGTGCTTAACTATCACGAGTGTTACAACGACGTGATCGCCGATGTCCCGATCGCTGTGATCTTCTGCCCCCTGTGTGATTCGGTCTCCGTGGTCGACCGTCGGCTCGACGGCAAGACCTACGAGTTCGGCATCTCCGGGCTCTTGTTCAACTCCAACGTCCTGCTACACGACCGGCAGGACGACGCGCTGTGGTCGCAGGTCGGGTTCGAGGCCGTCAGCGGGCCCAACGCCGGCAGGTCGCTTAGGCACCTGGCCGGCTGGGAGTTGACCACCTTCGCTAAATGGAGCGACGAGCACCCGGACTCGACCGTCGCCACAATCGATACGGGACATTACCGAGGCTACGACGACACCCCCTACACCCGGTACTTCGAAAACGACGACGTGATGTTCCCCGTCGAGCCGACCGACGATCGTTTCCTCAACAAGACCCCGGTCGTCGGCGTCTTTGTCGGCGGTGTCGCCAAGGCCTACCCCGTTGATTCGATCGTGGCCGCTGCCGACGGCCGGGTCGAAGACACCCTCGCCGGCCAACGAATTATCCTGCAAGCTCAGGGCACCCCCGCCACGGTCCGCGTGGTCGAGACCCCCGAAGGCTCACAGGCCGTCCACACCTTCTGGTTCGCCTGGTACGCCTTCCACCCGGACACAAAAGTGTACGGTCGGTGATTTTTTGCGGCGGGGTAATCTCCCATAAATCATTTGTGGCGAAATAGATACGATATCTATTGATCTGACCCCCCGGTGCATCGCCCCCCGGTGGGTTGACCTAGGCGTGTAAAGCCGGACACTGGTGTGTGCATGAGTGTTTGCTCGCGGTGGGTAACCGTGCGTCACGTCCGTTTATCACTTCTAGCATGGTGGGACATATCATGGGTGAGTCCGAACAGGTCTCTTCGAAGGGGTTTCAGTTTTCGATGACACGGTTGATGGTGACCATCCTCGTGGTGATCGCGATCGCGGCGGCGGCGTACCAGGTCGGGAAGAACAACCTGCCGCAAGAAGACGCGTCGCGGACCAAGCGTATCTTCGGGCTGGACAAGCCCCGGCCGAGCTTGCTGGCGAACATCTACTCCGACGTGGACGGCGACAAGGTTGCCGACGCGCCTAAGGATGCCGTGCGCTGGGTTGACCCCCAGGCGATCCTGTTCTCGTACGTAGCCGAAACAAACGCCGAGGCCAACGAGCGGGCGTGGCAGCCGCTGACCGAGCACCTGGCGCAGGCAACCGGCAAGCCCGTGCAGTATGTGCGCTTCCAGTCGGCACACGACCAGCTCCAGGCGCTTCGCGAGGGCCGGCTACACGTCACGGCGATGAACACCGGAAATGTCCCCGATGCGGTCAATCTCTGCGGCTTCGTCCCTGTCGCGGCGCCCGCCAAGGAAGACGGCAGTTACAGTTACACCATGAAGATCATCGTCCCGGCTTCCAGTGCGATCAAATCACCGGCGGACCTGGTCGGGCACGAGATCGCGTTTACCGAGCCCGGGTCGAACTCCGGGTGCAAAGCGCCGATGGTTCTGCTGATGAGCGATTTCGGGATGAACCCCGATGGGGACTACCGGTTTGTCTTCTCCCGTGGGCACGATCAGTCGATCCTCGGCATCGCACAGGGCAAGTACCAGGCGGCGGCGGTCGCCAGTGATGTGCTCGCTTCCGCGATCGCCCGGGGCACCATCAACGCCTCGGACTTCAGGGAGATCTATAAGTCAGAGAAGTTCCCCAAGGCGGCGATCGGGTACGTCTATAACCTCAAGCCCGAACTGGCGGAGAAGATCCGTCAGGCCCTGTTGGAATTCAAGGTCCAGGACGCGTCTATCACCCAGGAGCTTGCCGAGGGCGTCGTCGGGTTCTCGACGGTTTCGTACAAGGAAGACTGGGCCCTGGTCCGCCGGATCGACGAAGTGGTGAGCCCGGGGGCTCCGTGATACGGGGCTCGTTTATTCCTCGGGCGTTGCGGTCAACGTAAATCCAATCAAACCCCACATACCCATGTGGTGCTAGGCGTGCGCTTCAACTGTGATCCATCTCAACCCGGCGCCGCGAAACGACAGGACGCTACGGGGGTCGTGCCTATGGATTTAATCTTCTGACAGGTCGCTGATCGGCGGGCAGGTGCAGACCAGGTGGCGGTCGCCGTAGGGGTTATCGATCCGACCGACCGGGGGCCAGTACTTGTGCTCGCGCAGCCAGGGCGCGGGGTAGGCCCCGAGGCTGCGCGGGTAGGTGTGCGGCCAGTGGTCGTCGCTCACAGCCGCCGCGGTGTGCGGGGCGTGCTTCAGCGGGTTGTCATCCTTATCGAGGTCGCCGGTCTCGATCCGTTTGATCTCGCCTCGGATCGTGATCAGCGCATCGCAGAAGCGGTCAAGCTCCGCCTTGGATTCGCTCTCGGTCGGCTCGATCATCAGCGTCCCGGCGACCGGCCAGCTCATCGTCGGGCTGTGGAACCCAAAGTCCATCAGCCGCTTGGCGATGTCTTCGACGCGGACGCCCGCCGACTTCTCGAACGGCCGGCAGTCGATGATGAACTCGTGGGCGACTTTCCCGCTTTCACCGGTGTAGAGCACGTCGTAGTGGCCCCGAAGCCGGGTCGCCATGTAGTTGGCGCTGAGGATCGCGGCTTGCGTCGCCTGGGTCAGGCCTTGGGCGCCCATCATGGCGATGTACATCCACGTGATCGGAAGGATCATCGGGCTGCCGTGGGGCGCGGCGCTGACAGGGCCGTCTCCGGTCAGCGGGTCGCCTGGCAGGAACGGCGCAAGTTGATCGTTGCAGGCAATCGGGCCCATCCCCGGGCCGCCCCCGCCGTGTGGGATGCAGAAGGTTTTGTGCAGGTTCAGGTGACAGACGTCCGCGCCGATGTCGCCAGGCCGGCACAAACCGACCTGCGCGTTCATGTTCGCGCCGTCCATGTAAACAAGTCCGCCGTGGTCGTGGATGATCTGGCAGACTTCTTTGATGGTGGTTTCGAACACACCGTGCGTCGACGGGTAGGTCACCATCAGTGCGGCGAGTTGGTCTTTGTACTTGTCCGCCTTGGCGCGCAGGTCGTCGATATCGATGTCGCCGTTGCCCTTGCACCCGACCGGGACGACGCGCATCCCGGCGATCACAGCCGAGGCGGGGTTGGTCCCGTGGGCGCTGACCGGGATCAGGCAGACATCGCGCTGCTTGTCGCCGCGCGATTCGTGATACCGTCTGATCGCCAACAGCCCGGCGTACTCGCCCTGCGACCCGGCATTGGGTTGCAGCGAGACCGCGCTGAACCCGGTGATCTCCGCGAGCCAGGTTTCCAGGTCCTTGAACAGCTCGGCGTACCCCGCCGTCTGATCCGCCGGGGCGTAGGGGTGGATATCCGAAAATACCGGCCAGGTGATCGCAAGCATCTGCGACGCGGCGTTGAGTTTCATCGTGCATGAGCCCAGCGGGATCATGCTGTCCGCGAGCGTGATGTCCTTCGCAGCAAGCCGGGTCGTGTAGCGCAGAAACTCGTGCTCGCTGTGGTATTGGTTGAAGACCGGGTGGGCGAGGATCGCGCCGGTGCGTGCGAACGGCCCGGGGGTCGATGGGCGTGCGACCTCGGCCGGTGTGCTCCCGCCGAAACAGGCGAACAGGTCGTCCAGATCACCCGCGTCCGTGGTCTCGTCAACATTGATACATAGCGTCACGTTGTCCAGCTTACGGAGGTTGATGCCTGCTTTGCGCGCTTTGGCAATCGCTTCGTCGGCGTCACCGACCTCGACCCTGACCGTATCAAAAAACGGCGAGGCGGTTACACCAAGCCCAAGCGATCGTAGCCCGCGCGCCACGGTCAGGGCGTGGCCGTGCATACGCTCGGCGATCTGCTTGAGCCCATCGGGCCCGTGGTAGACGGCGTACATCCCGGCGACGACGGCAAGCAGGACCTGGGCGGTGCAGATGTTGCTTGTTGCGCGGTCACGCTTGATGTGCTGTTCGCGGGTCTGGATCGCCAGCCGGTACGCCGGGTTGCCATGCGCATCCTTGGAGACCCCGACGATCCGGCCGGGCATCTTGCGTGCGTATTTTTCGTGGGTCGCCATGTACGCGGCGTGCGGCCCGCCGAAACCCATCGGCACGCCAAAACGCTGCGTGCTGCCGACCGCGATGTCCGCGCCCCACGCGCCCGGCGGCTTGAGCAGCACCAGCGACAGGATGTCACACGCCGCAACCAGCAGCGCACCGGCTTCATGCGCCTTCTCGGCAAGCGGCGCGTAGTCTTCGATCCGCCCATCCGTCGTCGGGTATTGCATCAACACCCCGCACGCATCCTCCAAGCCCACGGGCTCCTGCCCTTGGGACGGTGTAACCACCCGCACCTCGATCCCCATCGATTTTGCCCGCGTCTTCACCACCGCGATCGTCTGGGGGTGGCAGTCGTCGGCGACGAGGAACACAGGTTTCTTTTGGCGCGCGATCGCGTGACACATCGCCATCGCCTCCGCAGCCGCGGTCGCCTCGTCCAACAAGGAAGCGTTGGCTAAGGGCAACCCGGTCAGGTCCGACACCATCGTCTGGAAGTTCAACAGCGCTTCGAGCCGGCCCTGACTGATCTCCGCCTGGTACGGGGTGTAGGCCGTGTACCAAAGCGGGTTCTCCAGGATGTTCCGCAGGATCGGCGCGGGGGTGACCGTGCCGTGATACCCCATCCCGATCATCGACCGGCAGACGGTGTTCTTGTCCGCGATCTTTCGCAGCCGTTGAAGTGTTTCGTGTTCGCCTTGCGGGCCGCCGAGATCCAGCGGCTGTTTGAGCCGGATGTCTTCCGGGACGGCCTGGTCGATCAACTCGTCGATCGAGGCGCAGCCGACAAGTTCGAGCATCCGCCGGGCGTCGTCCCCGGTCGGCCCGATGTGGCGGGGTGCAAATGCGTCGGCGCCGGTGTGACCGGTCGGCGCCTGTGAACGAGCGGATTGGTGGGCCGGGGGCGTCATGTGAAGGCTCATAAGCGGGTCGGCCTGATCTTGGTTAGGTCGGCTGGTTCGGGCCCATGGTTGAGAAACCAGTCTAGGGCGTGCCCCCCGGCCGGGCAACGATGCCGGCGCTTCACCCGGCTGTGGCTCGGCGGTAAGCTTACCCGGGATGTCACAGATCAACGCCAAATTGTCTCGGGTCTTCCAGCAGATGGCGGACGTGCTGGAGATCCTCGGCGCTAACCGGTTTAAGGTCATCGCGTTCCAGAAGGCCGCCCGTGTGCTCGGCGAGCTGACCGTGGATGTGGCGCAGATGGACGACGCCCAGGTCCGCGAGATCGACGGGATCGGCAAGGGCATGGCCGACCGGATCCACGAGTTTGTCTCGACCGGCAAGCTGACCGAGTTCGCCGACCTGGCCGACGACGTCCCGGCCGGGGTCGTGAAGATGCTGGATATCCCGGGGCTGGGGCCTAAGACCGTATCGCTGCTATGGCGTGAGGCCGGCCTGACCGACCTCGAACAACTGACCAAGGCTCTGGACACCGGCGAGCTCGAAAAATTGCCGGGCTTTGGCAAGAAGAAAATCGAGAACATCAGGAAGAACCTCGCCTTCGCCAAGCAGGCCGGCAAGCGAGCAAAGATCGGCAACGCCATGCCGCTGGCGCTGTGGTTTGTTCAGCAGCTAAGCGACTTGAAACAGGTCAAGTCGGTCACCTACGCCGGGAGCCTGCGCCGCGGCAAGGAAACGATCGGCGACTTGGACCTGCTTGTTGCCGCGAAGCCGGGTGATGCCCAGGCGATCAGCGATGTATTCGTCGGGCTGGGGCCGGTCGCCGATGTGATCGCCAAGGGTGAGACCAAAACCTCGGTCCGAACCGACGAAACCGCTGGAAAGATGCAGGTCGATCTGCGGATCGTCCCCGTGGAGAGCTACGGCGCGGCGCTGATGTATTTCACCGGGAGCAAGGAGCACAACGTCCGTCTGCGCGAGCGCGCGATCTCGATAGGGATGAAGCTCAGCGAGTGGGGTCTGTTCAAGCAGGACAGCGACACGGTCGTCGCAGGCAAGTCGGAGGAAGAGGTATTCAAGGCGCTGAAGCTGGCGTGGGTCCCCCCGGAGCTGCGTGAGGACCGTGGCGAGGTCGCGCTGGCAGAAAATGATGATCTGCCGACACTGATCGAGCTTTCCGACATCAAGGCCGAGCTCCACGCCCACACGACCGCCAGCGACGGGAAGTGGACGATACGCCAACTCGTCGAGGCAGCGCTTCGGAGGGGCTTTCACACGGTCGCGATCACCGACCACTCCAAGGGGCAGGTCCAGGCCAACGGCCTCACCGAGGAGCGTCTTGAGAAGCACATCCTGACGGTGCGCCAGGTCGCCGAGGAAATGAAGGGCGAGATCGTCGTGCTCGCCGGCAGCGAGGTCGACATCCTCACCGACGGCCGACTCGATTACCCCGACAGCCTGCTTAAAGAACTGGACATCGTCGTCGCCTCTCCCCATGCCGCGCTGAGCCAGGAGCCGGACAAGTGCACGGCTCGTTTCCTCAAAGCGATAGAAAACCCATACGTCACGATCATGGGCCACCTAACCGGCCGACTGATCGGTCGGCGCGAGGGGCTGAGCCCGGACATGGGCGTGCTACTCCAGGCCGCCGCCGAGCGCGGCATCGCCATGGAGATCAACGCCAATCACTGGCGCCTTGACCTGCGCGACACCCACGCCCGCGCAGCCATCGCCGCCGGCGTCAAACTCGCGATCAACACCGACGCCCACGGCCCGGCCGACCTCGACCAACTCCAGTACGGCGTCCTCACCGCGCGAAGGGCCGGGGTGACGAAAAACGATGTCGTAAACTGTATGACCAAGGCGGCGCTGGCGAGGTGGTTGAAGTCTACGCGAGCGTAACAACGTGAATTTAGTTGTCTAAATCTACGACAACTCTATGGCATGTGTTGCAACTACCGTTGTCGTCCGGGTCAGGCTTATTATGATCGATTCCGATCTCGATTCGAGAAATATCCCCGCCACAGTAGGGGCATTTGAGACCCATGCGCGGATAGAATAGCCCGCATAATTTTAGAGATATCGCACCCCCTGCAAGTGAAACACTAATTATAGATGCTGGATAGATCCAGCCGTCCAGTTGCTCCAATAGAGGAGAAATAAAAACAAACAGTAGGATAATCGTTACAACAACACTTGCAATCATTAGAAATAGCAGCTGTGCGGTTCGTTTTTGTAATTGGCTTGCTGGTATAAGCGGCAATTTGTCTTGAGAGCGGGGATCAGATTCGTAGTTGTCGGAGACATGCTTGGCCATGCCTAGCGTCCTTCAATTACTTTGACACACGCTGCGTGGCCACCGACTCGGCGAGCTTGGCGTAGTCCTGTGCGCCGTGGCAGTCGGGGGCGTAGTCGAAGATGCTCTGGCCGAAGCTGGGGCTCTCGGCGAGCTTGATGTTTCGGCGGATCGGCGGGGCGTACACCACGGCGTCTGACCAGGGGGCGTCTGTGCCGCGGGCGTCGGTCAGGAAACTATTGACGTCGCTGATGACTTCGTTGGCGAGGATCGTGTTGCCTTCGTGCATGCAAAGGACCACGCCGGCGACTTTCAGCGCCGGGTTGATCCCCTGCTTCATCATCGCGATCGTTTCGAAGAGCTTGCCCAGGCCCTGCAGCGCCAGGAAGTGGGCCTGCATCGGGACGATGACCTCGCCGGCGAGCGTCAGCGCGTTGACGGTGAGCAGCCCCAGGCTCGGGGGGCAGTCGATGAGGACGTAATCGGGAGAGGGGTTGGGAATTGGAGGAGTCGGATCGGTGATACCCGATACCCTGGACCCTGGACCCA
>JAJDCU010000025.1 GCA_029260655.1 Phycisphaeraceae bacterium
GCGATCGCGCTGATGCCGACGCTGGTTTCGGTCATGCAGCCGACCATGGTCTTTAATCCCAGTTCCCGGGCGTGGGCGAGCATCCTTCGCGCGGGGGTCTGGCCGCCACACTTGGTGAGTTTGACATTGACGCCGTGGAAGTAGCCCTTGCAACGCTGAACATCGGCCTCCAGGATGCAGCTTTCGTCGGCGATGACGGGCAAAGCCGACCCGGCGAAGACCTGCTTCATCCCGTCCCAATTGTCGGCCTTGAGCGGCTGCTCGATGAACTCGACGTTGAGCTTGGCAAGCTCGTGCGAGTTGGCAATCGTCTGCTCTGCGTCCCAGGCGCAGTTCGCGTCAACACGAAACACGGCGTCGGTGTGTTTGCGCAACTCCCGGACGATCGCGATGTCGTCGTCGGTTCCGAGCTTGATCTTGTAGATCGGCCAGCCGCCGAACTCCTTCATCTTGGCGACCATCTTCTCGATCGTGTCGATCCCGATGGTGTAGTCGCTTAGCGGGGCCTTACTCATGTCCAGGCCGTAGAGTTCGTACACCGGCTTGCCCAGGCGTTTACCCCAGAGGTCGTGTGCGGCCTCGTCAAGCGCGCACAGCGCGAACATCTGGTCGGCCAGCAGCGGGTGCATGCGCTCCCAGAACTTGGCCGGGTCGTCGAACGATGAGCCTTCGATCTGTGACCGCACGGCCGCAAGCGCGTCGCTCATGGTGTCGTAGGTCACGCCGTAGTACGGGATGGATGCGCCTTCCCCGTACCCGCTGTGCCCGGTGTCGGATAGCTCGACGATGAGGTTCCGCTGGTGTGTGCGTGTGCCGTGGGTCGTTGTCCAGGGGTAACGGATCGGGATATTGGCTTCGTGGAGGGTCAGCTTCATGTCGGCGCCCCTTGGCTGCGCAGCTTGGTTTCGTGTTCGAGCACAGCCTGAACCAGATCACCGGGGCCGTGACGGATGACATCGCAGACCGGCAACCCGAACGTATCGCGGATGCGCTTACGTTCGTCCTTGATCTTTGTGCTATCGGTGACGTGCCGGGTGTTTATAGCGATCCCGATGACCTTGCATGGGTGTCCGGGGGCCGCCGCCTGCTCGTAGAGACGGATGATTTCCCCAAGCGGCGGGATCGTCAGATGCTCCATGCCGTACACGTTTTCCCTGCCCAGTTCGTAGCACATGATCAACCCATGCGGCAGGCAGCCGTGCAGCAGCCCCAGCGTGACCGAAGAATACCGCGGGTGGACGAGGCTGGCCTGGCCCTCGATGACCATGACCTGGTGGTGCTGATGTTGCAGGACGAGCTTCTCGGCTGCGCCGTTGATGAAGTCGGCGACCACACAGTCGATGGGGATGCCCGAGCCCTGGATCATGATCCCGGTCTGCCCGGTGGCGACGAACACGGCGTCCCGGTCGGCGCTGCGCATACCGTCTGCCAACTCGATCGCGACGACCATCTTCCCGACCGAGCAATCATTGCCGACTGTCTGGATGCGCAGGCAGGCATCGTTGATGTCATTACGTTGGGCGACATCGCGCTCGTCGTTCTTGCGTACATCGTTCAGTAAAACTCCCGCGGCCTGGGCGGCTTGTTGGATCTCGGGGTCGTCACATAGAAATGCGTGCAGCCCGGACTCGATGTTCAGCCCCTTGCCAATCGCCTCGAGGATCGCCGGCCTGATCACATCGGGCAGCACCCCGCCGGGCGTGGCGATCCCGATTAGCAGTGTGTTGGCGTCCTGTGCCTGATCCAGCGAGCCGATCACCGGGATATCCCCACCGACCCCGAACACCTCGCCGGCGGTCTGTCCGGCCTGGTCAGGATCGAGCACGGCGACGACCTGGTCCGGCCGATACCTCAGCAGGCTCACGGCGGTCTTGGCCTTGAGTGTGCGGGCGTGGCCCTGGGTCAGTATCAATAGCCGTCTGTTCAAAACAGGCCTCCCGCCCGGTATCCAGGCCGCGAGTGTACCGGCCCGCTGTGCGGGATGAAAGCCGATCCGGCTAGCTGTTACATCGGTCCGGCTCGCCGGTTACAGCCGACAACCTGCCTGGATGACTTGACCTCAGACCCGATCCCTACTACCTTTGCCCCCCCGCCTGAATGCCGAGCGCGGCCTGTGATCGCGCCCGGACCATGCGAGTTTTTTCCCACAATAACGCTCTATTTGGAGATACGAAGCGATGGCTATCAAAGTCGGTATCAATGGGTTCGGCCGGATCGGACGCCTGGTCTTCCGGGCCGCGGCCAGCAACCCCAACATCGAAGTCGTCGGGATCAACGACCTGTTCCCGCCTGCGAGCCTGGCGTACCTGCTGAAGTACGACTCGATCCACGGCCGGTTCAACGGCACGGTCGAGGCCGCCGACGACGGGCTGATCGTCAACGGCAAGAAGATCCCCACGACCGCCGAACGCGACCCGGCGAACCTGCCCTGGGGCAAGCTCGGGGTGGACTACGTCGTCGAATCGACCGGCTTCTTCACCGCCGGCCCCGACGCTGAAAAGCACATCGCCGCCGGCGCCAAGCGTGTGGTGATCTCTGCCCCGACCAAGACACCTGACCTCGTGCCGACGCTAGTCATGGGCGTCAACCACGATGTCTACGACGCCAGCAAAGACACGGTCGTGTCCAACGCAAGCTGCACGACCAACTGCCTGGCCCCGATCGCCAAGGTCCTGGACGACGAGTTCGGGATCGTTGAGGGCCTGATGACGACGGTCCACGCGGTGACGGCGACGCAACCGACGCAGGACGGCCCCAGCAAGAAGGACCTGCGCGGCGGGCGTTCAGGTGGCTTCAACATCATCCCATCGAGCACCGGCGCCGCCAAGGCCGTCGGTCTGGCGCTGCCGCAACTCAAGGGCAAGCTCACGGGCATGGCCTTCCGCATCCCCACCGCCGACGTATCGGTCGTCGACCTGACCGTGCGGACCGAGAAGAGGACCAGCTACGAAGAGATATGCCAGAAGATGAAGGCCGCCAGCGAGTCCGGCCCGCTCAAGGGCTACCTGGGCTACACCGACGAGCCGGTCGTCTCCAGCGACTTCATCACCGACCCGCACAGCTCGACGTTCGATGCCGGAGCGGGCATCGGGCTCAGCGACCAGTTCTTCAAGGTCGTGAGCTGGTACGACAACGAATGGGGCTACTCCAGCCGCGTGATCGACCTGATGGTGCATATGGGCAAGGCCGACGGGCTCGCCTGAACCTCAGGTGCGAATCAATTAGCTAATCCAAGCCCGGCCGAGAGGCCGGGTTTTTTATGCCCGCAACGGCGTGCAAACAACCCGTGGTTTACGCTACGATAAACTCATGCACACACCCGACCTGACCTCTAGCGCTACTGTTGGAAAGCCACGAATATGCCGAGCGTGATGTCGCGGATACAAACCGGTCGTCTTGCGGTAAAGCAGAGTGTGCGCTCGTTCCGCAAGAAACTCAGCGGCCCGGCCGTGCGCGGCGCGGCATGGATCCTGGCCTGGGTTATCTGGGTTTACATGTCGCTTGTCTGGTACACCAGCCGGATCGAGTCCTACGGGTTGTCACGGGGGGCCGTCGCCATGAATCGGCACCGGAACATCCTGGTAACGTTGTGGCACGAGAACGTGGTGCTGACACCCTGGGCCTACCGGGAGTTCAAGCCGACCACGCTCGCCAGCCGCAGCGATATCGGCGAGATCATTACCGCGGCGCTGACACGTCAGGGCTACCACGTCTTCCGTGGCGGCTCATCAAAGGGCAAGTCACGCCGAAGCCCTGTACTCAAAGACCTCGTTCAACACGTCAAGGATCGCCAGGAAGTGCTCCTGGCATTGGCGGTCGACGGATCGTCTGGGCCGGTGCGGGTACTCAAACCGGGGATCATCGCGTTATCCAACGAAACCGGGGCGCCGATCTTCGCCATCCACGCCATCAGTTCGCGCTCGATCAAAGCACGCACTTGGGACCGGACCCGTTTTCCCCTGCCATTTGGCCGGATCGTCATCGTGATGCAAGGCCCGCTGCGTTGCGACGATAACCCGCTGGGCGGCAGTGAGTTTCGTCGGCTCCGAGACCAGGCGCAGTTGTTGTTAGAGGATGCGGCGAACCGGGCCGAGCATTTCCTCAAGCACGGCGAACTCCCACCGCCGAACCCCGCCCTGGACATGGATGCGTCCTACGGCGAGGAAGACCGGCGCGTCGGCCGATCCCTGCTGCTGCCCCACGAAACGCCGCTTAATCCCAGGCTCAGAGATGCGGTGTCTCAGGGCTCGGCCCCGCACGCCCATTAACCCTGTACCGCCACCCGACTACGCCCCGCGCCCCTGAACACACGGTCTGTCGGCTACGCCCGCGGCAAAACCACTCGGGCCGGCAAACCAAGCACAACTTCACGACCGCCTCACAATTTCCTTGTCTTTCTCACCTGGGACTCATATACTGAGCCCATGCGTGATTTCCGGGAATTTCTCAAGTTCAGCCCCGCGGGTATTTCCCCGCCGCTATCAATCGCCCCATCCCCGCATCGCAACCGTATCACGCCCCAGATCTGGTAGGAGATGCCCTATGCCCGTGCTCACCGCTCGCATCGCACCGATCCTTGCCACCGCCCTGCTGACAGCCGCCACCGCCAACGCCAACACCTCATCGTGGGTCAATGTCCCGATACCAGCAGGCACGGCGGTGAACAACCCCAACTCCGAGCCCGCCGGCCTGACAACACTCGACGGCTACCAGAGCTGGGACCTGACATTGGAAACCACCACCGACTGGACCGCCGCCCTCTTGCAAGTCACGCTCACCAGCGGGTCGATTTTTCAGGAGGGCGAGGGCATACCATTCGCATCGAACGGCGTGACTCTGGGCCAGCCCAACCCCCTTGGTTTCTTTACCCTGCCTTCGTCCGAGTTCGACAGCTACATAACCGGCGGCGATGGCACCGGTTTCACAGCCGCGATAGCAGGTTGTGCTGGTGCTGTTTTTCCATGTGGAATCCCCCGTCAGTTCGACTCCTCTGGGGTTGATATCACCTGGAACAGCCTCGGCGCAGAGACCGGCGACATCGGCATCTTCAGCATCGCGCGGATCACCCTCAGCCCCGATGCACAGGGCACATGGTCTCTGTTGTTCACCACCTCGGCTACGACTGCAGCTATCGGCTCTGACGGCATCGTCGTCAACGGCGCACTGGTCCCCGAGCCGGCATCGCTGGCACTGCTGAGCCTGGGCGCGCTGGGGCTGATTCGGCGGGGTCACACTTACGCAAAAGGAGAACGCACATGAACCGCATCTCTACCCGATCGGCCCTGGCCGTGCTGCTGAGTCTCGCCTTCTCGGGTCAAGTTTTCGCTGCGAGCAGCGCAACGTGGGACATCAACCCGGTGCCGTTGGGCACCAACATCGTCGACGGCTTTCTGCTGCCCTTCGGCCCAACAGGCGCAGTGATCGGCAACCTCGACGGGTTCGTCGCCAACGACCTGGTCATGAACACCACCAGCGACTGGACCGCAACCCTCCTGCAAGTCAACTTGACCAGCGGCTCGATCTGGCAGGAGCCGGATGACACCGCCACGGTGACCTGGAACGGCGCGACACTGGGCAAACCCAACCCGGCGTTCTATACCCTTGCCACCCTAGCCTCGTCCGAGTTCGATTCCTACATGACCGGCGGCGATGGCACAGGTTCCACGGCGTCGATAGGAGGAGCTTGTGCTGATATTTCCCCAAACCCATGCCCACTACAATTCGACTCCTCTGGGATTGATATTACATGGAACAGCCTCGGCCAGGAGGCCGGTGACATCGGCATCTTCAGCATCGCACGGGTCACCCTCAGCCCGGACGCCCAGGGCTCATGGCTAGTCAAGTTCACCGTGGCGGGTTTCCCAACCGCGATCGAAACAAGCGGCGTGGTCGTCAACGGCGCATTGGTCCCCGAGCCGGCATCGCTCTCCCTGCTGAGCCTAAGCGGTCTGGGGCTGCTGCGTCGGCGGCGCGATCGCTGTGGTGACGAAATCTGATCCGGTCGCTACACTCCTGCCACCATGACAGGACAGGGCAGAAACACGCAACCCCCGGAATCCCCGCCGACTCCCCCACCAAGCGCCCGGCTGGTCCTGGAAGACGGCAGCGTCTTTGTCGGCAAAGCCTTCGGCGATACCGCGCCCAGGACCCTGGACGCCGAGGTTTGTTTCAACACGTCCCTAAGCGGGTACCAGGAGGTCCTGACCGACCCGTCGTATGCCGGGCAGATCGTGACGATGACCTGTCCGCTGATCGGGATTTACGGGGTGAACGACGGTGACCTGGAATCGAGCCGGGCCCAGGTGCGGGGGTTCGTGGTGCGGGAGCTATCTAATACCGCCAGCAACTACCGGGCGACGAGCAAGCTCGAAGATTGGCTTGCTGACCAGGGCGTGACCGGGATCAGCGGGATCGACACACGGGCGTTGACCAGGAAGCTTCGGACCGATGGGGCGCTTAAGGGCGTGCTGTCGACCGACCCGGATCCAAGCGATGAGGAACTGGTCGAGATGGCGAAGCAGGCCCGGGGGCTTGTCGGGGTGAACCTAGCTAAGGAGGTCAGCCGGCGTGACCCGATCCGGTGGGACGAAGGCCTGGGCGATTGGTCGCCGATCCAGGGCGAAACACCTAAGCCGATCAGGCGTTTCAACGTCGTGGCGCTGGACTGCGGGGCGAAGCTGAACATCCTGCGGAACCTGGTGGACTGCGGGTGCGATGTCACGGTCTTGCCGTACGACGCCGATCCGGCGCAGATCAACGGATACAAGCCCGATGGTTTGTTCATCTCCAACGGCCCGGGCGACCCGGCGGCGGTCACGGCGACGATCGAGAGTCTTAAGCAACTACGCGGCAAGCTGCCGATCTTCGGGATCTGCCTGGGGCATCAGCTCTTAAGCAGGGCGCTGGGCGCGGACACGTTCAAGCTGAAGTTCGGCCACCGCGGCGGGAACCAGCCGGTGCAGAACCTGCACACACAGAAAGTCGAGATCACCAGCCAGAACCACGGGTTCGCCGTCGACATCGACAGTTTGAAGCAGGCAGGCGGCGAGCCGACGCACATCAACCTCAATGACCGCACGCTCGAAGGCTTCCGCCACGGCAGCGAGCCGATCTTCGCCGTGCAGTACCACCCCGAGGCCAGCCCCGGTCCACACGACGCCCGTTACCTCTTCGACTGCTTCATCGACATGATGACCACCGGCCTAAGCCCCACCGGCGAGCAGATGGACCGCGCCCAACGGCGGCGCAACAACGTCGCCGCGGCGGGGGTTTGATACGCATCGAAAATTAAATCTCGTGCCTCACCGACGCCCGCGTTCGGCGAACGTGGGTTTTGCTGTCCGGATCAGATATGACATGGCAGGCGGCAGACGTAACAGCACCCCGGGCCTCGCCAAGGGTTGAAACTGAAAACGGGCTGATGTTAGCCAGCGACGAACCGCGTGGTTGCTACAGCGTCGCGCTGGTGTACGGGAGCAGGCCCATATAGCGGGCGCGCTTGATCGCCTGAGCGGCGAGGCGTTGCTCGCGTGCGTTGAGGCCTGTTCTTTTGCGGCCCTGGACCTTGCCGTTGGGGGTCAGCAGGCGGCGCAGGTCGTCCGCTCGCTTGTAATCGACGTGATCGGTGCCGTTGCTGGAGGTCTCGACGACCTTGACGCGGGTGGCGCCGAAGCTGTGGAAATCGGCCATGGTGAATCGTCTCCGTCTCGGTTTGGCAGCCCTGGCGCTTGTGTCGGCCAGGGCGACGGTTTGGGTTAAGCGAAGGATTGTACCGGGATTAGGCGGGGACGCCAAATCGGGGGTCTTAGCGGAAAGCCGACGGTGGGCGGTCGGCCTTGCTGACCAGCCAGCGGACGGCCTTACCGGTTTCGCCGGCCAGGCGGCGGCGGTAGGTCGGCAGGTAGGGCCGTTCGGTCTGGGTGTGTCCGGCGAGGATCACGGCGGTGCCCCTACTGACGGCGTCGAGCACGTCGTGGTGGCGCATCTCCCCGGTGAAAAAGGCGTCGACCCGGCCGGCGTCGGCCAGGAGCGATCCGCCTGCCCCGGCGCACAGGCCGATGCGATGGACCTTCCCAAGCCCGGCGGGCGAGGCGACTTCCAGGGTCTTCACTTTCAGGTGCGCCTTGATCCGGTTGATGATCGTGGTCAGGGACGCGGGCCTATCGAGTGTAACGACCCGGCCTTGGCCGACCTGGGTATCACCGCTAGCCGGGACAGGTTGCAGGGGGTAGACATCGAAGGCGGGCTCCTCGTAGGGGTGCGCCTGACGCAGAGCCAGGACCGCCTGCGCCAATAACGATCCGGGGATCAGCATCTCCAGACGCCGCTCGGGGACGCTCTCAAACCGCCCGGCCTTCCCGACGGCGGGGTGGGTGAAGCGGGTGTCGCCCCGGAACGTGCCTTGTCCCTGGGAGGTGAAAGAGCATTCGCTGTAATTGCCGATCTGTCCGGCCCCGGCCCCGGCCAGCGCGGACCGCACCGCATCGACGGATGCTTCCGGCACGAAGGTCACCAGTTTGTAGCTGCCGCTCCCCGGTCCGCCGTCGGCTGATCCCGGTTTGATCGGGTGGACCTCGCCCTTGCCAAGGCCCGATGCAAGCCAGTCGTTGACGCCGCCGCGAGCGGCATCCAGGGCGGTGTGGGGGCTGTAGACGGCGATGTTGGCCCGGGCGGCCCGGAAGATGATCCGCTGCTTGGGGTCTTCCGTGGTGAGCCGATCAAGGGGCTTGAATATCGGCGGGTGGTAAGCGATGACCAGTTGAGCACGCTGGGCGATGGCTTCCTGGAGGACTTGCTCGGTCAGATCGATGCATAAAAGGGCCGTCTTGACCGCCCGATCGGGGTCGCCCAGATGCAGGCCGACCTGGTCCCAGGGCTCGGCCAGGGGGTGGGGCGCAAGGGCCTGGATCGTGCTGAGGAGGTTGGCGAGTTTCATCAGAAACAGAGGATAACCCGCCGGGGGTTTTTGTGCAGGGCTGGCGTCGGCTGACCGATAAATCTCATGTAGAACCGAGTTTACTTTTTCAGGGTCAATCATGAGCCGTGTCCCCACGCCAGCCAGAGAATCCAGCCTCATGGGGCTCAAGGCCTTTGGCAGACAACCGCTGACACCCGAGCAGCAGCTCGATGCGCTCAAGCGCGTGCAGTCCCAGGCCGACCAGCGCGTCAAGCTGGGGATGCAGCTATTCAAGGCCGCCGAAGCCAGGCTCAGCAATCAGCACGACATGGTCAAACAGATCAAGACGCTGCAAAAGCAGTTGCGTGAGCAGGTCAACGAAGATGTGGCCCGCAGCCTGCATGCGTACGATCAATGGATCGGCCAGATCGACGAAAGCTTCACCACCGCGATCCGCAAACTCGAAGAAAAAATCGACGCGGTGCAGGCCAACATGACCAAGTCCGAGACGCGTATCCAGGGCATGCTCCAGCGGGCCGAGGCACTGCTGGATCAAAGCCGGTGCCTGACGGACCAGAGCAGTCACCACAAGCCTGTCGGCGAAGCCAAGCCCCAGGTTCAACAAGTCCAACCAGTTCAACTACCCCAATTGCAACCCCAACCTCAGACCCAGCCCCAAGCTCAACGACAAGCCAAGGCGAAGCCGCCGGCGGACAAGCCCCAAAAACAGGCCGCCTCCCCCGACGTCTCCCAGGCGAAAGCCCCTGCGCCACAGGTGTCAGATATCACCCCCGCACCCCCCGCACCCCCGACTCCCCCGGCTCAGCCCCCGTCCGCTAACGCCAAGACCGATCTGAAACACGAACCGCACGGGAACAAGGACCGCCAGGACAAGATCTACTCGACCCTCCTGCGCCGGTTGATGGATGACGAATCCGAAGGTGAGTCCGATCAGGCCGGGGACAACGCCAACGCCGCGTGAGACCGCTTCACGTTCCCCGGGACACACGCTTTCTGTCGCCCCCCCCCTCAGCCCCCGGCTCCGCCGGGGGATCGCTGTACGCGCAGCTACCCGACAACACATCTATTCATAGTAGGATCAGCCGCGAATGAACGCAAATGGGGCCGACGATAATCCCCGCCGTTGATATTTACGGCCGCCTCAATTTATATATCCGCCTGCTCCGCGGTCTTCCTTCTCGGCATGAGTTCCGGGCCCTGTTTTATGGGGATGACCGGTTGATGGGTCGATCACCTGATCGGCTTGCGGCCGCTCGGTGGTGGGGGCAGGCGGCGACGAGGTGGGCGCAGTCCTCCGGAGCCTGGTCCCGAGAGACCGATTAGCTTTGGTCAAGTGCTCTTTGGTATGATTCCATGGTGGGCTGCCTATGGATGTGTTACCCGAGTAAGACATCCATACTTTGGGGCGATCCCACCAAAGCACTCGGCCAGGAAAACGAGTCGACCCGATATAGCAACTCCCGATCACATAGCAAAAGATAATCGTGTTATGTACCCAACTCAAGATGATTTCAAGAAAGCATACCTCGACCAGAAACACCAAAATGGTGGGGTCGCCCCCAAAAGGGACGAGTTTTTATCCCACAACCGCTTCTCGAAGAAGCAGCTAGAAGTAGCATTTGGATCGAAATCCTATTCAAAGCTCCAGCAGTACTGTGGCGATGACCCAAATGCTCTGGATTTACAGAAAACGCCAATTGACCAGATAATGTGTAACTATGGTCGTCTTGCAACAGATACTCTAAAAGCCGAGAACAAACTTCCTGTCGCCGCTGAATGGGCAGCAAGACGGTTGAAGCCAACGGAAAGTGGCCTTGCACGAGTCCACAACATTCGTTGGTCAGACATGCCTAATGCCTTTCTTGATTTCTGCCAGACGAATGCACAGGCGAAACACGATTTCGAACAAGTTGTAACGGCAATAGACAGATTAGAAAGTAGGACCAAACCCACCCAATCCAACAATCAAACCCGTGGCCAAATGGCGATTTACAATATCGTTCGCAATTGGTCTCCAGCCAGACGGCGTAATTCTGAGGAATCTTATCAGTCCGAACTTGCCCAGTTTCTGAAAGGCAATTCCGAAGTGCGCCGCATGCAGTTCGAAGTGCGAGAAGAGAAAGGAGACAGCCTTTGCGATATCGCTGTCGGGA
>JAJDCU010000026.1 GCA_029260655.1 Phycisphaeraceae bacterium
CTCCAGCCAGACGGCGTAATTCTGAGGAATCTTATCAGTCCGAACTTGCCCAGTTTCTGAAAGGCAATTCCGAAGTGCGCCGCATGCAGTTCGAAGTGCGAGAAGAGAAAGGAGACAGCCTTTGCGATATCGCTGTCGGGACAGATATTGGCATCGAAGTGAAGGAATCTCCAAACCTCGCGGAATACGATCGGTGTGTGGGGCAAGTTGCCCGCCATCTTACAAACTATAGATTCATCATTGTTTTGATCATGGATGTTCCTAGAGATGATCAGTATCGAGACTTCTGCGCATTGATTGACCCCTATTTCGAAGAACGGGTTTTGGTAGTAAACCGATAGCCGGGTGCCGGGTGTCAAACTTTGGCCCGAAGGGCAAAGTGTGCGTAATACGGTAACAAACGTGGGTATTATGAAGCACACTTTGCGTCATTGCCGTCATGGTGTGGTGCCCCTTTACGACGTACTGGATTGAGCTCATGCCGTCGCCGGCGCTGCGCCGAGCACGCGGCCGAGTTGGCGTAACGCCTGGCGGATGCGGTGTTCGTTTTCGACAAGCGCCATGCGGACGTAGCCTTCGCCAAGATCGCCGAACGCTGCGCCGGGGGTCATGGCGACTTCGGCTTGATCGACCATCGCCAGGCAGAAGTCGTTGGTCGAGTTGTTGAAACGCGCCAGTTGTTCGGGGTTGACTTTCGCCCAGACGAACATGGTCGCGCGGGGTGAGTCGATCTGCCAGCCCATCTTCTTTAGGCCCTTGACCAGGATGTCGCGTCGTTTCTCGTAGACCTCGGCCTGATTCTGGACGTGCTTGTCGCCCTCGCGCATGGCGATGATCGCGGCGATCTGCACGGCCTGGAAGATCCCGTAGTCGTAGTAGCCCTTGACGGTCTTGAGCGCGTCGATCATCTGGCTGTTGCCGCAGCAGAACCCGATGCGCCAGCCGGCCATGTTGTAGGGCTTGCTGAGGGTTGAGAACTCGACGCCGTAGTCTTTAGCGTTTTCGGCTGCGAGATAGCTGGGGGCCTGGTAGCTGTTGAAACAGGTTTCGCCGTAGGCGAAGTCGTGCATGACCAAGACCTGATGCTCGGCGGCGAGGTCGACCACGCGCTGGAAGAACGCCGGGTCGACGGTCATGGTCGTGGGGTTGTGCGGGTAGTTGAGGATGACGACCTTGGGCTTGGGGGTCAGGTGCGCAAGCACGTCACTGATGCGTCCAAGGAAGGCGTCGTCGTTGCCCAGCGGGACCGAGACCGTGCTCGCGCCGGCGAGGACGACGGCGTAGGTGTGGATCTGAAACGCCGGGTCGGCGACGACCGCGATGTCGCCGGGGCCAAGCAGCCCAAGGCACATGTGGCTAAAGCCCTCCTTGGAACCGATCGTCGCGACGACCTCGTGGTCGGGGTCCAGCTCGACGCCCCACTTGCGCTTGTACTTCAGCGCCATCTCACGGCGGAGGTTGTACACGCCGGCGGACACCGAGTACCGGCTGTTGCGCGGGTCGAGCACGGCCTCACGTATCTTGTCGACCACCGCATCGGGCGCGGGGTCCGAAGGGTTACCCATGTTCATGTCGATCACATCCGCGCCGGCCTGGCGGCGCTCGTAGATCAACTGCTTGAGTTTGCCCAGCACGTAAGGCGGCAGGCGTTCGATGCGTGTGGCGGGTTGGATGTCCATGACGGTCTGTGGTTACTCGCTTTGGGCTTTGGCTTGCTCGGCGCGCCAACTCTTATCTAGAGCCGGGTCCAGCACCACTACTTTAGCCTCTGAAAGCATCGAACGCGCGGCCTGCAGCATCAGTTGGCCCTGGGCCTCCAGCCGGACCGCCTGCTCAAGATCATCTTTGACATCCGCAAACTCGACCGCGTCGGCGGGCTGAATTTCTTCCAGCTTAATTATTATGAAATGCTCGTCCGCCGCGATCAGGTCACTGATGCCGCCGGGGTCCAGGCCTGTCAGCGCATCACGCAGCGCCTTGGGGTAGCTCGGGTCGACCGGGCTGATGGGTGAAAGCAGCCCGCCCTGGGCGGCGCTGGGGTCGGTCGAGTGCAGCGCCGCGAGTTCGCCGAACGCCTCGCCCGCCAGCGCCAGGCTGCGCAGGGTCTTGGCGTCCGCAAGCCGATCGGTCACGATGACCCGCACGCGGTACCGCTGGCCGTAACGCAGGCGGAAGGCCTGGTGAAGCGCCCGTGTGGAGACGTGCACATCATCACGTATCAGCAGGCGCAGGCCCGCATTGCGGTAGAGCATCGAGGCGAACCGCCTCTCGCCGAGCCCCCGATCGCTGCGCAGATCAATCATCAGCCGGGCGGCCTCGTCGGGGTCGGGCGACAGGGTCAAAAGCATCAGGGATTTTTCCCGGTCGATGAGGTCCGCGGTCAGCTCCATCCCCCGCTGCTTGAGCCGGTCACTGACCATTCTGTCCAGCACGATCTCGGACAGCACCTGCCCCCCCGCTGCTTCGATTAGCGGTTCGCGCAGGTCCCGGTCGGTCACCGGTTGCCCGGCGACATAAGCCAAGGGGCCGGACCCGTTGGAGGCTGGCGGATCATGCGTTTGGGCCTGGGGCCGTGAGGTCTGGTCGGCCGGCTTGGGCTGTGGATCGGAGGCAAACGGATCGGTCTCGCAGCCAAAGATCAGGCAGGCAAGCAAGGCCCAGGATGCCGTATGTTTGAGCATGAGATGCACGCTAGGGCTGACCTGCGGCGGTGTCAATGCGCTCATTGCGGCGGGACCGTTGGCAACGCACGGTAAGCGGGCTTAGAATCCGGTCGGATCAAGCAACCCAAGGCCCACCGATGCCCCGATGCTACCTGGACAACGCGGCGACCAGCTTCCCCAAGCCCCCGGAGGTGCTCGAGGCGATGATGCGCTACGCCAGCGAACTGGGCGCCAGCCCCGGCCGCGGCGCGTATGACGAAGCCAAGCAGGCCGGTGAGCTTTTTGATGCGTGCCGGCAACGGATCAACGAACTTATCCACGGCGAAGACCCCGACCATGTCGTCTTTACGCTTAACGCCAGCGACGCCCTGAATATGGCGATCCGCGGCGTGGTGTACGGCTGCGACCCGGCGAACAAGAAGCCGCACATCGTCACGACCTACATGGAGCACAACTCGGTGCTGCGTCCGTTGAATGAGCTTGAAAGGCGAGGGGACGCCGAGCAAACGCGGGTGCTCTGCGACCCTGTGACGGGGCTGGTCGATCCGGAAGCGATCCGCAAAGCCATCCAACCCAACACGGCGCTGATCGCGGTCGTCCACGGCTCGAACGTCACCGGCACGCTGCAACCGATCGGCGAGATCGGGAAGCTCGCACGTGACCACGGCATCCCGCTACTGGTTGACGCGGCGCAGACGCTGGGGCATGTGCCGATAGACGTGCGGGCCATGGGCATCGACCTGCTCGCATTCCCCGGGCACAAAGGGCTGCTCGGTCCGCTTGGGACCGGCGCTCTGTACATCCGGCCTGGCATCGAAAAACAGATGGCCACCACCCGCGAGGGCGGCACCGGGTCGGCCAGCGATCAGGACACACAACCGACCTTCATGCCCGACCGCTTCGAGCCCGGTAGCCACAACGCCCCCGGGATTGTCGGGCTGTCGCAAGGGGTGAAGTGGATCCTCGATCAAGGCGTCGACAAACTTTTGCGCCACCAGCGAGAGCTGATCCAACTCATGATTGAGCGCATCGCCGGCGACATGCCCGGGCTGACGCTTTACGGCCCGCAAGGCGTCGAAGACCGCGTCGGCGTCTTCAGCATCCGCATCGAAGGTTTCGACGACCCCCAGTCGCTCTCGGATCTTTTAGAGACAGACTTTGGCCTGCTCACACGCTCGGGCATCCACTGCGCACCGTTGGCGCATCAGACGATCGGCACAAGCGACCTCGGCGGGACCACACGCCTGAGCTTTGGGCCGTTTACCACGCAAGAAGATGTCCGCTACACCTGCGATTGCCTCGCAACAGTCTGTCAGCGTCAGGCCGCGCGGTTCGCTTCCTGCTGATAACGGCTCTCTGTTCTTGATGCTGTATCTGTCAGTCACCGTCCGATGTTGGCCGGATAACCCAGTTAAGAAGCAGCCATATCCATATCATGCATCCAATACCGGCTGCAGGAAGATAAGCGTGTTGCCCAACCCATATCGTTAAACCAACTACGACAACCCCCATCACAAGAGTGTAACCGATGAACAGCAGTGCCCGAGTTTTATGTACCAGGGTTGGCTTCACGATGAGACAATGATAACGGCTCGCCTGAATACATGATATCCAAGACCCGGCAAACATTCCCATCGGTGGGATTCTCTCTGTCGTGAATCAAGCAGCGCGCGTCGCTTCCTGTTGAACTTTGATCCTGCCGCTGGGCGACTGCACTCGACACGAGGTCAGCACGCCATAGATTTCATGCGCCGCCACCGCTGCGAAGACCAGCATGACCGGCGCGACCGCGTCACGGAAACGATCGCTGCCGTAGAAAATAACTGTGCTCGCCAGGGTCGCCAGAATCGGCAGCAGTAACAGCCAGGCCGCGATTGGCGCTCGTTGGAAAGTCAGCACCACCCCCATCAACAATAGCGGTGCAATCGCGAGCCAACCCCCCGCAAAGGCGATCTGCACCAATCGATTGTCTGTGTCCTTGGTCGGCCTGACCAATCGCCAGAGTTTGGCGACGATCAGAGATGGCATCTTGTCGGCGTTGACGCGGATTAAGTCCAGGCCGTAAGCAAGGGCCTGGTCGTTCCTCTGCGCTTCGGTGCCGACAAGCGGGTGCTCTTCGTCGATGAGTTCGCTGGCCTTGACCCAGCCGCCGCGCTGGGCCGGGTCGTTGAAGGTCAGGTCGTTGTGTGAGCCCCAAAGACCGTACCCGACGATCGTGGACATGGTGGGTTTGCCCATTACCACGGCATTGCGCATGACCCACGGCGATAGCACCAGCGCCAGAACACCGACCTGAACCGCCCAGCGCACAAGGTGTCGGCGGTCACGCAGGACGAACGCGATGCCCGCCAGCGCCCCGGCGATCGGGACAGCCAGCAGCAACTGCGGCCGTGTGTAGACCGCCATCGCCCAGCACGCCCCGGCAAGCACATCCATCCCCCACCCGCCCCGCTGCCGTTTGTATGCGTAAACAGAAGCGATCAGCGCAAGGGTCAGCCAGAACCCAAACGGCGTCTCGCTAACGAAGTGCATCGCGCTGTAGGCGTGGGCCGGGTACAGCGCCAGGCCGATCCCTGCCAATAGACCTACCCAACGATTGAAGCCGATCGTTCCGAGCCAGCCGACAAGCACACAGGTCAGCGCTGACAGCAGGCAGAACCAGACACGTCCGGCGGTGAACGATCGGCCGAACACGGCGTAGACCGGCGCAAGCGCCAACGAGGTGCCGGGGGTCCGTGTCGCGGTCGGCTTACCAGGGGTGATGGTGTAGCCCTGACCGGTGACCATGTGGTGTGCGAGTATTTCGTAGTCGACCTGGTCGGAGTTGGCGTTGGCATCCGGGGGCGAAGCCAATCCGACGAACCGGTGTGTCAGCCCGAGCCTGGCCGTGAATGCGACAAGGAAGATCAGGGCGAGACAGGCGGCAACTTGACGCGTCGATGGGGTCATAAGGCGAGAGGCCTCGCTAAGCCGCAAGCGAAGGGTGCAGCGGCTTTGGGGTAGTGAGGCGATGTCAGGCGGCGCGTCGGTATTCGACGGGCTGTTGGCTGGGCAGTGCGGCGCTGAGCGGTTTGCGCGCCACGCCGATCACGCTCTGGCCAAACGGCGGGCGGATCCACTTCTCAAGCCGGCTAAGCAGCGGGACCACGCGGTTGAACATCACGGCCTGGTCGCCGGGCACGGCTGTCTTCTTGAGCACGACGCTGTTGAACCACCAACCCACCAGCCCCACCGCGTTGCTATACCGGCCTTCGATCCACTCAAGACCCGCATCCTGCATGGCGTTACGCAGCGAGTCGACGGTGTACCGGCGGAAATGGCCAAGCTCCTTGTCGAGCCGACCAAACGCGATCGGTCCGGCGGGGACAAAGACCAGCACCTTGCCGCCTGGGTGCAGGTGTGACGCCATCTGCTTCAACGCCCCGACGTGGTCTTCGATGTGCTCAAGGACATTGCAACTCACGGCCGTGCTAAAACAGGCCACGTCCTCGGACGGGGGTGTCAGATCGCCGAGTGTGCAGCGGTGCGCCATGACCTTTGAACGCCCGGCGAAGCGCTGGCGGAACCGATCGACGAACCGCGCAACCGGGTCGACGCCCACGACCTCGTCGGCGTTTTGCGTGAGGAACTCGGTGATGTTGCCCGTGCCGCATCCGATCTCCAGCACCCGCCCGGCGACGTGCGGCTCAAGCAGGTCGTAGACCCAGCGGTTATAGGCCCCCAGGTCCTGGATCATCGACAGGGAGTCTTCGATCACGTCCGTGGACGTGTCGGACTCGTAGGCGTCGGCTGCGAGAGAGCGTGGGCTGATGCGTAGTTTGGGGTAATCGGCTTGAGTCATCCGTCGTGTCCTGTCTGTAATACCACCGGCAATTGGTGGCCGGGCTTATGCGGTATCGGTTGTATCGATTGGGGGGATAAGGCGCGTAGGTAGAGTTGGTCGGTTATCGGTCATGGATCAGGCGGCGGCCTTGCAGGGCATGGCGGCAACGGTTGTCGGCGCGCTTGATTTCGTTTCCCGTGCACGCATGCAATCGAGGGCCGGCTTGCCGACCAACCGGTATGAGATGGCCGCCGCGGTGTAGCTGCACGCCAGCGCGGCCAAGGCGTAGACGGCGACCAAACTTATCCGTCCGTCGGAGGTGGTCGGCCAGACATGCTTGAGGCCGTAGAGGATCGGGATATGCCAGATGTACAGGCCGTAGGACAGGGTCGCGGTGCTGCGGATGAACCGACCTTCGATCCAAGGCCCGAGGACGGCGGAGCGTGGCAGGCAGACAAGCAGCAGGCCGATCAGCGCCGGGAAGGTCGGCCACTGGTAGTGCATGTAGCCCAGACCAGGCAGCGCGGTCGCGGTGGCCAGCGAGCCAATGATCGTTGCGGCGGCGGCGAGCACGAGCAGGTCATAGCGATTGAACCGCCGGCCCGTCAGCCTTGGCGATCGACTCAGATAAATGTCGGCGGCGATCACACCGATCAGGAAGTGAGAGAACAGGACGACGGCGTTCTTGGTCGTGGCGGACGAGGCGGCGTTGAAAAAACTTTCGTTGCCAAGCGTCTGTTCCAGCCACGGCGCGGCCCACAGCAGGATGGGCTGAGCCAGCGCGATCAGGGCCATCAAAGCAACCACACATACCCGGGCGCCCATCACGCTTCGCAGGCGGAGCATACAGACCGCGACCAGCGGCAGCATCAGGTAGAACGCCATCTCGATGCTGATCGACCACAGCGGAGGGTTCCATGTCGGCATGTAGGTTGCGGGAAGCAGCGTGTTGGTGAACGTCAGGCACCCGGCGACCTGGATCAGCCCCCATTTGCTTGTCAGCGCCCCGGCGATCACGGCCAGGACCAGCACACAGACGACATACTCCGGCACGATCCGTGTCAGCCGACGCCGAGCATAGGTCTTCAGGTTAGGCAGGCCGGCCCCTGACCGGTATGACCGCCAGAACGGCATCGACAGCAGGAAACCGCTGAGCACGAAGAACGCCGCCACGCCCATGTAGCCGGCATTGAGCACGCGCAGCGCCGGCGCGTCGATGGCCTTGAGCGTCGGCTCGAGCACGAACAGGTGCCCGGCGAACACCCACAGGGTCGCCAGCGCCCGGATCGTGTCGGCGCCGAGGATGCGGTTGGGGACTTGCTGATTCATAAACGGTTCCGGTTGTAACGATCGTATCGGTAGTGCGGGGGGCCGGCTTTATCCCCCCTGCTCGCGGCTTGGCATAAGTGTGTGTGTTATCGGCCTTCGAGATTCAACGGATTCGGTGCGTTCGGTCCTTAAGGCTTGTGTGGATCGTGCCGACTGTGATGGTTGTGTGGGCGCGGCATCCGTGCCTCGGGCAATAACAGGAGACCGACATGGGCCAGGTACTGAGCATTGTCATCCCGGTGTACAACGAGCGTGACCTGCTTCCGCAGGTGCTTGAGCGGATCGAGCAGGTGGCTCTTCCGGGTGGGCTCGAGCGTCAGGTGGTCATCGTTGACGACGGCTCGACCGACGGGACGCGCGATATCCTCAGCGGGATGGTCCGCGAACGGTCGGACTACATCATCCATTTCCACGAAAAGAATCAGGGCAAAGGCGCAGGGATCCGCACCGGGATGAAGCTGGCGACCGGTGACATCGTGCTGATCCAGGACGCCGACCTCGAATACGACCCGCGCGACTACCCCCGGCTGCTCAGGCCGATCCTCGAGGGCAACGCCGACGCCGTGTTTGGCTCGCGGTTCATCGGCGAGAGCCGGCGCGTGCTGTACTTCTGGCACTCGGTGGCGAACAAGATGCTGACGATGCTCAGCAACATGCTGTCGAACCTGAACCTGACCGACATGGAATGCTGCTACAAGGTCTTCACCCGGGAGGTTGCCGACCAGTTGGAGATCACCGAGCCGCGCTTCGGGCTGGAGCCTGAGATCACGGCAAAGGTCGCCCGCCAGCACGCCCGGCTGTACGAGGTCCCGGTCAGCTATGCAGGCCGGACCTACGAGGAGGGTAAGAAGATCACGAGGAAGGACGGCGTGTCGGCGCTTCGGTGCATCCTAAAATACAACCTCCTGCCCGGCAGTCAGGCGCAGGTCTACTCGCGGTCTACCCCCGACACGCTCGCCGAGGCCCATACCGGTCCGATCCAGATGCCGACGCGTTGGGACCGGGGTTCCATCACGGGTCCAGATCAACAAACAACTGTTAAGAAAGCGGCCTGATGGCATGTCAGATCTTTTTAACGGATTATTCATGAAACAGATGGTTCTGTTGATGCTGATGACCGCCCTGGGCGCGATCGGGGCACTCCAGACACCTTTCTGGGGTGTGATGCTGTACTACACATTGGCGGTCCTGCGCCCCCAGCACCTGTGGGAATGGGCGTTGGATGGCAGCGTCCGATGGTCACTGATCGCTGCGCTGATCACGCTGCTGAGTTTCTGTTTGCACCTTGGCCGGATCGTCAACCGCAGCTCGTTTAACACGATGATCACGCTGATCATCAGCTACGGCCTGCTGGTGATGCTCAGCACGATTACCGCGTTCAACCCACAGATCGCACAGGGTTGGGCGATCGAATACGCCAAGGTCATGGTCATCGCGGTCGTCGCCAGCATGGTCATCGACCACTTCTGGCAGGTGAAGCTGCTGGCGATGATGATCCTGATGATGCTGGGGTACATCGCCTGGGAGATCAACTTCCTGTACTTCTTCCAGGGCGGTCGGCTGAATATCTTCCACTACGGCTACGGCGGTCTTGACAACAACGGCGCGGGGCTGCTTCTGGCGATGGGGATCCCGTTCGCCTACGCCTTCGCCCTCTCGCCGGCGAAGGGCCTGTGGCGGTGGTGGCCGATCGCCGCCGCGGCGCTGGGGCTGTTATTGATGCACGCGGTCATGATGACCTTCTCACGCGGGGCGATGCTTGCCGCGGCGGTAGGGATCGTATGGATACTGATCCATCACCGACCCCGTTGGCAGTCAGGCGGGGCGGCGGCCGCACTGCTGATCGTCCTGTCGCTCATGGCCGGGCCCGAGATCCGTGAGCGGTTCCTCTCGACCACCAACTTCAGGACCGACGCCTCGGCCCAGTCGCGGTTCGGGTCCTGGGCGGCGGCGTGGAACATCGCCTGGGAGAACCCGGTCCTGGGCAAGGGCATCCGCAACTCCAACCAGTACACGCGCAACCACGGCGCAGACCGCCAGGGCAGGACGATCCACAACCAGTACCTGCAGATCGCCGCAGACACCGGCATCCCGGCCGCGGCCTTGTACCTGTTCATCCTTTGCTTTGGCATGTGGAACTTCCGCAGAGCCCGGATGATGTGTCGAGACACCTTGAAAGACCCGCCCGACAAATTGGACGACGATAAGCGGCAGCGGATCAGCCATGCGTCTCGTATCTGCCTGGCTTCGCAGGCGAGCCTGGTGATCTTCCTCTTCGACGGCATGTTCCTGTCGCTGGAGATGTTCGAGCCGCCCTGGTTGCTGCTGGTGATGGCCGGCGTGCTCCCCCGCGTGATGCGCACCTACCTGGACCAGTTGTGTCCAGCGCGTCAGACCGACGAGCAGACCGAAGAAGAATCCGTGCCCAGCCAGGCCGAGACAGGCGGCTGGAACAGGCCCAACCTACCTGCAACCAGGCGGGTCCGGCCGACGGGTGCGGCGCACCGGGGTGTGTAAGAAGCAACCATGACCGCCATCAGCACACAGGTCGAGCGATCGCTGGCCCAGACTGTCGCCGCCACCGGCCGGTGGAAGACCGCCCGTGCGCGGACCCTTGGCCTGGCCGGGACGTTCGAGCTGCTGGACTTCCTCGCCCGCGGTGTGTTCCACGTCTGGCGCAACCGCCGATACCTCACCCACGTGAAGCTGGCGAACATCGCGCTGGTCAATATTCAGTTCAAGCTCAAGACCGAGCGCGTGATCGGTCGGCCTTACTCGATGAAGATCGAGCCGACCAACATCTGCAATACCAAGTGCCAACTCTGTCCCACAGGGATCGGGCTGGAGGGCCGGCCCAAGGGCAAGATGGACCTCGCCAGGCTCAAAGGACTGATCCGTTCGGTCAGGTGGCATCTGCGCGACCTGGACCTGTCGATGTGGGGCGACCCGTTGATCGTCCCGGACATCTACGAGATGATCCGTTACGCTCACGACCAGAACATCTGGACGTATATCAGCTCGAACCTCCACGCTTTCAAGCTCAAGACCAAGCCGGGCCAGAAGTCTCAGGCTCAGTTATTGGTCGAGTCCGGACTGGATACTCTGACCTGCTCGCTGCACGGGGCGTCTCAAGAGACGTATGAGATATACCAGCCCGGCAAGCGTCTGGATGAGGCGGTCCGGAAAATCCGTCACATTGTCGAGACGCGCGACCGGCTGGGCAGCGCAACGCCGGCGGTCCAGCTCAATTTCGTTGTGACCCGACACAACGAGCACGAGCGGGAGGCCTTCCAGCGGCTCGCCGACGATTTAGGCTGCAAGGCCATCTTCTCCACAGCGTCGATGAACGCCCGCTTTCAGGACCAGGACCACAAGCTCCAGACCCTTGGGCTCGCCGACGACCTGCTGAAGAAGAAGGTGAAGGATCACCTAAGCGACTGGCTGCCGCGGGACCGGGACTTTGTGCTTGAGCCCTACCGGCGGATGCACCAGACCGGCGAGGTCCAGGGCGGCGACTACAACGGCCGTAAAGACTTCGATTGCTCCTGGCCCTGGCGGCAGAGCGTGATCAACTGGGATGGGCAGGTTGTCACCTGCTGCGGATCATTCGACCCCGGCGAGGACATGGGCGACGTCTTCGAACACGGGTTCGGAAAAATATGGAACGGCCCGAAGTACAGGATGGCCCGACGAAGTTTCAAACAACGCTTGACCGGCGACCAGGCAAAGGGCAACCCCTGCGCTTCATGCCCGGGCTTCATGCTGTAAGCCGGATAGGTGCTCGAAGATGGTATGGGACGATAGTAAACGAACCGACCTGAAGCTCACTGCCGGAGACCTCTTCTCCACGCAGCCCAGGCCTGCGCGCGCCGATGATCCCGAATCGCCTTTGCAGCAGGGCCCGCAGGCGAGCACAGCACCTGCACACAACGAGCCGGCCGCGGACATGATCTCGTTGTCGCACGATCAGCCGGTCACCGCCGATCCGATGGACGATACGCAGGCGTACGGGGCGCAGCCATTATCCGCACCCCGGATCGATGTCGACCCCACCGACGACAGACAGAAATGCAAAGCACAACAACTATCCGCGCCCCGTGCCGGCGCGGCACACAGGACCGGGCCCGAAACCCCGGCGGCGATGGTGCTGCATGTGCGGGTCGTCACAGGTTGCGGCGGCGGGCCTGAGAAAACCATCTTCCGAAGCCCCCGCTACGCCGACCCCAAGCGGTTTAAGATGGCGGCGGCCTACCTCTACCCCCAGGCCGATCCGGGCATGTGTGTCATCCGACAGTCAGCCAAGGATCACGGCTGCCCGCTCTACGAAATCGCCGAGACCAGCGCCGTGGACCACCAGGCCGTCGGCGCGCTGGTCGAGCTTTGTAAGGAGCTGAAGGTCGACATCTGGCACGGCCACGACTACAAGTCCAACGTGCTAGGGCTGCTGATCAAACGCTTCCATCCCATGAAGCTCGTCTCGACCGCACACGGCTTCACCCGTGAGACCTGGCGTACGCGGCTGTATTACCACTTCGACAACCTGGCGATGCTGGGCTACGACCGGGTGATCGCTGTGAGCCCCCCGCTGGTTAAGCACTGCGCCTACCACGGCGTCAACCCGAGCAAGCTCAGCTATATCCCCAACGCGATCGACTGCACCGAGTATGCCCGTACACATGGCATTGCCGACGCCAAACAGGCGGTGGGTTTGCCTGCCGATCGGTTCGCGATCGGGGTGATCGGCCGGTTCAGCCCGGAGAAGGGCGTGGACCGCGCGATCCGGATGCTGCCGGACCTGCTTAACAAGCACCCCCACGTCGAACTGCACCTGATCGGCGAAGGCACCCAGAGCGATGAGCTGCACGACCTGGCCGACCGACTCGGCGTGACCAATCGGATTCGCTGGTGGGGTTGGCAGGCGGACACCCGCCCGATCTACGAGCTGATGGACGCCCTGCTGCTGCCCAGCTTGACCGAGGGCCTGCCCAACGTCGTGCTTGAAGCCATGGCCATGGGCGTCCCCGTCGCCGCGACCGACGTCGGCGGCGTCAGCGACCTACTCGACCGCGGCGGCTGTGGTGTCATCCTCGGCGAGGACGAGCTCACCTGGGCCAAAGACATCGCCCCACTGGTCAACTCCCCCGCACTGCGCGAATCATTCGCCAGTCAAGCCCGCCAGCGCGTCAACAGCGTCTTCAGCTTCCAGAACCGGATGCAAAAGGTCATGAACCTATACGACCAGGTCCTGGGCCGAAGCACAACGGCAAGTGATGCTACCTCCCCGCACGCCCGCCTGGCGGCGTGAAGTCTTGACTCACTGCGGAATGGAATCCGCCTAGACAGCGACAAGCTACAGAGTAACAAGATAGTCGTGTACACCCTTGCGATGGTGGAGAATCGCATGGGTTTTATAGTGAGCACAAGGGAGATATCAATCGGCGCGTCATGAGCACGAATGCTTCAATCCTGCGGCATCGGGACGGGGTCCTCGCCGACCGCGTAGTGGGCGCGCAGGCGTTTTAGTTCTGCGTGCAGTTCTGTCTGAATAATTGCGTAGGCCGGGTCGTCGTAAACGCTGCGCATCTCGTTGGGGTCGGCCTTGAGGTCGTAGAGCTCCCACTCTTCGAGGTTGTAGAAGTAGATGAGCTTGTGCTGGCGGGTCCGCACGCCGTAGTGCCGGCGGACGCTGTGCCAGCCTGGGTACTCGTAATAGTGGTAGTAGAAGCTCTTACGCCAGTCGTCGGGCTTAGCGCCATGTAACAGCGGCACGAGGCTTTCGCCCTGCATGTCCTCGGGCTGATCGACGCCGGCGATCTGAAGAAACGTCTGCGCGAAGTCCAGGTTTGATACGATCGCATCGTTGACCGACCCGGCTTGGGCAACGCCCGGCCAGCGGATCAGCAAAGGCGTCTTCAGCGACGGTTCATACATCCACCGCTTGTCGTACCACCCGTGCTCTCCGAGGTACCAGCCCTGATCGGATGAGTAGACCACGATCGTATTCTCCGCGAGCCCGCTCTCGTCAAGATAATCAAGCACCCGCCCGAGGTTGTCATCGATCGACGCCACGCTGCGCAGGTAGTCCTTGATGTATCGCTGGTACTTCCAGCGCACCAGGTCGTCGCCCTGGGGGTCCGCCTGGCGCAGCGCCTCGTTCTTCGGGCCGTACGCCGCTTGCCACTCTGCGAGCTGTGCGTCGGTCATGCCCTTGGGGGTATTGAGTTTCAGGTCGTTTTCGCTGAGGTGCTCGGCGATGGTCATCTCCTGCATCCGCGCGGCCGTGCCCCGGCCTTCGTAATCGTCAAAAAGCGTTTCCGGCTCGGGGATCGTCACGCCGTCGTACATCGAAAGGTGGTCGGGCCCGGGCCGCCAGGGACGGTGCGGGGCCTTGTGCTGGAACATCAGGACAAACGGCTTGCCCGGGTCGCGTTTGTTCTTCAGCCAGTCAAGTGTCAGGTCGGTGATGATGTTGGTGGCGTATCCCTCGAGCTTGACCGCTTCGCCGTTGTCGATCATCCGGGGGTTGTAGTAGAACCCCTGGCCGACGAGGATGTGCCAGTAGTCGAACCCGGTGGGCTCGCTCCTAAGATGCCACTTGCCGACAATCGCGGTCTGGTACCCCGCCCCGCGCAGCAGTTTGACGAACGTCTGCTGGCTGCCGTCGAACGTGTCCTTGTTGGTGTAGAACCCGTTCTCGTGGCTGTATTTCCCGGTCAGGATCGCCGCCCGGCTTGGCCCGCAGATCGAGTTGGTCACCAGGCAGTTGTCAAAGCGAACGCCCTGCTGCGCCAGCCGGTCGATGTTCGGCGTGCGGTTGATGACCGACCCGTACGCGCTGATCGCCATGGACGCATGATCGTCGGCAAACACAAACAAGATGTTCGGCCGATCCCCGGCACCCCCGGTGCACCCTGCGCCCTCAACAGCACTGGGCTCCCCCGTCGCCTCACAACCCGTCATCACCCACATCAACCCACACAACCCAACCAGCACGCACATGACTCTGTTCATCGCATGGCTCCTCATGCTCTGAGCGCCAGAGCATAAGGTGAGTCTAATCCATCCCCACGGTTTACGCGCCAATCGTTGAACTCCAGGCCGCAGGCTTGCCCTGTGGATAAGCCGTCTCAGGTCTTCAGCGCCGACAAGGCCGCCTGGCAGACGGTCCAGGCGTAGGCGAGCGCGAAGACGACCTGAGCGGCCATCGCGGCGATCACGGCCAGGCAGCCCAGCAGTGGGATAAACATCAGGAGCGTGAGGATGACGATCAGCATGAACGTTTTCAAGAGAAACTCTGTCCGTTCGTAGAGGCTGTCGTCGTCGAGGTAGACCGAAAGCTTCTGGAGGAAGCCTAGGAAACATCCAGCACCCAGGAGGAACGGGATGTTTTCAATGATGCTGAGTAGCCCCGGGGCCGCGCCGATCCTGATCGCGATGACCAGCGCCGTCCCGCCGAGATAGAAGGCGATCGATGCGATCAATATAGCTCGTCCCGCATCCGCGGGTGCCGCCAACCCGAGCAACGGCCCGATCACCAGTAGCGGTAAGCCGCCAAGGACGGCGAATCCAGCGATCAAGATCAGAACGTCTCCCATGGACCCGCCCGATGCCACCTGCATGCCCCCGATCACCGCGAGGGTCATGCCCAGAATCAGAAGCAGAAAGCCCAGGCCGTGTAGTGCCAAACCTGCGCCAACGATCTTGATGCGGACGGCGCTTGATGTGTTTTCGTGAGCACCCGCCCAACCCGGCACGACCGAAGTCTTCCCGGCCTTCTTACCTGACTTCAGGTCAGACCCGCAGTGGATGCAGATGGCCGCCTTGTCGCTGACAACCGATCCGCAGGACGGACACGATCTGCCAGCCGCGGCCACCGGTGCGGGCGCATCGTCGTCCCTGCCCAATAGCGCCATGAGGTCGGGACCGTCGTCTGCTTCATCCGGTCCCGCGTCTAAACTGTAGGGGTCGGGCTCCTCGTCAGACGGCGCCTCGACGGCAAACTTCTCGCCACATTTACAGCGGATGCGCTTGCCTTCGAGTTCCGGCTTGAAACGGAACAGGCGGTCACAATACGGGCAGGCGAATGTCTGATCGTCGTTGTGCATAAAGGGTCGTTACCA
>JAJDCU010000027.1 GCA_029260655.1 Phycisphaeraceae bacterium
TTCAGCATGATCAAGCGAAACCTCGGCCACGCCGTCACCGGACGCTCTCATCACGCCCGCAACCGCGATATCCTCCTGCACTGCCTGACCCACAACGTCATGATACTCAGGCGGCAATGCGGAGGTTTTCTACAGAGCAGGATAAGCCCCTTATTGACGGCTTATTGACGGTTCCCACTCTCCGTGTCTCATCGCCTCCGCGCCCTCCGTGATTGGCTTCACGTCTTCCCAATCTGTGTTATCTGCGTAGCCGTGGTACACGTACAAAAAAAACCCACGCCATCCCTGGCGTGGGCCTAAGTTCTCACGGCCTAAGCCGCGGAAAGAATCGTTAGCGGTTGATTACTCGGTATCGTTTGAGAACAGGTAATCGTCGCCGCCGGCGTTGGCGTGGCAGGCGATGCAGCCCTTGGGCATGCCCTTGGCGACGCGGCCGGCCAGCTTCATGTCCATCGGGTTTTTCAGGACTTCGCCGGCGGGGTTGAACTTGACCCAGAACCAGTTGGCGTTGTCGTCGTCGTAGCCATCCTCGCGCTGGAGCATGATGGTGACGGCCTTGAGCCATTCGTCGGGGTATTGCGTGGCGACCTCCTCAGAGACGCCGCGGCCGCCGAAGTTTTCCTTGATGATGATCGGGTGTGCTTCGCCGTCGACCGTGATGAAGGTCGAGAACAGCCGGACAAAGGCGCCGTGGGGGCTTTGGCCCTTGTAGACCGGGGTCTGCAGCTTCCAGTCACGGTAGCCGTCCATCGCTTCCCACACCTTCGCGGCGTAGGCGACATCATCCTCACCGCCGAACGGCTGCTCCATCTCGGCGTCCTGGGCCTGCATCGGCAGCGACACCGCCACGATCAAGCCGACCGCTATCACCAACATCGGGGTCCATCTTGTCAACATGTTCGATCTCCTATTCAAGGGTTAAAAGGTAAGTCACAAGTGCGTCGAGTTCGTCCTCCGTGCCCTCGAACGCGGGCATGTCGGTATCGGGTTTGAAGTTTCGCGGGTTACGGACCCATGCGGGGATGAAGTCCTCGCGAAGCCGGGTGGAAACGTGGGTCAGGTCCGGGGCCTTGGAGCCGCCCACGCCATTGATCGAGTGGCACTGGTTGCACTTCTTCTCATCAAACAAGAGCCTGCCGTGCTCGATCGGGGTCAACCCGTCGGCCTCAACCGAATCTTGCCCGTGGGTCTTGGGCGCGGTGAGGATGCCTTGAGCGGTTAGGCCAACGATTCCCACGATGATTAGCGCCCCGGCGACAACCCAGAACTTGCGCTTCTTCCAGTGCCTGTCCGGTCCGCGGTCCAGGAAAGGCAAGGTCATCAGCACGGCCAGCAAGAGGTTTGGCAGGACGAACGTGCCAACGACCTGAATGCTGCCGGGGAGCATCTTGAGTATTTCGTAGTGAGAGAGGAAATACCATTCGGGCCTGGGAACAAAGTTTCCTGCGGCGGGGTTGGCCGGGCCGGTGTCGTGTGTCTTGACCAGCGCCGCAACCGCACACAGCAGCAGCGCGCCGGCGGCGGCGACCAGCACGTCCTTAACCGCCTGGCTTGGGTAGAACGTCTTGATCGGCTCGGGGGTCGAACCGTCCGATGGGCCGGACGACCCGGTCTTTTGGAGGATCGAAAGGTGCAGTCCGATCAGGCCAAACAGCACCAGCGGCAGGACCGTGACGTGCAGGATGTAGAACCTGGACAAGGTGGCCGGTCCGATGTCGCCGTACCCGCCGGTAAGCAATTGACCGACCAGGTCGCCTGCGCCGGGCGCGCTCGAGGCGATGCTGATGCCGACGACGGTCGCCCAGTAGCCGCGCTGATCGTAGGGCAGCAGTTGCCCGGTGAAAGCAAACAAGGTCAGCAGCACGCCCAGCATCAGCCCGGTGATCCACAACAGCTCGCGCGGCTTCTTGTACGAGCCCAGGAAGAACGAGCGAAGCAGGTGCAGGAAGACGGTGACGATGATGAACCCCGCGCCGTAGCGGTGGAGGTTGGTCAGGAACCGGCCGAGCAGCAACTCTTCGCGGATGTAGGTGTAGCTCTGGTGGGCCGAGTCGACCGACGGGCTGTAGTAGAACCCAAGGAGCACACCGGTGAGGACCTGAAACAGCAGATATACCAGCAGGAGACTGCCGAGGGTGTGCAGCCACCCGACGTTGCGCGGCAGGGGCTTATTCAAAAATGTAAGCGCCTGATCGGGCCCGGCCCATCGCGGGGTGACCCATGCCCACCCCGCCTGTGCGAGTTTGCCAAGCTTGCCGCCCAGCCCGCTCATACCGTTGCTCCCCCGCCATCGGCGCTGTTCGCGGAACCGCCGCCGGCCTCGGGCAGGCGGACAAAGCAGTCGTCGCCCTCGATCTTGACTTCCAGTTGGGTCAAAGCCCGCGGGGGCGGGCCGGAGACGACTTCGCCCTGATCGTCATACGTCCCGCCGTGGCAGGGGCACTTGAATTGGCCCGCGTCACGGCTCCACTTCACCGAACAACCCAGATGGCTGCACGTCGACAATAGCGCCAGCGGGGTCTCGGGCTTGCCTTGTTGATCGACCCGGTCCTTGATGTAGATATCCACCGGGACCCGCTTGCTGACCCAGGCATGCTCGTGAGCGACCTGGACGATGTGCCGTTGGAACGTCTCAACGTTCAGGACATCGGTGTCGTCGACCCGGCCGAGCCTGATCCACGGGTGATCGGTTTTTCGGCCAATGGCGTTGGACAAGAACCCCGCCGCCAGCCCCATCGACCCAAGCATCAACGTCCCGGCGCCGGCCAGGATCAACGCCAGCGCCGACCGCCGACCCGGATCGGCCAAACCGCCGCCACAGGCACAACCGCCATCATCATGAGACTTCGATGTCATCAGCCAGATGTGCTCCCGGCCTGTTGTGAAAAGATCGATCACCTGTCACGTTGAGCCATCACCGGTTGGCACGGGGGAGGAAAGACCCACCGCTTGGCCGGGATGTCGTCCACAAGCACGATAACCACGGGTTTCGCAGCTTTATTTCCTCAATCCCGCATTTCGCCCATCTCCACCTTCCGAGGAGACCGGCCGAAGGGGTGTCCGAGAACCGCCCACCGGCCGAGCGGTCAGAGAAACGCTGGATCGCACCCCAAGCCTGACCGAAAATAGACTTGACGGCAGGCCGGGAATCGCTATTCTTTCCTGACTCCGCGCTTATAATCCAAGCTGGGGACCTCGGATCCCGTAGATGGCGCCCCGGTCGAGGGTGCCGGGTGCGGGTCGGAGCCGATCGAACGCGATCGGATACCGGCCGGCCACAGCGGCCCAGGACTGTTTTTACTCAATGGCTAAGTCTGACGCCGCCCGGCCAAGGCCCGGCTCGGTGAAGACCCAACAGACCGTACCGACAGACAGAAGGTAAAGCATCATGACGACCGCGACAGCAACCAAGGACGGCAAGACCGACAGGCTCGCCTTCACACGCAACTTCGGGATCTGCGCCCACATCGACGCCGGCAAGACCACCGTCACCGAGCGCATCCTCTACTACACCGGCAAGAGCTACAAGATCGGTGAGGTCCACGAGGGCACCGCCACCATGGACTTCCTCGAAGACGAGCAGCAGCGCGGCATCACCATCCAGTCCGCCGCCACCACCTGCCCGTGGACCCACGCCGGCAAAGACTACACCCTGAACCTGATCGACACCCCAGGCCACGTCGACTTCACCATGGAGGTCGAGCGCTCGATGCGTGTGCTCGACGGGGCCGTGGTCGTGTTCGACGGCAAGGAAGGCGTCGAGGCCCAGTCCGAAACCGTCTGGCGTCAGGCCGACCGCTACGAAGTCCCCCGCCTGTGTTTCATCAACAAGATGGATAAGCTCGGCGCCGACTTCGAGTACAGCTTCAAGACCGTCAAGGACCGCCTGGGCGCTCCGGCCATCGCCGTGCAGATCCCCATCGGCGCGGGCAACGAGTTCGAGGGCGTCATCGACCTGTTGACCATGAAGGCCTACTACTTCTCCAAGGAAGACATGGGCTCGAAGGTCGAGGAAAGGGACATCCCCGACGACTACAAGGAGATGGCGGAGCTTTGGCATCACGCCCTGGTCGAGCGCGCCGCCGAGCTGGACGACGACCTGACCGAGAAGTTTCTTAACGACGACGACCTGACCCCCGACGAGATCCGTGCCGCTCTGCGAAAGGGCACGATCGATCGGCGGGTCCACCCGACCTACTGCGGCGCGGCGCTTCAGAACATCGGCGTGCAACGTCTGATCGACGGCGTCATCGACTACCTGCCCAACCCCACCGAGGTCCCCGAGGTCCAGGGCACCGACGTCAAGGACGCGACCAAGAAAATCACACGCCCGCACAGCGAGGACGCCCCGTTCTCCGGGCTGGTCTTCAAGATCGTCAACGACGCCCACGGCGACCTGACCTACGTACGGATCTACTCCGGCATCCTCGAAAAGGGCACACGGGTGCTCAACTCCAACAACGGCCGACGCGAGATCATCAGCCGGATCTTCGAGATGCACGCCAAGGACCGCCAGGCACGCGACAACGCCAAGGCCGGTGAGATCGTCGCCATCGTCGGATTGAAGAACTCGATCACCGGCGAAACACTCTGTGCACAAGACAAACCGATCGTCCTGGAGCGCATGGACTTCCCCGACCCCGTCATCTCCATGAGCATCGAGCCTGCCACCAGCGCCGACAAGGAAAAACTCGGCAACGCGCTGGTCACCATCCGCCGGGAGGACCCCAGCTTCCAGAGCCACTACGACGATGAGACCGGTCAAACCATCATCGCCGGCATGGGCGAGTTGCACCTGGACATCATCAAGACCAAGCTGGTCCGCGACATGAAGGTCGGCGTTAACGTCGGCACGCCTCGCGTCGCCTACAAAGAGTCGATCAGCAAATCCGCAGAAGCCCGCGGGATCCACAAGAAGCAGACCGGCGGCCGCGGCCAGTTCGCCGACTGTACGATCAGCGTCGAACCGATCACCGCCGAGCAGGCAGCTGAGCAGGAGCTGGATTACAAGGACGGCGTCGCGTTCGAGAACAAGATCGCCGGCGGTGCGATCCCCAAGGAGTACATCCCCTCGGTCGGCGCAGGTGCCCGATCGACCGCCAAGAGCGGCGTCCTCGCGGGCTACCCCCTGCTTGGCGTCAAGGTCACCCTCCTGGACGGCAAGTTCCACGACGTCGACTCCTCCCAGATCGCCTTCGAGCAGGCCGGCACACTGGCCTTTAAGGAAGCGACCCGAAAGGCCGGCCTGGAACTGCTTGAGCCGATCATGAAGGTCGTCATCACCACACCCGACGAGTTCCTGGGCAACGTCACCGGCGACCTGAACCGGCGACGCGCCATCATCAACGAGACCGAACAGCGCGGCGTCACCCGCGTCGTCACCGCCGAGGCCCCGCTCTCCGAGATGTTCGGCTACTCCAACACCCTTCGCGGCATGAGCCAGGGCCGAGCCAGCTACGCCATGGAACCCTTCACCTACCGCCCCGTCCCCGGCAACATCGCCAAGGAAATCCTCGAGGGCGCGCAGAAGTAAGACCGCAAGCCCTCGGCCTCCGGGCCGTAGGACTTCAATATAGTTTCACAACTCAAAATTTCTCAAAACCCCGCGGATCCTTCCGCGGGGTTTTTTTACGTATACTTTGCGAAGTTCACCCTGCCGAATGAATAAAGGAAGCATCATGAGTCAGATACAATGGCTGAGCGTGTTCGTGTTATTGTTTGCCGTAAGTCATAGCACGGCCGAAGTCACAACCGAGCCCGTCCCCTACACGCACGACGGCGTCCAACTGCAAGGCTATCTCGCGATCCCCGATGGGGAAGTGCGTGGCGCGGTGCTGGTGGTGCATGAGTGGTGGGGGCACAACGAGTATGCGCAGATGCGGGCGCGGATGTTGGCGGAGCTTGGGTACGTTGCGTTCGCGGTGGACATGTACGGCAAGGGGAAGGTGACGGACAGCCCCGAGCAGGCCGGGCAGTGGGCCGGCGAGGTAACCAGTGATCGGGCGCTGTACCGGGCGCGGGCGACTGCGGGGCTTGAAGCGTTTAAAGCAACCGAGCATGTGACGGATGGCATGAAGATCGCGGCGATCGGGTACTGCTTCGGCGGGACCACCGTCACCGAACTCGCCTACTCGGGCGCGGACCTGGTCGGGGTCGTCGCGTTCCACGGCAACCCCAAGCCCCCCCTACCCGATGATCAGATCACGGCTGCGATCCTGTTCTGCCACGGCGGGGCCGACCCGCTGGTACCGGACGACGCGATCAAGGCCGCGACCGCCGGGCTGGACGCAAAAAACGTGGACTGGCAGTTGATCCGCTACGCCGGAGCCAAGCACGCATTCAGCAACCCCAAGGCCGACACCTACGGCCTGCCCCCGGTCGGTTACGACGAAAAGGCCGACAAGCGATCATGGGCGCATATGCGGGTGTTCTTCGATGAAATCTTTACGGGCCCGTAACGCCATGCGCCCCCTGCCGCCTGTCTACTTCCTCGCCGCCCTGCTGATGATGGCCGGCCTGCACCGGGTCCTGCCCGGCGCGCACTGGCTTGAGCGGCCCTGGCGCTACTTGGGCTTGGTCCCCATCGCCGCAGGGTTCGTCGTGGTCCTCTACGCCGCCGGCCTGTTCCGAAAACACCGAACCGCTATCAAGCCGTTCAAGGAATCGTCCGCCCTGGTCACCACCGGCCCCTACCGCTTCACGCGCAACCCGATGTACCTGAGTATGGTGCTGATTCTCCTGGGCGTCGCCGGCCTGTTGGGCACCGCCACCTGCCTGCTCGTCCCGCCCATCTTCGCCTGGCTGATCACGGTGCTGTTCATCCGCAAGGAAGAAGCCATGCTGACCGAGCGCTTCGGCGAAACCTACCTTGCCTACCAGAAGCGCGTGCGGCGTTGGGTCTAAAAAAACACGCTTAGATCCGAGCCCCCCCGTTTAGCCTGGCCGTCCACGACCCGTCCCCCTACTTGCTCATAGAGCGAAACGATCGCATCGCCGCCACATCACACCAGCAAGAGTCGAACGGCCTCACAGACAGCCATAGACGATATCCGGGGCTTGGCCCTGAATACGAGTAATTATCCCAGAATTTATTTTTGATTAACGGGTACTTAGTGCTTGACATGCGGAGGAGAGATGACGCATAATAGCGCTGCAAGATATAGGTTTGGAAGTTCGGTGGTCACCCCCTGGCCACCTCAAACCTGAATTAGAATTTAAATATAGGAGAGCAGGCCATGACCGGGAAGATGCTCAAGACGTACGCTGTCAGTGTAGCCGTGGTGGGGCTGATCGCGCTGTCAAGTCTCGACGCTCAGGCCGAAGTCTCCTACAGAACCGTCGCGTTGACCGCAGACCCCGCGCCGGGGGCAGGACCGGGGGTGGTGTACAGCGGCACCGAAAGCCCCTCAACCTTAGCCTTTGGCGCCCCCGTGCTCAATGGGGCCGGGCAAACTGCGTTCGGCGGCTCCCTCACTGGCCCGGGCGTGGATGGCACGAACAACAGCGGCATCTGGTCGGAAGGGTCGGGCTTACTTAGCCTAGTCGCCAGGACAGGCGACACCGCGCCGGGCACTGAGTTGGGGGTGGTGTATAGCGCAGTTGCTTCACCCGTGCTCAATGGGGCCGGACAGACCGCGTTCGAAGGCTCCCTCACTGGCCCGGGCGTGGATTCCACAAACATCAGCGGCATCTGGTCGGAGGGGACGGGCTCGCTGAGCCTGGTCGCGCGGGAAGGTGGCACCGCGCCGGGGGCAGGACCGGGGGTGGTGTACAGCGAACTGTTCTTCAATCCCATACTCAACGGGGCCGGGCAGACCGCGTTCAGCGGCGCCCTCACTGGCCCGGGCGTGGATTCCACAAGCAACACCGGCGTCTGGTCGGAGGGGTCGGGCTCGCTTAGCCTGGTCGCGCAGGCAGGCGATGCCGCGCCCGGCATGGAAGCAGGGGTAGTGTTCGCCCAAACCGGGTCCAACCTCACGTTCAACGGAGCGGGGCAGACCGCGTTTGTGAGTGACCTCATCGGACCGGACGTGGATTTCTCTAACAACTTTAGTATCTGGTCGGAGGGCTCAGGTTCACTGAACTTGGTAGCGCGTCAGGGCGACGCCGCGCCGGGCACAGGGCCAGGGGTGGTATGGGACGGCTTTAATGGCCCCACGCTCAACGGGGCCGGGCAGATTGCGTTCCAAGGATTTGTACAAAGTACGGGCGTGGGAAGCACCGGCATCTGGTCTGAGGGGTCGGGTTTGCTGAGCCTGGTAGCGAGTGAGGGTGACGCCGCACCAGGAACGGGTCCGGGCGGGGTGTTCAGCACATTTGATGTACCCATAGTCATCAACGACGCGGGTCAAACCATGTTCCTCGGCCGCGTCTCCGGCTCGGGCGTGGACCCCACAAATAACACCGGTATTTGGTCGGAGGGGTCGGGTTCGCTGAACTTGGTAGCGCGTGAGGGCGACGCCGCACCAGGAACGGGCCCGGGTGAAGTGTTCCGCGACTTTAATGCTATCACTCCCGTGCTCAACGGCGCGGGTCAGATCGCATTCCTAGGGTTCCTTACAGGCACGGACGTGGACGAGATGAATAACGGCGGAATCTGGGCGACCGATCCTAACGGCCTTCTCACGCTGATCGCACGCGAGGGTGACTTATTCGACGTCAACATCGATCCGCTTATCGACGACCTCCGCACGATTAAATTCGTGATCATGTACACCGGCTTCCCTGGCTCTGGTGGTGAAGATGGTCGAGCCACCTCCTTCAACGACGCCGGTCAACTTGCGTTCAGGCTCTTCTTCACAGACGGCAGCGAAGGTGTCTTCGTCGCGACAGTCCCCGAGCCGGGGATGGTGGCGGTGTTGGGCTTGGGGGTGCTGGCCTTGTTGCGACGACACGGCCGGTAAGCAGGCCTCCGCCGGGGGTTATTCAAGGGGCTTGGGAGTCAATCGGGGGATCAACCCATATAGTCCCGGGCTTGCTCGGGGTGGCGTCGGGTTGTTTCGTGTTGTCCGGGTATTGAATGATCGCCATGCACCGACCCCCGGCAAGCCGGGGGCTATGTGGGTACGGTGATCGCAAGCGTGTAACCTGTTACCTTACGCGGCTCATGGCATTAGTCAGCGTAGCCAATCTGGTGTTGAGCTTCGGCGATCGGCGGGTGCTGGACGGGGTGAACCTGACCCTTGACGCCGGGCAGCACGTCGGGATGGTCGGGCGCAACGGCTGCGGGAAGTCGACCCTGCTGAAGCTGATCGCCAAGCGCCCGGGGCTCAAGCCCGACAGCGGACACGTACAGTTGGCGCGCGGTACGAAGGCGGGGTACCTGACACAGGACCCGGACCTGAGCCCGGACCACACGCTGCGCGAGGAGGCGGGCACGGCGCTGGCGGAACTGGACGCGCTGCATCGTGAGATTGAATCCCTCAGCCACAACATGGCCGAGGCCACGGGCGACAAGCTGGATCGGCTGCTCAAGCGATACGAGCTGTTGGAGGTCCGGCTCCAGGCTTTGGGCGGTTACGCAACGGATCACCTGGTCGACCAGGTACTCCACGGGCTGGGGCTGACCGACGACTTTTTCAACGTGAAGGTGCGCGACCTGTCTGGCGGGCAGAAGGGGCGGCTGGCACTGGCGAAGTTGCTGCTGGCGCATCCGGACGTGCTGCTGCTGGATGAGCCGACGAACCACCTGGACATCGCCGGCCGTCAGTGGCTCGAGGGTTTCCTGGCGACGTACACCGGTGCGGTGCTGCTGGTCAGCCACGACCGGTGGGTGCTGGACCGGGTGGTGACGAAGATCTACGAGATGGAGGAAGGCCGGCTGGTCGAGTACCCCGGGAACTATCAGAAGTACCGCGAGCTCCGGGCCGAGCGGCACCTGGCGCAGCGGCGGGCGTTCGACAAGCAGCAGACGGCGATCAAGCAGGAGCAGGCGTTCATCGCGCGGTACAAGACCGGCCAACGCGCCAAGCAGGCCCGGGGCCGGGAGAAACGACTCGACCGGTTCAAACGCGACGATGCGCTGGATCGGCCGATCGAACTCGACACGATGAAGCTTCAGTTCAAGCCCGGGCCGCGCTGCAGCGACAACGCGATCATCACCCACGAACTGGGCGTTGAGTACGAGACGCGCAAGCTGTTCGCGAACCTGAGCGTCACGATCAAACGCGGCGACACGATCGGGATCATCGGGCCCAACGGCTCGGGCAAGAGTACGGTGGTGCGTTGCATGCTCGGCGAGCAGGAACCGACCGCGGGCCATACCCGGATCGGGGCGCAGGTCGACGTCGGGCACTACAAACAGACCCACGAGCACCTGGACCTGTCACGGACCGTGATCGAGTACCTGCGTCCGGTCACCCCCCATCAATTAGAACAGGAGGCGTGCGACCTGGCTGGCGCCTTTCTTTTCTCCGGAGATGAGCAAGGCAAACAACTGGGCGTGCTGTCCGGCGGGGAGCGCAGCCGGGCTGTGCTGGCGGGGCTTGTCGCCGGCGGGCACAACCTGCTGGTCCTGGATGAGCCGACCAACCACCTGGACATCCCAAGCACCGAGAGGCTGGAGGAGGCGCTGCGCCGGTTCAGTCAGCCGGCATCGGGTTACGGCCAGAACCGCAGCCCCGAAGGCACGCTGCTGATCATCAGCCACGACCGGATGCTGCTGGATAACCTCGCCAGCCAACTGCTGATCTTTGACGGCCGGGGTCACGTTAAACACTTCTTGGGGACTTACAGCGAATACCTCCGGACCCAGGATACGCCGGACGTGGTTAAGGACGACGCCCGGGATGTGACTGCGAAGCCGAAGAAGACGAAAACCGCGAAACCACAAGCCAGCACGAAACAGAAATCGAAAAAGAAATCTAAGGCCGTAAAGGCGCCGCGTAAGAAGTCGCGCTACTCGCACATGAGTCAGAAGAAACTCGAAACCATGATCGAGCAGACCGAAGCGAAGCTCGCCGAGTTGGATGCGCAGCTCGCCGACCCCGAGGTATACCAGGACAGGCACCGGTTTAACGACCTGCACGAGCAGCGGGAGAAGGTTCAGGCGGAACTGACACCGCTTGAAGAAGAGTGGGCTCGCCGGGCGGACGAGGGATAGCGGCATTCACAGACGGGGGATGGATGACGCCCGCCACCGCCAGGCAGGAGCGTCACAAGACGAAGACATCAGACATCCGAATCGGGCGCGTCGTCGGCCTGGGTCTGATCGAGCCCGACCGGCGGCTGGGGGTAGGCTTGCGTAGGTTCGTCCCAAAACTTGAACTTCTGAAACTTGCCCGGGGGCTTTTGGTAGGGCATGTAGGTGTACCGCCTCTGCTGGGCAAACAGATCGCTGCGGTGGTCGTCCGCCCAATCCAGCCAGTCCCCGCCGTCGGTCCCGAGGTCCTGCCCGGTCAACAGCGACAAGGAAACAGCGGCGGTCTGCACGACCCCGAAGTTATGATCCGAAAGCGCACCGACAAGGGCATTGAACACCGGCTTCTTCGGATATTGGCCCAACGCCGCCGCCGCCGACAGACGCACGTCCGCGTCCTCGTCGTCCCCAACCGCGCGGATCAACGGCCCGACCGCGTCGCCGTGGTGGATCTTCTGCAGGGCCTTGGCGGTTTCCCAGCGGACAAAACCGGTGGGGTCGTTCAGCAACGGGGTCAGCAACGCCGCGTCCTGGGTCGTGCCGTGGATCCCAAGGGCATGGGCGCAGGCCGCGCGGACGGTCGGGTCCTGATCGTCGATCAGTAGCCGGTACATCCTGACATACGGTTCCTCATGCCCAAAGTGGGAAGCCGAGATCAGCGCGACGCTGCGACGGCGTTTGTCGGCGTCGTAGACGTTGAAAGCCTCGCGGGCAACCTGCGACGGGTCGGGCGGGATGAACGGCTCGACGATGTCGGCGAAGATGTCCCCGCCGTTGTTCGGGCCGGTGCATCCGGAGAAACACCCCGCCAGGAGGCAGACACATACCAGCGAGGTCAAACCGATGGAGCCGGGATGTGTTCGGTGTTTGGTCCGCATGACGGGAAAGTGTATCGTGAGCCGGTCTGTCCTGCATGTTATCGGTCTGCCAGCAGGTGGGCCTTGACCTCAAAAGCGGCGGGGCGGGTGTGTCCGTGAGTTTCAGGCAGTTAAGTGGTCCAAAACTGGTCATGAAGAACGTTGCAAGCAAACTGACGCGATGGCGTGAACTGGCCCGGCCGGATTCCCTGGCGGCGCTAGTCAGCGGGCTGTGGCTGATGATCTTCCTGGCGTTCTACGTCGAGCCGCAAGCTCAGCGCAACGCCGCATTGGATGCGCTGGGCCTGGGCGGATCCCTGGCGCTCTCGGCGGTCGTCGCCGTGGGGTTGGGCGTATTCGTCATGACCTTGAACGACGTATTGGACGCCCGCCACGACCGTGCGTTTGCGCCCACTAGGCCGATCCCCGCCGGTCGTATCACCCAGCGCGCGGCGCTGACCTGGTCTCTGGCCGGGTTGCTGGCCGCGCTGGGCGCATCGGTCGCACTGGGACCGGTCAGCGTGGTGCTGGCGCTGGTCACAGCGGGGGCGATGGTGTTCTACAACCTTGCCGGGCGATTCGTCCCTGCGGTCGGGCTGGTCACCCTGGGTCTGGTCATCGCCCTGATGATGGTCATCCCCAATCCGCGGCTGGCGTTCGCCTGGCCGATCCTGCTGACCCTGACCCACGTCATCGCCGTCGGGACCGTCCGCTACTGGCTAGCAGGCAAACGCCCCCGGCTCACCCCGATCAACGGCTGGGGCATCTGCGTGGGCTGGGCGTTTTGGATCCTGGTCGTCCTGGCGTTGATCAAGGTCCGTGGCGGCGGTGCGATGCGCCACGAGCTGGGCCTGATCTGGATCGGCCCGGCGGTCGCGACGGGAGGTTTCTGTTTACTCACATGGTTGATGCTCGGGCCCTCGGCGATGGCCCCACGCGCAAGGCGCGCAACAGCGGTGCGCTTCACCAAACTAGCCACAGCATGGCTGATCGTCTTCAACGCCAGCTGGCTGCTCTCTGCCGGACTCTGGTGGCAGACGGCGGTGGTGCTGGCGTTGCTGATCGTACCAACGGCACAATCCGCACCTACCGCTAATCGGTGAAAAATCGCTCCGTTAGCTTCCGCGATTTCGTCTCAGTAACAACGGACACCCTATGGCCCACAGAGTCAATAGCCCCGGCTCGGGAACCACGTTGATGTGGATAAGCCTCGGGATTGCCGACAAACCGGGCTCGGGGTAAATCCCGCCCGTGAAGAAGCCAAAAATCACCAGATCTACTGTTTCCAGAGTATCCAGTGTATACAGATCAGGGCCGTCGCCAATCAATGGCCGAAACTCCTCGAAAGGTGTAGGCACACCATCTACATCACGATACAGAGTCGAATAGTTGTACCACACAGACAGGTCGCCTTCATGAAATGTGAGGGTGGTCCCTAACGGCACATCCACAACGACTTCCGAACCTGATGTATCAAGAACATCATATCCCATCCCGGCGGAGCTTAACTCCGCAGGCTCACTAGGAAATGTGAACAGGTAAGAAGAATCCATGGGGATCACGATGTTGGGAAACTTGGGCAGAAAAGGGATGGACTCCCGCGTATTCGCCTGGATCGGGTCGCTGGTGTAGCCAAAGTATAAGCCTTCACCGCCGGATGCTTCACCGCAACCAAAAGTGCCTGATCCACCAGTACAGGAGCCAGGATTCTCTATTCCATGAGTGCCCGCTGCCCAGGGGAAGAGCGACGGCACGCTCGAGGGCAACCCGAAGAAGTTGGTCTTCAACACCACCCCGCCACTCGCGGCCGGCGCACCAAACAGCATGATAAGGACCAGGCCTGCCAAATAGGCCGAAAGCTTCATTATAACTCTCCCCGGCCTTTGGCCGTGTGATGAAAACACCCGGAGCAACCCCGCAGATCAACCCTCATAAGAATACGCCCTCCCCCCACTGATGCACAAGACAATTGAAGTGAAAATAGCGAGAATATGCTGGCACGCCCCGGCCGGCTGAGCCCAATACTGGCGGGCGGCCTACCTCATCAATGTTCCCCGATGATCCCAGGTCGTCAACCACATTCCAAAGCCCTCTTGAATCCCGTCACCGCGCATGGTACAAACGGGGATGCCCCCCCAAAAAGACGCCAACGACGACGCTGACCCCTCCCAGCGCACCTCGGACCTGCTGGCCGAGGCCGGTCACGCCTCCCAGGAATCCGAGTTCTTCAACCCTATCCCGCCGGGCTATCAGAAGGGGCGACATAAGTACGTCGTCGTCCTGGGCACGGTGATGAGCGGGCTGGGCAAGGGGATCTTCTCCTCCAGCCTGGCGAAGCTGTTCAAGGACAAGGGGATGAACGTCGCCCCGATCAAGATGGAGGGGTACCTGAACATCGACTCGGGCACGCTCAACCCCTACCGCCACGGCGAGGTCTTCGTCCTGGACGACGGGCTCGAGACCGACATGGACCTGGGCACCTACGAAAGGATGCTCGACCAGAACCTGACCCGGCAAAACTACACCACCAGCGGGCAGGTCAACAAGCGGGTGCTGGATAAGGAGCGCCACGGCGGGTACCTCGGCCGGGACGTGCAGATGATCCCCCACGTCACCGGAGAGGTGAAGTACCAGCTGCGCGAGTTGGCGGTGAAGCAGGATGCCGACGTGGTCTTCGTCGAGGTCGGCGGGACGGTCGGTGACCACGAAAACGCGTTCTACATCGAGGCGGTGCGTCAGTTGGCGTTCGAGGAAGGCGAGGGTGCGGTCTGCTTCGTGGCTCTGACGTACGTGATCGAGCCGCCGGCGCTGGGCGAGCAGAAATCCAAGGCGGCGCAGCTCGGCCTGAAGAAGCTGATGGAGGCCGGGGTCCAGCCGCACATCATCGCCGCGCGGGCCAAGAACCCGGTCGAGTCGTCGGCGGCGCAGAAGATCGCCATGTTCAGCAACGTCCCGCTGCACCGGGTCTTCTCGATGCACGACCGCGAATCGATCTACACCATCCCCGACGCGATGCGCCAGGCCGGGCTCGACCGCGAGGTGCTGACCATGCTCGACCTGCACGGGCGGGTCGATCAAGGCAAGGAAGACCGGGCCCGGGAGAATTGGCAATCGTTCGTGGGCAAGCTCACCGGGGGACGCAAGTTCAACGCCCGCATCGGGATCACAGGCAAATACGCCTCGCTGCGTGATGCCTACGCCTCGATAGACAAGGCGATCGAACACTGCGGGGCGCACCTAAGCTGCGATATCGAAACGGTCTGGCTGGACACCACCCGGTTCGAGCCCAAGGACGCGGCCGAGAAACTCAAGGGCATCGACGCGGTGATCGTGCCCGGCGGGTTTGGACACCGAGGGACCGAAAGCAAGATCGCCTGCGTCAAGCACTGCCGGGAAACCGGCCTGCCCTACCTGGGGATCTGCCTGGGTTTCCAGATGGCGGTGGTCGAGTACGCCCGCAACGTCGTGCAGCTGCCCGAAGCGGCCAGCACCGAGTTCGACAAGCTCTCGGACGCCCCGGTGATCGACATCCTCCCGGAGCAGAAAAAGATCGAGGGCCTGGGCGGCAATATGCGCTTAGGCGGCAAGGACGTATTGATCCAGCCTCATACGCTGGCATCGTTGCTCTATCAGCCGGACGCCGACAAGCCCTTCACGATCCGCGAACGGTTCCGCCACCGTTACGAGGTCGATCCCAAATACATCGAGGTGCTGGAGAAAACCGGCCTGGTCTTCTCCGGCCGACACCCCAAGCAGCCGATCATGCAGGTGTTGGAACTGCCCGGGCACCCCTACTTCATCGGCGCCCAGTTCCACCCGGAGCTGACAGGCCGACCGCTTCGGCCCCAGCCGATGTTCATGGGACTGGTCGCAGCAGCGATCCGCCACCACCACCCAGACGCCGAGCACGCTGAAATCGGTCAACGCTGGCTCGCGCAGGTCAAGCCGACCACCACGGTCCGATAATCCACTCACTCAACGCCGATCCTCGGCCACCCCATCAGACAGATTCCAGCTATTCCCAGTAGGTGGACCAGACCGCAACCGCTGCCCACCCCTGCGTTTCCACACAGGGCTCAGCGCAGAGTCAAATTGGGATCCGTCGCAGACACCCGATGGCTGCGGGTTACCCTGTTCGGTCCTGACACCGTTCATACTTCAACGGATAGGCAGACGCAGATGAACCCGCCCAATCGCTTGGCCGATAAATGCAAGGGATCAGCATCGACTAGGCAGTGCAGATTGGACCGGCATATGACGGACCCGAAAACCCCGGATCAAGCCTCAAGCTATTCGAGCAAGCTGACCCGTCGGCTAATCGAAGAGGCCGAGTCTTTGCTGGGTGACGATCTGGACAATGAGCAGATCGACCAGCGGTTCGCTGCGCTGGGTGAAGAAGCCCTCGAGGGGCTTGGTGCCGACGGTAAGCAGCTAAATGACCTGACCAATCTGGTGTCACTGATGAGCCAGACCGACGGGTCAGAGGTCGGCCTTGACGGGATGTTCAAACTGGCCGAAAGCGACGACGAGATGTTCATCACCGTGTCGATCACGAGGCCGATCGGCCGGGGGAGCCCGGTCACCGTCAAGGACATCATCGCAAGATTACGCAGCCGGGAAATCGCACAGGGCGTGATGATCAGCGCGATCAAAACAGCGGTGCAGGAGGCTGAAGACGGCAACGATGTCAATGATGCCGTGATCGTCCGTGGCATGCTGCCCAAGCCGGGGGCCGATCCGTGGATTGCGTATTTCGGGCGATCGTTCGGCGGTGAGATCAAGGAGATAAGCGAAGATAAGCACGGCAACAAAGCCGAAGACCCGATCCTCTGTCAGGCCGGCGACACCATCGCGCGCGCGAACCACGTCGATCCCGGCATGCCCGGGTACACCGCATTAGGCAAGCCCTTACCCGCGCCCGCCTGTAAGTCGGTGGAGTTGGAGGCCGGGCCCAACGTAGCTGTTTCGGGCAACAACTACGTCGCCCAGATCAGCGGCGTGATCCTTCTCACGGAAGAACACATCGAGGTTCAGAAGGCCTTGATCTTCAACCGGGACGTGGGGCGCTCGATGAGCCCGGTCAAGTTCACCGGCTCGGTCTTCGTCCACGGCGGGGTCCACAGCGGCGTGGTCATCGAAGCGACAGACAACATCGTCATCGACCGGGTTGTCGAAGGCGCGACCATCGTCTCGACAGAGGGCGATGTCGTGCTCCACGCCGGGATCGCCGGCCAAAACCACGGGATGGTCCGGGCCGCGAACGACTTCATCGGCGGCTTCGTCGAAAACGCCTCGATCGTCGCCGGCCGTGACATCAAACTTCAGGTCGGCTCACTGAACAGTCAGATGACGGCCAAACGGGACATCCTCGCCGAGTCCGGCAAGGGCAGTATCGCGGGGGGCGTCCTCATCGCAGGCAACTGCATCCACGCCAAGCGGATCGGCAGTTACGGGGCTAAGACCATCATCATCAACGGTGTCGGGCCCGAGGAAATCCCCGGGCTCAGCGAGATCAGCGAAGCCGCGGCTAACAACCATGTCCGGCTCAAGGAGATCTCGGAACTGGTCGCCCAGTTCGATCGGGCCGTGCGAGACCCCAGCAAGCTCACCCCGCAGGAGTTGAGTATGTACACCAACCTCCGCAAGCTCCGTGTCATCTTCGAGCACGAACTGGGCGAGCTCGAGAACCGGCGTAACGATATCCTCGATCATTCCGTGGCCAACAGCGAAGGCGACGTGAAGATCTATCAAAAACTTGATTCGGATGTCGAATTCCGCGTCGGGTCTTTGAAGTACACCCACCGCGAAGCGAAGGGCCCGATGACGATCACGTACGACCCCAACCGCAACCGGATCATCTGCCACAGCCGATGACCGGGCCTCGGGTTTCAAGGGGCGAAACATCGCATCGCATATTTCAGCAAACCAGCCCCGTATGGCTGCGCAGGGCCCCGCTTGCCTATCTATCACCATCGGTACACAGCGCGTTGACCCGGATCACAAGCCAACCCTCGGATACCCCCCTGAATCGTTAGCTTTCTGAAACGCTTCTTGCCTTCCAAGCCTGCCGTGGCGGGGTCGGTCATGGCGAAGCGACACATCTACCGCTGATCTGCCAGACATTCTGGGCATCACTATCAGTTATATAAATGGTTGCACCAAATTTTTTTCCACTATTATTATAAATTGATAAATATCAATTGTTTCTGTCAATATACGCCTATCTGGCCCTGTCGGATTTATCTTGACATTTAGCCATCAGGTATTATGCTCATGATGTTAATTCATTGCGCATGTCTCGTGCAATGGCTAGGAGAGAGAGAGAAATCCTTCGCTAAGCGGATGAATCGTTCAGCATCACACGATGCTAAATAGCCGACGCAGGCAAGCCCTAAGGGCCGGTCCTGAGCGAAGGTTGGATGGAACTGATCAAGATACGCGCAAATCGCTACTGATTTTTTTCTAATTTTGGAGGAGAGAAACCATGATAAAACCTCTGTTTGGCGTCGCGGTCGCTGCTGTGGCTATCACCACAAGCAGCGCCTCGGCACAGTTGTTCAGCGAGGACTGGGACGACGGCGCGGGTGCCGGTCGCTGGTCCGCGCCGATCGTCGCGCTGGAATGCGCGGCGTGCGGATTCGACGGGAACGTCGACTACGCCTTCAATTACGCCTCGATCGGCGCCCCCCCGGCCCCCGGAACTGCTGGCGGGACAACCATCGGCATCATGATGGAGACCAACACCACCGTCAATCGAAATGAGGCTGGGGCCGCAGTGTTCCAGGGCGAAGGCGTCGGCGTGGTGCCCTTGGGCTTTAACCTCCCCGCAGGGGACTTCGTCCTTACCTCCGACGTTTACATGTTCTGGAACGGCGGCGGCGGCAGTACCGAATACGCCGGCCTCGGGGCCTTCTCAGGCGGCACCGCCACACCCGTCCGCTTCAACATCGACAACGGCGACGGCCTGGCTTGGCAAGCCGACACCGATGGCGACTCAGGCGTCGACCTGTACCGCTACGAGGGTGCACCAAACAACCTCGAAACCCCTCTCGGCGGCTATGAAGACATCCCCAACGGATCGATCCCCAACGTTGTTACTGGCCCCAGCAAGATCGGCCCGTTTAACCAGTGGATCGAGTTGAAGATCGAAAGTATCGCCAGCCAGGTCAGCTTCTCGATGAACGGCTTCGTCATCGATACCTTTGACAACTCCGGCGGAGCGTTTAGCGGCGGAACCGTCCTGCTCAACCAAAGCGACCCGTTCGACTCCGTCAACGCGGACGACATCTTTGGCTTCAGCAACGTCACGGTCTTCGATAACGTCGTGGTCACCCCAGAACCCGCTTCCATGGCCCTGCTGGGGCTAGGCGGCCTGGCGATGCTGCGTCGACGCTAAGGTTTACGGTTGGCACGTTGCGGTTAGCCAACTTCCATAACAGTCAAAGCCGCCGAATCATCTGATTCGGCGGCTTTTTATTGTTAAGTAATATAGAGACACGACTTAAGCATCCCCTTGCCCTAAATGGCTCTCCACGGCCATTCGGGGCGATCAGTGTCTCCCGGCGGCAGATAAGACTGGTATTTATAGAATATTTCGGTTGATTAATATACGCCCATTCGTTACTCTATTTTACTGATGGGTTCGTACTTGAGCACCTGGAGACAGGTGCCAAGTGCAGGTCTTTACGGTTCGTCTGAGAAACGTCTGACACAACTCTTACATCCACGGCAGAGATAGCTGCCACCGTGTCTGACAAAAGGTAATCGGATCAGGGCGTCTTGCCCGCTGTCTACAAATTTCCAGGAGATACCCAGATGGTGAAATCTGTAACACGACCACAACGAGCATTCACACTGATTGAACTGCTCGTGGTGATCTCGATCATCGCCCTGCTGGTGGGGATCCTCTTGCCGGCGCTGGGCGCAGCCCGGCGGACCGCTCAGAATATCAAGTGCATGAGCAACATCCGCCAGCTCGGCATCGCCTCGACGACCTACGCCACGGACAACAAAGATTTCTTCGTCCAGTACAAGCCTCGCGTTTATTCAAGAAGCTATCCCGCGGCCAATAAGGTAGGCGGCGGGCTCTGGTGGTCCGCCCAATTGGTTTTCCTGGGCTACCTGCCCGGGCCGCAAGCCTACGACTGCCCCACCTTCGAGCAGGAGTATTCCGACAACGCCATCAATACGGACATGAGATTAGAAGATGCATCCGTTGAGTTTTCCGATGAAGCCGAAAGAATCGAAAACCTCGGATCGGCGAACTGGGCCTTCGTCGAGTACGGCATGAACTCCAGCAACATCGGCACGATCCAGCGTGAATGCGGGTTTATTAACGACTGGTGCTACAGGCCCCGTCAAAAGGTCACGGGCACGCAGAATTTCTATGCCCCAGGCGGCAACCACCCCACCCAACAACAGGCCTCGATCATCAAAACCAGCACGATGATCTACTACGCCGACTCGTTCGACAAGGCTGGGAAGAATGAGGGGGCCGGCATCACCGGTGCGGCGTTCCTCTGGGACACGCCCACCTGGGAAAACTTCGGGCCCCACGCCCGACACAACAGCGCCGTCAACATCGTCTGGGCCGACGGCCACGGTTCAGCCCAGCAAGTCACCGGCACCGACGAGGAGCTCTACGAAGACCTGACGATCTATGACAAGGAAAACCTGGGCGATGCCGAGGAGGATACCCCCAACCTCTGGACGCTCGATAATCGGGCGAACCCCAGGCATCACTTACCCGCCCCTTAAACACCGTATTGAATGGGTCGGCAGATAGCATTCGCAGGCGGACCAATGACGTACCACATCCAGACAAACATGCTTTTTTCTTAGTCACGGGTCATAAAAACCCATCGTTCAACGTAGCGGTTTTAAAAAAAACAGCACAACAGTCTTTTACACGAGGAGGATAGAGAATGACTTTGCGATCACATGCTTACATGGCCCTCGCGGCAGCGGGCGGCCTGAGCCTGCTAGTCGGCACGGCTTCGGCGCAATTCACAGACAGCTTTGAAGACGGGCTGGGCGCGACCCGTTACGACCAGGTCTCGTTCTTCGAAAACGGGATCCAGGACGGGATTGTCAACTACGGCTTTAATTACGTCGCGGCCGGCGTCCCGGTAGCACCGAACAGCACCGGCGGAGACACGCTGGGCCTCTATGTTCAATCCAACCTCACCGACGACTGCTCAGGCGGAGCAATCACCCCCGGCGCCGTCTGCGACGCCAACGACAATGAGGGCGAGCAGTACGCCTTCTACCCCAAAACCGGCGCCAGCTTCGGGCCCAGCGACGACTACATCCTGCAATTCGACTTCTACGCCTTCGTCGAGAATGTTGGCGACATCTTCGCGATGACCGAGCGGATGGGGATGGGGATCAACGCCGACCCCTCCCACGCCAACTGGTTCTTTAGCCCCGGGCCCACCAGCGGAAGCTGGTTCTCGATGAATCTCGACGGCGACTCCGGAAGCGACATCCGCGCACTGGAAGGCGACGCGTCGAACCCGCCGACAGGCACCGGAAACATCTGGCGCGAAATACTCGAAGACGATGACGTCGAGCCGCTACTCCAAAGCGTGAACGGACTGCTCAGTGGCAGCCAGTCCGCCGCCAACCCGGTCACCGGGCAGCCATTTAGCGCCGGTTGGTCCACCTTCCAGGTTGAGAAAAGTGGCACTACCGTCACCTGGCGCATCAACGCCAACCCCGAGTCCGACAGCATCTTCGAGGACCTGGTAAGTTTCGATCAGTCCGCGGCGATCGTCGCCCACCCGGACCCTTTGAGCAGCTTCAATATCACCGGGGACAGCGGATCGGACTTCACCTCCGGCTCCGCATGGTTCGGCTACGGCGACTTCGTCAACTCCGTCATGGCTTTCGGCGAACTCGGCGGGATCTTCGATAACATCAATATCTCCGTCACCAACGCCTCCCTGCTGGGCGACTACAACGACGACGGGTTCGTCGGGATCGAGGACCTGAACCTGGTCCTGCAGAACTGGAACGCCAACGTCACCCCGGGCAACAAGCTGCTAGGCGACGGCACCGGCGACGGGTTCGTCGGGATCGAAGACCTCAACGAGATCCTGGGCAACTGGAACGCGGGCACACCGCCCCCGCCCGGTTCGATTGTGCCTGAGCCGACCACCTTGGCCCTGCTTGGCCTCGGCGGCGTAGCGATGCTTCGGCGTCGGCGCTGAATCTGACCGCGAAATACCTCGCCAAGCCCTTGCGGAAGTGGGGGCTTGGCCTTTTTGTCTGTGTTTTAAGAGTGATTTTTTTTTTTGCATTTCCGGTTTATGGGAGGATCTAACCAGTGAAATATGTACTTACCACCGCAGTGGCGGCGGGCCTGTTTGTTGCAGGGTCGGCGTCGGGCGCGACCCTGCTCTCGGATGACCTGAGCACCGGCGTTAACTTCACCGTCGCCGGCTCGGCCGACAGCTCCGCAACGTTCGGCTTCGACTACAGCACGGTCGGCATCCCGGCGGCCCCGGGCGCTGCGGACACCCTCGGGCTCAAGCTCGAAGCCAACAACGGCGACGCCGTGGGCGCCCCCGAATCGATCAACGCCGTCACCAATACGGTGTTCTCCGGCCAATACACCGTCGAGTTCGACATGTGGCTGAACTACACCGGTCCGCTTGAGTTCGGCGGCTCCGGGTCGACCGAGTACGGCGGCGGGGTGATCGGACACGACGGTGTGTCCTCGGGGTTCGGCGCCAGCGGCGCGGACGTGACCTTCTCCGGCGATGCGGGCGGGGCTATCGACTTGGTCGCCCGCGAAAACGGAACCCAGCAGACCTTGCTTGACGGCGGGTTCAACCCCGTGCTCACCGGGTTGAATCACCCGAACATCGGCGGGGAGTTGCTGCTGTTCCCGGCGACGACCGCCCCCGCGGCGCAGGTCGCCCTGCACCCGTTCCAGGTCGAGGCCACCCGCGCAGGCGCCGCCGGTTTCGCCTGGCGGCACTTCAGCATCGACGTCGATAATACCGCGGGCACCGCCGCCTTCACCGTCGACGGCGTCCACGTGGTCACCCACAGCGCCCTGGACGGGACGGGCTTCAGCACCACCGGCAGAGTTGGCTTTGTCTTCGCGGATACCTTTGCCTCCATCGCGGGGAACACCGCGGTGTCGTTTGGCCTGTTCGACAACCTGGTCGTGTCAGATGTCGTTGCCGCGCTCGCTGGCGACTACAACACCGACGGGTTCGTCGGGATCGAGGACCTGAACATCATCCTGGGCAACTGGAACGCCACCGTCACCCCGTTCGATTTAGCGGCCGGCGACGGCACGGGCGATGGGTTCGTCGGGATCGAAGACCTCAACCAGGTCCTGGGCAACTGGAACGCCGGTACCCCGCCCCCGCCGGGCTCGGTCGTGCCTGAGCCGGCCACCCTGGCCCTGCTTGGCTTAGGCGGCGTGGCGCTGCTGCGTCGACGCTGAGTTCGATCGGATTCATTATGCCTTGGAGGGGACGACACCAAACTCGGTTTGTTGCCGTCCTCAAACACTGAACCGGGTGTCGCATCCCACGGCACCCGGCTTTTTATTGGTTTCACCCGGATACGACCTGAGATGCCCCGGCTACGGAGGTACAGTTATTACAGCCCAGACGCCAGCGCAAGTTACCTGGTTTCACAGACTTACCTATCCTATCAGCCCAGGAGCCCCCAGTAGGGCCCTGAAGATGAACCCCAAATAATTTAGTTACAAACATCCAATGATTATAAAACATTACCCTTGACAAGGGGCCTGATTTCGGTGATTATATAGGTGTCATTTGAAGGCCCAAGCGTGTGCTAGGACATATTACTAGCTGGCACGAATAATGGGCACAGGCGAGGAGAAAGGTTCACATTAATCTGTTTGTTTCACACCGTGTGTGTGTGCGTATCATTTTTTGACATGTCGCATAGTCATGCTTTTCCATTTTTAGGAGGATGAGAGATGAGTAAGTTTGGAATTGGAATCGCGGCTTTAGCCGCAGGGTTTACGGTTTCGACCGCGTCCGCTCAGGTCACGTTGCTGTCTGATGACATGAGCACCAGCGGAAACTGGAGCACCGTCGATACGGGTGACAACCTCGCGACCTTCGGGTTCGACTACAGCACGATCGGTGTGCCGCCGGCCCCCGGCCAATCCTTGGGCTCGGAGACGGCTCTGAAGCTCGAGTCCAACCTCGGCGCTCTCGCGGGTTCCGACCAGATCGCCGCGATCAGCAACGCCAGCTTCGCAGGCACCTACCAGGTCTCGTTCAACTTCTGGGCTAACTACACCGGTCCGCTTGAATTCGGCGGCTCCGGCTCGACCGAGTTCATCGGCGGTGGTGTCGCGCACGACGGCGTGGCTCAGGGCACAGCCTCGGGTGCTTCGCTGTTCTGGACCGGCGATGCCGGCTCAGGCACCGACCTGCGGGCCCACAAGAACGGCTCCCTGATCGCCACAGCCGGCAACGTAGCCACCACATGGGGCTTCAACCCCGCGTTCATCAACGGTAACCACGACGGCATCGCTGGTGCCGGCCTGTTCCCGTCCGTAACCGCTCCTGCGGCGCAGGTCGCCCTGCACCCGTTCCAGATCGAAGCCACCCGCGCTGGTGCGGCCGGTTTTGCCTGGCACGAAGCTGTCATCACAGTAGTGGCGGCTGGTGGTGGTAAGGCTCACTTCGACGTCGACGGCATCCGCGTGCTGACGATGGATCAGAACGCTGCTCAAGGTGGCGCGTTCTCCACCACCGGTCAGGTCTCGCTGATCTACGCCGACCTGTTCAGCTCACTCGCTGGGAACCCCGCCGTTTCGTTCGGCCTGTTCACCAACGTCCTCGTGACTGATGCCCCCGAACCCGCCTCCTTGGGCCTGATGGGTATCGGTGGTCTGATGATGCTGCGTCGCCGCTCGGCCTAATAAGCCAGTGACGATCAGTTCAGTTTGATGTTCTAGCCGTCGGGTGTAACCCACCCGGCGGTTTTTTCATGCGCGCTGCACGCCGACAGCGACTTGCGATGGAGCTCGTGCCGACAAGTACCCCCGCCATGATACGGGTTGTGTTTGATACGAAGGCAATCCCGGCATCACCATGCCGGGCTGGTTTTCAGGGGAAGTGGGGTTGATGCCCGAGATGATGTCACAAGGTGTATGAGGTATTCTAGCACTTTCGCCCCCCCACTAACCCCACTGGAGACGACCTGTGCTGAGGATACTGTACGTTGTTGCCGCGCTATCCATGACATGGACCCCCGTCAACGCCGACACGGTGGAGTTGGTCAATGGCGACCAGCTCCACGGCACGGTCGTGGAGCAGACACCCCAGCAGATCGTCCTGGAGCACCCGGTGCTGGGCAGGATTAAGCTCCCGGCCGATCAGGTCAACGCGGTTGTTGTCGCACCGGACGAAGCAGAGACACCGGCGACCGAAACCCCCAAGCCGACCGATGCGCCGCAACCCGGGCAGAACAAATCCGCCTCGGCATCGATCAGTACAAGCAACCCCGGCCAGGCGGACGCTGGCAAGCAAAACGATCTGCCCCACCGCCTGCTCCCGGGATGGGACAAGCACTTCGAACTGGGATTCACCGGCAGCGATGGCAACTCACAGACGTTCAACCTCAATTCACGCTTCACCGCAAGCCGTGAAGATGAGCAGGACCGCTGGAAGTTTGACGCGGCTTATTTCAGAACCCAGGACGACGGTTCCCGCACCCGCAACGAACTCACCGGCGAACTGGTCAGGGACTGGCTCATGCCGGACAGCCCGTGGTTCAAGTTTGCCAACGCCAAGCTTGAGTACGACGAGTTCCAGGATTGGGAAACGCGCACCAGCGGTTTCCTGGGTATCGGCAAGACACTGCGAGACTCGCCCAAACATAAGCTTGCAGGCCGGGCCGGCCTCGGCGGCAGCTACGAGTTCGGGGTGGTCAACGAGCTGGTCCCCGAGGCGATGTTCGGCTTGGAATGGGCCTACCAGATCAATGACCGTCAGACCTTGATCAGCCACGCCACCGTGTTCCCCGACCTCGACGAGTTCGGTGAATCTCGCACCCTCGCGGGCGTCGCCTGGTTAATCGAGCTGGATCATGCCGACGGCCTGAGCCTGAAACTAGGGATCGATGACGAGTACGAATCCACCACCGAGGGGCCCGCCGATCACAACGACGTGAAGTACTACGGGGCGTTGGTGTATGATTTCTGATGACGGATGGTGAATAGCGGATGGCCTGGGCATACGCGCGCACGGGCCATCCAGCCCTCATCTTGCCCCTTCAAGTCATGCCGATTGTGATTCATCCTCGATCGCGCTTTCAACAAAACCCCCGACCCTGCCCCGCATTGCCATACTGGGCTCATCCTATGTAGTCATCACAATCGGTATCACACAAAAGAAAACCCCCCGACTCAGAAGTCGGAGGGTTACTGTTGGATCGTATGGCGGCCGGTCAGCCGGTGCTTCAGCTCTTATTCCCACCGGGCAACTCTTCGCCGAGCAACTGGGCGACCAGTCGGGACTCGCCGACGGTGGTCTCGATCTCGTCAGGGGCTTCGGCGCCGGCGGCTTCGGCGACCGCGGCGGCGTCTTCCAATTCCTCGTCGCGTGTCGGCAATTCCTGGGTCGAGGGCTCGGCGAGCTTGACAACCTTCATGCCGGTGTACTTCTTGAATCCGGTGCCGACCGGGATCAGGTGGCCCAGCAGGACGTTCTCCTTGAGGCCTTCCAACGGGTCGATCTTGCCCGCCAGGGCCGCCTCTGTGAGGACCTTGGTCGTTTCCTGGAAGGACGCGCCCGAGAGGAAGGATTCGCTCTGGAGACTTGCCTTGGTGATCCCCAGGAGAAGGATCTTGGCGGTCGCGGGGCGGCACTTGGAGGTCTTGACGATCTGCTTGCCGTCGGCTTCGAGCTTGGCGTTGATCTCCTTGATCTCGGCCTTGGTCACGATCGTCCCGATTTCCAGGCCGCCGTCCCCGGTATCCTTGACCTTGACCTGAGCGGTCACGACCTCGTTGGCGGCGCGGAAGCGGAACTTGTCGATGACCTCGTTGGGCAGCAGGTCGGCGTCGCCGGGGTTCTCCACCCGGACCTTGCGGAGCATCTGCGAAACGATGATCTCGATGTGCTTGTCATTGATCGGCACGCCCTGGGCACGGTAGACGTTCTGGACTTCTTCCAGGAGGTAGTTGTACAGAGCTTCTTCACCCTTAACCCGCAGGATGTCCTGGGGGACCAGCGGCCCGTCGATGATGGGGTCTCCGGCGGTGACAAAGTCCCCGGTGTGAACCAGCAGGTGCCGGTCCTGTGGGACGTGGTGCTCGGCTTCCAGGCCGGCGTCGGACTTGACGATGATGGTCATCTTGCCGCGACGTCGGTCGTTTCTTAGCTCGACGTCGCCGGTGATCTCAGCCATGACCGCGGCTTCCTTGGGCCGACGTGCCTCGAAGATCTCGGTGACCCGGGGCAGACCGCCGACGATGTCACTGGACCCGGTCGCCTCACGCGGCTGGCGTGCGAGCATCTGCCCGGCCTCGATCGCCTGACCTTGCTTGACCTCGATACGCGCCTTCGCAGGAAGGTAGTGGAAGTCCAGGATCTTGCCGTCGGCGTCTTCGATCACGATCCGCGGATGCATCTCGCCCTTGTGCTCGATGACGACCAGGCTCTCGCCCTTCTCTTCGTCCTGCGCCTTCTTCTTGCCCTTGCCGGGGGCCTCGGCCTCGGGGCGGACGGTCTCGCCGACAACGATGTCTTCGAAGCGGATCACGCCGGCCTTCTCGGCGAGGATCGCGGTACGGTGCAGGTCCCACTGGACCAGGATCTGGCCCTTCTTGACCAGATCGCCGGTCTTCACACGGATGTACGAACCGTACTGGACCTTGAACTTCTCAAGCTCCCGGCCCTTGTCATCGAGGACGGCGACCTCACCGTTGCGTTTGAGTGCAACGAAGGTTTCGTTGCCGTCCTCGTCGAGGGTCGGGACCTCATTACAGTCACGGACCTCAATCGTGCCGGCCTGGGAGGCCTGGTAAGCGCTTTCGATGAGGCTGGTCGTCGCGACGCCGCCGGTGTGGAAGGTACGCATCGTCAACTGTGTGCCGGGCTCACCGATGGATTGTGCGGCGATGATCCCGACGGCGAGGCCTTCCTCGACCAGCCGGCCGGTGGAAAGGTCCTGCCCGTAACACAGGGCGCAGACACCATGACGCGACTCGCAGGTCAGCCCGGAACGGACCATCACCGCATCGATGCCCAGGGCCTCGATCTTGAGGGCGGCTTCGTCGGTAACGATCTGGTTTTCCTGAACGATCAGTTCGTCCGTGATCGGGTTGCGGATCGTCTCGCGCGCGGTTCGGCCAACGATGTTTTCTCGCAGCGGGACGTCGATCTCTTCGCCCTTGTAGATCGCACGCTTGGTGATGCCTTGCTTCGTCCCGCAGTCGTGGTCCGCGATAAAAACGTTTTGGGCGACGTCGGCAAGCTTACGGGTGAGGTACCCGGAGTCGGCGGTCTTCAGCGCGGTGTCGGCCAGGCCCTTACGCGCACCGTGGGTCGAGGAGAAATACTCCAGCACGCTCAAGCCCTCACGGGCGTTGGCCTTGATGGGGGTCTCGATGATCTCACCGGACGGCTTACTCATCAGCCCACGCATACCGGCGAGCTGCTGGACCTGGCTGACGTTGCCACGGGCGCCCGACGCGTCCTTGCTCATGATGAACACGGGGTTGATGCAGAGCTTACCCTCGGTCCCATCGGCGGGCAGGGGCATGCCGTTTTCGTCGCGGCGGTCGTTTTTCAGTTCCTTGAGCAGTTCCTTGGTGACGCTCTCCCGGCAGTGTGTCCAGAGGTCCAGGAGCTGGTTGTAGCGCTCACGCTCGGTGATCGCACCTGCGTGGTAGGCCTTCTCGACCCGATCGACCTTCTTCTGAGTCGCGTCGATCAGTTCCTGCTTCTTCTGCGGGATGCGCAGGTCGGTCAACCCGAACGACAAACCGGACGTCGTCGAGTACTTGAACCCGATGGCCTTGAGGTTGTCCAGCAGGTCGATCGTCGCCGGCCGGCCGCAACGTGCGTAGGTGTCGTCGATCACGCGGCTGCACGCCTTGGAACCCAGGGCGAAGTTGTAATAGTGCATCCCCTCGGGCAGGATCTCGTTGAATAACAACCGGCCAACCGTGGTGACGATCCGGTTATTCTTCGGCAGCGCCTCGGGCTGGTTTTTCATGTCCGTGATGATGTCCCCGTACCGTCCCTTGGGCAGGCGGACCTGGATCGGGGTAAGCAGGTCGATCTTCTTGAGGTCGTAAGCAAAGATCGCCTCGAACGGGTCGCGGTAGAACGGACACTTGGTCGGGTCAAGCGAGTCGTCCCCACGGACCATCGTCAGGTAGTACGCACCCAGGAGGATGTCCTGAGACGGGCTGATGATGGGGTTGCCGTTGGCCGGGCTGAAGATGTTGTGGGTCGCCAGGATCAGGACGCTGGCTTCGGCCTGGGCCTCGACGCTCAGCGGCAGGTGGACCGCCATCTGGTCGCCATCGAAGTCGGCGTTGAACCCGGCGCAGACCAGCGGGTGGATCTTGATCGCGTTGCCCTCGACCAACACCGGCTCGAATGCCTGGATACCCATGCGGTGCAGGGTCGGGGCACGGTTCAAGAGGACCGGGTGCTGGTAGATCACCTCTTCGAGGATATCCCAGACCTCGGGGTCCCGGCGTTCGAGCATCTTCTTGGCGCTCTTGATCGTATCGACCAGGCCGTGCTCTTTGAGCTTGCGGATGATGAACGGCTGGAACAGCTCCAGCGCGATCTTCTTAGGCAGGCCGCACTGGTTGAGCTTCAGTTCAGGGCCGACCACGATCACCGACCGGGCCGAGTAGTCGACGCGCTTGCCCAGCAGGTTCTCGCGGAACCGGCCTTGCTTGCCCTTGATCATGTCGGTCAGGGACTTCAGCGGGCGGTTGCTGGAACCGAGCACCGGGCGTCGGCATCGGCCGTTGTCGAACAGCGCATCCACCGACTGCTGGAGCATCCGCTTCTCGTTGCGGATGATGACCTCGGGGGCGTTGAGGTCCATCAGCTTCTTAAGCCGGTTGTTACGGTTGATGATCCGGCGGTACAGGTCGTTCAGGTCGCTGGTTGCGAAGTTGCCCGACTCCAGCAGGACCAGTGGACGCAAGTCCGGCGGGATCACCGGGACCACGTCCATGACCATCCACTCCGGCTTGTTCTCCGAGTGGCGGATCTGCTCGACGATCTTCAGACGCTTGGAAAGGTCCTTGATCTTCTGCTTGCTGCGTGTGTTGCCCAGGTCTTCACGGAGTTGGGCCTGCGTGTCGTGCAGGTCGAGCTTGACCAGCAGTTCCTTGATCGCTTCGGCGCCCATGGTCGCGACAAACCCGTGGCCGTATTGCTCACGCGCGGTGCGGTACTCGTCTTCGGTCAGGAGCTGCCGCTCTTTTAGCGGGGTGTCACCGGGATCGATGACAGCGTAGTCCTGGAAGTAGACGACCTTCTCGATGTCGCTGGTCTTCATCCCCAGGAGGTTGCCCAGGTGCGAGGGGATCGCCTTGAAGAACCAGATGTGGACGATGGGCGCCGCGAGGTTGATGTGGCCCATCCGCTTGCGTCGGACGCGGGAGTGGGTGACCTTGACCCCGCATCGGTCGCAGATGATGCCTTTGAACTTCGTGCCCTTGTACTTGCCGCAGGCGCACTCGTAGTCGCGCTCGGGCCCGAAAATCCGCTCACAGAACAGCCCGTCCTTCTCCGGCCGGTAGGTCCGGTAGTTGATCGTCTCCGGCTTCTTGACCTCCCCGAAGGACCAGGAGCGGATATCGTTAGGGCTCGCCAGGGTGATCTTCACCGAGGCGTAGTCGTTCACGCGGTCGTACATCAGTTCAGCCATAGTTCAAAACGCTCCCAAGGTTATGAGCGTGAATAGTTTTCGTTTCGGTCAGGCGGTTCGTCGGCACACGCCGCGTACCGCCGGGCGTCCGGCTAGAGGATGCTGCCACCCTCGAGCTCGACCTTCTCCAAAGTGATACTCAGGCCAAGTCCCTTGACCTCGTTGCACAGCACATCGAAAGCGACGGGCATGCCGGCTTCGAGGCTGTTGGTGCCCTTGACCATGGACTCGTAGATCTTGGTCCGGCCCTCGACGTCGTCGCTCTTGACGGTCAGCAGTTCCTGGAGGATGTACGCCGCGCCGTAGGCCTCGAGCGCCCAAACCTCCATCTCGCCGAACCGCTGCCCGCCGGTGCGGGCCTTGCCGCCCAGCGGCTGCTGGGTGATCAGCGAGTACGGGCCTGTCGCACGGGCGTGGATCTTGTCATCCACAAGGTGATGCAGTTTGATGATGTACATGTACCCGACGGTGGTCTTCTGATCGAACGGCTCGCCGGTCCGCCCGTCGTAGAGCTGGATCTTCCCGCCGTAAGGCATCTTCGCCAGCAGTTCGTCCGGGCCGTGGTTGCCCTGGGTTTCGGCCAGGCGGTCGTCGACGTACCGGTTGGCTTCCTCGACCACGTCGTGGATCTCGCCCTCGGTCGCACCGTCGAAGACGGGGGTGATCGCCTGGAAACCAAGCACACCGCAGGCCCAGCCCAGGTGAGTCTCGAGGATCTGCCCCACGTTCATTCGCGAAGGCACGCCAAGGGGGTTCAGCAGCACATCGACCGGCGTGCCGTCCTCGAGGACCGGCATGTCCTGCTCGGGGACGATACGGGCGATGACGCCCTTGTTGCCGTGACGCCCGGCCATCTTGTCGCCGACGCTCAACGGCCGCTTGGTTGCGATGTATACCTTGACCATCTCCAGCACGCCGGAGGGAAGCTCGTCGCCCCGCTTCATATGAGCGAGCTTGCGCTTCTTCTCTTTCTCGATCGCCTCGATACGAGGCCCGAACTGGTTGTAGACCTGGGTGGCGGACTCTTTGATGTCCTTATTACCCTTGACCCACTTCAACTCGAACGATTCGATCTGCTCGAGGATGACCTCCGTGATGTCACTGGCGCCAACCTTCTGACGGGTCGACGGGTCGACCATCGGCGTGCCGGTCACCTCGTTGATCTGCTCGATCATCTGACGGAACAGCTCGGCGGCGCGGTCGTCCATCGAAGCTTCGTACTCACGCATCTCCCTGCGAAGCCGCTTCTTCTGGTCGTCGTTGAGGTGCATACGTCGGCTGAAACGCTTGGCGCCGATCACGATGCCCTCGGTCCCCGCGGGGACCTCCAGCGAGTCGTTCTTCACATCCTCGCCGGCCCGACCGAAAATCGCGTGCAGCAGCTTCTCCTCGGGGGTCAGCTCGCTCTTACTCTTGGGCGAAACCTTCCCGACCAGGATATCCCCGGGCTTGACATACGCACCGGTCCGGATAATCCCGTGCTCATCCAGCATCGACAGCATCTTCTCGCTGACGTTGGGGATGTCGCAGGTGAACTCCTCTCGGCCGAGCTTGGTCTCGCGGATCTCCACATCGAACGACTCGATGTGGATCGAGGTGAAGGTGTCACGCTTGACCAGACGCTCGCTGATGACGATCGCGTCCTCGAAGTTGTAACCGTCGAACGTGTTGAACGCGACAAGCACGTTCTTGCCCAGCGCCAGTTCACCCTTCTTGGTTGCGGCGCCGTCGGCGATGATCTGCCCCTTCGTGACCTTCTCGCCAAGGCGAACGACCGGCTTCTGGTTCTGGCAGGTCCGCTCGTTGAGCCCGACGAACTTACGCAGGATGTACTCGTCGGCGTTATCAATGATGATCTGCTTGGCGTCGACGTAGGTGACGGTCCCGGCGTTGTGCGCCCGGACAATCATGCCGGAATACGTCGGGATGTGTTTTTCCATCCCGGTCCCCACACAAGGCGGCTCGACCTTGATCAAAGGCACCGCCTGACGCTGCATGTTCGAACCCATCAGGGCGCGGTTGGCGTCGTCGTGTTCAAGGAACGGGATCATCGCCGCGGACACACCGACAATCTGTTTAGGGCTGATATCGACATAATCGATCTGCGTCGAGGGCACCTGCGCCAGGTCGCCATCGACCCGCGCCAGCACCGCCCCCTGTGAGATCGAGCCGTCCGTGTTGATCGCATCGGTCGGGCTCAGGGTCAGCTTCATTTCCTCGTCGGCGCGCAGGTACGCGATCTTGCCGGTGAGCTTGTTGTCTTTGACTTCCCGGTACGGGGTCTGCAGGAACCCGTACTCGTCAACCTGCGAGTACAGCCCAAGCGACGCGATCAGGCCGATGTTCGTGCCTTCGGGCGTCTCGATCGGGCAGATACGGCCGTAGTGGGAGATGTGTACGTCGCGGACCTCGAAGCCTGCGCGCTTACGGTTGAGGCCGCCCGGGCCCAGCGCCGAAAGCCGACGCTCGTGAGTCAACTGGCTCAGCGGATTGGTCTGGTCCACGACCTGGCTCAGCTCGCCTCGGCCGAAGAAGTGATCGATCGCGCTGGAGATGCTCTTGGAATTGACCAGGTCCGCGACCTTCGCCAACTCGTCGGGATCTTTGACACTCATGCGTTCCTGCACGGTCCGCTTGAGTTTGAGGAAACCCTTACGCATCTCCTCGACCGCCAACTCGTCCAGTGTCCGCAGACGCCGGTTGCCCAGGTGGTCGATGTCGTCGATGTGTGCCTTGTTGCGGTTGGAGCGCAGGTCCAGGATATACTTGATGACCTGGAGGAAGTCCTCGGCCCGCAGCTTCATCTCGTCTTCGGGCACATCCAGATCAAACTTACGGTTGATGCGGAACCGACCAACCTTACCCAGGCGGTAGCGGTTCTCATCAAAGAATTTCTCGGCGATGAGCTGCTTGGCCTTGTCGACCTGCGGCGGGTTGCCGGGGCGGAGCCGGGCGTAGAGCGCCAGCAGCGCGGCCTCGTATTCGGTCAGCGTCACGCCGTCCAGCTCGGTCTGCTTCTCGTCGGCGATCGTATTAAGGATCAGCATGTCGCCGGGGTTGGCGATGATGTCGATCTTCTTGAGCTTGGACGCCAGCACCATCTCGATGTGCTCGCCGACCTGCCCGCCGATCGGGACCAGCTCTTCGCCTGTCTCGGTATCGATGATCGGCGCGGCGACATAGTGCTCTGGCTTGAGCTGAGACGTTTTGATCGTCTGTACGTCGTAGAACGTACGAAGCAGCTTGTCGGTGGTGGAGTATGCCTCCTCCACAGCACGCAGGAACGTCGTCGCGGGGATCTTGGTCGACTGGTCGATCCGCATCTGGAGCACGTCCTTCTTGGACACCTCCAATTCGATCCACGAACCGCGGTCGGGGATGATTCGGGCCGAGTGCAGAGGCCGGTCCGCCTCCGCCGAAGCGATCGAGAAGTCAACGCCCGGCGAGCGGTGCAACTGATTCACAATGACGCGCTCGGCGCCATTGATGATGTACTCGCCGCCGCCCATCAGCACGGGGACCTCGCCGAGGTAGATGTCCTCCTCGGGGATCTCCGGCACGTCCTTGCGGACCAGGCGGACCCGGATCCTGAAAGGCAGCCCGTAGGTCAGCCGAAGCTCACGGCACTCGTCCGGGGTGTACCGCGCTTCGTCCAGCCGGTAATGCACGTACTCCAGGTGCATGTTCCCGTCATAAGACTCGATCGGGAACACCTCGCGCAGCAATGACTCGAGCCCGACCTGCGGGTCCCGCTTGTCATGCGGAAGGCTTCGCTGGAGAAACCGCTCGTAAGCAGCTTGCTGGACATCGACCAGATTGGGGATTGATAACGCATCTCCACGCTTGGAGTAGTCGCGCACCGTCTTCAGCAGCATCGATTACCTCGATCTTGCGAATGATAAATGTAGTTTATGACTGACCTTAGGGGGACCCGATCACCGTTTTCTGCACCGCGAACCTAATAGTATAGAGCAAAAGAAAAAGCGACACAACCCGGGTTGCCATTTTTTTTGCTAAAGAAGCCGGATTGGCCTCGACTTTGCGTATACCAATTTCCATCAATCTTATAACTATAGACAAATCATATAATTACATGTTTAGCGGGCCCGGGCCCGTGGGGCTCTCGCCCGAGAAAACCCCTTATCAGCCCTTAAGTTATCAACAATTCAAGGCCGATCCCGTCGGCAAGACAGATCTCCAGCGGGGTCGCCTCGGCAGGGTCGCCATCGATCTGGATCGGCGCGGGTGTGGATAAGGAGGTCCTCACGCCCAGCCGTAACGCACGCCCGTGTTTCACATCCGCCCTGCCCAGGTGACCGCCTCGCAGCACCGACAGGGCGTAGCTCAGCAACGGCCCGGCCCCAGGCCTTTCAAACAGTACCCAACTCAGCCGTCCATCATCTTCGACGCAACCCGGCGGACAGAGCCTCAGCCCTCCGCCATACGCAGGCAGGTTAAAGACGAACAGGTGCGCACCGGCCAACGCCTGCCCATCCACGTCGACGGTCAGCATCGGATACGCATACCCAAACGCAGACGACATCAGCCTTGGAAGGTAACTCAGCCGACGAACTCGGCGAAGCCCCCCGCCCCTGGCCCGCCAGCGATCCATGCGATGCACCACCTCACCGTCGTAACCGACCCCGGCCATCAGGGTAAACAGCCTGCCCCCGGCCCGGACCAGGTCGACCCGTCTCGTACGACACCTCTGGATCGCACCGGTCAACGCATGGACATCACACCCAAACCTGAAATGGCCGGCGAACAGGTTTTCGTTGCCCATCGGCAGCGTCGCCAACGACACCACAGACCCATGAGATGTATCCAACTGGCCCGCTGCGCCAAGTTCGTTCACCACCGCCCCGATCGAGCCGTCCCCCCCCGCCACCACGACGCATCGGCACCACCTGTTCAGGCCCGGATCAGACAGCAGCTTCCCCCGCTCTTGCAGGTCCCAGACCAGCCTGGGCTCAAGCCCCCCCGCCGACAGCGCCGCCGCCAGATCGTCGACGCACCGTCGGTTGGGCCCCGAACCGCTGAACGGATTCGCACACACCAGAACACCCCGCGGATCAGACGTGCCACGATCATCCATCTTTAGTCCCTACTCATCCACGCCTGCACTGGGCGCAGCGAGGGCCCGGGTGCACCTGACATCCATTCAATAATGCGGCGGCTTCTGCGCCTCCAGGTCGTCCGGGTCATCCGTCTCCTGGTCCTGCTGGATCTGGGCCTGCAACTGCCCCATCTCGCGACGCATCGCCGCCAGGCTCCCATGCAGTTCCTGCATCACGCCGTCGAGTTCGCCTACAAACCGCTCGAGGTGCGCTATCTTCTCTTCAACGAGGGTCAACCGATCTTCCATGCAGGCATTGTAATGCCCTCACAACCAACCGGGAGAGCCACCTTGAGATGAAGCGATTCGAGATGATGTTGCATCCTTGAGCTCCGGCCACATGCCCTGCCCGGTGATGCACCTTTCATCTCCGCCGCTCGCGACGGATTATTCTAGTTGTTATACTCTAGGGCCTGTCATATGAAATGATTCGTCAGCGTCAGTTATTACAAAAACACGGGCAAGCCGGGGCTTAAAAAAAGAAAGCAGCGTAGATGCGCCACGATAAATACCCTCTGATCCCCCAGCAGCCAGCCGCCCCGAAACTGGTCACCGATCTGCCCGGGCCCAAGGCCAAGGCCCTGACCGAGCGCGACCAGAAGGTCACCAGCCCGTCGTACACGCGCGACTACCCCCTGGTCATGGAAAGCGGGATCGGGTCGGTTGTGGTCGACCCGGACGGCAACCACTTCCTGGATATGGCCGCCGGGATCGCGGTCACCGCCAGCGGGCACAGCCACCCCTACGTTGTCGAAGCGATCATCGAGCAGACCCAGCGCTTCATCCACATGTCCGGGACCGACTTCTTTTATCAGAGCCAGATCGAGCTGGCTGAGCGGTTGGCCAAGCTCGCGCCGATGTCGGGTAAGAACCGTGTGTTCTTCACGAACTCCGGGGCCGAGGCGCTCGAAGCGGCGTTCAAGCTGACCCGTCACCATACCGGGCGTCAACACGTTCTGGCGTTCTGGGGGGCGTTCCACGGCCGAACGTATGGCGCGATGTCCCTAACCGGGAGCAAGGCGATCCAGCGCAAGCGCTTCGGGCCGATGGTGCCTGGCGTCCAGCACGTCACATATCCCAATCCGTTTAGACCGGCCGGCGGCGTGAAACCAGACAAGGTCGTGGACTTCACGTTCGATGAGATCGAGCGGCTATTCACCCGGAAGGTCGACCCGTCGGTGCTGGCGGCGATCTTTGTCGAGCCGATCCAAGGCGAGGGCGGGTACATCGTGCCCCCGGCCGACTTCTTCCCCAGGCTCCGCGAGCTCTGCGACAAACACGGGATCCTCATGGTCTGCGACGAGGTCCAGGCCGGGTTCGGCCGAACCGGGAGGATGTGGGCGTGCCAGCACTACGGCGTCGAGCCGGACATCATCACCAGCGCCAAGGGCATCGCCAGCGGTATGCCCCTGGGTGCGATGATCGCCAAGGAATCGGTCATGGACTGGCCCTACGGCGCACACGCCTCGACCTTCGGCGGCAACCCCGTCGCCTGCGCCGCGTCGCTGGCCACCATCGACCTGCTCGAAGCCGGGCTGACCGACAACGCCGCCAAGGTCGGCGATCACCTTCAAACTAAGCTCCACGAACTGCAGCAAAAGTTCCCCGCCATCGGCGATGTGCGCGGCAAGGGTCTGATGGTCGTCGCCGAGTTCGTCAAGACCGACGGCAGTAACGCCCCGGACCCCGACCTGCGCAACAAGATCGTTATGGCCAGCTTCGACAAGGGCCTGCTCGTGCTGGGCTGCGGCGAGTCCGGCATCCGTTTCTCACCCGCCCTGACCGTCAGCGCCGACCAGATCGACACGGCTGTGAAACTCATGGGCGAGGCGATCGCGGAAGTCTCCGCCTGACCACACACCTACAACAACGCTTTCACAAAACCTCGGCCTTGGTCGGGGTTTTTATTTAGCCCCGTGTCGTCATCGCGGCGCCGCACGGGCTCTACCGAATCGATTCCAATTCTTCCCAGCGTTCGTAGAGTTGTTCGACACGGGTTTGTGCCTGGGTAAGTTGGTGACAGACTTCTTCGTGGCGTGTGCGGTCGGCGATAACGGCCGGGTCGGCGGCAAGGTCATGAAGGGCCTCGTGCTCGGCCTCGGCCTTGAGGATCGCATCCTGCATCTGGTCCAGTTCCCGCTGGAGTTTGTAGCTCAGCTTCCTGGATGAATTCGAGCCGGTCGAAGTAATGGAGGCGGCGGGCTTTTTCTGCTTAACGGTGCTTGCCTCGGCGGTCTCTGAGGCTGCTTCCTTGCGTGCCCGGTCGTCTTGCCACTGGGCGTAAGACATGTAGCGTTTGGTCTTGCCTGCCCCGTCCAGCGCGATCAGCTCGGTCGACAGCCGGTCGAGCATGAACCGGTCGTGGGTGACCAGCACGATCGCGCCGGGGAACTCGGTCAGGGCCTGTTCGAGCACCTCAAGCGACGGGATGTCCAGGTCGTTGGTCGGCTCGTCCAGGATCAGGACATCCGCCGGCTTGAGCATCAGGTTGGCGATCAGGATACGGGCCTGCTCTCCGCCGGAGAGGTCGCCGACGGAGACGTTGAACTTCGACGGGTCAAAAAGGAACTTGCGTGCCCACCCGGCGACATGGACCGGTTTGCCGCGGTATTCGACCGTATCACCGGCCGGGCAGAGCGCCTCGCGCAGGCACATGGTCGGGTTCAGGTCCTCGCGGTGCTGGGTGAAGTTGACGATCCGCAATTCGGGGGCGGGCTTGACCGACCCAGAGTCGGGCCTGAGTTCACCTGTCAGCAAGCGCAGAAGCGTCGTCTTGCCCGAGCCGTTAGGGCCCAGCAAACCTAACCGCATGCCCGGGGAAAGCTTAAGGTCCAGCCCGTCGAACAGAAGCTTGCCGCCCATCGTTTTGGTTAAGTGGTGCGCGGCAAGCAGCTTGTTTGTCTTGCGCTCGGTCGCCTGGAAGTCGATGGCGGAGGTCTGCTTGGGGGCTTTGTTGCGCAGGACGGTGGCCTTGAAGTCGCCTAGGCGATCCTCGGCGGCGGCGACCTGTGTCTTGTTGCGCGTCTGCCTGCCTTGGATCCCCTGTTTCAACCACGCCGTGTCGCGACGGACCTTCCCGCCTAACGCTGTCTGTTGCGTTGCCTGCGCGTCAAGGAACTCGTCCTTGCGGCGCACGAACTCCGAGTAGTTGCCCCGCACCTCGAACAAACCATCGGGGTAGGCCCGTGACAACTCCACGACCCGCTTGGCCATACGATCGAGGAACACCCGGTCGTGTGTGATGAACACCATAGCCATCGGCGCCTGCCGGACGAAGCTCTCAAGCCAGAGCACGCCTTCAAGATCCAGGTGGTTCGTCGGCTCGTCGAGCATCAGGATGTCCGGCTCGTGAGCCAAAGCGCAGGCGATCGACAACCGTTTCTTCCAACCGCCTGACAGTGTCGAGACCGGCTGATCCAATACCGTAAAACCCAGATTGCTCAACGAGATCGCCGCACGCGTCTGGGCGTTGAGCGCCGTGCCCGGCTTTTCTTCGCCCAACTCAGCCAACACCACTGACATCGGCGTGGCCCCTTCATCAAACGTATCTTCCTGATCGACGTAGGCGATGTGCAGCTGCTTTCGCCGGGTGATCTCCCCCTCGTCCGGCTCGACCAGCCCGGCAAGGATCTTCACCAGCGTCGACTTCCCCGACCCGTTGGGCCCGATCAACCCGAGCCGATCCCCCTCCGAAAGACTCAGCGCCACCCCCGTAAACAGCGTGTGCGTCGCGTAGGTCTTGCTCAAGTCTCGGGCCGTCAGCAGCGTCGCCATAGGGCGGGAATGTAGCAGAAATGATCATGCCGCTATCACATCAACCGTTGTCGCGACGGATCACCCACCGCTGTTCCCATATAGCCCCGGGCTTGTTCGGGGTTGTTTTTATTTAACGGATGCGCACTGTTCCCGCCCACACTCCGGACAAACACCCGACGGCGAGCCGCGTAGGTCGTACCCGCACTTACGGCAGATCCCGACAGTGAAGTAGCGGTGCTTGATGTGAAGTACTAACGCGACAGCCGGCCAGGCACCGAACAGCAGTGTCGGTAGCCAGAAGGGGACGGTAAGGTTGGTGCCTGTCCACGTCCCATAAGGATGTGGTGTTGATGAAGTGTGATAACCGTATGGCAGGTACTCACGTAGCGTTTTCAGGTCCGTATCAAAACTACGGAGCTGGTCGATATTGTCTCGCACCTCATTAAGTGAATTGTATTCTATAGCCAAATCAGTAGGCCATTGCGGTGGACTTCCGTAGCTCGTTCCAATCGACGCGCGGCCCGCTATGGCGTCCATCATCAATGAGGAATTGTCTTCCCAGAGTGGTGCCCGCGCACTTACGATGTAATAGTAGGAGACAACCCAAAGCATCACACAGACGATGGCGAGCAGGGCAAAGATATTTCTAAGCCATCGCATTACTTCAATCCCCAAATGATTTCATGCGCCACCCCGGCCAAGGCCGGAGCTATATGTTTGGTATCGGACACGCCGTCGTTGTGAATGGAATGCCGGTGGAGGGACTCGAACCCACATGGTGTTGCCACCAACGGATTTTGAATCCGTCGCGTCTGCCAATTCCGCCACACCGGCCGGTGTGAGCAGGCAAGTTACCTGCCGTGTAGGACCCCGGCAAGTGGTCGCAGACGGTTTAGATGGTGGGGCGTGGGGTTGCAAAGGACAGCCGCAGGTTTCCACCTGCGGCTCGGGGCGTAAAGAAATCACTCAAATAATGCAGGGCGGCGCCATAAACGGCTTCCGGGGGCGACTACCGATTGGCAGGCGAGGGTATCGCCGAGGCCGGTTGCGATTGTAAACCGTTACTGAAAGGAGATTTGTGATGTTAGGTAAGTGGATTAAACGCGGTGTGATCGCGACCGTGGGGCTGACCCTGGTCGGCGGTCTGTTGTTCGGCAAGGACCTGGTCAGCTATGTCAAGAGCTCGGCTCACGCGGTCCAGGGGCACGTCAAGAGCAGCGTGCCGATCGAGTTCGAGCTGACCCGGGCCCGTGATCTTCTCGATGAGATCATCCCCGAGATGCACGCGAACGTCCGGCGGATCGCGACCGAGGAGGTCGAGTTGGCATCGCTCAAGGCCGACATCCAGGCCAGCAATGAGAAGCTCACCCAAGAGCGTGCCCGTGTAGCGAAGCTTCGGAACGTGGTCGGCGTGGAACTCGCCAGCTACCGCGTCGGTGGGCGCAAGTACACCCATGAGCAGGTGGTCGAAGACCTGTCTCGCCGGTTCGACCGTGTCAAGGAGGCCGAGATCATTTTAGCCGGCAAGGAGCGTCTGCTGACCCAGCGCGAGGCGACCCTGGCTGCTGCGGAGCAGATGCTTGCGAAGACCCGCTCGCAGAAGTCGCTGCTGCAGGACAAGATCGAATCGCTGGCGAGCCAACACCGGTTGGTGCAGGCGGCGGCGGTCGGGTCACACATGGAGATGGACAACAGCAAGCTAGCGCAGACCGAGAAGCTGATCAACCAGATCAAGAAGCGTCTTGATGTGGCCGAGCGCGTGCTGGCGCGTGAGTCGGAGTTTGTCCAGCCGATCGAGGTCAGCGTGGTCGATGAAGTCGATCTGTTGGCGCAGGTGGACGAGTATCTGTACGGCCCGGCTGAAATATCAGCCGAGCTTCCCGGCGAGGCGGCCGACGAAGCGTCGCGGCTGGCCGAGGCCGGCTCGCTTAATTAAAAGCTGATGCGGTCCTCGGGCCGCCGGGTTGCGGTGTAGCGCCCGGCGGTGCGGGGGCACTAACTGAAACATCCCGTTCGGCCGGCGAAACACCCGACCGGACGGATTGAAAAGAACGATCTGTCAGGGACTTATCCGGGGAGTTGGGCGGACAGCGTAGGAGCCTGCAAGATGAACGCGACGGAATCCAACCTGCTTGTCCGGGCCGATCAGATGAACGAATCCACATTGATACGGCTGGAAGACTGGGAGTTGGCGCACCTGCGATTGGCGATGCTGCACCAGGTCAAGGAGACACTCGAGGCGTCCCTGGTTGATTGTGCCCATGGGGCCGATGAAGGGTGCGCGTTGTCTGACCGAGATCATGAGCCTGTCCAGGTGTGCGTGTCGGAGGACCCACGGTGACTTTCCTGCGAGTCAAACAAGCGCAGATCGCCCTGGCCGACGGTCGGCTTGACGAGGCGCACGAGCTACTTAGCCGTGACGAAGTGCGTTCGCATCGTCACGGTCAGCGTCTTACGACGAAGCTGGTTAAGGCCTACGTCAAGCGTGGCCGAACACACCTGCAAGAGGGGCGTCTACCCGAGGCGCTAGCTGATTGCGAGAAGGCCGGCTCGCTCGGCGGGCATGGGGCCGAGGTCGGCGAGCTGCGCCAAGAGGTCATCGCACAAATGGATGCTCGGCGTAGCGAATCACAGCGCCGGGTGTTGACGCTGGGGGCCGCGAATCAACACGCACGGGCGGGGTTTCTCTCCGCCGGGGAATCGATGCTGCGCGACGTCAACGGTAAGAACACACAGGTTTTGCAGGCGCAGCAATCGTTCGAGCTTCACCGCGCCAAGGCGGACGCGTCGCTGGAGCGAGCCGAGGCGGCGCTTAAGCGAGAGGACTGGTCTGCGGCCGGGCATCATTTGGCCGAAGCACGCCGCCTGCGTCCCTATGATCGCCGGACCGATTCGTTGGCCGGTCGGCTCTCGGATAAGGCGGCGGCGCAGATAGGCGATGCGATCCGGCGCGGCCGGGTCGATTCGGCCGAGGCGCTGCTGCGTGCGGTAGCGCCGGTAGCAGGCGATCGGTTGGCGTTGCGTGAACTGCGCGAGGTGGTCGACCAGGCGGCCGGTGCGTCGTCGGCGTTTGCTCGGGGTGACGCCAGGTCGGCCGGGCGAGCCCTGCGCCGGGTCAAGGCCCTGATGCCCGAGGCGAATTGGGTCGGCGAGGCGATCAAGTTGGCCGACCGGATCGCGGAAAGCCGGGACGAGCTGGAAGCCGGCCCGCTTGGGCTGATCTCGAAGTCATACGCCCCAGACATCACCGCCGACACGCAACCGCTTGCACCGCCAACACCACAATCGGGCCCGGACCCCGCGATCCCGTATCATCATGGGCTTGGGAGCCACGACTTGTTGCCGAAGCACTTTCTAATCCAGGTTGACGGCTCGGGCTCGGCGCTAACGTCGTGCGAGGGTATGGTGACGATCGGCCCGATCAGCTCGAAGGATCGGCCGCAGATCGGCCTGATCGCCGACCCCGGCGTCCCGACCGTGACCCTCCAGCGCGTGCAGGACGATTATTTCCTCCGATGCAAAAGAACGGTGAACGTCAACGGCAAGCCGACCAACGACCGGCTGCTCAGTGATGGAGACAAGATCGAATTGTCGCCGCGTTGCCGATTCAGGTTCCGCCTGCCGCACGCGGCGAGCACCACGGCTGTGATCGAGTTGACCGGCGCCCGTCTGGTCCGTGGCGATATCAAGCGGATCGTGCTGATGGACCGGCAAATGGTGCTCGGTGCGGGCCCAGCCTGCCACATCCGGGCCGAAGGCGCGGATAAGCCTATCATTCTCTGTATCCGCGACGGCCGGCTGGTCTGCCAGTCGCCGCAGACAGTGAAGGTGGGGGCAGATCCCTACGACCCCTCGGCGGGTGTCCCGATGGACACGCCCGTGACTGTGGGTGCGGTTTCGTTTCGTATCACGGAGGCATGACAGGTTACAGACGGCAAAGGCATGGCCGGCATTCAAGCCGGCGGGACTAAGACGATGCACACATACCAATACCAACCCGGCGACACGCCCCTGGAGGGCTACACGATCAAGAGCGCCGCGGGCCACGGCGGGTTCGGCGAGGTGTATTACGCCGTCAGCGACGCCGGGCGGGAGGTCGCGCTCAAGGCGGTTCAGGGCTACGAACAGATCGAGCTGCGCGGCATCAGCCAGTGCATGAACCTCAAGAACCCGCACCTGGTCACCATCTTCGACGTCAAGCACAACGACAAGAACCAGCCCTTCGTGTTGATGGAATACGTCGCGGGTCCGTCGCTCGCCGATCTGATTGATGAGTCGCCCGGCGGTCTGGGCGCGCAGAAGACCGCGTTCTTCCTCCGCGAAATCGCCAAGGGGCTTTCCTACCTGCACGATCACGGCATCGTCCACCGCGACCTTAAGCCAGCGAATATCTTCTACGAAAACGGCTACGTCAAGATCGGAGACTACGGCCTGAGCAAGGCCATCAACGCCGACCACCATCAGAGCCAGACCGTCACCGTAGGGACCGTCCACTACATGGCCCCCGAGGTCGGCGCCGGGAAGTACGACCGCAGCATCGACATCTACGCGATGGGCGTGGTCGTTTACGAGATGCTCACCGGCAAGGTCCCGTTCCAGGGCGATACCCCAAGCGAAATCCTGATGAAGCACCTGTCGGCCAAGCCCGACCTCGACGAAATCGAAGAGCCTTTCCGGGAAGCGATTCACAAGGCGATGGACAAGGACCCCACGAAGCGCTACCAGAGCGTCAACGAGATGGTCCAGACGGTCTTCGGCGAAGCGCGTATGAAACAGAGCATGGCCAGCTACTCGGCGGCTGACCTGAGCATGGCCGCGGCGCATGTCGGCAGGAAGGTCCGCGTCGGCGGCGCGGGCGCTGCCAGCTCTGGCGCGGATATCGCGGGGTACGGGCAAGCCACCAGCCCCGCGCACGCCGGCCCGCCCCCTGAGAAAAGCACGATGTACCAGGCGGGTAGGGCCTACGGCCGGGCGTTCCATGATCGGGGGCGCAGGGTGCCAAGTCTTGCCGACCCGCTGCGCGACCCGATGCGCCCGGGGCAGCGGCGCACACTTTCAGCGATCGCATTGGGGGTGGTCGCACTAGGCGCCGGTCTCCTGGCCGGGGCCGGTGCTCAGCAGGAACAGATGTTCATGCTGTTCGCCTTCACCGCGTCGCTGGGTGCGGTATTCGGGCTTTCGATCGCACGCAGACGATTGCTGCCGACGCTCGAGGATGAACCGATGCTTGCTCGGCGTGTGACTGTCGGCGGGATGGCGATCTTCGTCTCGGGGCTGTTGGCGTTTCTGGGTACGTCATCGTTCATCGGGGGTTGGGATGCGCCCCAGACCATGACCATCCTGACCCTCGCCGGCCCGTTGTTGCTCATGGACTGGATCAAGGCGATGTCACCCGGCCGGTCGCAACGTCTATCGTTCGGCTCGGCGTTCAGCGCAGGGCTGCTGGGCTGGATCGCGTCATGGTTCTTCAGCGACATGAGCTCGCTGCTTGCGATCGGTATCCCCGCCGCGGTCATGCTCGGCACACAGGCGCTCAGCCCGTTCGACCCGACCGTCACCGAGGACTGGGCTGTTGATGACGACGATGTAGATCCCGGGTCCGCGCACTGGACACCGGCAGATGCTGATCTACGCCGTGGGGACGATCACGGACGCAGAAAACACAAGGCGGCTCACGCGACCGAGCAGGTCAACGCCTACTCCGCCGTGATCACCAGCAACACATCTTCCAAGAGCCGACTGATCGCGCTGCTGTTGTCGCTTGTCCCATTCGTGACGGGGACCCCGATCTTTGGTTTGCACCGGTTCTATGCCGGCAAGATCGGCACAGGGATCCTCTGGCTCCTGACTTTCGGGTTGTTTGGGATCGGTCAACTGATCGACATCATTATGATCGCCTGCGGCACGTTCAAGGACGCCGCCGGCAAGCCCATAGCCGTTTGGCAGCCGGGTCACCACGGCAGCATTAATCCTTTGCACGCGCACAAGCGTGCGCCCCAGCCGCCGCATGCACCGCTGTTTCCCAGTTTCATCAGCGTCGTGCTCTCACTGATCGCGTCGCTGATGATGCTAGTCGGATTGACGATCGGCCTGGGCCTGGTACTGCAACTGCCCGAGGCGGTCGCAGCCGATATGCTTGCCCCGGGACTCAGTACAAACATGAATAAGTTGTTTGGGTACGACGGTTGGCCGGGCCTGATGCAGGGCGCCGGGCTCCCGCTGTCCTTTGGGTTGCTAGGCCTCGGCGGTGTCCTGTTGACCGCCGCCAGAAGACTCGAGGGCGTGCCCCACATGCTCCGCGCGATATCCGGCGCCGGTGGATTGATGCTGGCGATGGGCATCGGGACCGGTTTGATGAACAACAACCACCACGTCTGGGAAATAGTCGCGCCCGAGATCCGGGCCGACCGGATCGGCCCGGCCGTGGAATTGTTCTTAAACAGCACCGACCAGGCGGCGGGTGTGTTTGCCCTCGTCTTCCTGGCCGCATCGGTCCTGATCCTGGCCTGGCCACCGAAACCACAGAGGGTCACCGTCGGACAATCAGCCGAGGAAGGAGCGTAAGCGATGACATATAGCGTTGGTATTTTGGGCTTATTACTTCTCCTGGCTCTTGGCCTGGGCGGGTTGCTCTTCGTCGCTGTGTTGATCGCGATCATCGTCAAGGCGTTGAGCAAGAGCCGAAGTGCGGGCCATGTGTTTGCCGGGGGGTTTGCGGCGGTTTTGGCATTATTGATAGTCGGCTCGGTTGTGGGCCTGTTTATAGGTATGTTCTCCGTACAAAGAAAAGCTGTTGTCTCTCACACACCGTCCTATACAAATGATAGAGCCGTGGTCGATCTGATGATCGCGGAGAACGGTCAGGCAAGTGTGCCGGCCAACCAGTCCCAAGACGTCACCGGATTGGTGAGCGTGCCCCCACAGCAAGCACAGCAGAGCACCGGCATCACGGTCGCGGGCACCCCGTGGACCAACGCGGTCGAGGAGTTTCAAGACTTCGAGGCGGACGTTTATCCGTCGCTTGAGTCCGCGGCCGAGGCACTGGGAAGGCGTGTCGGTGCGCGGCTGAAGAAATCGTCCGACACGGGTGATGGCGATAAACAATCCATCTATGTCTGGCATGACACCGAGAGCCAGACATTTTCATCGCCAAGAGGCGAACCGGTCATCTCACGCGACATACTCGATGCGGTGGCTGCTGGGTTGAGGCAGAAGCTCGACGATCCAGCGTATGTCTCAGTCGAAAGGCCCGTATCCGGGATAGTGGTGCGTGTGGCGATTCAGGAAATTGACTTCGATCATCGCAGCAACCGCTGGGGGCGACATGCCCTGTCAAGCTCAGGCGGGCTTGCGCTACGGGTCGAAGCGCCGGGCGGGCCGTTCTCGGTCTCCACGCGCTTCGTGGATGCGCCCTGGGTTGAGGACCGCAACATCTTTGGCCCTGAATACGCTGGCGATTGGCTGGTCGCCTACTCCGGTGGCGCACATACCACGCACGATGGGGCCAAGCAGGATGCGCTTGCCGCTGCCAGCGAATCCCTGCTGCCTCTGGCACGGGCGAGGATCCAGAAGCTCCCCGCATCTGATCAACACAACTTCATCCGGCAGATACAGAAGAACCCCGACTGGTTGCGTGACCGTATCTCTGCCGAACTGGTCTCGGGTAATCAGATGATGCACCGGTTTGCGCAGCGTTATGATCGGCCGTACGGCGCGACGATCTGGCGAGAAGCGATCCTGGTCGATGCTTCGTCCGTAAAGGTCGAGACCATAGCCCGCTCTCTGATACAAGGTGTTGAATCGCGCGTTGCGCACACCCGGACAACCTTCCTCTCCTTCGTGGGCCTAGGTGTGCTGGTGTTCGGGACATACCTGTTTCTGAATATGGCAACGAAGGGGTATTATGTCTGGGCCCTGCGCTTCGCCGCCGTCGGAGGGCTGGCCGTTGCGGGTTTCGTGGTGACGCATCTACTGTAACGGGGGTTTGATCGACCGACCGGCATGAACGGACTTTCAGAGGCCGAACGATTCCTGCTCGACGCGGTGCGTCGGGGGGATGAACAGGGCTGGCCGCAACTGGTGGACCGCTACCAGGGGCGGTTGCTGGCGTTTGCGCGCAGCCGGGTCCGTAGCGCTACCGATGCCGAGGACCTCGTGCAGGAGACGTTCATCGGGCTGCTGCGAGGGCTCGAAAGGTTCCGAGGCGATTCGAGCCTGGAGACGTACCTCTTCTCGATCCTGCGTCGGCGGATCATCGATTCGCACCGCGGCAAGGCCCGGGCCGTGTGCCTCTTAAACGACATCACAGGAAGCGGTGGCGGCGGCGATGACAGCGACCCCGGGCCCGAATCACGCCTGCCCGCGCCCGACCCGACCGCGAGCTGGTACGCCAGGCGCGATGAACAGCACGACGCGTACCGGAGCGTACTGGCGATGGCGGTCGGCGAGCTGGTACGGGGCTACAAAACATCCTTGAATTTCCGGGAGCTGAAGATCATCGAGCTGCTGTTTTACGCCCAGCTAAAGAACGCCCAGGTCGCCCAGGCGGTCGGTGTCGAAGACGGCCACGTCGCGACGGTCAAGCACCGCAGCCTCGCACGCATCCGAAAACATCTGCTGGACCACGCCGAGGGCCTTTCGCAATCCCACATCGACCCGCCGGACGCGCTGCTGACCGAGGTCTGGGAAGGCCACCGCCTAAGCTGTCCAAAGCGCAGCACCATCGGCGGCTATCATTTGGGCACCCTCGAAGATGCCTGGACGGACTACGTCGACTTCCATCTCAACAAGCTCGGCTGCCGGTTCTGCCTGGCCAACCTACACGACCTGCAAGCCAGCGACGACCAGGCCCAACTCGACCGGGTCCGCCAACGCATCCTGCAATCGACCGTGGGGTTTTTCAAGAAAAGCTGAGCCCGCAACTACCTCGCGGCCGGCAAATGTGCAAACGAAACACCGGGTTCAGAAAAGAGCGCCTGCTCAAGCCTCCGGCATCACCGGTAGTGTCACAAGCGCATCACGTTTGCGAGACATGAGGGAATTGGGGGCGTCGGCGATGGGGTGGCCCGGGCCGTGGGACGTGGCGGTGGCGGGCTCGGCTTCGTGCTCGACCTCGTCGAAGGTGGTGTAGCCAAGGCCTAAATCCTTGAGCATCTGGTGGTCGTCTTTGGGGGATCGGCCGAAGGTCGTGAGGTAGTTGCCGATCAGGAAGCTGGACCCGCCGGCGAAGAAGATCCAGCTCTGCATGTCACGGAGGATCTTCTCCCTGCCGCCTGCGATTTTCAGCTCACGGTCGGGGAGGATGAACCGGAACACGGCGATGATCTGCAGCGCCTCCAGCGGCTCAAGCGGCGTGGTCTTCTCGTAGAGCGGCGTGCCCTGCATCGCGTTGAGGAAGTTGATCGGGACGACGTCAGCGCCCAGATCGCGCAGCTCCAATGCCACATCGATGCGGTCGTCCCAGTCCTCGCCCATCCCGAAGATCCCGCCGGAGCAGACCGAGAGCCCGGCTGCCTTGGCGGTCTGGATCGTGCGCTTGCGGTCGTCGTAGGTGTGGGTGCTGATGACGCTGGGGAAGAAGCGTTCGCTGGTTTCGAGGTTGTGGTTGATCCGCTTTACGCCCATGGCTTTGAGGCGTTTCGCCTGGGGCTCGGTGAGTTCGCCGAGGGTGGCGCAGGGGCGGATCGTGCCTTGGTCGGCGGTCTTTTTAAAGAACGGCTCGAGCCAATCGAGTTCGCGGTCGGTCGGACCGCGGCCGGAGTTGACGATCCCGAAACTGGAGGCCCCGTTTTTTTCCGCTTCCGCCGCCGCTTCATGCATCTGATGGACCGACATCTTGTCGGGGCTGACGTGGGTCTTGTAGTGCTTGGACTGGGCGCAGTAGCCGCAGTCCTCGCTGCACGCGCCGACCTTGCCGGTGACGATCGAGCAGAACTTGACCTGCCGGCCGACGAAGCGGATGCGGATCTTGTTGGCCCAGTAGAACAGGTCGTAAAGCTCGTCCCCGGTTGCCCGCGCGAGGGTTTGAGCCTGGGTCCGGTCGATTGGGTGGCCGGCGAGAACCTGCTGGGCGATATCGGCGATCGATCCGTCCAGCGGGCCGGGGTTCGTCTGAATCATGTGGCGATCATCCCTGATGCGCTTGTTCTGGGCTGATGTTGAGCCTGTCAGCGAGTGCGACGCCGCCCATCTCTGTCGTCGTCGTCACCACCGCCGCCGGTGCCTCGGCTGAAGATATCACTCATGTCGGCCCCGCCCGCCAATTCCAGCCTCTCACGCCCGAGGTTCAGGCTGTAGATCAGAAGCTTGCTGGTGGTGTTGTTCAGGATGAACAGGGCCTCTTCGTTGGAGCGTGTCTTGGCGGTCATCAGCGTGAAGTTGTCCCGCGCGATGACCAGCCCGGCCTCGGCGGTGTTGGGCATCGCAGAGAGCTGGTTCAGCAGGAGCCCGGCCAGGACGAAGGCCGAAGCGATCAGGAAGTAGCAGGCGGTTTCGATGCGTTTCATGTCGAATCTCCCGGCGCCCTGCGCGGGCGGTTGGGTTTAGGTAAGTCCTAGCGGTTCTGCGTGGCCCGCTCGGCATCCTCGGAGATGTTCCGGCCGGCGATGAACTCCAGCTTATTGTTCGAGCCGTTGAACATCACGGCGACGACACGGGAGGTGTTCAGATCGATGATATAGATCGCGGCCTGTGACTCGCGCCCGGTCGCGTTGCCGGCGATCATCATGTATTGACCGCCGCCACCGAACTGCGCCTGCACCGGCGCGGGGCTCAGCGCCGCGACAACCAACGCCGCCAACAGCACCGCGTTGATCAGGATCAGGCCTGCCAGAGAACGTTTGTTCATGGTGAAACTCCTGTAACTATGAGTTGGCCCCAACCGGGCCGAAACAACAGCCCGGGTTAGTCCTGATGGCCTCGCTTGGCGCTGAGGAAACTGACGATGGCGATCAGCAGCATCAAAAAGAACGCGGCGACGACGGAAGCCCAGGGCTTGGCCATCGCCGATTTTGGCGGCTGGGCCTTGCTGGCGTTTTGAGCCAGCACCGGCAAGGCGGTAAGCAGCCAGGTCACAACAGCGGCAGGCAGGGGTATCCATCTCATACAAAACATGATAGGCCCCTGACTCCGCCGTGTAAATGCTGAGATCGAGGAGGATTCCGAGGATAGCCCACGGCAAGCCGGGTTTTAGGTGCGTATGACTCGCCATGGTGGAGATCGGCAGATACCGAGCCCTCGCCGTGGGTGATAGGATACGAGAGATGAGCGACACGGCCGGATGGTTACTGTGGTTGATGGGGTCGTACCTGATCGGATCGGTGCCGTTTGGGCTGCTGATTGGTCTATCACGTGGCGTGGATATCCGCGAGGTGGGCAGCGGGAACGTGGGGGCGACCAATGCCGGGCGTGTGCTTGGCCGGGGCTGGGGCTTTTTGTGCTTCGGGTTAGATGTGTGCAAGGGGTTTGCCCCCGCGCTTGGCTACGGCTTGTGGTCGTGCCAGGCAGGGGTTCAGGCCGCATCCGGTGGTGGGCCGTGGGCGGTGCTTGGGTGGCTGACGGTGTCAGCGGCGGCCGTGTTCGGACACGTGTTCCCGGTCTGGCTGAAGTTCAAAGGCGGCAAGGGCGTGGCGACAGGCCTGGGGGTGCTGCTTGGGTTCTGGCCGGTACTGACACTGCCGGGGGTGCTAACGGGCGTGCTGTGGGTCGTGCTGGTGAAACTCACGGGGTATGTGAGCCTGGCAAGCGTCGCGGCGGCGTGCTCGCTGCCGGTGCTGGCGATCGTCAGCGGATTGTGGTGGGGACGGGGCGCCGGCGAGGTGGCGGTGTACGCCGGGGTGTCTGCGGTGCTGGCGCTGCTGATCACCGTGCGCCACCGTGGGAACCTCAGCCGCCTACGCGCGGGCACCGAGCCCAAGGCGGGGTGGGCAGAGAAAAAACCAAAAGACACCTGATGACATCATCTCAGACATCATCTCACTTAGTACGGTTACACCGCCTGAGCATTTCCAGGTCGGGCTAGGCCTGTCAATCCATCACAACCCGTGAATGCAAAAAAACACCGGCCGAGGGGTGCTCGACCGGTGATCAGAAAATATAACTTTCCGAAACGTGCAAAAGTCTGCTATTTGCCATCGCCGTTGCTATCTTCGGCCTCGGCGTCCGTGTCGCTGTCCTCTTCCGGTTCATCGGGGACGATCCCCAGTTCCTCCTTGATCTCCCTGAGAATCGTCAGGCTCAACTCGGTGTCGCCGATCTTCCCTACCCGGATCGAAATCTCGCTGACATTCTCGCCGACCTTGTCCGCGTCGATACGGACGCGCATGTCCTGTGCCGTGCGGGCGGTGATCCGTCCGTCGATTGAAGTCGACTCGCTGTTGACGATGACCAGTTCCATTTCATCGAGCACATCCTGGGCGGCCTCGATCACAGCCGCGGGCTTGGCGTCGACCATCGCCTTGATGGTCCCGACACGGTTGGTCACACCCGATTCGGTTGTCTGGCAGCCGGCAACCGCCAGCAGGCAAACCGCCAGAACCCACAGCGTCACACCGCTTCTCATCGCGTTCATCACGTATCTCCTAAAGGTTTGGATAGATGTCTGAATTTGGGGCACCCCTGATCGGCCAAAATTATAACGCGCCGCGGCCCCGGGGGGTAACGTAGCCGAGTTATCTGCGCCTAAGTGACAAACCGCTGACGACGGCGCCTGTAAGGAGAATCAGCGAAACGACCCCCGTCAGGATCAACGACCCGGGCTTGCCGACGTTCCAAGACGCCAAGGCTCCCAAGCCCAGGATCAGTAGCGCCACCACCACCAGCCCGGCGACCTTCATGACGCCCATCACAAAGTCGCCTCGCTCGTGCTTGTCCATCAGGCCCCCGCCAAGCCCCTCACCGCTCCAGCCGTCGTAATAACCCCCGCACTCCGGGCAACGTCCCTGGATCTCCAGGCCCGTCAGGTCGTACCCGCAGTTTCTGCACGGCTTGTCGATTACCTTGCCCATAAGCCACCATCTAACACCATCACAGCCCTATCGGCAACGTCCACGCGGGCCTGACAAATCTCCTACAATCCCCCATCTCGACCCACCACCCCCGACCGCCTGAGAACAAAAGAGATACACACCATGCCTGCGAATCTCAAACCCGTCGTGCTGATTGTCCGCGACGGCTGGGGCAACAACCCCAACCCCGAGCACGACGGCTTCAACGCCATCAAGCTCGCCGATACCCCCTGCAACGACGCTCTTGTCGCACGCTACCCCCGCACCCAGATCCACACCAGCAGCCGGGACGTCGGCCTGCCCGACGCCACTATGGGCAACTCCGAGGTCGGCCATCAGAACATCGGCGCCGGCCGGATCGTCTACCAGGAGTCCGTCCGCATCAGTCTCGCCATCGAAGACGGTTCGTTCTTTGATAACCCCGCCCTCCGCGACGCCATCAACGAAGCATTCAACGCCGGTGGGAAGGTCCACCTGATGGGCCTGTGTTCCGACGCAGGCGTACACGCACGGCTGGATCACCTTTTCGCTTGCCTGGAGTTATGCAAACGCATGGCAGACGCCAAGCTCGGGGCTCAAGGCCCGGACACCGTCTGCGTGCACCTCTTCATGGATGGCCGAGACACCGGCCCCTTCACAGGCAAAGGATTTCTTGAACAAGTCGAAGCGAAGATGGCGGAGATCGGCATAGGCCAGATCGTCTCTATTGTCGGCCGGTACTACGCGATGGACCGCGACAACCGCTGGGAGCGTGTCAAACAGGCTTACGATCTGCTTACGGGGCGGGACGAGAACCTGCCTCAATTCGATGCAGTAGACTTGGCGATCAGCGATTATTACGAAAATCCATCCAACGAATCCCAGCAAGGCGACGAATTCGTAACACCGCGCGCCGTTGGAGAAAATTGGCGGGACAGCCGAATTACTGAATCAGACAGCGTTATTTTCTTCAACTACCGGGGCGACAGGCCTCGCGAAATCACCAAGGCTTTCGTACTACTCGATGAGGATTGGGCCAAGGCGCCCCCCTCTCCTGATTCTGGCAACAACGGATTTGATCGCGGCGACCGTCTCGACCTGCAGAGTTATGTCATGATGACGGCCTATGAAGAAGGCCTCGTGGATTACGAGTACATCGACGTCGCCTTCCTCAAAGCCGCCAAGATGGACAACATCGGCGGGGACTACCTCGCGCAGCTTGGCAAGACACAGTTCCGATGCGCCGAGACCGAAAAGTTCCCCCACGTCACCTTCTTCTTCAACGACTACCGGGAAGAGCCTTTCCCCGGCGAATCCCGGGAGATGGCGCAATCACCCAAGGTCGCAACGTATGACCTTCAGCCCGAGATGAGCGCCAACGAGATCTGTGGCCTCGTGCTGGGCCGGATCAACGCAGACGACGGCGAGGACATGATCATCGTCAACTTCGCCAACGGCGACATGGTCGGGCACACCGGCAAGCTCGACGCCGCCATCCAAGCCGTCCAGACCGTCGATGCCTGCGTCCAAAGAATTGTCGACGCCACGCTCGTCAAGGGCGGCAAGCTCATCGTCACCGCGGACCACGGCAACGCCGAACAGATGTTCGACCCCAACACCAACGCCCCGCACACCGCGCACACGCTTTATGATGTCGACTGCATCATCGTCGATCCCGACCTTAACGAGGACACCCCGCTACGCCCCGACGGCCGGCTCGCCGACGTGTTCCCCACGGCACTGGCGCTGATGGGCCTTGATAAACCCGCCGAGATGACCGGCGTGAGCCTGCTGGAATTAGCCGCGTCCACAATTGTCTAACCATCGCCGGGCCTGAGACACTCATCGAGTGTTGAACGCCCGGGTGTCCCGGACCACGAACAGATGAACGACCTCTTCGGCTGGACACTGATCGGGCTGTGTATCGCCTGGGGCACGCAAGCCGTCCTGGCCGTGGTCGCTCAACGCAAACTTGCCGAGCGCGCCAAGCGTCCGCAGACCCAGCGCTTCGCCACCTACCGCCCCACCGCCGTGCTGATCGTCCCGTTCAAGGGCGTCGAACCCGCGCTTAAAGGCAACCTTCTGGGCCTGTTCACCCAGGACTACCCCGACTACCGCCTGCTGCTGATCGTCGAGGATGAATCTGATCCCGCCACCCCCCTGCTGCGTGAAGCGCTCTCGCAACACCCGGACCGCTGCGCCGACATCCTCTTCGCAGGCGTCGCCGGGCCCAACGAAGGGCAGAAGGTCCACAACCTGATCGCAGCGGTTCAGAAGCTGCAACAGGAGGACGCCGGCGAGGAGGTCTGGGTCTTCGCCGACTCCGACGCCGTGCCCGGCCCCAACTGGCTGGCAGAACTCGTCGGCCCGCTGTGCCAGGAACGCACCGCCGTCACCACCGGCTTCCGCTGGCTGATACCCGATCCCCCGGAAGCGGGCGGCGCTGCGACATTCTGGTCCAAGATCGCCAGCATCCTCAACAGCTCCGCCGCCGGGATGATCCGCCGGGACGCCTTCACCCACGCCTGGGGCGGGTCCATGGCCATGCGCGTCAGCACCGCCCAATCAGCCGACCTCCTTGGCCGTTGGCGCGGCGCGATCAGCGACGACTACCAGGTCACACGGATGTGCCGGGACCTTGGCAAGCGCGTCTACTTCGTCCCCGAATGCCTTGTCGCCTCACCCGTCGACTACGACTTCAACGGCCTGTGCAACTTCGCCTACCGCCAGTACGTCATCACCCGTATCCACGCCCCGCTTGTCTTCTTCGCCGCCATCTTCATCAACGCGCTGTATTTCCTGGGACTGGCCGCCGCCGCCACGCTCCTGGTCAGACACCCAACCCCAGACCACACCCGCTTCGCCATCGGCGTCTTCGTGATCGTCTTTATCGCCAACCAGGTCCGCGCGACCTACCGCCGCCTCGCCGTGAAACGCACGCTCGGCCCCGAAGTCTGCGCAAAACTCAAGCCCACCTTCACACTCGAACGCTGGACCACCCCCCTCTGGCTGGGCATCAACCTCCTGCTGCTCATACGCGCCACGGTCGGCAAAACCATCTCCTGGCGCAACATCCGATATCGCATAGATGGGCCACAGCAGATCCAACGGCTGTGAGGGATTGGGGGTTAGGGGTTTGGGGCGCAGGGCAACGCCGAGGAGAAGTATCCGCAGATTGCGCAGATGACACAGATCAAAAAGCTGCGCGCGGGCACATCTTTCTTCATCTGCGCAATCTGCGGATCACTCGCCTTGCTCTTCTTCGCGTCTTCGTGGTTAAAAGCTTTTCATCGTCTTCAAACCCCCAAACCCTAATCCCCAAACCCCCATTTCAGATCCTCACGAAGCTCCGGCGGTAACGGCAGGCGCGGGGTCAGCGGGACCGGGCCGGGCCCGCGTCCTGTTGTCCGTCATCTAGCCGGGACGGTCCGCTACCAAGTCCCGTCACCGGCACACGCCTTTTGAGCGCGGCTTTCCGTGAGGGCAGCCCTCGAGTCCCGGTCCTTTTAATCTTTGGATACTCAGGGTAGCTGTCGACCGTCGCCGTGAGGTTGTCGAAGGTGCGATCAAAATAAATCGCGCCTCTACTAAGGGACGCAAAGACGCGCTTGTGCGCATGAGGATGTCGCGGCGGGCCGCCGGGAATGATGTAACCCCCGCCTTTCAAGGGCACAAAGAAAAATGGGTGTTGCCCTGCTCTGTAGAAAACCTCCGCATTGCCGCCTGAGTATCATGACGTTGTGGGTCAGGCAGTGCAGGAGGATATCGCGGTTGCGGGCGTGATGAGAGCGTCCGGTGACGGCGTGGCCGAGGTTTCGCTTGATCATGCTGAA
>JAJDCU010000028.1 GCA_029260655.1 Phycisphaeraceae bacterium
CCACGGCCTTCCGTCCCTTCAAGATGACTAAGTAGTCGGGGGACGGTGCGGGTGACCGGTGAACATCTAAAGCCTTGTGGCTCCTAGCCCAAGCACGCACCGCAGGTGCTCCAGGTACTCCCCACGGAGGGGAAGGGTGTGGGGATACCCTGGGACGGCCAAATGTCCTTGAAGAATGGGTGCCCTAGACACCGGTTTGCTCATCCGGATGAGCCAGGACGAAGCTCACGAGAGCTTCCAAAAGCTCCACGCGTTGTGAGTTCACAGACTGGTTCGAGCGGGGTACCGCGGACACCGCTTTGATGCAGGGCCCATGTCCCGCACGGATAATCTGTTCACTTTCCCGGGTTGGCCGGGGTGTTGGCGCCCCTTTGCAACCCACTTAATAACCTTGATGCACCGCTGAGCCTGCGGGAAGCGGCTTCCGCTGACGCTTGATTCCTTGGGGTGGCCCATTTCTCGCTCCCGTGATCCCCCGCCTATCCCGCCGGCCGACTGCCCGAACCTGAATCAACGCCTGATCTGCCGGTATCAAGCGATGTAACCTCTTGATAATATGGCATTAGCACTTGATAACCGCTAAATCGCAGGTAATATTATTTGGTGTCAAGCCAGAGCGCGGGAATGAGTTGCCAGGGTCGGCTGGTTGTGTGAGTGACAGCGCCCCTCTGGCCCATACGATCCGATTCTGGATCAGGCCAAAGCATCAGGCCCAAGCGGAGAAGCCCGTCCATGCCCGTCCGTCCAAGTATGCCCCCCACATGCCCAGGGGCTTTCACCATCTGCGATCCCCGCGAGGCCGCCCGGCCTAAGCGCAGCGCCTTCACGCTTATCGAATTGCTGGTGGTCATCAGCATCATCGCCGTGCTGGTGGCGATCCTGCTGCCGGCGTTAAGCAGCGCCAGGGGCAGCGCGATCATTGTCCGATGTGCCTCCAATCAACGGCAGATCAGCACGCTCTGGCAGCTGTATCTCAATGACTCCGACGAGACCTTCCCCGTCAGGAACAACGGGTTTAACCTCACCTGGCGCTACGGTGGCAACCTGGAATGGTGGGTCGATGACCCGCCGCAGCGCCCGCTCACGGAATACACCCAGGACCCGGAGATGTTCCGCTGCCCGGCAGACCGGCCGATACGGATCCTCGCAGGCGGATACGTGACGCGCGGGGTGAGTGGGACCATCTACGACACATACGACTTCACAGGCAACAGCTACCTGGGGAACCATGTTCTTCTGCAAACCGTGGTCAGCAACACCGACAAATACTGGGCAGGCATCCGTGTGCCTGATATTGAGGTCAGCACGTCACAACTGATTCTCGCGGGCGATCCCCAGTGGTACTACGCAACTAGCGAGCCCCAATATGAAGCCGACTTCCACGACCGAGACAACATGATCAACCTGACCTACGTCGACGGGCACGTCAACTTTGTCAAAGTATCCGCGGAGAACACCGAAACCGATGACTACCGCTGGATCTTTTTTAAGACCATCCCTGAGCTTTGGGTGCCTTATTTCGAGGAAGATGAATAAGACCCCTCCAAACGATCCGGAACTTTAACCCAGCCCGTATCCGCTTCTGAATAAAGTACCCGCCGGTGTGAGTTCATACGCCCGGCCGACCCGCTCGGATCAAGGCGCGTCTTCCGCATTGTCTGGCGGCTGATCGGCCGAGTCGCCGGTGTGGGTGGCGGGGTCGGGCTTGGTGGCGGCGGTGGCGGTGGGGGTTTGGCCGGGGACCTGGCGGATAATGACGGGGATCGTGATCTGGCGCGGTTCGTCGTGCTTGGCCTGGGGCTTGGGTTGCTCTGGCGGTTGCGTATCAAGCATCAGGGCCCAGCCAAAGCTGTCCACGAAGCCGCCGAATTCATTAGAGCGTTTAGATGCGTCGGCGCGGGCCGGCTCGGGTTCTTCGGCGCGTGCTTGCTGGGGTTCCTCGGCATCCTCGTTCTTTTCCCCAAGCGACCGGCCTTGCTCGCTGTCACCACGCCAGGCGCTGCCGGTTGTGACCATCCGGTTAGACAGCGCAAGCGGCGGCATGATCTTGTCGGCCGCGGGGCTGGGGGCGTCCACGGCTATCGCTTCTTGTTCATCCGCTTGTTCATCCGTGTGTTCATCCGCTTCTTGACCCGCTTGTGTATCGGCCTGTTGATCCGCGTCGATGGTGACTGGGTCGGCGGCATCCGCGGCGGGGGTAACGGTGGAGGCGAAGGCGGAGCCGGCGACCAAGGATTTCTTTTTAGCTTCTTCGGCCCGGCGCTCTTTACGCGCGCCGCGACCGGCCTCAAAGGCAAGGTCGCCCTTGTGCAACTGCTCCGCCACGACAAGGTCCGCACGCTGACCCCGGCCGCGGTTGAGGTAGGCCAACAGGCCCGGGACCTGCTTGTCTTCGATCATCACCACAAGTTGCGGCGAAGGTGAAACGTCCGCGTCGGATAAGGATCTTTGGGAGAACCCATCGGCAACCAAGCCGAGTGCCAACCCCGCGGTGTCCGGCTCAACGCCAGCCGTGGAAGATTCGGGAGCCCGTCCGGCGCCGCGCCCCGGGGTAAATCCGAGGGTCGGTTGTTCCACGACCCGGGCGCTGTTGGCGATGGCCCAGTCCCGGATATCACGCCGTGCCTGTTTGGGGCTGGCGGTGTGGACTTGCAGTTGCAGGTTTTGCTCTGCCAGGGGCAGGTTGTTGTTGACATTGAGATAAGCGCCACCCGCCACCGGCTGGGCGGGCTCAGATTCTGCAAGCCAGCCCCGTGCCCTTCTCCCAAGCACGACGGGCGGGTCGATCTGTCGCGTGTCGCTTACCCGCTCGCCGACAATTGCTGAAGACGCCAGAGCCCCAGCGGACCGCGCCTGACCATCATCCTGTGTCTCTGCCATTGCGACGCCGGCTTCCGCTTCCGCAGGTTTCGCGGGCGGGTCCTGGCTGAGAGTTAGAGCGAGCGGAGGGATCGCGCCGCTCGTGTCGGCGGATTCGCCGGCATCCGACATCGTCCTGGTCAGAGTCTTTGTCGCCGCGGCTTCCTGGCCTGTCTGCGTACTGTCCTGCGACTTCCGATCTGAATCGAGTTCCAACTCGTCGTAGACCGCGTCTTCATCCACCATCGCCAGGCCCGACCCGACGTCCAGGGGTCCCCCGATCCCGGGATCGTCATACGGGGCCGAGGGCGTCTGGGCATGCTCGGCGAGTTGTGGGCCGCGGTGCTGAAGGCCCGGCGGGATCAGGGTATGAAACACCACCGAGAAGCTCAGCAACACAATGGCGGCGATGCCCGAATACATCAGTACCCGTCGCAGCTTCCGCCGACTCATCGGAACCGACAGCGGCAGCGGGTCGGCGGCACCGGGGTCGCCCAGCAGCAAGGCCCGCTCGTGGACCTGCATCACCTGATCGATCAGCGCTTCGGGAGCACGCTCATCTGCCAACCCACGGAGCATCTGCCGGTCCAGCCGCAGCCGTGCCACGAGCTGGCGCAGCTCATCATCCGCTTCCAGCATCGTCTCGAACGCGGCTCGCTGGTCTTCGTTCAGCTCGCCCTCGACGTAGCCGAGGATCGTGTCCTGGTCGTAGCGAGAGGTCATCGTTCACCTCCGGCCTGCGCCTGCCCTGCGGGGGGCGCGGATGTCGGTGCATCATCCATCGGACACACCCGGTCCATCGCCTGGCGCAGGGCAAGCCTGGCGCGGAACAGCCGGCTCTTGACCGTGCCGACCGGCAGTTCCAAGACCTCGGCGATCTGGGCGTAGTCCATCTGCTGTATATCCCGCAAAACCAGCACAGCCCGGAAATCGTCGTCCAGACCGGCCATCACCTGTTTGAGTAAACCGACCATCTCAGCATCTTGGACGCACCGGTCGGGCCCGGGTTCACGCGAATCCTGGACCTGGTTACGCAGGACCGAGGCCTGGTCGTCCTGCCCCTGCCCGTAGCCCCCGGGCTGGTCCAGGCTGATCGTCCGGCGGACCCGGCGTTTGCGCAGGTGCGAGATCGACTGGTTCATCGCGATACGGGTCATCCACGTCCCAAGGCCGGATTCGCCACGGAACCGACCGATCCCCTGGACGACCTTCATCAGCACGTCCTGGCAGACCTCCGCCGCGTCTTCACGGTGGCTGACCATCCGCAGGCAGACGTTGTACAGCCTGTCCTGATAGGTCATCAGCAACTCGCCGAGCGCCTGCTGGTCGCCCCGCTGAGCCTTGGCAAGCAGTGCCTGTTCAGGCGGTTCGATCATGCGTGGGGGTCCAGGGCCGCGGTTGGGGCATGCTGAATCGATCTGACCGTTTGGGTGCGAGCGATATCTAAGTTACGTCCCACCCGGCGTGTGGGTTCCGTGATCCCCCGTCGCCGTGTGCCGGGTAAGCGTGTACTATGGCCCGGCGGCCGCAGACGGTCAAACAACCCACCGAGAGCTTCGATGGACCCGGATCAACGCTACGAATCGCCGCTATCCACCCGCAACGCCTCGCCGAGGATGCAGGCCGTCTGGAGCCCCCGCAAACGCTTTGGCACCTGGCGCCGGCTCTGGCTGGCGCTGGCCCAGGCTCAAAAGGAGCTTGGGCTGGAGATCACCGATCAGCAGATCAGCGAGCTCAAGGCCCACCTGGACGACATCGACTACGCCGCCGCTGCGGACTACGAAAAAAAACTCCGCCACGACGTGATGGCCCACGTCCATACCCTCGGCGACGCCGCCCCCTCGGCCCGGCCGATCATCCACCTGGGCGCGACCAGCCAGTTCGTCAATTGCAACACCGAATTGATCCAGATCCGAGACGCCCTGACTATCGTGGCCGAGAAGCTCGCCGCCGCGATCGATCGGCTGGGATGTTTCGCCCAGCAGCACAAGGCGCTTCCGACCCTGGGGTTCACCCACTTCCAGCCGGCACAACCCACGACCGTCGGCAAACGTGCCGCGGTCTGGGCGCAGGACCTGGCGATCGCCCTGGAAGAAGTCGAACACCGCCTGGCATCGCTGCGCTTCCGTGGCGTCAAGGGCACGACCGGTACGCAGGCCTCGTTTCTGGCGCTGTTCGGCGGGGATACGCCCGAAGCGCATGAGAAAGTCGAACAGCTCGACCGGCTCGTGACCGAGAAGATGGGCTGGGACCCGGACAAGCGTTTCGCCGTCACCGGGCAGACCTACCCGCGCGTGGTGGATGGGCTGGTGGTTTCGAGCCTCGCGGCGATCGCCAGCGCCGCGCAGAAGTTCGCCACCGATGTCCGCCTGCTCGCCAGCCGCAAGGAGATCGAGGAGCCGTTCGAAAAAAGCCAGATCGGGTCGTCGGCCATGGCGTACAAGCGCAACCCGATGCGCTGCGAACGGATCTGCGGGCTGTCTAGGTTCGTGATCGGCATGACCCAGACCCCGTTCGTCACCGCCAGCGAACAATGGCTCGAGCGCACGCTGGACGACTCCAGCGCCCGGAGACTGACCCTGCCCGAGCCGTTCCTTGCAATCGACGGCGTGTTGGACCTGCTGGTCAACGTCACGTCAGGCCTGGTCGTCTACGAAAAGACCATCGCCGCGAACCTCGCCGCCGAACTGCCTTTCATGGCAACAGAAAACATCCTGATGGCCGCCGTGCAGGCCGGGGGCGATCGCCAGACCCTGCACGAAGTCATCCGCACCCACAGCCAGGCCGCCGCCCAGCGCGTCAAGACCGAGGGCTCATCAAATGATCTTCTTGATCGCCTGCATGAAGAGCCGGCGTTTAAGGGCGTTGACCTCAACGCGGCGTTAGAGCCGTCCCAATTCGTCGGCCGGGCCCCGCAGCAAGTAGACGCTTTTATCCAACAGGTGGTCGAGCCGATCCGCAAGCGCTATGCCAAAGCGCTGAAGTATGATCCCACGCTAAGCGTGTGATTTGATGCCCCTAGACATCACTGATCTTCTACCGCGGCCTTGATGTGATTCAAGACGCGAAGATGTATCTTGTGGATGATCCGATCTGACAAGAATCCCCAATAGACATTGGGCCAAAGGTCTTGGGTATACCAAGTCGTGCCTTCAAGCTCGACCCACCCGGGGCCTGCGGATTTGAGCCGAAACTGTCCACGGTGAGAAACGAAGATCCCGTGCAAATGAGGCGTGTCGATCGGGCCGTAAAACGACCATTCCTGCATGGGCAAAGGGTTTTCGGTCACGTCGAATGCAAGTAAATGAGGCTCGTCCCATACCGTAATTGGCTCGACGAAATCGCCGGTATTAAAACTACACCTGCGTATTGCACCCACACCTTGTCCGTCCAATTCTGCTGAAATCGGATAGGCGATTCCCGACCGGAGGATGCCCTTCGGTTCAGCGGTAATCTTGGGGAACGCGATGACGGTGTCCCAAACCCGCTGCTGATCCGCCTGTATCAACACCGATGTCTTCACTGTACGCATAGGCGGGCCAGGCAACAGATGGGGCTCTGCTACCAAGCCCATGCTCCACAAAGCCAGCAGGGCGATACACGCAACCCGACGAGTTCGACGGGAACGAATCCACAGTACCAATGCCCCCCCCAGTAACCCTCCAAGCATCGTCATTGGTAACAATATGGGCAAGGCCATGATAATACAGACAATGCCCTCTAGCCCACCCAGCAGAAATAACAAAGACGCCATCACTGCGGTCAAGCCTGAAACGCCGAGAACTCCCCGCATGGTGAACTCACGGCCGTGGCTATACAGCACCGTTGACACGGATCCCGCCAATAGAGGCAGTGTAAAGAATAAAGAAAAGCCAAACGCCTCCATCGCATGGGCCGAAATCACATAACCAATTGATATGACTGCCCCGCCACCAAAGGCGGATATCAGCAGCGCCATAAACGAAGCAGACCACTTGTTGAATCTTATGGCCATTGGGCCTCATTGGGCTGGTGAAGAGGGGCAGGCATTGTGTGCTCCGTATCGCGAGTTGATTGAACGCTGACCGGCCGTTACATCCAACATCCTTTGCAGCGCGACCACCGCCCATTTGCGGGCGTCTGGATGCACGTTGATGTGGTTGACGACTTTGCCGTCGGCGAGGTTGTCCAATACCCACAGCAGGTGCGGCATGTCGATGCGGAACATCGTCGTGCACAGGCATTGACACTCCGAGAGGATGCGGACGTGGACGCCGCGCTGCTTGGCGTGTTGCGCGACGCGGTTGACCAGGTGGACCTCCGTGCCCACCGCCCAATGGGTGCCGGGCTTGGCGGCCTCGATGGCCTGGATGATCTGTTCGGTCGAGCCGGTGGAGTCGGCCTTCTGGCAGACCTCGTACCGGCACTCGGGGTGGACGATGACGTGGATGTCCGGCTGCTGGGCGCGGGCCTGGTCGACGTGCTCGGGGCGGAAGAGCATGTGGACCGAGCAGTGGCCCTGCCAGAGGATGTAGGTCGCGTTCAGGAGCGTGTCTTGGTCGTTGCCGCCGAGGAAGCCGGGGTCGCGCGGGTCCCAGACGCAGGTGGCGGTCGTCACATCGGCGCCCATCTGCGCCGCGGTGTTTCGGCCCAGGTGCTGGTCGGGGAGGAACAGGATCTTGACCTGCTCGCTGTCTTGTAAAGGCGTGTCCCCGCCGGCAAGCGCCCAGCGGAAAACCTTATCGCAGTTGGAACTGGTGCAGACCGCCCCGCCGTGCTCGCCGCAGAAAGCCTTGATCGCCGCGGTCGAGTTCATGTAGCAGATCGGGATGACCCGGTATTTCACGTCGTTCGCGGCAAACAGTTCCTGAAGCTGATCCCAGGCGTCGACGGTCTGGTCGTAGTCGGCCATGTCCGCCATGGAGCAGCCGGCGCCCAGGTCCGGGAGGATGACCCGGACGCTTTCCTCGGTGAGGATGTCGGCGGTCTCGGCCATGAAGTGCACGCCGGCGAACACGACGTACTTCGCCTGGGCCTGCTTGACGCGCTCGGCGGCGAGTTGGCTGAGCTTGAAGCTGTCCCCGGTGAAGTCGGCGAACCGGATCACGTCGTCCTGCTGATAGTGATGCCCGAGGATGACCAGGTCCTTGCCTGATTCGGCCCGGCGCGCGGAGATGGCGTCGGCGAGTTGCTCATCAGACATCTCGCTGTAACGGTCGGGGAGGGTCGGCTGCCAAAGCTGCATGATGGTGGGTTCCGATTCGTTGGGTCAACCTATTATACCCCGCAACAAGGTTGCCTTCAGGGGGTTATGACGCCAAGGGGCTGCCGTGGTATAGATTGACCCGCTCATAAAGGGCCGGCCTATGATTAATAAAGTCCTTGGGTGCGTCCTTTTTCGATCCGGTACGTCTGTATGGGCGTGGAACCGAGCGTATCCGGTTCTTAACCTACAAAAGGAGCCATGCCATGACCGAGCCGAACGAATCAGGACCCAAACCCGACGACCCCCAGGACAGCTGTTGCACGCCCCCACCGGAGTGTTGCGACATGCAGTGCTGCTGCGACCCCGAGAAGTCCTCGTGCCTGCTGAGATTCTTCATGAAGCGTTGCTGCGGATGGACGTCCAAGTCATGATGTGCGAACCCGGCGGAGAGCGGGCAACCCTCTCCGTCGGGACGCCGGCCAACCATAGGTAAAAACAACCCATGGATACGAATCACAACGTACCGAATAGCGCGAGCCCAGAGACCGGCGAAATCTGGTCTCGGTTCAGTGCGGAGTTGCGTTCTTTTATCCGCAGGCGCGTGAACAATCCCGACGACGCGGAGGATGTGCTCCAGGACGTATTCATCCGTATCCACAACGGCCTGACCGGGCTCGCCGACACCGACCGCCTGCTGCCCTGGGTCTACCGTATTACCCGTAACGCCATCATCGACCACGCCCGCCGACGCTCGAGCCCTTCGTCGTTGCAACACGACCCGATCAGCAACGACGATCTTGACGATCAAGACGACAGCCAGGTGCTCGGCCGTTGCCTGAACCTGATGCTGCTGAACCTCCCCGAAGCCGACCGCGAAGCGCTGCAAAGTGTTGAGGTGCAGGGCATGGCGCAGACCGAGTTTGCCCAGGCGGTCGGCCTGTCACGCTCCGGGGCCAAGTCGAGGGTGCAACGGGCGCGCCAACGCCTCAAGGACGAGCTGTTGGCCTGTTGTGAGTTCCAGTTCGACCGCTTGGGCCGACCCACTGGCGACCCTACATCCTGCCAAGACGATTGCGGCTGTTTGGATGATCCCGATGAAGCGGACTGATTCATCACAGCCCTTGACCCTCTAGAACATTCTCAACCCAAGTCTAGCGGTGATCGTGATGATAGCCGCGGGCTAACAGCCCACGATCCGCCATCAGTAAGATGGCGGCTATCAATACCCGCTACCGTTGAACCGCCGGCACGCTAAACATCATCCCGTCCCGCTGAGTTTCCGGACGGTGTGGTCAAAGCCCTTGACCATGCTGCGCAGCATGGCGTAGACGATCGCGCTGTAGCCGAGCGCAGCGATCAGGGCGGCGACGGCCAGGGACACCCGCCCGGCGCCGGGGTACTCGATGAAGCCCCCGACACTCTCCCAGGGGTTGACGATCATCAGCAGGTTGGTCGCGGGGCTGAAGGCGTTGATGACCGGGCCGACGATGGGGATGTTGCTTGCGGCGCTTGCGCCACAGAACCCCAGCACCAGCGAGACCCCGCCGATGATCGCGACCGACGTGATCACCGCGCCCAGCACGCCCTTGGCCTTGATCGACCAGGTCATCCCGGCCATCAGACACAGCGCGATGAACGGCACGAGCATCAGCGCCAACTGCACCGAGGCCTCGGGCAGCACCAGCAGCGGCTCTCCCACGATCGTCGCGCCGTAATTGTTCACGGTAGCCACGTGGAACGTCGCCTGCTCCCAGCCCACCGCCTTGCCGACCAGAGCGTAGACGCTGACCATCGCCACGGTCAGCACCGGGACGGCCAGCAGCAGCGAGAGGAAACTGACCAGCCCGCGGAGCTTGCCCCAGATGTACTGCCTGGGTGTGGTCGGCGTGGTCAGCAGCAGGTCCAGCGTGCCGTCCTCGCGCTCTCGGCTGACACAGCCGGCGCTCATGAATAGCGCCACCAGCGTGATGATCGCGACTTCCAGTACCAGCAGGGCCGTGAGCGAGCCGTGGAAAACCTCGTCGGACGACGAGCCGGGCAGCTTCGGGAGCATGTCGATGTGGTAGAGGAAGATCAGCGCCGCACCGAGCATCAGGCCGACGGCCGCGAACCCCCATCGGGCGAAGACCCCCGCCGCGCCGCCCCCGCGGGTGGCCGCCTCGCGCCAGGCGATCGGGTTGGCCCAGACCCGCCGGGCAGGTCGGCGTCGCTCGCCACCGGTCTCCACGGGCAGGCGGAACTGCATCTTCAGCCAGCGCATAAAGCGCCCCTCGCCCTGCCCGACGTTGCGCAGGACGATAGCGCAGAAAAAGATCTGCGCCAGGCTTAACAACCCGCTGATCGTGGCGAAGGCGGCGAACGGACGCGCCATGTAAAACCGTACCAACCCCGGCGCATCGGCCAACGTCTCGGGCGCCGGCGGGCGGTAGTTGGCGCTGTTCAGGGACGCCTCGAGGACCAGCAGCGGGTGCAGGGCCGTCAGCCAGGTCGTGGTCTTGGGCGGGCCAAGCCGACGCAGCAGCACGGTGTCCAGCAGGTAGGCCCCGACCAGGTACGCCACCACAGCGATCACGAAACTGAACACCGCCTTGCGTCCGCCGGCGCGGAGCACGGAAAGCGTCACCGCGACCGTCCCGACCATCAAGGCGGTGCATCCGGCGACCGAGAAACTAACGACGACCGACCAGACCTGCACCCCCCCGAAGATCAGCAGCACCGCGAACAAGGGCAGGCCGCTTAGCAGCAGCGCCAGGACAAAGAACAGCCGACCGCCCAGCGAGCCTAGGACGATCTGAAGATTCGACAGCGGCGTGGTCAGCAGGATGTTGTAGGTCTGGCCGGCGCGCTCCTGGCCGATCGCCCCCGCCATGAATAGCGGAGCGAGCAGACAGACCAGCAGGACCTGCCCGTAGCTGATGATGGCGAAGATCCAGGTGCCGCTCTTGGCCAGGTCGGTCAGGCTCACCTCCCCGCCCATCCCGCTGCCGGGCCATAGCAGCCCGACCAGCATCAGCAGGGTCAACGCCCCGAGGTACCCCATGCGCACCCACAGGTGACGGGGCCTGTTGGACCCGCCCTGAACAATCCGGACAACCATCGGGTTCCCCGGCAACAACCGCCACAGCCACAAGTAAGCTGCCCGCATGTTCTAAATGATACCACCGAAGACGCCGGGCGACCCTCGGCGCCCCCCGGGTGCGCCCGGATCGGCCGATGACGGTATCCTACCGGCCGTGTTCATCCTCAAAGCCAACAACCTGGTCAAGTCCTACAACGGACGTACGGTCGTCAACGACGTCTCCTACCACGTTTCCGAAGGCGAGATCGTCGGGCTGCTGGGCCGAAACGGGGCCGGCAAGACCACCAGCTTCCGCATGACCATGGGCATGATCACCCCCGAGAAGGGCGAGGTCATTTTCAACGGCCAGGAAGTAACCAAGCTCCCGATGTACCAGCGGGCCCAGCGGGGGCTGGGATACCTCTCCCAGGAGCCGAGCATCTTCCAACGGCTCACCGTCGAGCAGAATCTCATGGCCATCCTCGAGACCCGGCGGATGTCCCCGGCCGATCGGCGGGACCGTGCCCGGGAGCTGATGACCCAGTTCGACCTGACTAAATGTAAGAAGCAGCAGGCCCGAACGCTCTCGGGCGGTGAACGCCGAAAGCTCGAGATCGCACGCGCCCTGATCACCGAACCGACCCTGATCCTCCTGGACGAGCCGTTTTCGGGCGTCGACCCGGTCGCCGTCGAAGAGCTTCAGGCCGAGATCCGCCGGCTGCGTGAGCAGGACATCGCCATCCTCGTCACCGACCACAACGTTCAGCGGACCCTCGAGATCGTCGACCGGGCGTATGTCATCTTCGAGGGCCGGGTCTTCGCCGAGGGCACGCCCAAGCAGATCATCAACAACGAGCAGGTCCGCAAGCTGTACCTGGGCTCGACGTTCAAGGGCGATGAGTTTGATAAGTAGAGTCTGGGGTATAGGGCGCAGGGCGCTGGATGTGGCGTGCAGCGTGATGACCCCCAAGCCGCTTGCGGCTTCGCGCTTTTAAGTTTCGTGTGAACCGTCCGATGGCTAAACGTAAACCCATAAAAAATACCGGCACCCCCGACGAGCTGCGTGACGCGGCCCGTGGTGTGCGGCTGCACAAGGCGATGGCGGACGCCGGGGTCGCCAGCCGGCGCGACTGCGAGGCGCTGATCGCCCAGGGCCGTGTCCGCGTCAACGGGCAGACGGTCACACAGATGCCTGCCTGGGTCGACCCGAAAGACGACCGCATCACCGTCGACGGCGAGCCGATCAAGCGCCCCAGCAAAAAGAAGTCGACCGCGGCCAAGACCTACATCATGGTCAACAAGCCCGGCCGGGTGATCTCGACCAACGACGACCCGCAGGGGCGCAAGCGTGTGATCGATCTGGTCGACCTGCCGATCGCCGCCCGGCTGTATCCCGTGGGCCGGCTGGATGCCGAGAGCACCGGGCTGATCCTGTTGACCAACGACGGCGAGTTGACCCACCGACTGACGCACCCAAGCTACGAAGTCTCTAAGCGCTACCACGTCACCGTGCAGGGCCGGCTGACCGGGGACGACGCTGAGAAGCTGCGTAAGGGCCTGTACCTGGCGCACCGAGGCAAGCCCGGCCAAGCGGGGGCGAACGTCAAGCGCGCCGCCGCCGCGGAGGTCAAGCTGCTGGGCCAAGAGACGGACCGAACGCGCGGCGACCGCACGGCGATGAGCATCACACTAAGAGAAGGCCAGAACCGCGAGGTCCGGCGGATCCTCTCCCGGCTTGGCCATAAGGTCCGAAAGCTTCACCGTGTGGCGATCGGGCCGGTCAAACTCAAGGGCCTGGCTCTGGGCGAGTGGCGCATGCTCACCGCCACCGAAGTCAACATGCTGCGCAAAGCCGCCGGGCTCAAACGACCCGCCAGAAAACCCTAACCCCACCGCCGCCATGTCCATCGACGCCATCCGTGAAAATTACGACTACCCGCCGTTCACGAAGGCCGGCACACACGCCGACCCGATCGAGCAGTTCCGCTTGTGGTTCCACGAAGCCTGGAGCAGCAACGACCGCCAGCCCAACGCGATGACCCTGGCGACCTGCTCCAAGGCCGGTGTCCCCTCGGCGCGAACCGTCCTGCTCAAGAGCTTCGATCCGCATGGCTTCGTGTTTTTCACCAACTATCAAAGCGACAAGGCCAACGACCTGGAGGACAACCCCATCGCTTCGTTGGTCTTCTACTGGAGCGGGCTCTCCCGGACCGTCCGCATCACCGGCACGGTGTCAAGGACCACACCCCAGCAGACCGATGCGTACTTCGCCTCCCGGCCGCGCGACAGCCAACTGGGGGCCTGGGCGTCGGCCCAGAGCAGTGTGGTCAACGGCCGTGAAACCCTGCACCAGCGTTTCGCCGAGCTGAAAAAAGCGTACCAGGGCCGTGACATCCCCACCCCGCCGTATTGGGGGGGATACCGAGTCCACCCGACCGCCATCGAGTTCTGGCAAGGCCAGTCCAGCCGCCTGCACGACCGCCTGCGGTACACCCAAAGTGATGGTGGAAGCTGGACCCTCGAACGCCTGGCACCGTAAAAGCGTCCCCTGTCGGCCACCACATAAGAAAATATTGAACCGACCCGTAGCGCCGAGGGATCGGCCTCGTCTATGATAATAAGGCGTTACTGCGCCCCCGTGGAGCCGATATGTCACCAGCCCAGGCCGACATGGACCTGCTACAGCGATACGTCAACGCCGGCGACCCCGAGGCGTTTGACCAGATCGTCAAGCGGTATGCGTCGATGGTCTACAACACCTGCTGGCGTGTCCTGCGCGACACCGGCCGGGCCGAAGAGGTCTGCCAGGACACCTTCTTCAAACTCATGACCAAGCCCGCCAGCGTCAAGAGCTCCCTGGGCGGGTGGCTGCACCGCACCGCGACCACGGGGTCGCTGGACGTGCTGCGGTCCGAAACCGCCAGGCGCAGGCGAGAGCGCGTGTACGCCCGGGAGGCTTACATCAACCCGGCATCGCAGGGCACCTGGCAGGCGCTTTCGCCGTTGATCGATGAAGCGCTCAACGAGTTGCCCCCGTCGACCCGGACGCTGCTGGTCGAGCACTTCCTGATGGGCAAGACCCAGCGGCAATTGGCCAACCAGATGAACACCTCCACCGCGACGATCTCAAGACGGATCAGCCGGGGTCTAAGCGAGCTGCGCAAGCACCTGGAGGGCAAGGGGCTTGTCCTGGCCATCGCGACGCTCATGGCCCTGTCCTGTAACGCGGCCAACGCGGCGCACCCCGTCCCCGCGGCGCTGTCACGTGAACTGGGCAAGATGTCCATGGTCAGCGGGCAGACCGTAGGCGTGGGCCTGGGCGGCTCGTTCTCGACAGCCGTGGTCCTGGCCGCCTCCGGCGCGGGGGTGCTGGTGATGGTCGCGGCGCTGTGGCTGGCGATGACGATCATGTCCAACCACCGCCCGTCGGACATGGGGGACAGCCCCGGGGAAGTCTACTACCCTACCGCGTCACCCTGAGAAACCGACTCGCGTTCTGAGCCTGTCCAAGATCAACCATCGTGACACCGCCCGGCCGCGCCACGGGTGCCGATAGACAGCCCCAGCCACGGCTTGCGGTAACCCCGCGAAGCGATCACAATCATCGCTCGGTTACAGACACTTCACGGAAAGGTTGTGTGCGTCATGTCATTGCTGATCAAGAACGGACGAATCATCACCGCGACGGACGACCACGTCGCCGACATCTACTGCGAAGATGAAACGATCACCCGGATCGAGCCGGGCATCACCCCCCCCGCCGGCGCCGAGGTGATCGACGCCAAGGGCAAGTACGTCTTCCCCGGGTTTATCGACCCGCACGTGCACATCTACCTCCCGTTCATGGGGACCTACTCCAAGGACGACCACGCCTCCGGCAGCCGCGCCGCGCTGGTCGGCGGGACCACCACCTACATCGAGATGTGCTGCCCGGCCCGGACCGAAGAGCCAGCCGAGGCCTTCGAACTGTGGAACTCCAAAGCGGCGGCGGGCTCCGCCTGTGACTACAGCTTCCACATGGGCGTGACGCGCTACGACGACTCGGCCGAGAAGCAACTGCGCGAACTGGTCGGCAAGGGCCTGACCTCTTTCAAGATTTTCCTGGCCTACAAGGGCGCGTTCGGCGTCACCGATGACGAACTCTACAACACGCTCAAACTCGCCAAGGAGTTGGGCGTGATCGTCACCGCGCACTGCGAGAACGCCGACCTGGTCGCCGCCAAACAGGCCGAATTTGTCGCCGAGGGCAAGACCGGCCCGGAATGGCACGAGCGTTCACGGCCCGTCGCCGTCGAGGCCGAGGGCGTGCATCACTTCTGCACTTTCCTGGAGGCGACCGGCGCCAGCGGCTACATCGTCCACACCAGCAACCGCCCAGCCGTAGAAAACGCAATCAACGCCCAGAAGCGCGGGGTGGATGTGAAGATCGAAACAGTGATCCCCTACCTGGTCATCGACGACACCTACGCGCAGAAGCCCGACTTCGAGGGCGCGAAATACGTGATGAGCCCGCCGGTGCGCTCCAAGGAGCACCAGGAGTATCTCTGGCAGGCCCTGGCCGACGGGCGCGTCGACACCGTCGGCACCGACCACGCGCCGTTCGACTTCGACGGCCAAAAAGACATGGGCCACCCCGCACGCGGGTCCGACTTCACCAAGATCCCCAACGGCATCCCCTCGATCGAAGACCGCGTCAACCTCCTCTATACCCACGGCGTATGCGAAGGCAAGATCAGTCTGAACCAGTTCGTCGCCGTCGCCTCAACCAACACCGCCAAGCTGTTTGGGCTCCCGGGCAAAGGCGACATCGCTGAAGGTGCCGACGCCGACCTCGTTGTGTATGACCCCGACTACCGCGGCACGATCAGCGCCAAAACACAGCAGATGAACGTCGATTACTCAGGCTTCGAAGGCTGGGAGATCAAGGGCCGACCAAGCGCCGTCACCGTCCGAGGCAAGATCCAGGCCCGAGACGGCGAGTTCGTCGGCGATCAGACGCGAGGAAAACTCCTAGCACGGCCGGCGACGCATTTTTGATCCCGGCATACCACATTGTTTAGCGGGCGATCGCGGATCGCCGTGTGATGCGTCTACTTATTAACGAGACGCGCGGTTCTGCGAACCGCCGCTAAACAGTACAAATGAAGAATCATCATTACCCGTATCAGTTACTACCCAGCGCATCGGACTGTTTGACGAAGTCGTCGCCCGACCATTCGGCGTCTTTGGCGACCATCTTCTTCTTGGCGGAGGCGGCTTTGGCGTCGGCCTTGGCCTTGGCCTGGAGCTCGACCAGGTGGGTGTGGGTGGTGAAGTACTGGAGGCTCTGGCCCTTGAAGTCGTCGATGGTTGCAAAGCCGTGCTTATCCATGAAGGCGGAGAGTTGGCCGCACATATCCTTGACCATGGCGTAGCCATACTTCATCACGCCGGTGCAGACCTGGACGGTATCGCTGCCTAAAAGGATAAACTGCGCCGCGTCGTCGCCGGTCTCGACACCGCCGATGCCGGATAGGGTCCTGCCGGGATACTCATCCTTGATGACCTTGGCGATCTCCATGCACATCCGCAGCGCAATAGGCCGCACGGCCTTACAGGAATAGCCGCCGGGGGTGGTGTAGCCCTCGACGGAAGGCTCTGGGCGGAGGGTGTCGAGGTTGACGCCGATGCAGCTTCGGATCGTGTTGATCGCGGCGATGCCGTCGCAGCCGGCCTTCAGTGACGCACGGGTCGGGTCTTCGATGTGGGTGACGTTCGGGGTCATCTTTGCCCAGACCGGGATCTTGGTCGCGGCCATGACCCAGGCGCAGACCTCTTCGAGCAACTCCGGGTCTTCGCCCATCGCCGCACCCATCTTACGTTCGGGCATGCCGTGGGGGCAGGAAAAATTCAATTCAAACGCATCGACGCCACAGTCCTGGCAACGTTCGACGATCTCAACCCAGGCGTCCTTGTTGTACTCTTCCATGATCGACGCGATCAGGATGCCGTCGGGGTACTTGTCCTTGAGCTGCTTGAACTCATCGATCCAGACATCAAAATCCCGGTCGGAGATCAGCTCGATATTCTCCCAGCCGAAGATGTCCTTGCGATCGTTGCCGCGCAGCCGGCCATACCGGGGGGCGACGTTGATGACCTTGGAAGCGTCGAGGCTGACGGTCTTGGCGATCACCGCGCCCCAGCCCTCGTCAAACGCCTTACCGATCACGTTTGCGTTGGTCCCGGGCGGGCCCGAACCGATCACGAAGGGGTTGGGCATCTTTAGTCCGTTGACGGTTACGCTCAGGTCGGCCATGGGTATCTCCAGATCACTCTCGTTTGTCTATTAGTTCAGTTCAGTTGGCTAACTATTCGTGGCGACGTCGCCCAAAACTTCATCCAGCACGGCGAGCATAAAGTCGGCGTCGTCTTTGTTGATGCACATCGGGGGCTTGATGCGGAGGGTGTTGCCGAAGAGCCCGCCCTTGCCGATAATCAGCCCGCGGTCACGGCAGCGCTCCATGACGTCGGCGGCCTGTGCCGTACCGGGCGTCCTGGCTTTACGGTCGGTCACCAACTCGACGCCGAGCATCAGGCCCATCCCGCGGACCTCGCCGATGAGCTCGTGCTTGTCCTGCATAGCTTCCAGGCCCTGCTTGATATACGAGCCGACCTTGTCCGCGTTCTGCTGTATGCCTTCCTCCTCGATGACCTCAAGCGTCGCCAGGCCCTGAGTCATACTGACCGGGTTGCCGCCGTAGGTATTGAAGTGGATCTTGTTGGCCATGTTCTTGGCGATCGCCTCGGTGGTGGTCATCGCGCCCAGCGGCGCGCCGTTGCCGATGCCCTTGGCCATGGTGATCATGTCGGGCTTGACGCCAAAGTATTCGTGCGACCAGAAGTGTTTGCCGGTGCGCCCGAACCCGCCCTGGACTTCGTCAGCGATGCAGAGCCCGCCGTGCTGGCGGACGATGTCGTAGACGACCTGGAAGAATTCCTTAGGCGGCACGACCGTCCCGCCGACGCCCTGGATCGGTTCGCCGATGAAGCAGGCGATCTCGCCGGGCGTCTGGTACTGGATGACGTTCTTGATGTCGTGGGCGCACTTCAGATCGCACGACGGGTATTCGAGGTTATACGGGCAGCGGTAACAATACCCCGGGTGGGTGTGGGCGACATTCAGGCTGGGGTTTTTCTTGAACTTCCAGCTCCCGTGTGCGGTCAGGCTCATGGGGACGCTTGTCCCGCCGTGGTAGCCGTTGCGTTGTGCGATGACGTCCATATTCCCGGTGTGTTCCCGGCAAGACAGGATGGCGATCTCGTTCGCCTCGCTACCGGAGTTGGTGAAGTAGGACTTATCCAGCGGGCTGCCGTCGGGGCCATCGGGCATCTTGGACGCGAGCTTTTCCGCAAACTGCGCGATCGCCGGATGAAGGTAGATCGTGGTCGTGTGCTGGAGGGTGTTGTTCTGCTGCTTGACCTTCTCGATGATCTTTGGATGGCAGTGCCCGACGCTGACGGTGACGATCCCGGCGAAGGCGTCGAGGTAGCGCGTGCCCTTCTCGTCCCAGACGTACTGCATCTTCCCCTCGACGATCATCATCGGGGACTTGTAATACGTCAGCACGCCGGGCGAGACATACTGGGTGCGCAGCGCGATAACTTCCTCGCGTGACGGTCCTGAATAGGGCGTGGGCTTGTGGTCGCACACGGGCAGGGAGACTGTCTTGGGTTGTGAATGGGTTGTGGTCATGTCGATTTCCTTTACGTCCGTTTTCCGCCCAGTCTGATTATATCCCGTCAGCTCTCAATTCCATCATCGCTGGCCTTCCTTGAAACACGTTGATTGCTTCGATCTGCTAACACAGCGAAGAAGGCAGTGGCTGCCAGTATGGCAGCAGCACCTGCTCGGAAGACAAGCAGGTAGATCATGCTACCAACGACTGAGGTGCTAGGTTCTGGCACCATTCCCATAGGTTTCAGCGTAAACCTCATGAGTGCTACGAGAAAAATGAGAATGGCGAAGATAAGTGCGAGAACTGATGGCTGCTTCAATAGAAGCAAGAACATCAGAAATGAAACACCTGCGAAGCATAATTTGATAGCAGACGGGTTGCCCAGATCACCACCGAACAGTGTAAGAGAAGCCGGTACCAATAGGAGATAGCAGGTTGCGGCGATCGTGGCGGGTAATCTAGAGTGCGAGGGGACTACGGGGGTTTTGAGGCCGCGTTCCGCCACCGTGCCGGGGACCAGATTGTCGAGTATCAGCCCGAAGATCGCGGCTACCGCCATGCCTGTCGAACCGATCGACACGACTACGCCCGCCACGTCCGGATACATCGCAGCCTTCACCGCTTGTGCCCCACCGGCGTACTTGAAGTAGAACGGCAGGCTGATCCCCATGAACAGGATGAACCCGCCGATGAACAGGTTGCGGTCCGAGTCAAGGTCGGCCTTGGCGAACTGCCGCACGCCCACCGCCGCAATCAGGCCGAACAGGGCACAGTAGAGCCCGCCGACCACCGGCTGAGGGATCGCCGCCGCGAACCCGCCGAACTTGCCGAAAAGCCCCAGCAGCAAAAGGATCACCGCGCCGATCTGCACGACGTAGCGCGAGCCGACCTTGGTCAGCCCGATCAGGCCGATGTTCTCCGAGTAGCTGGTTGAGGCAAACCCACCGAGCATACCCGTGATCGCGCAGGCCACACCTTCGAACCCGATCCCGCGTGAGATCTCTTTCGGCGTCGGGTCGCCCCCCCCGGCCATCTGCTTGCAGGCGTGGTAGTCCCCGAACGACTCGATCATCGAGGCCAGATACCCCGCCAGCACCGCGATGACCGCACCCATACTCAATTCAGACACACCCGGCACGCCCCACGGGAAAATAAGCGTGTCCGTACGCACCCAGGGCAACAGCTCCACGGCTGACAAGTTCACGTGGGCGGGGTCCGTGCTCTTAATCACACCCATCAACCCCAACACATAACAGCCCGTGACCATCACCATGATCGCCAGCAGCATCGGGAACAGCTTGAACAGCCGGACGCTGCGCGACAGGATCAGCGCAAAGAGGATAATCACAATGATCGTCGTGCCGGAGACGTACCAGTTGCTCGCCGCCACCGGCGCGCCCGCATCGTATAGGGCAAGCCCGATCAGCATAATGACCGGGCCAATGACGACCGGCGACAAAACACGGCGGACAAGCCCCATCAGTCCGGTGAACCCGATCGTCGCCTCGATGACCCCGCCAAATATGATCGACGCCGCGATGGTGCGCATCCCCAGCGCCCCGGCCTGCTGCCACTGATCGACCAAGGGCCCAAGCGTCTGCGCCGAGGTGTCCCCGGCCAGAACCAGTGCCCAATCCGGGACCGACGCGGTTTGCACCGCCGCCACGATCCCGAAGAATGCCGCAAGGAACGAGAACGACACGCCCTGAATGATCGGCAGCCTCGACCCGAACGTGGATTGCAGCAGCGTCGCCACACCCGAGCAAAGCATCACGCTGGCGATCAGCAGCGCCACGTTGGCGAGTTGAGCGTTTTCAAGCGTCTGTGTGACCGTCTCGGGCAGCCCGGCGGGGATCGGCCAAAGCTCTTTGCCAAAAATCAGCGGAACCGCAACAGTCGAGCCGAACATCGTCAGGACGTGCTGAGCCGCCAGCACCACCGCACGCAGCGGCGGCGGCCGGTCGTCCAAGCCGTAGATGATCTGGTTGTTTGTCGTATCGCTGCTCATTGATTCTCTATTAATACACGTTACGTCCTGCCCCCGGGCAAACCGGGGGCGCAGCACCAGTGGGTCCACGGTCAGACTTAGCCGTGGTTACAACTGCACGATCGGGCCGTACGTCTCGGGCCGACGATCGCGGAAGAACTGCCAGGTGTTGCGGACCTCGCGGATCAGGTCAAAGTCCATGTCGGAGACAACGATATCGTCCCCGGAGCGGCTGCCCTCGGCCACGATCTGCCCCCGGGGATTGCAGAAGTAGCTCTGCCCGTAGAACTCGCCGATCTTCCACGGCTCCTCAACACCCGGGCGGTTGATCGCGCCAACGAAATACTGGTTAGCGACGGCGTGGGCCGGCTGTTCGAGCTTCCAGAGGTACTCGCTTAAGCCCGCGACGGTCGCAGAGGGGTTGAAGATGATCTCCGCGCCGTTGAGCCCCAGGCACCGGGCGCCGTCGGGGAAGTGCCGGTCGTAGCAGATGTAGACCCCGACCTTGCCGATCTTGGTATCGAACACGGGGTACCCCAGGTTGCCCGGGCGGAAGTAGAACGTCTCCCAGAACCCGGGGTTGCAGTGCGGGATGTGGATCTTGCGGAACTTGCCGAGGTAGGTCCCGTCGGCGTCGATCACGGCGGCGGTGTTGTAGTA
>JAJDCU010000029.1 GCA_029260655.1 Phycisphaeraceae bacterium
CGCCTTTTGAGCGTGGCTTTTTGTGGGGGCAGCCCGCGAGTCCAGGTCCTTTTAATCTTTGGATGCTCAGGGGAGTCGGTTAACCGCCATCGTGAGGTTGTCGGCAGACGCGATTCAAAAAGTCACGCCTCCACTAAGGGATGGAAAGTCGGGTTTGCGCGCACCGACCTGTCGCGGCGGGTGGTTCAACGGGGCGTAAGTTGTGGTGTCAGAATGAAATGAAAAAATGTGATCGGTGACCACTTTTCGTGTCTGACAGTACAGATCCGTGCGCACACAAGCGTCTGGGTGTGAACCACGAAGGCGCGAAGACGAACGCGAAGAGCGCGAAGCAGAATGCGTTGCAGGCAGCATGCGCAGGGCTGGTTGGATGGGGCAATGAATGATCCCCACGAAGCGCCGGGACTTGTCGCGTCATGGATGGACGCCGGTGGTGCTGGGGCCTGAGTTTGGCGTTACTTCCCGTAGAGGAAGATCAGGGCCTGGTCGAAGCGTTTGGCCCAGGCGGCTTCGAAGGTTTCCTCGGCGTCGACGGCGAGTGTCTGGAAGTCCTGGCCGCGTGTCAGGCCTGCGGATTCGAGCGTGGCGGCGAGTGACTGGAGGTGGGGGATGGCTTCGCCGGTGGGGTAGTCCTCGGTTTCGCCTTCGCCCATGTCGATCCAGAAGCGTGTGCCGTTCATCCAGTCGTGGTCGCGGGTCCATTGGCTGATCAATTCGCCCTCGGCCGACCACAGCGACGGCGAGATCGCGGCGCAGGCGCCGAAGACGTCGTTGTGCGCCCTGGCGGTATCCAGCGCGATCAGCCCGCCCAGCGCCGAGCCGGCGATCGTGGTGTTTTCACGGCCCGGGAGCGTGCGGTAGGTCTTGTCGATGAAGCGTTTGGCCTCGTAGGCGGCGAACCACCCGTAGTACACGCCCCGCGCCACAGGGTCGTCTTCGCTTGCCTGCCAGGGGGTGTATTCCTCGGTCCGGTCGGGGGTGTTGTAGATACCGACGATGATGACCGGGTTGATCTTGCCTTCGCTGATAAGTTTCTCGGCGGTCTCGTCGGCGCCCCACTCGACGCCGGCAAAGGTGTTGGCCGCGTCGAAAAGGTTCTGTCCGTCCTGCATGTACAGCACGGGGTATCGCTGGTCGGGGTTCTGGTCGTACCCCGGGGGGAGGTAGACGGCAAGGGTGCGTTCGTTGTCCAGAAGCGTGGAGTGGAAACCCAGATGGATGCGGACGTCTCCGGTGATGGTGGACTCGCCCGGGGTCGCCTTGCCGGAATCGACCCAGGTGGCGACTTCGAACTTGACGGCCTCGGTCTTGATGGGGTCGAGCGTGCGGTTTTCTATCTCGACGCCGTCAACTCCGCGCTCGACGGAGTTCCAGGACCCGCGTGTGACTTTGTATTCAACCGGGACGCCCCCGGCCAGTTGCACGATCGCGTGGTACTTGCCGTCGTCCTGCTTCTCCAGTTCCAGCCCCTCGGCGCGCCAGGAACCGAGCTCCGTGACGTTTCCCGAGAGATAGAGCTTCTGGTACCGCGGCGTCTCCGGCGGGACCGACACGGCGAAGTGGATCGTGACGTTTTCCGGCGGGGCGGTCGCGCGGAGGTTGGCCTGCTGCCCGGTGATCCGGTCGTATGCCAACATGCCGAACATACCGGCGACAACAATAACGAGGATGGGGTAAACCAGTTTTCGCATGACGGCGTCCCTTGTGCTGATACGGATGTTCAACCGGACAGTGGAGGGCAAGATTATATCTGACTTCGCGGTCAGTGGTAGGGCGGTTGTCGGTATTCTGGTTTTTCGTTGAGCAGTAAGGCACGCTGTGCCCGGATGGTGCCCGGGTTAACGCTGTTAACTTGGATGTGCGGGGGCTTATTTTTTAATTGCGCCGGTGTTGTCGGGGGCACGTCTGCGGTCCCACGACCGGAGGCCGTGGGCTTGGTGGGTGAGAGGGAGAGTTGATGATCAGTAGCGGTCGATGCTGGCGCAGACCTCTTCGCCCTGGACGCTGGAGGTCATGGCCAGGGCCTGGCCGACGTTTTGTGCCGGGTCGTGCAGCAGTTGGCTTGGCGCTTTGTCGGGGTTGATCTTCACCGGGCCGATCAGTTCGCACGTGGCGTGTCCTCTGCCCGACTGGCTGAGCGTGGCGGTGATGCCGTGGGTGAGGTGCTGATCGATGCAGACGCGCATGCTTGAGGGGAGCCGTAGTGTGACGACTTTGTTTTGCTGGTGCAGTTCGAGGATGACCTCCGCGCGGGATTGTCCGCGGCTGGCGGCCTGTCGCAGGACTTCGCGGAGCTTGGTCAGTTCGCCGTTAAACGCCGAACCCTCGCCCGGCGCCGTGTTGTCGTGCAGGACGATCTTGACCGCGCGGGTCAGCGATTCGGCGGCCCGCTCGATGGGGATGACATCGTCGACCAGCAGCTGCGGCGTTTCGCGTTTGCGATCGACCTTGGCCTTAAGAAAAACGATGCGGTCGACCTCGAGCATCGGGGCGACGACGTCGTAGGTTCTTGGGAAGACGACGGTGTCGATCGGGCCGGTCTTGTCTTCGATCGTCAGGTGCGCCATCTTCTTGCCCGAGGCCCGTGTGAGGGTGGGCCGGACACGGGTGAGCATCCCGCCGATGATGACCTGGGTCTCGGCGGCAAGGTCGGCGACGTCTGAGATCGTGCACGAGCTGTAGCACTGCAGCTCATCGCGGTGCTCGTCCATCGGGTGGCTGGAGACGTAGAAACCCAGGACGGCCTTTTCGTGCTTAAGCAATTCGGGCTTGGACCAGGGCTCGGTCTTAGGCAGGGCGGGTTCGGGCGGGGGTGCGTCCGCCGGGCCGTCGGGGTCGTCCGGGGGCGTAGCGAAAAAATTCATCTGCCCGGAGTCGCGGTCGGCGGCGGCGCGCTGGCCGGCCTGGATCGCCGACTCCATCGCGTCGACCATCGCCGCGCGGCTTTCGATCCCGTGGATCTCATCGAACGAGCCGCACTTGATCAGGGCCTCGATCGTCGCCTTGTTGACGGTCCCCAGCGGCACGCGCTCGCAGAAGTCGAACAGGCTGGTGAACGGCCCGTCCTTGTCGCGGACGCCGATGATGGCGTTCATCGCCTTTTCACCTACGCCCTTGACCGCCGAGAGCCCGAACCGGATGTGCCCGTGGTTGGGGTCGTGCGGCTCGTCCTTGTCGTAGACCACGGTAAACGCGGTGTCGGAGAGGTTGATGTCCGGCTGCCCGACCCGGATGCCGCGCTCGCCGTTGGGAAGCCTGACGCGCTTGCACTCGTCGATGTACTCGACGACCTTGTCGGTGCTGACGGATTCGTAGGTCAGCAGCGCCGCCATGTACTGCACGGGGAAGAAGGCCTTGAGGTAGGCGGTCTGGTAGGCGACGATGGCGTACCCGGTCGAGTGGGACTTGTTGAACCCGTACCCGGCGAACTCGTAGATCAGGTCGAACAGATCGTTGGCCTGTTTCTCGGAGACGCCTTTCTCGCCCGCGCCCTTGATGAACTGGGCGCGGTTGGCGTCGATGATCTTTTTGCTCTTCTTACTGATCGCCTTGATCAATGTGTACGCCGAGCGCAGCGGGATGTCGCCCAGCTCGTTGACGACCTGCATGACCTGTTCCTGGTAGACCATGATGCCGTAGGTCTCTTTGGTCAGGCGGTCGACGATCTCGTTGACTTTGGGGACGGCCTCGCGTCCGTGCTTGCGGTCGTTGTAGTTGGGGATCAGCTTCATCGGCCCGGGGCGGTACAGGGCGTTGGCTGCGATCAGGTCTTCGAGGCGGTCGGGCTTCATCGCCATCAACAGGTTGCGCATCCCGCCGGACTCGAACTGGAACACGCCGGCCGTCTCGCCGCGCTGGAAGAGCGCCAGGACGTTGGGGTTGTCGTAGGTCAGGCGATCTAAATCAAGAGGGTCTGGGGTCTGGGGTTTGGGGTTTGAGGGATCGGATTCGGACGCTTTGTCTCCGGCCAGACCCGATGCCACCGACTTCCTGATCGTCGCGTCATCCAGGGTCTGCTTGATCAACACCTTTGCCCGCTCGATGATCGACAGCGTGCGCAGGCCCAGGAAGTCCATCTTCAAGAGCCCGACCTTTTCAACGGTCGGCCCGTCCCACTGGGTGACCAGTTGATCGGTCCCCGGCGGCTGATAGAGGGGGATGATGTTGTCAAGCGGCTGGGTCGCCAGCACAACCCCCGCGGCGTGGACCCCGGCGTGGCGCGCCAGCCCTTCGAGCCTCCGGGCGGTGTCGATCATCCGCTTGTGCGTCGGGTTCTCGTCGTAGAGCTTGCGCAGCTCCGGCTCTTGCTTGAGGGCCTTGTCGAGCGTGACGCCCAGCCCGTCGCCGACGAGCTTGCAGATCTTGTCGACCTCCGAAAGCGGCACGTCCATCACCCGCCCGACGTCGCGGATCGCCGCCCGTGCTTTGAGCGTGCCGAACGTGATGATCTGCGCGACATGTCCGTACTTCTGGCGGACGTAGTCGAGGATCTCCTGTCGGCCGTCCTGGCAGATGTCGATATCGATATCGGGGTATTCCGACCGGTCCGGGTCGGTGAAGCGCTCGAACAGCAGCCCGTACTTCACCGGGCAGGCGTTGGACAGGCCCAGCACATACCCGGCCATCGTCCCGACGCCCGACCCACGCGCGTTGGCGGAGATACCCCGGCGCCGCGCCTCGTTGACGAAGTCCCAGACGATCAGGAAGTAGGCCGAGATCGACTTGTCCGCCAGGATCGTCAGCTCACGGTCCAGGCGGGCGCGGATCGCGTCGGTGATCCCCGCTTCGCCGTAGCGCCAGATGAGTCCGGCCTCGCAGAGCTTGCGCAGGGCGTCGTCGCATTGCGCCTTCAGGTCTTCCGCGGTGGTGTCTTGATCGTTGATCGCGTCGAACGGCTCGAGGTCGAACCCGGCGCAGAAGTCCTGGTACCAGGCGGTGGAGCCTATTGGGTGTTCGATGTTCGATGTTCGATGTTCGATGTCAGATTGAACATCGCACATCGCAGATCGCACATCGCCGACCTGTTCGATCTTCACCACCGGGGCGTGGCTGGTCTTAAAGTCCAGCTCCAGCTCACACATCCCGGCGATCCGCAGCGTGTTCTCGCAGGCCTCGGTCCACTTACGGTGGTCCATCGCCGCGTACATCTGCGACGTGCTCTTGAGATAAAGCTGGGTCGGGTACTTCATCCGGCTCTCGTCGCTGACGAGCTTGCCGGTGGAGATGCAGCACAGCGCGTCGTGCGGGCCGTGGTCGTCTTCTAACAGGAAGTGTACGTCGTTGGTCGCCACACACCCGATCCCAAGCCGGTCCGCCAGGTCCATCAGTTCGGGGTTGACCCGGTCCTGTTCGGGGATGTGCTTTTGCAGCTCGATGAAAAAACGGTCCGGGCCGAAGATCTCGAGATACGTCTCGGCGATTTCCTTGGCGCGCTTGCGGTCGTCCTTCATCAGCGCGCTGGGGATCTCCCCGCCCAGGCAGGCGCTGGTGCAGATTAGACCGTCGCTGAATTGCTTAAGGACCTCCTTGTCGATCCTCGGCTTGTAGTAGAAGCCTTCGGTGTACGCGATCGACCCGAGCTTTAAGAGGTTGTTGTAGCCTTGATGGTTCTGCGCCAGCAGCAGCAGGTGGTACCCGCCGTCTTTCACCCCGGTGGTGGTCCGATTCTTTCGGGAGTCGGCGGCCATGTAGGCTTCGATCCCGATGATCGGCTTGACCCCGGCGGCGACGGCCTTTGAATAGAAGTCGACCGCCCCGAACAGGCAGCCGTGGTCCGTGATCGCGATCGCAGGCTGCTCCAGCTCCTTGGCTCGCTTGACCAGGTCCCCGGTCTTGCAGGCGCCATCCAGCAGCGAATACTGGCTATGTACGTGCAGGTGGACGAAAGGTTTGAGGTCGGTGCTCGGTGCCATCCCTGGCGGGCCCTTGGCTGGATGATGGAGGAAACGGGCGTGGCTGCACAGCTAAACTACATGACGGAACGCTTCACGGCGGACGACCCTCCAAAGGTAACGCCGGGGATCGGCCGCGTCTAGGTCTTATTTTGTAGGCTGATGAGGGACACCGATCCGCTAACTTTCCATTTGGTCATGGATTGGATGTGCCCACCCGGGGTGAGAAATTGAGGCTAGATTTTTTCCGGGTTGTGAGGCGAATACCCGCGCATGACCCACCGCATCGGCAGGGCCCGGGGCCGATGCACCACCTGATCCGTCTGAAACCGGACGACCCGATCGCCTCCAGGCGGGTCCTCGTCCGGGTCGCGGTCCCATCGGATCACCGCCCGGCCGGAAAGTTGCAGGGTCGAGCCGGTGTCGAAGTCGATGAATGCCAGCCCGGCGCGGGGGTCGGCCGTGAGGTTGCCCAGGGTCTGGAACATGTTGTTTCCCGCGTAGTCCGGGAAGGCCAGGGTACGGTCATCCGCCACGGTCACGAACCCGGGCATCCCCCCGCGGTGGGAGACGTCCGCCCCCCGGCCCGGTGCGTGGCTGGCGATGAAGAACGTGTCCGCCCGCCGGATCATCCGGCGCTGCTCATCGGTCAACCGCGAGCCGGTGACAGCTTCGGTTTGGGTCGAGGGCGGGTCGTATCCAATGACTTCGCGCTGCTGGATGTACTTAGGGCAGTTGCCAAACGCCTCGCGGATGTGGACGACAAGGCCGGCGCTGTCTTCCGTCACTTCGCCGTTGAAACGCAGCCGCCCGCGCGTGTTCAGGTCGATCGCCAGGAAACCGGCCGATGCACCTGGCACGAGCCCACCGCTTACCGGGTCGTTTTGTGCGGGATGCTTGTTGATCTGGACCGTTTGTAGGCCCGGTGCGCGCACGAAACCCGGCTCGTCAGCTAGGACCGTCGCCCACATGTTTCCCTTGGCGTCCGCGGCCCCTGCGATAAGCAACGGCAACTGCGCCAGGTACTCATCTGCGCCGTTTGGTAATGCCGGGCTGATGATCCGGCCGACCTGCTGGGCCTGCGCACCGACCCCGGCCCGCTGCTGCACAGCCAATTCGCCTTCGTGGAAAACGTCATCCATGGTCGTCTCCGAAAGTTTCGCCCAGGATCGGGTCCGCCTCGCAACGATTCTCTGATGATCCTATCGGTTTGGATGCGACGAAACACCCGGGGCGGCGCGGTACGCCGGCCCCGGGTGTAGGAGGGTGTTCAGGCTGTCTTTACATCGTTTGAGGCTTCGATCGCCTCTGCCAGGGCTTCCTTGGACTGGTACCCGGCTAACTGCTTAACGACCTGGCCATCTCGAAAGATCACCAACGCCGGGATCGACCGGATGTCATAACGCTTGGCGAGCGCGGGGTTCGCATCGACATCGACCTTCCCGATCACCGCGCGGCCGGCGTAGTCGTCGGCCAACTGATCGATCACCGGCCCGATCGCCTTACACGGCGGGCACCAGTCGGCCCAGAAGTCGACCAGCACCGGGCCGGTCTGGTCCAGGACCTTCTCCTGGAAGTTGGATTCCGTCAGCTCAAGTGTGTTCTTGTCTGCCATCGTGATGCTCCTTTCGTTGTGTGTGATTCGGTTAGGGGGTGATTTCATCCGTCCCTCAGCCCTCGGCTATGCCGGGGTATTCCGTGCGCTGTCCGTTCACCGATCCCCCGGCATAGCCGGGGGCTGAGGGGGCAGAGGTCTAGGCCGCGGCGCTTCGTAGCTACGCCGCGGATGTCGCTTTCACTTCGCGCACGATGCGAGAGACCCCGTCGCCGCCGGCGTCGACCCCGCCGTCGACCGGCAGGACCACCCCGGTGACCCAGTTGGCGCCCGCCAGGTACATCACCGCATCGGCGATGTCCTTGGGCACGCCGTATCGGCCAAGCGGCTGCATGTGGTTCAGCGAATCGAGTTGCTCGTCGGTCAGATCGCCATAGAGAGGCGTCGGCACCACGCCCGGGGCGACCGCGTTGATGCGGATGTTTTCCGACGCGAGTTCTGACGACAGGTTCTTGGTCAGCGCGGTGATCCCGCCCTTGGCGGCGATCGGGGCGCTGGAGGGGACCCCCGCCACGCCGTTGAGCGTGAGGATCGTCCCGATGTTCACGATCGACCCGCCCCCGCCTTGTTTGCGGAATTGCCGGACGGCCGATTGGGACAGCACGAACGTCCCACGCAGGTAGCCCAGGAAACCGTCCAGTTCCTCGACCGTGTAGTCGGTGAACGGCTTCATGCTGAAGGTCCCCGCGTTATTGACCAGCAGGTCGACCCGGCCGAACCGCTTCACGGCGGCGTCGACGAGCTTGTCCGAGGTCTGCGCCTGGGTGATATCGCCCGCCACGATCTCGATCCGGTCGGGGTGTCCCAGTTGCTTCGCGGCGTTCTGTAGCTTCGATTCGGTCCGCCCGTTGAGGACGACGTTACCACCGGCGTCAAGAAAGGCCTGGGCGACGGCGAATCCGATCCCCGTCCCGGCGCCGGTGATGACGGCGGTCTGTGTGTTTGTGTGGGTGGTCATGGTAGGGGTCCTTGTGATTTTTTTTGTGGTGGTGTGTTCGGACTTTTCCCTCAGCCCCCGGCTCTGCCGGGGGATCATGTCCGCAGTTCATCGAACCCCCGGCAGAGCCGGGGGCTGAGGGTAGAGTGGAGGGGTTAATCCGCGTGCTTGGTTCCGTGGATCACCGGCTTGCCGGGGGCGGCGAAGATCGACGCGTCCGGGACGGCCTGGGAGAACGTCACGTCCTTGACGTAATAGGTGTTGCCATCGCCTTGGAGCTCGCCGTCGGCCCAGCCGTAGAACGTCAGTTTGCTCGGCACCAGCAGGCCGCCGGCGTCCTGCCATTGATTAAACACCAGTGCCTTGCGCGGCAGTTCCTCGATCGGGGTGTCGCCGTTGACTTCGGCGCTGGTCGGGACGAAGTCGATCATGTGCAGGCGGTGGGTCTCGGCATCGATGTAGAGGATATAGTCGTCCTCGGGGGTATCGCCGATGCCTTGGGGATAGCTGATCGCCACGAGGTCGTACGCACGTCCCTGAAATGTCTTGTTGCCCAGGTCGCGTGACTGCACGCCGGGGTCGGCGAAGACGAACGGCATGGCGATAAAGTAGAAGTTGCCGGATTCGAAGAACCGCGGCGGGATGCCAAGCGTTTCGACGTTCGGGACAGCCCAGGCGTCTTCACCGTTAAGCCCGGAGGTAAAATCCTTGCCGTGCGTCAGGTGCCGACGGTTTTGCAGATCGGTGGACTGGGTGAAGTCAAACGGGGCCTTTGCGCCAAGCGGGAAGTCCCTGGTCGCGTAGTCCAGCCGGCCGTAGGATTGCCATGTCTCCAGCCCGCCGTGTGCTTCGATAGCCTGGGCAAGCGCCTCGGATCGGGGCGCCGTGTCCGCGGTGGCGGGGGTCGTGAGCAGGTTCAAGAACGCCATCTGCAGCAGTGACGCCAGCACCAGCTTGTTAAGTCCGTTCGTGTTCATGATTGTTTCCTTTATTGAGGGTTTGCCTGTGGTGGTTCTTGTCGGGTTAGGCGTTCACGGCCTGAGCGCTTGGGACAAAGGGGAAGTCGACCTCGGTCTGGGCGACGTGGTTGAAGTAGTTCGTGAAGATGTTCTTGAGCGTCTCGGCGAAGACCTCGACGACCTGTTCGTCGGTATACCCGGCATCTCTCACGGCCTGGAGCTGCTCGTCCGTGACGAACCCTTCGCGTGAGTTGATCGCCAGGGCGAAGTTAAGTGCGGCTTGCGTGGCGGGGTCGGCGGATTGTCCGCGTAGGTTGGCGGCGAGTTCGTCATCGGGCAGGCCGTGCTTAGCGCCGATGGCGGTGTGCGCCGAGGAGCAGTAGTCACAGTTGTTTGCTCCCGCCAGCGCCACGGCGATCTGCTCCCTAAGCGAAGCGGGGAGTGTGCCGGCGCCCAAGGCTTTGCCGAGCCCCAGGAAGCCTTCGAGCACGGCCGGGGAGACGGCGAGGGTTTTATAGATGTTCGGCGCGAAGCCGACGGCCTTCTGGACGCCTTCAAGGATCTGCTTGCTTTTGCCTGGCGCCTGATCGATTTCGACGGGTTGGATGCGTGGCATGGTTTGCTCTCTTTTGCTTATGACCCGTAGGTCGGTTTCGTGGTGCTGGCGGGACGTCCCCGTTCACTGCCATGACAACAACTATACAGATCTGTCTATTCTAGTCAACCCCTATTTCTCGAAAATTAGAGATAAATACGAAAAATAGATTGAAAAAATCCAAAAATGGACGATATTGGCCTTTTAATGGCCATACAATGTCGTATACTATCCCGTGGGCTTCCCCAAGAGGGCCTTTTATGTCCAAGAAACGCGATCAACTCGTTGAGACGGCGTTGGAGCTGTTCAGCCAGCACGGCTATCACGCCACCGGGATCGACAAGATCCTGGAGGCCGCGGGCGTTGCCAAGATGACCATGTACAAGCACTTCCGCTCGAAGGAGGAGCTGATCCTCGCGGCCTTGCGGCTTCGTGATGAGCGGTGGCGTAACCAGTTCATGCGCAGCGTCGAGCAGCAGGCCAAAGACCCCCGGGGCAGGCTCATGGCGATATTCGACCTGCTTGGGCAGTGGTTTGCCAGCGCGGATTTCTGCGGCTGCCTGTTCATCAACGCCTCGGCCGAGTTCGGCGACCTGGCGGATCCGATCCACGCCGCCAGCGCCGAGCACAAACGGCTGGTCATGAAGTACGTCCGTGACTTGGCTGAGCAGGCGGGGGCTCCGGAGCCGGGCGTCCTGGCGGAACAGATCACGCTTCTGATGGAGGGCGCGATCGTCCACACCCAGATATGCGGGCACGACAACAAGGCCTGCGCCGCGCTCGCCGCCAAGCGTGCCGCCAAGGTACTGATCGACCACGCGCTCGCCGCCGCGGTGCGCTGACTGGCTCGTGCAATGTAAATGTGTTACATGAGGGAATCGGCTTGCCGAGGGGGCAGGTCGTGGCTAACTTGATTGCCCCCCGGATGTACCCCCCGGATGTACCCCCCGGATATTCCCCCCCGGTTTCCCGCCGGTTATTACCCTTGCTTTCCCCGGAGAATCCCATGCCCCTGCCCATCGGTCTGCAACTTTACACCGTCCGCGATGCGCTCGCTAAGGACGCCGACGCGGCGCTGGCGCAGGTCGCGTCCATCGGGTACCGATACGTCGAGCTCGCCGGGCTGTACGGCAAGTCGCCCGAGCAGATCAAGGCCCTGCTGGATAAGCACGGCCTGACCGCCATCTCGGCGCACGAGCCGGTCGATTGCCTGCTGAACGACCTGACCGACGTGATCGTGCGTGCCAAGCTCTTTGGTTACCGGTACGTCACCTGCCCGTATCTCGACGAGGCTCAGCGCGACGCGGGCTACCGCCAGCTCTCCCGCCAGCTCGGCGAGATCGCCAGCGAACTGTTATCCGCGGGTCTTACCCTGTGCTACCACAACCACGACTTCGAATGGCTCCCCGCCGAGGACGGCCATCGCGGTATCGACATCCTCTTCGATGGCACGGACCTCAACTGTGAACTCGACGTCTACTGGGCCGCCAAGGCCGGCGACGACCCGCTTGACTGGATGCAGAAACTCTCCGGCCGGCTGCCGATCCTGCACATGAAGGACATGCACGACACCCCGGAGCGCGGCTTCGCCGAGGTCGGCACCGGGATGATCGATTTCCCCGCGATCCTCGACGCCGCCGAAAAAGTTGGCGTGAAGTACCTCGTCGTCGAGCAGGACAGCAACTGGAAAGACAGCCCGATGGAGTCGGCGCGGGTGGGCTTAGAGAATCTCGGCGGGATGCTGGTGTGAACCGCGGGTGTTTCGCCGACTTCAAAGACCGCCGTCGGCGAACAGCGCGTACGCCAGGACAAGAGCCAGCATCACGATCAGGGCGAGCAGCGCGATCTCCCAGACAATGGATGCGACCGAGATAGCCAGGCTGATCCGTAGGAGTTTTCCGGCCAGCGACCGCCTGCCTCTTCGGTTGCGGTATCGGTGGTGGATCAGGGACAGATAGGCAAACGCCATCAGGCCCATGACCCCGCCGAGGATCCGAACGGCCCAGCCAAACCCGGTGTAGTCAGGCGGCAGCGCCAGCCACCCGCCGTCCGCTCCCATCCCGAACAACGTCGCCAGCAGGCACAGAAGTAGCGCCAGGCATGAAGCGATCAGCGCCGCGGTGATTGCGGGCGGCGCCCCCTCTTTGTGTCCGGGAAGTCGCAAGTTCCCGGATACCCGATTGACGTGAAGCTCGTTCACTTCCGGCCCCTCCACCAACCCGCAAATGAAACCGACCCGTAGACGTGTGACCGTGCAAGATACCCCAGAAAACACGATCAATCAAGAATTTTTTGGCCATTGAGCAGCCCCGATAGGTGTCCCGCCGGCTGCCGCTTCCTTGCCCCAAACCACCTATCCTTCCCGGCTTCACATCAATCGGAGCCGGTCCGATCGACGTCTCCGCGATCGTTGACGCCGCCAAGAAGCGCACAGTGTGAAGTACCTCATCGTCAAGCAGGACAGCAACGGGAAAGAAAGCCCGGTGGCGTCGGCGCGGGTGGGGAATGAGAATCTGAGTGGGATGCTGGTGTGATCACGACACCCAACCCCGCCCCCAAACCCGGTCATAGCCCGCAGGGCCTTGGCCTGGGTGTCACTGTTTACGGCTGCCGTACCACTTCCACGTCTTCGATTACAAACTCATGGTCGAGGATACGGTAGATATCAACCGTGTTGCGCGCAGCGTCCGTGTCGGGGCGGAAGAGGAGGTCGACGTGGTCGGCGGTCAGCTCTGAAGGCCAATCACCGTCGGTGCCGTGGCTGTGATTATTCATCGGCCCGTTATAGGCGATCCAGCCCAGATCTACTTCATGATCACCGGACTGCGCGATGACCCGGTACGCAAACGGGGCGGTCGTCCCGTGAAGATTCACGACGACATCGGCGATGAATCGCTCGGGATTGTTCCGCCGCGGGCGTACCTTGATCCGTTTTTGCCGGATCGAAATACCGGTCTCCATCGACGCCGCGGCCTGGGGGTCTTTGAACAGCTCGATGTCATCGGTGTCCGCCGAAGCAATCTTGAACGTATCGGATTCAAGCAGCTCGAATCGGCCGATCAACGGCCCCGTTTCTCCCCCGAGCCGGATTTCGATCGGTTGTACCAGCCGCAGTTCGTGTGAGCCGATGGCGAGTTGGTTGAAGGGGGGGCGATCGGTATGCAGGCTGGTTCTGGAGCTTCCCTCGCCCATCATGGCGCCCGATGTCGATACGCCTAGTTGGTAGGATAGCTCCCCGATCGTGACGCGTCCCCGTGGCTGGACTCGGTAGTACCTCGCCTGATCGCCGTGGCCCCGGTTATAACGGTAGGGGGTGCGGATGCTGATCCGCTCGCCCAGCCGGACGCGCGGGCGGATGATCATTTCGAAGCGGTACACCCCTTTGGCAAACTTCTCGTGCTGCGCGGGCGCTCCGACGCCTTGAGTGAACAACTCCGCGAACACGTCGCCCCATGTTTCGTCCCACGGGATCGACGCATCGGCCTGGACCTGCAACACCGCGCTCATCAATGAGTCCAGTTGTGACGTCGATAGTGAACTGCTCTGTGTGCGCGTCAGTAATTCATTCAACGCCCCGCCTTTTGAGCCCATCGCCGGTGTTGTCGCTTCCAGCCGCAGCAGCCAAAAGGGCTTGTAAGGGTCGAGATTCGTCCCCAAAAGTTGAACACATAACAGCCCGACCGACAGGGTGATCAGAAGCGTCCCCATCACAACCGGCAGGGGCTGTTTGTGGCGGTTGCCGACTCGGACGGCGTGGTCGCCTAGAAGGCCAGCGCCGCATTCCGGGCATCGCTCTCGCGGGTTAGGCGAACCGACCAGGTCGTACCCGCACCGCCGGCAGACCGGGTGGTAGTCCAGCCGCTTACCGCGCAAGCCCAACACGAGCATGACCAGCCCTAGGATGGGTGGGGATAGACTAAGAATCGCAAGCATCACACTGTAAGACGTAGCCCCGGACATTACGTTACACCTTCCCGCTCCACACCAGCTTGCCATCCGCGCCCTTCTTTGAGCGGTGCGGCTCGGCCTTTTTCTTGGGCTTGCCGCGCTGGATGCCTTTGTCGATGCAGTCGACCTTCATCGTCTTGCCGGTCTTGGCGACGTGTTTGATGCGCTGCAGCGCGCGCTTGGCGTAGTCTTTGCTCAGTTCGCAACCCAGCCAGTCGCGGTTGAGTTTGGCGGCGGCGGCGAGGGTTGTGCCGCTGCCGGCGAAGGGGTCGAAGACCAGGTCGCCCTCGTTGGAGCTGACCTTGATGATGCGTTCGAGCAGGGCTTCGGGGAGTTGGCAGGGGTGCCAGCCCTGGCGCTCCTTGAACGTGCCGGCCAGGCGCGACTGGTACCAGGTGTCTTCGCCCTCGCGGAAGTAGTCGCCTTCGGCGGTCTGGGGGCGCAGGTACCAGGTATCGTCGGGGAGCTTGCCCTTAGGGTTGGCGCGGGCGTCGTTGTAGGTGGTTTGCCGGGCGCTTGGGACGACGACGCTGTCGCGGTTGAACGTGAAAGGGGGGTTCTTCGTGATCTTGTCGGCGGCTTTGATTTTCGTGGCCGCCGAGCCTACGCAGTAGAAGAGGTGCGCGTGGGACCGGTTGAATTTTAGTTTGCAGTTTTGGCCGAAGGTGTAGTGCCAGATGATCCAGTTTCGGAAGACGAGTTGTTTTTCATCCTGGAGTTTGCGCAGGTGCAGGCGTGTCTCGGCGGCGTACTCATCTCCGATCAGGATGTAGAGGCTGCCGGACGGTTTGAGCAGGCGTGCGCAGGCGTCGATCCAGTTGTTGGTCCACTTGACGTAGTCTTCGTGTTCGCGGTTGTCGTCGTACTTGTCGTACTTGAACCCGATGTTGTAAGGCGGGTCGGCAAAGATCAGGTCGGCGGAATCTTTGGGCCAGGCCGCCATTTTTTTGAGGCAATCACCGGACACAATGGTCCTGGAAGGGGGCTTTTTGACGGGTTTAGTCGCGGTTTTTCGGGCCATAGGCAGGCGATTGTATCAGGCCGGGGCGCGGGCGCAACTCAGTCGCCTCTACCCACAGTGAAAGGGCGATGGCGTTAACTTGGGTTGCCTGTGGTGAATGAAGGTTGTCTTTTTGATGGCAACACCGATGCGCCGCAACGTGAAATACTTTTTCTTGGACAATTGAATCAGTTAGGGCTTGGATTTCTGAAAGATGACGATACACTACTGCGTCATATTACTGACGGTGTCGTTGGGGATGCACCACTCGTAAAGTATTCGTCAAGAAAAGAGAGGGGTGTCCGTTTTGAATCATACACACGTGCAGCGGGCGGTCTGGATCGTCCTGCCGGCCTGTGGTCTGGTCTTCACCGCCGACGTCGCTGGCGAGTCCCTTACCGCGCTGCAAGCGACCAGCGCGCACAACTATTTCCATTCAGCGATTGCGCCGGGTGATCCTGGGTTCAGCGCCCCCCAGACGATCCTCCAGGACGTGCCCCGCTTTGACAGCGGCCTTGGCGTCCTGCGACGGGTCGTGAATCGCACCGACATCATCATCCAGGACATCAACGACGTGACGGTTACGGCCTTCGGCGTGCCGCTAGGATCGTCCAACTACAACATCGACATGCGGTCCTGGGGCACCGCCTACCCGGTACACCTGGGCTACAGCGGCGGGCTGTCAAAAACCACCATGATCAACACCGGCGTGGAAAATCTCGGCCCCGGCGGGCTGCGTCAACACCACATCGACTTTAACCTGCCCAACCCGGTCCCGACTCCCGTCCGCAACTTCGAAGCCAATCGCATGTTCATCGCCGACACCGTGCCAGCGATCGACATGAGCACGTTCACCACCAACCACGCGGCCGGCCCGTGGAGCTATGAGCTGGACTTCAACCCCGGCGTTAGCGTTGGGTTCACCCTTGGCCAGCAGTTCAGTGTGCACACCGCCTACGAGCAGCAGACCACGATCAGCTACGCGTTCGATCGCGTCGGGTCCAGCACGCTGACCGCGCCAGTTGGGGCGGACTTAAGCGATTCGCAGCCGTCGATCGTCACCAGCGCCGCCGCCAATGCGACCCGCGCCGCGATACTTGACTCTGACCCCCTCGCTGTCAGTACGCCGATCGGCCTGGACATGACCGCACTGGGGTCCGTCACCGGCGGGCTGGCCGCGGCCGACGGGTTCGGCAACGTCGTCAGCGATGTCCTGAGCGTCACCGGGCTAAGCGGCACTCTGCACGTCATCGAGATGACCTACGACGATACCGGGTTCGCCAGCACCCAGGAAGAAATCGATCAGGCGGCGCTGAATTGGTACGACGCCTCCGCCGGCATCTGGCGAAACGCCGTACTCGGCAATTCCAACATCGGCGCACTGGACCTGAATGACCCTGTTGCCGTCCAGGCCTACCTAGACGCCCGTCGATTCGTCGGCAACTACCAGTTCAACTACCTGAACTCCCTTGCCCCGGGCGCCGGCCCCGAGCTGGGCGCATTCGGTGTGGACTTCAGCCAGAACAAGGTCTGGGCCGTCATCGATCACAACTCCAGCTTCGCCGCCGCCAACAACGCGGTCGTCCCTGAGCCGGCATCACTGATGCTCCTGCTCGCCGGGGGGGCGGTACTGTTCGCACGCCGCGGTCGGACCGGGCCGTAGGACAGGCTGCTTGGGCGAGGGTATGGTGAATGAAGGGGATCCGGTGTTTTCGTGGCCGCGGGCCGGTCTAGCGAACTCCCGATCTACGCCGTATCAGTGCCGGCACAGTAGCCAGGACCATGAGCCCCGCGCTCGCCGGCTCGGGGATGGTCACGAGGTACGTGGCGGCCCCCACCTCGTCCGCAGTCACGCTTACGGTGAGCGCCGTGATGAGGACCTGGTCGCCACTGATCGCCTGGCCGGTGATACCGGTCAATGTGAAGACGGGTGAGAACCCGTCGATGACACTGTCCGATGTCAGCAGTGGTGTGATCGTTCCTTCTTCATGGAGGTAGATACCATTGTCCCCCCTAAAGACAATCCTGCCGTTGTCTAGTGCATAGCCAGACTTGTCTACGCCGCCGGCATTTAGATTGGTGAATGTGCTCCCGCCGCCGCCCGGGATCGGTGTGCCTTCGTCGGCGACCAATGTAAGCGTGCCGCCAAGTATGGCATAGTCGGCCAGGCCGGCGGAAAACGTTGATGCCCCGAAGGCTAGATCGTTTCCGTCAATGACAGGCCTGTCGAATCTGTTGGCTGTGCTGTCTCCGTGGCTTGTCGTGGGCAACGGGGTATCGGTCGTGACGACCGGGACCGGCGCCTCACCTGGGCGAACGGTGTAAACGCCTGAGCCCCCGTCGAACTCGCCGACAAATGCGATCTTGTCTCCGTTATATCCACCCGGGCCCATTCTTACGTTCGTGAAAGTCTTGCCGGGCTCGCCGGGCACGGCCGTCGTAATATCGATCGCGGTGGTAGAGGCGCCGCCGGCGACAGGAACGGTGAAGATCCCGAAATCTTCGGGCGTTGAATCGACCTGTCCCCGGTAGGCAACGGTCGATCCGGCGATAGCGAAATCAGTGAGATTCGGGACGAATGCCGAGGCGCGGTTGGCGGTGACACCTAGCGGTCCGCCGGGGGTGAGTTGGTTGTACAGGCCGCTGAAGGTCGTTTCGGCGGCGTCTTTGGTGATGCCTGTGAACACCACGTTGTCGCCGCTGATGACATTGGCCAAGGGCAATATGATCGTGCCGCCGCTGTCGGGGAACGGGGTTGTGACATCGAAGACCGTGGACAGGCCCCCGCCGATCGTGCCTCTGAAAGTACCTAGAACCGGGAAGGGTGCAGGGCCGCCTACCCCCACAGCATACCTGCCGTTGTCTATCACCGCCGCTTGGAACAGGCCGTTTATACCGGTCGGGTCAAAGCCGGGTAGATCGGAGTTCTGATCGAGCAGCACCTCGACGGTGATGCCCTTTACCTGCATCGGGCAAGCCAATACGATCGCGGTGATAAGGACGAGACCCAAGCGCGCACCGATAAACTTCACTAATGTACTTTTCATCTCTCGTGCTCCCTGGAAATAAGGAAAACTCATTAAGGCGATCACTCCGGGCGAACGGTCTTTGACCGAGCGCCCAAACATCAAGACGAAAGCCTTGGCCCGTCGTTTTACTGCGCAATTTGTGAGGGGTACTTGGAAGAAGGACGCGTCCCACAGCGCAGTCTTTCTCCCCATAATTGAACTGCCAATGTACCGCACCTGGCATGTATGTCAAGCAAACATCGTGCGGTTTTCAATTATAAATTGTCGGGCCTCACGGGCGGGTGAAGCTGGGTAATACCGTCCCTGCCCCAGTGCAAGATATTGCCCCGGGCGGCGTGGCGCAAGTGGGGCCTTAATTTGGCTTTGCAGAAAGCGGGGGGGCGTTTATACTCTTGGGAACCCTGCGGGGAGCGTCCCCGCATCGACGATATTGGAGCCTTGCAATGCCTCACATCATCACCGAACCCTGCATCGGGACCAAAGACACGGCCTGCGTGGACGTCTGCCCGGTGGACTGCATCCACCCGACCAAGGACGAAGCGGAGTTCGAGTCCGCCCAGATGCTGTTTATTGACAACGACACCTGCATCGACTGCGGCCTGTGCGTGGACGAGTGCCCGGTGAAGGCGATCTTCCCCGAAGAGGACCTGCCCGAAGAGTGGCAGGACTACATCGAGAAGAACGCGGCTTATTTCGCTGAATAGCCATTAGCCATTAGCTATTAGCCTTTGGCCCAGGCTATCAGCGGTTCTCTCGAACGCTGATCCCTGTTCCCCGAACCCCGGCACCCCATGCCCCCGTGCGTGCTGATCACCGAGGCGCTAGCTAAGCCGGCGGACGTCTGGCTGGCCCAGCACGCCGATGTTTTGCGCTGCGCTTATGACGACCCGGGGCTTGCCGAGCAACTCGCCTTGGCGGACGGGCTTGTCGTGCGGACGTACACGATCGTGGATGAAGCGTTTCTCGATCGCGCACCCGGGTTGAAGGTGATCGGCCGGGCGGGCGTGGGGCTTGACAACATCGACCTGGATGCGTGCAAACGGCGGGGGGTCCGGGTCGTCCACACGCCGGACGCCAACACCCAAGCCGTGGTCGAGTATGTGCTCGCGCTGATGCTGGATCACTATCGGCCTCGCACGGACCTGCCGCCGGAGACAGGCGGGGGCGACTCCGGGGACACGTTCCACCGCCTGCGCAAGACCGAGGTCGGCCGGCAACTTGATCAACTGACCCTCGGGATCGTCGGGTTCGGGCGGATCGGTAAACGCTTAGGAAAAGCCGCACACGCGATCGGGATGAAACTCCTGGTCTGCGATCTTCTGCCCGAGGTCCAGCTCCGCAAGGCGGTGGACTACCCGTTCGACTTCGTGGATCACGAAACGCTCTACGCCAAGAGCGACATCGTCACCCTCCACGCCGACGGCCGGCCGAGCAACCGTCACATGCTCAATGCCCAGTTGCTCAATCACCTGCGCGACGACTGCCTGTTCATCAACGCCGCACGGGGCATGCTCGTCGACAGCGCCGCGCTCGCGGCATGGGCCAAGGCGCATCGCGATGCACAGGTCATCCTAGACGTCCACGACCCCGAGCCGCCGCCGGCGGACTACCCGCTCTATGACCTGCCCAACGTTCGCCTGCTCCCACACATCGCGTCACGCACCGAGCAGGCGCTAAGCAACATGAGCTGGGTCGTGAAAGACGTCGTCGCCGTGCTGGACGGCCAAGAGCCCACGCACCCGGCGGGGTGACCGGGTTGGGGCGCTCGCAGACACCATGAGCGCGGGGCGCGATTTGCTTGCGCGGTGCGGGCTCAAGCATACGAGCTGATCACCGCTTGACATAAAAAAACCCCGCCTTGGGGATGACGGGGTTCCGGGGCCTGCACGGATAGTAGAAAGATCAGGTCCCTGTTGGGTGTTGACCGGGCCGTGGCGGGGAGGCCAGGTACCTGCGGGACATCATCTCTTTTTGGGAGATCCCGCAACGGGCTGACGGCAACGTTTCCTTCTCCTTCTCTGAACACCCCCAAGCTCAAGGTCTGGTCGCTGATCCGTACGGAGGTTGTTTCACCGTTTCACGCCGGTCTTTTTCCGCCGACGGATCAGCACCATTCCTGCGCCGAGCATGAGCGCAGCGCTGGTGGGTTCGGGGACGACGAAGAACGTGCTGTTGGCCGTGGCTGAATCACCCGGGCTCAGGACGATCGAATGGGTGATCCCCAGGGTGCCGACCAGGTTCCGGCTCGTTGTGCCAGCATCCCCCGCGGCGTTGACGGCGGTTCCGCCGACCGCGCCCACCAGCAGGCTAAAGGGGTCGTTGTAAAGGGTCGACTCAACGGCCCCATCAATCAGCCCGGCGAATACGGACGAACCGGTCGGCGCAGCCAGCAGGGCGGTGCCGTTGAAATTCGCGTCGGCCAGCGTCAGCGCTGAGGAACTGTTGAACTGAGCCCCGGCGGGAACTGAAACGGAGACGGGGGTTGCGACGTTGAAGACGAACGACTGCTGCATCCCGGAGGTGTTCGTGATCGCGAAGACGCCACTGACACCGGGGTCGGTATCGATCAGCAGGTCCCACTGCGCCTGCCACATGCCCACCATCATCATGCTGCCTTCCCAGTCGAAGGTGCCATCGAGGTTGTCTTGAAACAGGGTGGTCCCTGGCATCGTTGGCGAGATCATCATGGCGTTGCCGACCGGACCGATCTGCAGGCTCGGCTGCGCCTGGGCAACCGACGCTGTGATGAAAATGCTTGCGATGAGTATGCGAATAACCGGCATCTTTGTTCCCTCTCCAGATGAGCCCGTGCAAGCTGCGCGGAACCGCGCCGACCTGCGACCGTTGTTAAAACGCGGGCCGGTTGGTTTGGCCGTCTTGAAAGCAAGGGGCGGCGGCCGAGAGGCCTGTCCTCCCCTCCTTACATATGTTTTGACGCCCCCCGAGGCATCCTGCCTGCGGATGATTTCTCAAAAAAATGAAAAATACCGCAGCAGGCCTTCAACGGGCTTTGTTGCCCTGCTCAGGGGTGATGTGGTCCCCGGCGTTGTCGCGCAGACCGGTGGCGATCGCGTCCACCAGCCGTTGGCGTTGGGCGGAGTTCAATCGGTGCCGTGCGACCAGGACGAATTGCGCAACCCGTTTTTCCAGCTTGACTTCCACGTCGATCACCCGGTCCAGCTGCTGGATAATCTGCTCGTCCGTGGAGGCGGTTTCGGTGATCAGGTCAGCCAGCGTGGCCCGGTGATCCCCCAGTTGCTTGGCAAGGTCGGCGCTTTGCTCAAAGAACGTCGGATCGTCCTGGTCGATCTCGGCCCGCTGGGCGGGGCTCAGTTCCAACCAGTCGTAGAGCGCCAGGCGGCGCACATCGGTGAGGTCCCCGTCGGCTCCCACCGCCGCGGTGGCGAGGTAGGCCAGCAGCGCGCATCCCAGGCAGCAGAGGGTCAGGGTCAGGTATCGGGTCCAGGATTTCATGGCGTCTCTCCAGGTGCTTGCTGATCGGGTGTTGGCTGGTCGTGACGGCCTAAGATCACCTCCGAGAACATCCCCGGCGAACCGTTCTGGAACACCGTCAGGAGCAGGGCTTGGTCCGGGATGGGGGCGGATGCTGACAGGCTAAAGTCTGGTGCAGAACCCGTTCGTTGGATCGTCCCGGCTACCACGCCCAACAGCCCCGACACGGCTAGTGCCGCCGCGATGCGTGACAGCCTCGGCAACGCCGACGGCCTCACCGGCCCCGCAGCAGCCGATTCCGTGGTGACCTGCGCGAGCACACGCTCGGTTACGTCAGGGGTGGGCGACGGCACATCCCAATCACCTAGTTGGTCCCATGTCTGGCGCATCGATTCCATCCGTTTGGAACAGTCGTCACACCCGCGCATGTGCTCTTGGGCATCTTCCTGTTGTGGCTTATCCATATGCCCGCTCAACATCGAGACCAGCTCTGAATCCGTGATGTGGTTCGACTTATCAACCATTAGACGTACCTGACAGCCCGATCCGGCGATTACTTGCCGTATTCATTGTAAACCGTGGTCAATTTCTTCCTCAGGTTCGCTAAGGCCCGCACGATCAGCGATTCCACCGCCGACTCAGTCCAGCCCGTGATCTCCGCGATCTGGCGGTGACGCATGCCGTGATACCGCTGGAGCACCAGGGCCGTCCGCTGACGGTCCGGCAGGTCGGCAACCGCGCCGCGGATCAGCTCGATCAGTTCGTGTTGAACAAGCGGGTCCTGCTGCGAATCTTTCCGGTCGGGGTAGGCCTTATCTACCGCCGACATCTGAAGCACGTGCCGTCTCTGCTCGTCGATGCACAGATTCACCAGGATCCGGTAGAACCAGGTCCGGAACCGGGCATCGGCCCGAAAACCGCCGGCCCCCCGATACACACGGATAAACGCCTCCTGGACCACGTCCTCGGCCAGGTCCCACCGCTGAAGCAGCCGGTACGCCAGACGCAGCGCCTCGTCCTGATGCCGATGGATCAATGCCGCCAGCGCATCAATCTGGCCCCTCGCCAATTCGGTCATCAGTTCGGTATCGGTGGGGGTCGGCTGATTCATACGCCATCAAGGCAAAGCTCGAAGTACATAAGCCCGGTCACGATCACCGCCCACGCTATGGTAGGAACTCCACGCCACGCTGTCACGGACCAACCTTCAAAGCCATCACCGGTCAAGCATGCGGTGACGGCAGATCAGGATCCGGTGTTGGTGTCTAAAGCCCGCTCGACCGTTCTTCTTAGCCTTACAAACCCGACCTCCGCGATCAGGGCCAGGGCGGTGGTGATCAGGAAGATGTGCACGCCGATGCCGGCGAAGGCGGGGACCTGCGTGGTGATGCCGGGAATCGCGATGGGGTTCCAGCCGTAGAGGAGTGTGACGGCGAGGTAGGGCGCGAGGAAACCGCGGACGCCGGTGAGTGTGACGTGGATGCCCATGTATAAGGGGACCATGCGTCGGTCGGCGAAGTCGTTGTGGCCGAGGTTCCAGGCGAGCATCCCGCCGCCTCGTGATGCGCCGTCGATGATGCGGGGCAGGGCGAACAGGCCGACGAGCCCGGTGATGCCCGCGAGCCAGTTGCCAAACTGCGCGGCGATCCAGAACAGGCCCTGTCGAGTGCGGAAGCGGGTGATGTGGACCTTGTCTAGGTAGCGTGCCCAGGCCGGGACGGTCATCATCGCCACCGCCATCGGTATCGTCGTGGTCAACAAAATACTCACGGCGTATTCGTACTTGATTTCGGAGGTGAGCTGGATGACCAGGCGTATGAGTGCGAAGTTTCCGATGAGGTTGGCCATCCCGCCGACGAACTGCCAGATCATGTACCAGCGGTAGTCGTGGTCTTCGCGGAGGATGGTCCAGACCGAGTGCCGTTGGCGGGGTTGCGCGTCGGGCTCGAAGGCGTAGACGTGTCCCGGTTCGCCGTGGGGTTGCGGCTTGGCGGTGGGCAGGCGTTCGAACGCGAGCAGGTGCTTCTCACCGCGCAGACGGATGCGTGAAAACGAAATCACCCCCACCGCTGAAAACAGCGCGACCGCCCGGTAGAGCCATCGGAAGCTGTCGGGCGAAATGTCCTGGATAAAGAACCCGGCCAACGGCCCCATCGCGATGACCAGGCTCGCCAGCACGGTGAATCGTCCGGTGATCTGGGCGCGGCTGGCCTCCGGGTAATTCTGACGCCAGACCGTGCTGCGCAGGGTGACCATCCCCGCCAGGGCGCATCGAGAGAGGATGACCACCGCCACCAGCAGCGACGGGCCGGGCCTGACCGTCGGCAGAAACGAGATGGCGGCGAGCAGCAGCAGCACCGACGCCTGAAGCGCCGCGATGAACGGAATCTTCCGCCTGCCACGCGCGAGCATCGCCCACATGAAGCTGGTGAGGTTGGCGAAGATCGGCGCGGCCATGATCGTCGCCAGCTCGAACTCAGAGACGTGAAATGTCTTTTTCGCCAACACGCCGATCACCCCGGACTCGAGCATGGCGACCGCGGCGGGGAAGGTCGAGGCGGTGACCAGCTCGCGCGCGTAGCTTGGCCTGGCCATCAGGGGCTTGCTGGCGGGGCGGAAGTTATCCAGGGATCGAAACAGCATGAGAATCCCCATCATGCCGGGCCGGGGCGTGCGTGTCGAGCCGGGAGACGGCCGGCTGTTAGAATACGTGACCCCAGAAACAGGCCTGGGCAAGAAAGGTCAGACATGAAACGTATTGGCATGCGGGCGTTGGCGGTCGGGTTGATAGCGGTCCTTTGCTGCGTCGGTCAGGCAAGCGCGGGACCGGCAACGGCAAAGGACGGGATGGTGGCGACGGTCCACCCGCTGGCGACGCAGGCGGGGATCGATGCGTTTAAGCGCGGGGGCAACGCGATCGATGCGGCGGTGGCGGCGGCGCTGACGTTGGGCGTCGTCGACACGCACAACTCAGGGATCGGCGGCGGTTGCTTTGCGCTGATCCGGTTGGCGGACGGGACGGTCCTTGCGCTGGACGGGCGTGAGATGGCGCCGGGCAAAGCGACCCGCGACATGTTCATCCGTGACGGCAAGGCCGATCCGAAGCTCAGCCAGACCGGCGCGTTGGCGATCGGTGTGCCGGGGTCGCTGGCGGTGTACGACTACGCGCTGAAGCACGGCGGCAAACTCACGCTTGCAGACCTGATCGACCCGGCGGCCTTGATCGCCGAGCAGGGCTTTGAGATCGACGCGGCGTTCGCTTCACGGCTTGGCGGGGTCGCTGAGCTACTTGCGCAGTTCCCGGGATCCGCGGCGCTGATGCTCGATGCGGACGGCAACCCTTGGCCGGTGGGACACATCCACAAACAGCCGGACCTGGCAGCGACCTACCGGGCGATCGCGCGCGACGGGATCGGGCACTACTACCGGGGCCCATTCGCGCAGGCGGTTGAAAAGTGGATGTCACAAAACGGCGGGCTCGTCACGGCAAAGGACTTCGCCAACTACCGGATAGCGCAAAGAGAGCCGGTTGTCAGCGAGTACCGCGGCTACGAGGTGATCGGGTTCAGCCCGCCAAGCTCCGGGGGGGTTCATGTTGCGCAGATACTCAACATCCTCGAACAGTTCGATCTGGCGGAGATGGATGAGGTCGGGCGAGCTCATGTGCTGGCCGAGGCGATGAAGCTGGCGTTCGCCGACCGTGCACACTGGCTGGGCGACCCGGACTTCGCGGAGGTGCCCCGTGGCCTGGCCGACGCCGGCTACGCCCAGGGCCTGGCACAAAAAATCGACGTGAAAAAAACTATCTCCGTCGAGACACACGGCACACCGCCGGGCGCTTCCGACAACCTGTTTGGCCGGCATACCACGCACATCGCCGCCGCCGACAGCGAGGGCAACTGGGTCGCCATCACCGCGACGCTGAACACGTCCTACGGCTCGAAGGTGCTGATCCCCGGGACGGGCGTGTTTATGAATAACCAGATGGACGATTTTTCCGCCCAGCCGGGTGTGCCTAACTACTTCGGTCTGCTGGGCGCGGAGGCCAACAGTGTTGAGGCCGGCAAGCGTCCCTTATCGAGCATGAGCCCGACGATCGTCCTTAAGGATGGCAAACCCGTGCTCACACTCGGAGCGGCCGGCGGGCCTAAGATCATCACGCAGGTCGTGCAGGCGATTGTCAATCGCGTCGACCTTGGGATGGCTCTACCCGACGCGGTGGGGGCTCCACGTATCCACCACCAGTGGCGGCCGGACCAAGTGGCGGTGGAGCGGGCGGTTGCCCCGGCGCTGATCGAGGCACTCAAAGAGCTTGGCCACGAGGTAGACACGCGCGATTCGATGGGCGTGACCCAGGCGATCGGCGTGACCGATGACGGTGATTTGATCGGTGTGCATGATCCGCGCGCCAGCAACGGCGCCGCCGGCGGGTACGACCGGGAGACCCCATAGCCCGGCCGGCTTCGTCCCGCGCTTGGTCGACCGGGCGTTGATGCACGGGCGGCCCGCTAGATCGCCTGCACAGTCGGCATGATCCAACTCGGAAACCCGAGGCGATCTATCCGTAGTAATACGTATCGCGACAATTACTCATGCATCACCGACGCCCGCGTTCGGAAAACATGGTTTTGTCTTTTGGGTGAGCGCGCACGGATTCATCGGGATGTGTAAAGCCAAGTGTGGCTTCATTGTCCGGCCCCTTATCGGCAGCCCGTTGAACCGTTTCCGTCAGGAACGTCCTAATCGATGCGTGCGCCGGAGGACTTTTTTTGGCTGTGATTGCGCCAAAAAGTAGCCATACGATCCTCTAACAGAACCTCTTAATATCTATCCGGTTTGACCCGAAAACAAAAGTGGAGGCTCCGGTACCCCTAACGTTACTAGTTGCCACAAAAAGGATAAGACCGCCCGATGTGCTGTCCTCGCCTGCTCAAAATCTGGACTGTCTGTGCGTTGTTTTGTGGCTGTTGTGGGATGCTGGTCGGCTGCGATCCGAGTTCTGCGGACGCGGGGTCCGGCGGTGAGTCCGGGGGTGGGCCCGGGGGTGGGTCGGGGGGGCATGACACTGCGCTTGCCGCATCCGAGCACGCGTCCTGGCCGATCGACGAGCAGACCGGGCTCGTGCGACAGGTGACCAAGTTTGTGCAGGCGGCCGAGGCCGACCCTTCGTTGGTCCTGATGGGCGAACTGCCAGGTTCCCAGATGCCCCCGTGGGACATCGATCCGATCGGCGTCAAGCGGGTATCGGTGTCGCAGGTCGAGGCGATGATCGACTCGGGGCGTTGGGCCGCGGTGGACGTCCGCAAGGACCGCGATGTGGTTGATAAGGGAACCATCCCTGGCGCATACCACATGGAGTATAAGTATCGAGGCGCCAAGTACGATGGCGAGACGCGCTTGACCCAGGCCGGGGTCGACGCCTTGTTGCAAGCCTATGACGGGATCATCCTGTTTTGTAACGGCTCGAAGTGCCCGCGCAGCTTTAACAGCAGTGTGCATGTGGTGCAGGATCTGGGCGTGCCCAGCTCGCGCGTCTGGTGGTTCCGTGCGGGGGTGCCGAGCTGGACCCGCTCGCCTCTGATCCCGATTGCGAATGAAATAACGATCAATCCAGATGCAAGCGACGGGCAAGAAAAATAGGTGTCTGATACGAAGCCCCGAAAACCCGGCTTCGGCCTGGTCCCACGCATCATGTTTGGGACCGTCCTGTTGATGTGCGCCTCGACGGGGGTGATGGTCGGCGGGCTGAACTGGCTGAACCATGAGTCGGCCGAAGCGCAGCAAGAGATGCTCCGGTCGATGTTTTCGACTCTATGGCAACAGACCGTCGACGAGTGGGGGCGCGAGGCCTCCGAGCTGCTCTCTCAAACGCTTCTCAACCGCGACGGGCTTGAGGCGATCGAGTCCGGCGACCGGCTGGCCCTGCAAGATGCGTTCGGGACGATCTACAATTATTCGGCCGACATCAACCAGCTCGGCGATTGGTTGTTCCTGGACGCCAAGGGACGGGTGCTCGTTTCTCTGAACGATCCCTCGCGCAAGCACACGGGCCGGGTCGAGATGTTCGGGGATCAACCAGTCACCCGGTTTCGAAGGTCCAAGACGGCCTTTAGCTCTCAATCGGTGTTGTCGTACGTCAGCCCGGTATATCTTGCTAACGGTCAGATCGCCGGTTGGATCGTCCTGGAGTCGGATACCCGGGCGCTGCTCAAGCGGTACAGTTCGATGGTCGGTAGCTGCACCGAGTTGATCAGTTCTGAGGGGGCCGTACACCGCTTCGGCTGCGAGAGGCACCAGCCCGCCAGCCAGACGGGTCCGGCCGCTTCACACGACAGGGCGGAAGAACTCGACCAACCGCGTCCCGAGCCGATCACCGTCACGACCCGGTATGGAAGCACGTTGTCCATCCTCCACGACCCACCCCAGGTTGATTCATCGGGCCGACGTCCCATGCGCACGGCCGGGATCACGGCCACCTTGTTGCTCACGGCCATGCTGCTTGTCTGGCTGCTTGTGCTCCGCAGGCAGTTGAGCCCGATACGTCATCTCAGCGAGGCGATGACCCAGGCCAAGATCACCGGCGACCTGCACACCCGCATCACCGTCCCCGGCGGGACCGAGCTCAGCGACATGGCCGAGGCGTTTAACGCCATGACCCAGCGGATCGCGGGCACGGTCAAGGACCTTGAGCACAGCGAGCGCAACGCCAACCGGACACTGGCGGCTTTGGAGCACCAGAAGGTCGCCCTGGACGAGCACCTGATCGTCAGTACCGCGGACCTCCGGGGCAATATCGTCTACGCCAACGACAAGTTTGTGAAAATCAGCGGGTACTCCCGAGAGGAATTGCAGGGCCAGAGCCACCGGATCATCAGGAGCGACGAGCACCCGCGTGAATTCTTTCGGGACATGTGGAGGACGGTTTCCAAAGGCCGGGTCTGGCACGGCGAGGTCAAGAACCGGGCCAAGGACGGCCGGACGTATTGGGTCGACGCCACCATCGTCCCGATCAAGGACGAGACGGGCAAGACCTATCAGTACCAGGCGATCCGGACCGACATCACCGAGACCAAGTTCGCCCAGGAGAGGCTGCGCCAGACCGCTGAGCACGACCGCCTGACCGGGCTGCCCAACCGTGAGCAGTTCCACTTACGGCTCGAGGAGGCGATATACCAGGCACAGCGGGACTCGCGGTATAAGTTTGCCGTGCTCTTTTTCGACTTCGACCGGTTCAAGGTGGTCAACGATAGTTTGGGGCACAGCACCGGTGACGCGCTGCTGGTGAATGTCGCCTCGCGGTTCCGGCGGGTGCTTCGAAAAACAGACACCGCGGCGCGGTTCGGGGGGGACGAGTTCTGCGTGCTCCTGACCAATCTGAACGATTACCAAGAGGCCCATACGACCACCGACCGCCTCCTGAAGGCGTTCAACAAGCCGCACGACCTGGGAGGGGGTGGCAGGATCACCTCTACCGCCAGCATCGGGCTGGTCACCAACGCCCAGAGGTATACCCGCGCGGAGGACATGCTGCGGGACGCCGACGCCGCCATGTATCAGGCCAAGGAGATGGGCAGGGCCCGCGTGGTCGAATTTGATAAGGCCATGCACCTGGCAGCGGTCGATCGTCTTCAGATGGAGGCCGACCTCCGTTTGGCCGTTGAGCGGGATGAAATGAGGCTGGTTTATCAGCCCATCGTCAGCCTGAGGTCTTCTGAACTGGAGGGGTTCGAGGCGCTGGTGCGTTGGCACCACCCCAAGCGGGGGGTCGTCTCCCCGGCCGACTTTATCCCGATCGCCGAGGACTCCGGCCTGATTGTCCCGCTGGGCCAGTGGACCATCCGCGAAGCGTGCAGGCAACTGAAGACCTGGAACACGAGGGTCCGTCCCGAAAAGCCGATCTGTGTCAACGTCAACCTCTCCATGAGGCAGATCAACCACCCCGACACCGTCGAGATGATCCAGCATGAGATCAGCGACTCGGGGATCGATCCGAACTGGCTCAAGCTGGAGATCACCGAGTCCGCCATCGCCGACGAACGCAACGACATCATGGAGAGGCTCAACGGGATCAAGCGGCTGGGCGTGCAACTGGCGATGGACGACTTCGGGACCGGGCACTCGTCGCTGAGCAACCTGCACCGGCTCCCCGTCGACGTGCTCAAGATCGACCAGAGCTTCGTGAAAAGTATGAGTGCCAACCGGGAACTCGCGGCCGTGATGCAGACGATCATCACACTCGCGCAGCACCTGGGCATGACCACCGTCGCGGAGGGCATCGAGACCGCCGAGCAGTTGGTGATGCTCCAGGCCCTGGATTGCGACTTCGGTCAGGGATATTACTTCAAGAAGCCGATGCCTCTCGAGGATGCGACGGACTACCTGCTGGGGCTGGACGAGAACGCCGCGGCCTCCGCCTGATCTGACAGGCAGACCTCCACTCTCAAAACGAACGTGGGGTCGCCGCCTGTGGCTACATAGCACACACCGGCCACACCGCCGATCGAAACGCTAGGGCACGATCAGCGGACCACGAACGGCGTTGAAAACTCCCCTTGCATGCACAGACCCGGCCGCCAAGACTCACGCAAATACCACCACGGTCAACGTCCAGGCGATCCCCGCCAGGGTTGCGGCGGCGGTGGCGGGGACGAGTTGGGTTTTGACGTGATCCATCAGGTCCGAACCGGTGGTCATGGCGCTTAGGACGGTGGTGTCGGAGATCGGCGAGCACTGGTCGCCGTAGACGCTGCCGTTAAGGATCGTGGCGAAGCAGACCATCATGAAGAGCATCGGGTTATCCAGGCCCTGGCTCTGCGCGACGGCCCAGGCCAGGGGCATGCCAAGCGGGAAGGCGACGGCGTAGGTGCCCCAGCTTGTTCCGGTCGAGACTGATATGACCATCGTCAGGACCAGCAGCGTGACCGGCATCGCCCAGTAGGGAAGCGAGTCGCCGAGCTGATCGACCAGGAACAGCCCGCCGCCGGTTTGCTTGCTGATCGAGCCGAGCGTGATCGCCAGCATCAGGATCACCGAAGCGACAACGACGCCCTTGAGCCCCTCGCCGAGCCCTTCAATAAGGTCCACGAGTTTCATGCCGCGCCACAACGCCATCAACGCGGACAGCAGCAGCGCCGCGCCAAACGCCCAGCGGACATTCGGCGAACCAGATTCCGTAAACATGAACGTGCCGACCGCGACACCGATCAATAGCGCCAGCGGCAGGAAGAACTCGACGACGCGCGGGGTGTAGCCACTGGGGACGTGACTGGCCTGCAGCTCCTTGGCGCTAAGTGGCGCGGCGTCGGGCGCGTCCAACTCGCCGGTCTCGCGTGCCCGGCGGATCGCGGCGCGGAACCGGCTACCTAAGAACGGCGCCTTGTCGCACGCCAGCAGCAGCGTCCCGATGACCGCGAAGATCCCGTAGAAGCTAAGCGGGATGCTCTTGAAGAAGAACGCCATCCTGTCCGACTCGGTCGCCAGGAACGCCACGCCGGGGACGTAGATCAGCGCCTGCACGTAGCCCGGCCAGGCGTTGAACGCGATCACCGAAGCGATCGGGCTGGCGGTCGAGTCGACGATGTAGGAAAGCTCTTCGTGGCTGACCTTCTCCTGGTCGGCGATCGGCTTGACGGTTGTGCCGACGAGGACGGTGCTGACGGTCCCGCCTTGGAAGAAGATCACGCCAAGCGACCAGGCGACGAGTTTCGCCGTCCGAGGCCCGCGAACGAAGTGCTTGGTCATCAGCTCGGCGAACGCCTGGGCCGCGCCGGTCCGTGACCACACGCCCATCAACCCGCCGAGCAGCCAGAGGTAGAGGATCAACACCCCGGCCGAGCTTTCCGTCGCCAGGCTTGGCACAAACACGTCACCGGTCAGGTCATACTTCTGAAGCATCAGCGCCCCGACGACGATCCCGCCGAATAGCGCGGTCAACGGCTCCTTGGTCAGCAGGCAAAGCGCGATCGCCACCGCCGCGGGCAGCAGCGACCAGAGCCCCCAGTGCCGCGCCGCGGTGATGCGCTCGTAGACCGTGACCGGCTGACCATCGACCGTCCGTTTGGAGACGACGATCTCCTCCGACACCTCCGGCAACTTGCCGGGCTCAAGCGCCGCGAGTTTTTCGAGCCTGAGCTGAGCTTCCGACGCTAACGTCACTTCGCCGAGTTTCGTTTCCTTTTTCTGGACGGTGTAGACCAACTCACCGGCGTCGTTTGCGTACACGTCCAGCGCTGTCCGTTGCAGGCTCCAGGTCGGCTTGACGTAGAGCCCGACCATCACCGCCGCGACCAGCGCCGCCGATGTCACCATCATCGCCGCCTTGCTGGGGTGGAACAGCCGCCACAGCGCCGTGGCCTTGGTCTGGGTCATGGTTTCGTCGATGTCGCCGTGAGGTGCGTCGGGTTTGGGTTTAGCCATAGGGCCAGCTTATCGCCTCCCGAGACGCCGCACCATGCGCCGGGCCCCGCCTGGCCCACGGGACCCGCACATAGGAGCACTTACCCCCATATCACTCAGCGCCTACAATGACCCATGAACAAGAATCCAGCCGCCCAGGAACCGACCGCTCATGCACATGAAAGCCAGTGATAAAGACCTTGGGCCGGAGATCGTGCCCGTCAAATTTGTCCTCGAAGACCCCGAGCCCCTGACCGGCAAGCACGAGAAGGAGATCGAGCTCAAGGCCGCGATCGGCGAATCCATCCTCGAACTCGCGCTGGACCACGGGATCAACATCGAGCACGCCTGCGGCGGCGTCTGCGCCTGCTCGACCTGCCACGTCTATATAGATAAGGGCGAGGACTGCTTCGACGAGGCCGAGGACGAGGAGCTGGACCGGGTTGACGAGGCCCCGGGCGTCGAACTCAGCAGCCGGCTGGCGTGTCAGGCTATCGTCAAACGCGAAGGCGAGATCGAGGTCCGCATCCCGCAGTGGAACCGCAACGCGGTGAAGGAAGTCCCGCATTAGGGGCTAGGGATTGGGGGTCGTGGTGTAGACCGAGCGTCTCATACCTTGATAGCCGCGGCGTTACACGCCGCGGGGCCCGCCGGTTGTCACCCGGCGGCTAGAAAAAAAACCGCAACCGCTGCCTCACACATCAAACTTGATCCCCTGCGCCAGCGGCAGGGCGGTGGAGTAGTTGGTGGTCTGTGTGCTTCGGCGCATGTAGGCTTTCCAGGCATCCGACCCTGACTCCCGGCCGCCGCCGGTTTCTTTTTCGCCGCCGAAGGCCCCGCCGATTTCCGCGCCGCTGGTGCCGATGTTGACGTTGGCGATGCCGCAGTCACTCCCGGCCGGGCCGCAGAACAGCTCGGCCTCGCGGACGTTGTCTGTGAACACCGCGCTGGACAACCCCTGTGGGACGTCGTTGTGGATCGCGATCGCCTGGTCGAAGTCATCATACGTCATGACATAGAGGATCGGTGCAAACGTCTCGGTCTGGATAACCTCGGCGTCGTGTGGGATCTCGACGATCGCGGGCCTGACGTAGACGCCGCCCTCGGGGACGCCCTCGCCCCCGGAGACGCGCCCACCGCCGGTGATGAGCTTGCCGCCCTGGGTCTGCGCCTTCTTGAGGGTCGCATCCATCGCGTCGGCGGCGGCCTCGTCGATCAGCGGGCCGATGAGCGTGCCGTCTTCGACCGGGCTGCCGATCTTCAGTTGTTCGTAGACCTTAACGAGCCGCTTGACGATGGTGTCTTTGACGGAGGTGTGCACGATCAGGCGTCGCATGCTTGTACAGCGTTGCCCGCATGTGCCGACGGCGGCGAAGGTGATCGCGGGCAGCACCAGGTCGAGGTTGGCGTTTGGCGTGAGGATCATCGCGTTGTTGCCGCCCAGCTCGAGTAGCGACCGTCCTAAACGTGCGCCGACCGCTTTGCCGACCGCCTTGCCCATCGGGATCGACCCGGTCGCGGAAACCAGCGGCAGCTTGCCGGAGCCTGAGATCACTTCGCCGGTGTCGCGCAGCCCGATGACCACGGCGCTGATCCCAGCAGGCGCTTCGTCCATCTCGGCGACGACCTCGTTGAACAGGTTCTGACACGCAAGCGCGCAGAACGGCGCTTTCTCCGACGGCTTCCAGACCACGGCATCGCCGCAGACCAGCGCCAGCGCCAGGTTCCACGCCCACACGGCGACGGGGAAGTTAAACGCGCTGATTACGCCGATCGGACCGATCGGGTGCCACTGCTCGGTCAAACGGTGCTCGGGGCGTTCGCTGGCGATCGTCAGGCCATAGAGTTGCCGGCTCAAGCCCACGGCGAAGTCGCAGATGTCGATCATCTCCTGCACCTCGCCCTCGGCCTCGGCGGTGATCTTGCCGACTTCCCAGGCGACCAGTGCGCCCAGGGTTTGCTTGTGTTCACGCAGCTTCACGCCGAACCGCCGGACCAGCTCGCCCCGCACGGGCGCGGGGACGGTGCGCCACTGCTTGAACGCCTCGGCGGCGCTGTCGATGGCTTTTTGCGTGTCCCCCGGGGTAGCGAGTTTGACCGACCCGAGCTTGCGGCCGTCGATCGGGCTGTGGATGTCCAGCGCGTCTCCGCCTGCGCTTTGAGTTTTGCCGGCGTAGAAAAGCCCGGACATGTCTTGGGTCAGGCCGAGCTTGGGCATGAAATCGCTGGGTTGCATGGCGTGTCTCAATTTAGGGTCTAGGGTTCAGGGTCGAGGGTCTAGTGGTTAGTGCGTAGACATCAATGGCGTGTGTTTGTCTATGCCGAGACGGGCCCGTCGGGTCCGGCGGGGTCGTACTCGGGGGGCTCGATCAGGACGTGATCATCTCCGGCGTAGTGTCGGCCGAAGCGGTTGGCGAGGAAGTCCGTGAGCGACACCTCTTCCTGACGCACGAAGCCCTGGCTGGTGAGCTTGCCTTGTGCGTGCATATCCAGCACGGCGCAGATGCCCATCGCGGTGGTGATCTGGATCGCGCTCCACTCCCGGCCGTTGACCTTGTTGTGGTAGACCTTGCGGGCGTCGGTGATCTGCAAGAGCCGGCCGTCTTTTTGCCCGGTCACGGCGCAGAAGACAATCACCACGTCCTGGTCGGTCATCGGGACGGCGTGTTCGAGGATGTCCTTGAAGATATCCCGGCGGTGGCTGAGCTTCAGCTCGTTGACCAGGAACGCCGCGAGGTCGCGGTGCCCCTGGTAGCGGACGGTCTTGTAATTGAGCGAGCGGACCTTGCCTTCGAGGGTTTCGCAGAGCGTGCCCAGCCCGCCGGAGGTGTTAAACGCCTCGTACCGCACGCCGTCGACGGAGAAGTGTTCGAGCCCCTCCAGCGGCAGGACGTTGGTCAGCTCGCCGTTGTGGATGGCTTCGCAGTCGTTGCAGTACTCGTTGATGAGCCCGTCGGTGCTCCATGTCAGGTTGTACTTTAGCGCGTTGGACGGGTACAGCGGCAATGCGCCGACGCGCATGGTGACGGCGTCGAGCGTGTCCATCCGCGTGGCCAGGTCGTGCGCGACGATGCTGACGAACCCCGGCGCCAGGCCGCACTGAGGCA
>JAJDCU010000030.1 GCA_029260655.1 Phycisphaeraceae bacterium
CTGCCCCCACAAAAAGCCGCGCTCAAAAGGCGTGTGCCGGTGACGGGACTTGATGGAGCGCACCGCCCCGGCCAGATGGTGGAACTCAGTACACGGGCCCGACCAGGTCCCGCTGATCCCGTGGCTGCCGCTACCGCCGGAATGTCGTGGGGGGAGGAAAAGCAGGAATCACAGAAAAAGGAATAGGCATGTAACCACAGAGGCACAGAGACACAGAGAAGATCAAGAAGAGGTAATCCGCAGATGACGCAGATTGCGCAGATGGGAAAGCTCGCGTTTGCGCGCCGGCTCTTAATCTGCGTCATCTGCGCAATCTGCGGATACTTCCCTCCGTGTTACCTCCGAGATCACTGCGGTGAATCCGTCGCTGTTTCCGCTTAGCGTCTCAGCTATCCGCTTCGTCGAAGAAGTACACCGAGTGCGGGCTGGACCAGTTCCGGCCGGTGAGTTTGTTGTCGATCTCCTGGCGGAAGCGCCGGGTAGGGTCGACCTGTATCTGGGCGTCCCCGTCACCGCGTTTGCCGACCAGTTCGATCCGGCAGCGCTCCAGCGGGCGCTTCGCTTTGGACCCGCTGCGGTTCAGGCCCTCGATCGAGAAGATGGATTCGTGGCAGGGGCACTTAAAGAGGTTGCTTGTCGAGTCGTAGCGTGTGCCGCAGGCGTTATGGGTGCAGACGGCTGAGAGGGCGACAAGCATCTTGGCGTCGGAGACAAGCCAGATGCCGTGTGACTCGCGGTAGGTTTGATAGACCTTGGGCTTTAGGTATTGATCGGGCGGGCCGACCGTGAAAGGCTCGTCGGGAAGCTTGAGTTGGTGGCGGCGCTTGGATCTGGGAAGGGGCGAGTCGCTGTCCGAGCAGCCCAGGACGGTCAGGGCAATGGCGGAGCCGGCGGCGGCGGCGAACTGACGTCGTGTCATCGGCATGGGAATCCTTTCCCGATGGAACAGGGGCAACAGATCCATTCTATGAATGCTCACCGGTGCGGACAAACCGCGGTAGCACGATGGTTATCCCCCGGTGCCCATCACGGCATGGCGGCGGCGGCGGATCGGTAGATGTCCTGGCACTTCTGCGCGGCGCCGTCCCAGGTGAGTTTGCGCAGCTCCAGGTCGGCTTGCTTGCGAAGCGTGTCGGCGAGGGAGGGGTAGCGGAGTACGGCGATGATCTTGTTGGCGATCTCGTCGACGTCCCAGAAATCGACTTTCAGCGCGTGTTTGAGGACCTCGCTGACGCCGGACGTCTTGGAGATGATCACCGGGACATCGTGGCTGGCCGCTTCGAGCGGGGCGATCCCGAACGGCTCGGAGACGCTGGGCATGACGAAGACGTCCGCCATCTTGAAGATGCGCGCCACGTCGTCGCCGCGGAGGAAACCGGTGAAGGTGACCTTGTGGCCGATGCCCTCGCGAGCGGCGAGATCGATGATGTCACAGACCTTGTCGCCCGAGCCCGCCATGATGAACTTGACCTTGTCGTACTTCTGAAGCACCTTCTTGGCGGCGGCGATGAAGATCTCCGGGCCCTTCTGCATGGTGATCCGCCCGAGGAACAGCACGACCTTGTCGCCCTTGGCGATGGTGATCTTCGCCGGGGGATCGGGCTTCACGGGCCCGCCGTTCTCGATCCCGTTGTACACGACGTCGATCTTGTCAGGCGACAGGGCGTATCGGCTCTGAAGGATCGACTTGGTGAGGTAGCTGACGGCGATGACGCGGATGGCGGCGTGCAGCCCCCTGCGTTCGATGTCGTAGACCTGCTGGTTGATGTTTTCGCCGGACCGGTCGAACTCTGTGGAGTGGATATGCGCAACGAAGGGCTTGTTGTACACCGCGGCGACGGCCATGCCTGCGGGGAAGGTGAGCCAGTCGTGTGCGTGGATCACCTCGAAGTCCTGTCCGCGCGCCAGGTCGATACACAGGGCGGCGTACCGTCTGGCCTCGCTGATCAGGTCACCGCTGTAGTCGCCGGGCGAGGCGGCGGACGAGTCGGCGTTGGGTTGTTGCGTTTCGGTCGGGCCGTAGGCTTGCAAAACACCCATCGGGCGGTTGAAGTCGCTTGTGTCAGGGCCCCAGGTCCCCGTCTCGCCGACCGGGCCAAACCCGTTGCCCGAGGGGTAGGGGTGGCTGAACCGGGCGGGGACGGCCTTGAAGGTCACGTTCTCAAACGCCTTGGCGTCTGCCTCGGCGATCGGCGGTTCGTAAACGTAGCTGCTGGCGACCGCTTCGGGGGCCCGGCTACCCGCCGCCGCCGCTGGGGCCTGCGGCGACAAAAGCCTGACGTGCGATTCCTCTTCAAAGTCGCCCCCGACCGTCTTGGGCAGCACAAACGTCACCCCGGTCTGACGCCGGCTCAAAGCCTTGGTTAGCCCGTAACAGGCCGTGCCCAGGCCACCTGAGATAAAAGGCGGGAACTCCCAACCTAACATGAGGACTCGCATCGCTGCACTCCGTTGCCGCCTTGCGCTAAGGGGCGCCGCCAGCACATCCATCGCCCGCCGGGGCTCCCTGATAAGGTTCGTTCAGTGTGTGGGGAGCGGGGCTGACATGAAGATACCGCGCGGTGTGGATTAATCAATACGGGCGAGGAATGTGACTTAGTTGTGGATACCTAAAACGCCCCGGCAGTGCCTCCTCGCCGCCGCGTCAGCCTTGGGGCCAGGCCGGATCCACGGGAGGGATTTAGACCAGCTCGTCGGACGCGCTCATGTCGCCGAGCTGCCCAAAGCACGCCTCGTAGGCTAGCAGGACCTTGACCGCACGGTCGATCACGCCGGGGTCCGCCACGTCTTGCCCCGCCTGCACCGGCAGGCGCGAACGGAAGACGTAAACCTTCGCGTCGTCCCGGAAGTGTTCGATCGCCAATGCCCCGCCGTCGTAGTCCAGTTCGACCAACTCCTCATCGAGCAGGTCTTCCATCTTGTCGCCTAAGTGCAGCAGATCGGCTTCGATGGATTCGCTTAGCCAGCGGTCGGCTGTGTGCAGGCCGATCCAAACCTCGGCGGGGTCGCCCGGCTCGTGCCGCAGCAGGTAGAAGGCCTCGCTCTCGACGTCTCGGGCCTGACAGCAAAGAGCACCCGGCTCACACAGCACGTCTTCAAATACCTCTGCGCGCTTGGCGCGCTCGGCGACGGCTTCGATCAGGCTCTGGAACGGGTCGGTACTCATGGAAAACACCCTGCGATACAACTCGGACATAACCGGAAAAAATCCCGGACACGACCCGATGGGCCTTGGCCGGGGAACCCATGCACTTATCATACCCACGTGCCGGGTACGCATAACTGTATCCCCCCGCGTCGGGTTGGACAAGGCCGGGGTCCGTGTTTTCACCGAAGAGGGCGTGGAGAAAGAGAAGATGTGTCCGCACATTGCGCAGCAGGGGTGGGTGGGGGGATCTTAAAAGGCGAACTCGGCGCCCTCGGCGGGCACAGCTTCTCGTGT
>JAJDCU010000031.1 GCA_029260655.1 Phycisphaeraceae bacterium
CGCCGACGACGCATCGCCGCGACCGCGCCCAGACCCCATAGCGCCAGCGTCCCGGGCTCGGGGACGACCGCGCCAGGCGGCGGCGGGGTGCCGGCGTTCCAGTTGCCAAGCACGATGTTCAGGTCTTCGATGCCGATGAAGCCGGGGTTCAGCGGGTCATCAAAACCATCGCCTTGCAGCAGGTTGCCGGGGGTGACGATCTGGTTCCAGTTGCTCAGGACCAGGTTCAGGTCTTCGATGCCGACGAACCCGTCGGCGTTGTAGTCGCCGTCGAGCAGCCCGGCCACCTCGCCGAGCAGTTCCAATGTCAGGGATTGGCCCAACGCGCCGGCGATGTCTTCGTCCGAAAGGGTCAGCGTGTAGGTCGCGCTGAACGAGCCGACGATGCTGGTGTCGAAGCTGGCGCTGAAACCATTGGACGCCCCGGCGGCAAGGCCCGCAAACCCCGCGAGGTTGCTGCCGAGCGCGGCGGTGTCGCCCGAGCCAACGATCGAGTCGAGGTCAAGATCGGCGGTGAAGCCGAGGGTCGCGCTGAGGTTGTTAATATCGAAGGCGCTGTTAAGCGTGCCGCCGACGCCGACCGTGCCGAAGTCGATGGTCAAGAGGTCCTGGTCGAGCCCGGAGGCAAACGACGCGTTGGCGTGGTCCAGGACGTCGAGGTTGACGGTGATAACATCGTCGGCATCTGCGGAGCCCAAGCCCGCCGCGCCGGTGCTGATGTCGATGTTGTCGACGGTGATGGTGCCTGTCAGGAGCCCGGCGCTGGCGGTGGAGCCTGTGAGCCCGGCGTTAATCGTGGTGTTACCCACGCCCCCAACAAAAGCATTGAACCGGCCGTTGACGTCGGAAGTCGCATCGCCCGCGGCGGTGACGGCGTAATAGGTCGGGTCTGCGCCGGTCTTATCGAGGCTGACCGCCATAGCGGCGGGGATGGCCGACCCGGTGATGACCCTGCCCAAATCAGCCGTGGCCGACGAGCTGCCGTCTCCGGCAGGGACTCCGCCGAGCGCAAGCTGGCTGTCGTTGTTGCCGCCGCCGAAGACCGACCAGACGTACTCGGGGTGATCGATGTAGGCGTTTCGGTTGCTGGTAAATAAGACAGGATTTTCCACGCGGCTATAGATGACGTGGTTGCGCCGGCGCTCGAAGTCGTCGGGCACATCCGCGTAGTTCCAGTGGATGAGTGTGTTGATATCACCCACGATCCCGGTACTCAGGTCGGTGAGGGTCGCGTCGTAGCGTGTGTCGGAATAGAAAAGTTGGCGGGCGATATCACCCTTGTCGGCTTCGCCGGGGAAGTAGGTCCCGCCGGTCTGTGCCCCGAACGAGCCGGAGGAGGCGAGGTTGCCAAACGGCTTGTTGCTGCGTGAACTGTTGATACCGGGGTTGGCCGGCCGCAGCGCGTGGTGGTCGCCGAGGTTCCCGGTGGAGCTGTTGCTGGCCGATCCGGGCTGCAACGACTGGGGCCAGACGTGCTCGCGGTTCCAGGTCGCACCGGCGTCCCAGTTGCCGCTGTTCGAGGCACGGTTGTAGACCAGGAGGATGTTGCCGGGGATGGCGGGGTCGGCGTCGAAGAGCTTGGAGGAGTTACGGAATTCGCCGTAGGTCCTCTGGATGTGATCGTCTCCAAAGCCGGGGAAGGGGTCCACCACGCCGTCGGGGCCGAGGGTCATCAGCGTCACGAGTTGGCTTTTGAGTGTGGCGCCCTGCCCGGTGGCGGAGTTGTAATAGCCCACGGGGGCGTCGTAGGCGTCGCCCTGAGACACCCCGGCGGGAAGAAGCACCAACAGCAGGACAGACAGATACTTACGGATACGCATAATGAGATTCTCCGCCCCGGGATTCGGTTCTGGGTTCAGTCAATCAATTCTACACGATGAAACCCGAAAAGCGCTCTGTTTTTTTCATGCTTTCCCGGTTTGGGGCCTGTGGGGAGGGATCAAAGCACCTCAGGCATGAAAAAACCCCGGTTTAGAGACCGGGGTTGATCGGTATTGAAATGCCCGTGACAGGATTCGAACCTGTACTCCGTTGCCGGAACTGCCACCTGAAGACAGCGCGTCTGCCAATTCCGCCACACGGGCTGGTCGTGTCGGGAGGGCACAGTTTAGCCGGATCGCCCGGGCGAGCAAGCGGGACATTAAGGGCCGCGGCGAGTCACACGGTGAGCGTGTCATAGAAGACCGACGGCCGGTATAGCGTCCTCCGCCGAGCCTGCGAATCGGGTCACAAGTCCAACACGGTGATGTGTGTGTTGCTGTAGATGCAAAGCTCCCCCGCGACCTCCATCGCGGCCCGGCACAACTCCGCCGGCGCGAGATCGGTATGCCCCAAGAGCGCCCGCCCCGCCGCAGTGGCGTAAGACCCGCCTGACCCGATCCCAAGCACGCCGTCGGTCGGCTCGATCACATCCCCGGTCCCCGATACCAGCAGGCTGCACGACTTGTCCGCCACCACCAACAAACTCTCCAGCCGGCGCATCGCCCGGTCCGTACGCCACTGCTTGGCAAGCTCGACCGCCGCCTTCTTGATGTTCTCCGGCGAATCCTTGAGGTGCGTCTCGAACCGCTCGAGCAGCGCAAACGCATCCGCCGCCGCACCCGCGAACCCGATCAGCACCCCCGCGCCATCAGCTCCCCCTTCGTCGAGCTTGCGCACCTTCACCGCATCGGCCTTGGCGACCACCTCCCCCAGCGTCACCTGCCCGTCACCGGCGATGGCGACGGAATCTCCCCGGCGGATAGAAAGCACTGTGGTGGCATGGAAGGTGGTTGACATGGGGACATTCTATGGCCACAGCGGCATGACCCCCAAATACGTTTGGCGACTCATTGTGCTCCGGGTTGTATCCGGTAAGCGGATCGACTTTTAGTACGACCGTTTAGCGGCGGATCGAAGATCCGCGCGTCGGCCAAGTGACGAACAAGGCGATCTACGATCGCCCGCTAAACGGGTGAAAACGACTTGAAAGATAAGTTAATCAGCCAGATCCCCCAGCACCTGCTTCATCGTCCCGCAGTAGGTTTCCAGCGACCCGCGGCCCTTGGGTGTCAGTTGGAACGATGTGTTGGGGCGTTTGCCGACGAAGGTTTTCACGACCTTGACGTAGCCGGCGTCTTCGAGCTTGCTCATGTGCGAGGAGATGTTCCCGCCGGTGAGCCCGGTCTGTCGTTGTAGAAAAACAAAGTCGGCGGACTCAACGACGTAGAGGCAAGCGAGCATGCTCAGCCGGGCGGGCTCGTGGATGACCTTGTCGATCGTGTTGTGCCAGGTGCTGTCCATGACGTATCGCCCTTGATCAGGAGTTCGTCGCCGTAACAGGGTAGCGCTTCATGAACCGGGCGAGCATCACCATGCCAATGACAGACACAACCGTGCCCGCGCCGAGCAAGCCCCAGCCCGGGTCGAGGTCGGCTACGGCGACGACGAGGCCCGCCAATATAAGCAACCCCGCGTAGGCCACGAAGCGCCCCTGGCCGAGCATCAGGGCGGCGCACAGCGACAGCACCGAAAGCAAGGCCGGTGGGAGCCCCGCGATCCATTGCACTTTCATCGCGAGCAGATCTGAATCGCCCTCGTGGCGCACCATCACAAACTTGTACAGCACGACAAACAACACAAGCGCCGCGACCCCCAGCCCAAAGGTCGACAACAGCCAACGAACCTGGCGTGTCTGTCGCTGCCGGGTGAACGTAACCTGTCCCATCCGTGGCGCGGTGATCGACTGGCGAAGCACCAACCAGATCGGCACGCCCAAGGCGGGGACGATCGGCCCAAGCGCCGGGTAGCCAAAGATCCAGGGCAAGCCCATCAGCGCCAAACACCCCCCGGCGACGATGTCCAGCGTGCCGTCCTGCCAGGTGCCGCGGTAGAGTTTGGATTCGAGTTTCGCTGCGCCTTGGACCGCATTCATGGCGTTTCCTTTCCCTGCTGTCCGCCCGATTCAGTTTGCATAGCAAAGTATATTGCAAATCAAATAAATTGTCAACACCCATTTCCATCCTTTTCTGAACACCCGGCCAGACATCGACTTGTGGCTGGCGGGTATAACGGTGCCATGCCCGAGGCCCACGAGGAACAAGCCGCCCACGACGATGCCGGCCATATGCCGGTCCTGGCTGAGCAGGTGCTGGGCCAACTCGATCCAAAGCCGGGGCAGGTCGTGCTGGACTGCACGGCGGGACGCGGCGGGCACGGGGCGCTGCTGATCCCGAAGCTGGGGCCCGGCGGGCGGTATGTGGGGCTGGACACGGACCCTGCGAATGCGGACTACAGCCGGCATCGGCTATCGCCTATCGCTAAACAGGCCGGGGTCGGCCTGGACGTGGTGCATGCAAACTTCCGGGATGCCCGGGGCGTGCTTAGGCAGCTTGGGATTGAAGGCGTGGACGGTCTGCTGGCGGACCTGGGCTTCGCCTCGAACCAGATGGACGACCCCGCCCGTGGGATGGCGTTCAGCGAAGACGGGCCGCTGGACATGCGGCTGGACACCGGCGCCACGGTGACGGCCGAGCAGTTGATCAATCAGCTACCCCAGGACGAGTTGGCGGACCTGATCTACGAGTTCGGGGAGGAGCGTCTTAGCCGGCGAATCGCCCGGAAAATTGTGGAATTACGGACGCACGAGCCGATAACAACGACTGGCGCGCTGGCGAGACTTGTCCGACGGGCGTACGGCCCGAGGAAGTCTTCGAGCAGGCGTCAACGGATCGACCCGGCGACGCGGACGTTCATGGCGCTACGGATCGCGGTGAACGACGAGATGGGGGCGCTGGACCAGTTGCTGACCGATTTGCCGGGGTTGTTGAATCCGGGGGGACTGAATCCGGGGGGACGTGCCGCGGTGATCAGTTTCCACTCGCTGGAGGATCGGCGGGTCAAGCGGGCTTTCCTTGGGCTTGGCAAAGATGCGGGCTTCAAGGTGTTGACACGAAAGCCTGTCACCGCCAACGACGACGAGGCACGGGCCAACCCACGGAGCCGGTCCGCGAAACTGCGGGCGATCGAACGGTCCGGATGACGATACGGGTTTGCTTCGTGAGGGAACACCCGGTGGTATGACCGGGAAGATACTTGCCGTCTAAGGCGTCTGACTGATGCCTAAACCGGTGACGACCGCTAACGATTGCGTTACACTTTACTTTCGCCGTCATGGAAGACGGCACGGGCCTGAAACAGGGACGAACCAGGTCATGACACGTGAAACCAAAATCGGGCTGCTCTTGGGCATGGGTGTGATCCTGTTGATCGGGATCATCGTCAGTGATCATCTCGGCGCCGGGACATCGGACGATCCTGCGGACTTTACCGGGTTCGCCGCCGACGCCCACAGGTCCATCAACGCCACGGACGCGATCCCCGCGCACCCCCCGGCCGGGCCCGCACAGATCATCGATCCGTCCAGGCAATTCTTCCCCGACGATCTCGCCCCCCCACTGCCCTTAGCGCCTCAGGCACAGCTTGAGCCGGCCCCAGAATCAACCGCGCCGGGCCAACCGCTGATCGCCGCCAACGTCGGTGAACTTCCCGCGGCGCAGCGGCAAGAGGTGCCGACCCTGACCGTTGGTAACGAGCCGACAGCGTTGCCGCACATCACCGCCGCGCCGTCTTTGGAGACAGGAAGAACCGACGCGCCGCCCCGATCGCCCTCCGTGATCCGACATACCGTGCGCAGCGGCGAGACGCTGACCAAGATCGCTCAACGCTATTACGGCAACGGCGATTACTGGCGCGCGATCGCCCAGGCTAATCCCTCAACCGTCACCCGGGCCGGCCGGGTCCGCCAGGGCGTGGTTCTGGATATCCCCAAGCGCGCAGACGCGGCGCTGGGCCCGGACTTCATCCCGGTGGACATCCGCGCCGCTGACCGTGACGCACCGGCCGCTGGCGGGACGATCAAAGTCGTCGCCGGCGACACGCTCTCTGAGCTGGCAGCCAAACACATGGGCAGCGCCGGCAAGTGGCGGCAACTGCTCGAAGCGAACAGCGACACACTGGACGACCCGCAGGACCTGCGCGTGGGGATGAAACTGCGTGTGCCCGGCTTGGTGGCCACTGTGGTCGACCGATCCGACAGCGACCGCACGACACGGCCGAGTTCTGGCGGCAAGACCTACACCGTCCGCGCCGGGGACAACCTGACTCAGATCGCCCGGAAGACCCTCGGGGACGGCAGCAGGTGGGACGACATCTACCAGGCCAACCGCAACAAGCTTTCCGGCCCCGACAAGCTCGTCGTCGGCCAGGAGCTGTTGATCCCGGGCTGATACCCGGTCCCGGCCGCGATGTTCGGCCACGGATGCTGCCCCTGATCGTAAACCCATAACCGCACCGGTGGCCGACACTATGTTCGCGAAGCTGTTGACGGCACTGGTGCTTCTGGTGGTGATCGGATCGGCGGTATTCAGCCTCCGTCAGCAGCGGCTGGAACTGATGCACCAGATCACCGATCTGCATCGGCAGATGAACCGCGACCGCCAGGCGACCTGGGGCCTGCAGGTGCGCATCGCCGAGAGCACCCAACCTGATGCGCTGCACGATGCCCTGACCCGGACGGGGCTTGAGATGGAGCCCGCTGCAGCGCACACACAAGACACCCAACCCCACACCCTCGCCGACGCACGAAATGACGCACCCTGACCACGGACCCTCGATGTCCCCAGACGATCCGGTATTGCGCCCGACCGGGCGCGTCACCGAAGCGGATCAAAGCCCCGCGCGGGTCTTGTGGGTCGGACGGGTCATGGTCATCCTGATCAGCCTGGCGCTGCTGGGCTTGCTGGCGCGCGTCGTTCAGCTTCAGGCCGGGCCCGAGCAACGGATCGCCGCCAAGGTCGACTCGCAGCAAAGCACCTACCCGCTGGCCGCCCGACGGGGAACGATCCTGGACCGGCGAGGCCGGGTCCTTGCCACCACACGGGTTGCCCACCGCCTGTTCGTCGACCCCGCGCTGATCGTCGACCACTCCAGCTTCCCGGAGAAGGCGGGGTTCGGGCTGGGATATGACCCGGTCGAGATCGCGTTGGCCTTGGCGGCGCGCCCCAAGAGCCGGTACATCGTGCTGGATCAGCGTCTAAGCGAGCAACGGCTGGCGGCGTTCAAGACGATCAAGCTCCCGGGTTTGGCCACCGAGCCGGTGCTGGTGCGCGATTACCCGCAAGGCACGCTGGCCGGTCAACTGATCGGATTCGTCGGCACCGACGGCGAAGGGCTCGAGGGGCTGGAAAAAGATCTTGACAAACAGCTACACGCCAGTTCCGGGCGCATCCGCTACCAGCGCGACGCACGCGGCAGAGCCCTGTGGGTCCAGGCCGGCAGCTACCAGCGGCAGACCGACGGCCAGAACCTGCGCCTCTCGCTGGACGCGGTGATCCAGTCCATCGCCGAAAAGCACCTGGCGCAGGCCGTCGAAAAATTCAACGCCGAAGGCGGTCAGTTGGTCGTGATGGACCCGATGACCGGCGAAATCCTGGCGATGGCGAATTACCTGAAGAAAACGGATACGCACCCAACGCCTTTCAGCCCGGCGCACTTCGGCGCCAGTGACCCCGAGGCCCGTCGAAACCGCGCGGTGACCGATGTGTTCGAGCCCGGGTCGATCTTCAAGCCGATCATCTGGTCGGCCGCCACACAACTGGGCGCGGCCGACCCCAGCGAAATCATCGACTGCTCTACGACCGGCGTTCACCGGACAAGCAAGGGGCGCGTCCTCCGCGATGCCGACCCACACGGGCGGATCACCTGGGACGAGGTGCTGATGTTCTCGAGTAACATCGGGATGTCTATCGTCGCCGAGCGCGTCGGCGCCGAGAAACTGCACGAGGCGGTCAGGCGGTTTGGGTTCGGCGCGCCGACCGGGTCGGGCCTGCCCGGGGAGGTCGGAGGTGTCGTGCACCCACTGAAAAAATGGACGCACTACTCGGTCACATCGATCCCGATGGGCCAGGAGCTCAGCGTCACGCCGCTACAGATGGTGCGCGCTTATTGCGCGATCGCCAACGGCGGGCTGCTGCCAACCCCCACGGTTAAACCCGCCGATGGGCAAGGCGGTCCCTTGGCGTATGACATGATGCGCGTGCTGGACGCCCGCATCGCGGACTACACCCGTTCGGTCATGAGGCGTCAGGTCACCGACGGCGGCGGACGCTACGCGAACTCCAAGCTCTACGAGCTATTTGGTAAGACGGGCACGGCCCAGCTCCCGGACTTTGAGAACGGCGGCTACCACCAGGACCAGTACGTCTCGTCTTTCATCGGCGGGGCGCCGGTCAACGCGCCGAGGTTGATTGTCGGATGCTTCATCCATCGGCCCGACAAGAAAATCGGGCACTACGGCGGGATTGTCTCCGGCCCGGTGGTCAAGCAGGTGATGGAGCAGAGCCTGATGTACCTGGGCGTCCCCCCCGCCGACGACGCGTCGGCTCAGCGCGATACGATGGCGATGAACCGTTGATCGGGCCAATTAGTTGTCAATCCATGGGCTACCCGCTAGCCTGACGTGATTGATCGACCGGCCCCCGCTCACAAGGTGCCCAATCCACGCATGGAACAAGAAGCCCCCACGCTCCTAGAAACTCCCTTCCACCGATTCCACCAGGAGCACGGCGCGAACCTGATCGACTTCGCCGGCTGGGAGATGCCCATCCGCTACGGCTCGATCATGGAGGAGCACAAGCAGGTCCGCAACGCCGGCGGGCTGTTCGACGTCTCGCACATGGGGCGTATCTACTTCTCCGGCCGCCACGCCAGACGGTTCCTCGAGCGTCTGCTTACCCGCCGGGTCAGCGACATGAAGGAAAACACCTGCCGGTACAGCCTTATCTGCAACGAAGAGGGCGGGGTGAAGGACGATGTGCTGATCTACCGCTTTTCAGATAAGTGGCTGCTGGTCGTCAACGCATCGAATCGCGCCAAGCTGCTGGATCACTTCGAGCAGATCCAAGGCGAATTGAAGGTGAAGATCGATGACCAGACCGAGTCCACCGCGATGGTTGCTGTTCAGGGCCCGAAGGTGATGGACATCATCGGCCAGTTCTCCAGCGAGGTCCCATCGCTGAAGCGCTACAGTTTCTGCCAGAAGAACCTGATGATCCTCAAGATGGTCATCAGCCGGACGGGCTACACCGGGGAAGACGGCGTCGAGGTGATCCTCCCGGCGAAGATGGCGGACATGGCGGTGAAGCTGCTGCTTAAGGACAAGGGCGAGTCGGCCGCGATCAAGCCCACGGGGCTGGGGGCACGCGACACGCTCCGCATCGAGGCGGCGATGCCTTTGTACGGCCACGAGCTGGACGAAGACACCGACCCCTTCGAGGCCGGGCTCGATTTCGCAGTCAATCTCGACAAAGACCAGGACGACAACGGCGAGACGTTCATCGGGCAAGAGGCGCTCAAAGAGATCAAGGCCCAAGGCCCGCGGCGCCAGCTCATCGGCATCCGCATGCAGGGCCGACGCACCCCCCGCCAGGGCAACGCGATCTACAGCGATGGCACGCAACTGGGCGCCGTCACCTCCGGCTGCCTCTCGCCGACCCTCGGCCACCCGATCGCGATGGCCTACGTCACACCGGGCTCCTGCTCGATCGGCGACCCCGTCACACTCGCCGCCGGCTCCAGCCGCGTCGAGGGCGAAATCATCGCCCTGCCGTTTTATAAGCGCGCGAAGTAGCTTTCGCCAGCACCGTCCGAGGCGCGGATGAGCGAACTACAGACATTACAACTCGATCAGAATGAGGACGATGACACAGCGTTTCTCGATATCGTGCAGTGTTCCGTTCTAGGCACCGCACGCCTGGTCCGCCCGAAAATATTACACCTCATCCATATCGACCATAAATGGCGGCGCTTCTCCGGCAAACTCCTCGGTGCGGTCGGTGTCCGCAAGCCCGAACTGACCGTCCCGCCCTTCAACCCTCATCGGGTCTTAAGCGAGCGTGTATTCGAGATGGCTGATGACGCCAGAGGAATAGCACTGGCAAACGTCCCACCGCTGCACGCCTCCCGCGGAAGCGAAGAAAATACGCGTGTTCGTTTAAGGACGATCTACGACTCGGCCGTCATCGCCTGGTACAGCGGACGGTCGGGCGTTAATAGCCGTGCCGCGCTGATGATCTACACTCTTAGTGGCTACGAGCCTGCAACGTGGTACGCGGGCTTCGAAAAAAGAGAAAAGTGGGAAGTCGTACACCGTTCCGGCGTCAGCGAACAAGAGTTTTCAGAGATTCTCGCTCAGGGTTCAGACGTCAAGTGAGGATTGGATGTCCGTACACGCTCGTCACGCCGAGCGGCGTTCGTCGACTTCCATTTTGGCTCGAGCGGCGGCCAGTGGGCGGTCGCTGTTGAGCCGGGCGTTGAGTTTACGCAGGGCCTCGGCCTCGATCTGACGGACGCGCTCGCGGGTGAGACCGACGTGCTTGCCGATCTCTTTAAGGGTCAGCGGTTCTTCGCCTTCCAATCCGTAACGGAGGCGCAGGATCTTCGCCTCTCGGTCGTCGATAGCATCGAGGAGGATGGCGATGGTCGCCAGGTCGTCGTCGAGCAGGACCTGCTCATCGGGGCCCAGTGTTTTTTCATCGCCGAGCATCTCTGCCAGCGAGGGCGCTTCGCCGTCGGCGCCGCTGCCGCCGGTCTGGGCGGGCCTTTGAAAAGCGCGGACGGCCTTGTGGATGATCCGGACCTTCTTGGCGGGCAGTTCCATCCGTTCGGCCAGTTCCTGGATGTGGGGCTGTCGGCCCAGTTCCTCTTCCAGGTCACGCGAAGCACGCTTCCACTTGGCGATCAGCTCGACCATGTAGGCCGGGATATGGATCGGCTGGACGGCGTTGATCAGGGCGCGCTTGATCCCCTGCTTGATCCACCACGTGCCGTAGGTCGAAAACCTCGCGCCCATGTCGGGGTTAAAACCCTCGACCGCCTTCATCAGCCCGATGTTGCCTTCCTCGATCAGGTCGGTCAACGGCAGGCCGCGGTTCATGTAGCGCTTGGCGATCGAGACGACCAGGCGCAGGTTGGACCTGACCATGTGCTCGCGCGAGGCCATGCAGTCCCGCTCGATGATGTTGCGGCACAGTTCTTTTTCCTGGTCCGCCGTCAGCAAGGGGGATTCGTCGATCTGCTTGAGGTAGATCTCCAGCCCGCTCTTGACACGTTTGCTCGCCATTACCGTGTTTCCGCCGAGGTTCCGGGGTACTTCCGGGGTGCTCCCGGGGGCTGGCGGGCGCAGCCCCAAACAAGCTGGGGTCTTTCACGCCGCTCCGTGGCTAGCGTCGGCGTGATAAGCCCACCGCTTAAGGCTTATCAGAGCCAGAGCCCAAGGCTGGGCTATTATCGGATGTGCCATGCGTCACAGACGGGCGTTAAGATAGCCGTACACGGCTTAACCGGCCCCGCTGAGCTCCTGGCAGAACCCCGATGAACGTCATCTTCCACTACGGCGCCCTAGGGGACTTCGTGCTGACGCTGCCGCTGCTGCGCAGCCTGACGGGGCCAACGACCCTGGTGACGAGCTGGGCGCGGGCCTCGCTGGCGTCACGGCTCGTGCCCGGGACCACGCCGATGGACATCCAGATGTGGGAGTTCCTCCGCTTGCATACCAAGGGCGGGCCCACCTCGGTCAGCCCGGCCATCGGCGATCTTTTCAGCCAGGCCCGATCGATCATCAGCTTCATCAGCACCGGGGACGACGACTGGGCCGACAACGTCGCCCGGCTGGCCCCCGATGCCAAACGGGTATTCATCGACCCCCGGCCTGGCGAAGACTGGGAAGGTCATATCTGCGGCTGGCATCGAGACCAGGCTGCCGGACAGGGGCTGAAGCTGAACAAGGACAACCGCCCCAAACCCACGGGCGTCAAGGACGGGCCGGTCGTGGTCCACCCCGGCAGCGGCGGGGTCGATAAATGCTGGCCGGTGGAACGCTTCGAGGCGATGATCGACGGGCTGACCGCGCGCGGTCAATCGGTGGTGCCGCTGTTAGGCGAAGCCGAGGTCGAGCGCTGGCCTAAGGATGTGCTGGACCGCTGGCGCGATACATACTCCGCCAGGGTCTTCGGTACTTTAGATGAGCTGCACGGCGCGCTGCCCCAGGCCTGTGCGTACGTCGGCAATGACTCGGGCCCGACCCACCTGGCGGCGCAGATGGGCTTGGCGACCGTCGCACTGTTCGGGCCAACCGACCCGAGGCGCTGGGCGCCCGTGGGGCCAAACGTCACCGTCCTTGCACCGGAAGCGCCCGCCGCGATGGACTGGCTGGACACCGATGCGGTGGTGGATGCCTGCCCCCAGCCGGGCTAACATGCATCGATGAAGGTGTTGCTTGCCAACCCGAGAGGATTCTGTGCCGGGGTCGAGATGGCGATCCAGACCGTCGAGCAGGCGGTGCGCATCGTCGGCACCCCCCTGTACGTCTATCACGAGATCGTCCACAACCGCCACGTCGTCGAACGCTTTGTCGAGCAGGGCGTGGTATTTGTCGATCATATCGACGACGTGCCGGAGAACTCCGCCGTCGTCTTCAGCGCCCATGGCGTAAGCCCACAGGTCCGGCAAGACGCCACGGCCCGCGGCTGCACGATGATCGACGCGACCTGCCCGCTGGTCACCAAGGTCCACATGGAGGCCCTGCGCTACGCCAAACAGGGCTACAACATCCTGCTGATCGGACACGCCGGGCACGACGAGGTCGTCGGGACGGTCGGCGAAGCGCCCGGCGCGATCACGATCGTTGAATCCCCCGAAGACGTCGCCGCGCTGACGTTCGGCGAGGATGACGGAATCGCCTACCTCACACAGACCACCCTCAGCGTCGACGACGCCGACCGGATCATCGCCGCGATCCGTCAGCGCTACCCGCATGTGAAGAAGCCGCCGACCGAAGATATCTGCTACGCCACGACCAACCGCCAGCGCGCCGTGCGAGAATTGTCACCCAGGGCGGACCTGGTGCTGGTGGTCGGCTCACAGAACAGCTCGAACTCGGTAAGGCTAACGGAGATCGCCCAGAACGCCGGGACCCGGGGTACCCCCGCTCGCCTGGTCGACGACGCGACCGAGATCGACCCCGCATGGTTCAACGGCGCCAAGACCGTGCTGGTCACCGCCGGCGCTTCTGCCCCCGAACACCTGGTCCAGCAGATCGTCCGGAAACTCGTCGACGACTTCGCCGGCGAGGTCGAACACGCCACCATCGTCGAGGAAGACATGAGTTTTAATCTGCCAGTGAGCCTGCGCGTGTTGGCCCAGAGCTCGGCGAAGTGATGCAACCGCGAAGGCGCAAAGAGCGCGAAGAAAAGAGAAGTATCCACAGATTACGCAGATTAAGAAGAAGGAAGGCTGATTTGAATTCTCTGAAAATCTGCGTCATCTGCGAAATCTGCGGATAAGCCCTCGCCTTCGCGCTCTTCGCGCCTTCGCGGTTTTCCTGCTAAACTCAAGTGATCTGCCATCATCAGGAGTAATTATCGATGTCCGACGAAGCCCCGAAGATCATTGTGGACGACGACTGGAAGGCGCAGGCTCAGGCCGAGAAAGAAAAGCTCGCCGAGCAGGCCCGCGCCGCCAAGGCCGAGAGCGCGTCGGCCGGGGCAGACAGCGGCGCAGCGCCGGACGGTTCAGGCGCACCCGGGGGCGGGGAACGTCAGATGCCCGCCGCGTCGTTCGAGACACTCATCAGCACCATGACCACGCAGGCGCTGTTCGCCATGGGTGCGATCCCCGATCCACAGACCGGCCAACGCATGGCCCACATGGACCTCGCCCGCCACCACATCGACATGCTCGCCGTCATCGAAGAGAAAACCAAGGGCAACCTCTCCAAGGAAGAAGCCGACCTGCTCGCCAACACCGTCTACGAACTACGCAACCGCTACGTCCAACTCACGATGTCGCAGCGCCCGACGGCGTAACAGTATCTAATGGAATCCGAGCCATCCCGATATTGTCTTAAGTGCGGCTATGCTTTGGTTGTTGCCACAGACAACAAGTGCCCGGAATGCGGTCAAGCGTTCCACCCGGACCACCCAATCACGTTCGCCAATAAACCTCCATCACCACAATTGAAGCGATGGGCGATCAGTTTCGCGTGGGCTATTGCTTGTTCTTCGCCGATCGCTCTTATCTTATTTCTGCTGCCAGAGTCTCTAGTTGAGGATCGAGAAAACCTGATCATGCTTGTATGCCTTGCAATTTTATGTTTGAGTGTCGCCGCCTATGCCTTTAAATCATCAAGTTTCATTTCATTACTCGGTGTGGCAATCGGCGTATTCTGGGGTTTTCTCAATACTCTTAACGTGGCAATCTCTATCCAGAACCAGAGAATATCTGGTACGAATTGGCCGATATTTCTTCTCATGCTTGTTGTTTTACCAGCGGCGGCAATGTTGCTTGCCTCGCCAATTTGGCTATTCAGATACAGAATATTGGCACGGCAGCGTAAGAGGATTCTGGAACAGCACGCCGCCGCCTAGATCAGAATAGATCGGGCCAGCCTCACTTCTTCGGCTTAAACATCCTAAACAGCTTCTTGATCGGGTCGTAGTACTCATCGACGACTCGCTCCTTGAGGGGAATGATGGCGTTGTCGGTGAGGGTGATGTGTTCGGGGCAGACCTTGGTGCAGCACTTGGTGATGTTGCAGTAGCCCAGGCCGTTGTCGTCTTTTAGGTCCGCCAGGCGGTCTTCGGTGTCAAGGGGGTGCATCTCAAGGGCGGCGGTGTAGGCGATGAACCTTGGGCCGATGAATGTTTCGTGCTTGTGGTGGTCGCGCAGGACGTGGCAGACGTTCTGGCAGAGGAAGCACTCGATGCACTTGCGGAACTCCTGCACGCGGTCGACGTCGTCCTGCACCATCCGCCAGGTGCCGTCCTCGGCGTCGGGCTTGCGGGGCTTGAATTTCTTGATCTTTGTCTTGATTTCGAAGTTCCAACTGACATCGCAGACAAGATCGCGGATCAGGGGGAAGGCCTGCATAGGTTCGATGGTGACCGGCTGATCGGTGGGCAGGTCTTCCATCCGGGTCATGCACATCAACCTGGGCATGCCGTTGACCTCGGCGGAGCATGAGCCGCACTTGCCGGCCTTACAGTTCCATCGGCAGGCGAGATCCGGAGCGCTCTCGGCCTGGATCTGATGCACGGCGTCCAGGACAACCATGCCCTCGGTGACATCGGTCTGGTAGTCCGTAAACTGGCCGCCGTCCTTGTTCCCGCGCCAGACCTTGAAAGTAACCTGGGGCATTACTTGTTCTCCTCGATGATCTGCGCCAGGTCTTCACGGATCGGCGGGATGGGCACCCGTTCGATCTGCATCGCGCCGTCCGGTCCTTTGCGGACGACATTGTTGAGCTTGGCTTCCTGCTCGTCCTTGTCCGGGTGATCCAGCCGGGTGTGTGCGCCCCGGCTTTCTTTTCGCAGAAGCGCCGAACGCGCGGTGGCCTCGGAGACTGTCAGAAGGTTCTTAAGATCCAGCGCCGTGTGCCAGCCGGGGTTGTAGTCGCGGTTGACATCGGCGGAGGCGTGTTCGGCACGGGCCTTGTACTTCTCAAGCTCGCCCAGCGCCTCGTTCAGCTCGTTTTCTTCGCGGACGATCCCGACCTTGTCCTGCATCATCACCTGCAGGTCGCTCTGGATCGTGAACGGGTTTTCGGCCTTGTCGCCGCGGTCGAACGGGGCCTCGGCCCAGTTGGCGATTTTGTTGACCTGGTCGTTGTTGATTTGGCCGGCGCTGTTTTCCTTGGCGTATTTAGTGGCGTATTCACCGGCCCGTTTGCCGAAGACTACAAGATCGCTTAGCGAGTTGCCGCCGAGGCGGTTCGCGCCGTGCAGGCCTGCGGCACATTCACCGGCGGCGAAGAGGCCGGGGACAGTGGACATCTGGGTTTCGGCATCAACACGGATCCCGCCCATGACGTAGTGCGTCGTCGGGCCGATCTCCATCGGCTCCTTGGTGATGTCCAAACCAGCCAATTCCTTGAACTGATGGTACATGCTCGGCAGCTTCTTCTTGATGTGGCCCTCGGCGTCCTTGATGTGCTCTTTGATCCATGCGATGTCGAGGAAGACGCCGCCGTGCGGAGAGCCCCGGCCCTCTTTGACCTCGCGGACGATACAGCGGGCTACGTGGTCGCGGGTCAACAACTCGGGGGGGCGACGTGCGCTCTTGTCGCCGGTGACGTACCGCCAGCCCTCTTCCTCGTTGTCGGAGGTCGAGCTGGTGTACGCGTCGGGGATGTCGTCGAACATGAACCGCCGGCCCTCACTGTTGGTGAGGATCCCGCCCTCGCCGCGGACGCCCTCGGTGACGAGGATGCCGCGCACGCTCGGGGGCCAGACCATCCCGGTGGGGTGGAACTGGATGAACTCCATGTCGATCAGGTCGGCGCCGGCTTCGTAGGCGAGGGCCTGGCCGTCGCCGGTGTATTCCCAACTGTTGCTGGTGATCTTGAACGCCCGACCGATCCCGCCGGTCGCCATGACGACGGCCTTGGCTTTGAAGACGATGAACCGCCCGTGCTCGCGCTCGTAGGCAAAGGCCCCGACGACCCGGCCGCCTTCCATGAGCAGCTCGACGACGGTGACTTCCATGTGGACCTTGATGCCCTGGTGGATGCCGTGGTCCTGGAGCGTGCGGATCATTTCAAGGCCCGTGCGGTCGCCGACGTGGGCGAGCCTTGGGTACTTGTGTCCGCCGAAGTTCCGCTGGAGGATCTTGCCGTCCTTGGTGCGGTCCATGACGGCGCCCCAGGCCTCGAGCTCATTGACCCGGTCGGGGGATTCCTTGGCGTGAAGCTCGGCCATCCGCCAGTTGTTCAGGTACTGCCCGCCGCGCATGGTGTCGGCGAAGTGGGTGGACCAGCTATCGCGGTCATCGACGTTGCCCAGCGCTGCGGCCATGCCGCCCTCGGCCATGACGGTGTGGGCCTTGCCTAAGAGCGACTTGCAGATCAGCCCGCAGGTCACCCCGCTGCCGGAGGCTTCGATCGCCGCACGCAATCCCGCGCCGCCTGCGCCAATCACCAACACGTCGTATTCATGGGTCGTGAACTCACGCATATCAGAACAGTCTCCAGTCGGTCCAGACGCCCGCCGCGAGCATCCGGATATAGAAATCGGTGAACCCGACCCAGATCAGGCTTGTCCACGCCCACTTCATGTGGTTGCGGTTGAGGCAACTGATGCACTCGTAGGGCTTCTTGCCCATGGGCAGTTTGGAGTGGTGGTCGCTGTTGCCGCCTGAGAAGTGGCGGGCGCAGTGGCAGCCGAAGGTGTACCCGCCCAGGAGGATGACGTTGAGTGTCATCACCAGCGTGCCGACGCCTATACCGAAACCGGCACGAGCCTCGCCGCCGAAAAGCATCTTGCCGCCCTTCGCTGCCCAGTCGTCTTGGAACTGCGTTGCAATGACCGCGTCATATGTCAGGACGACGATATAGAGCGCGGCTAGGTAGAACATATAGCGGTGGATATTCTGGATCAGCAGCGGCCAGAAGTTTTCGCCGCGGTACCCGTTGCGGGGTTCGCCGACGGCGCAGTTCAGCGGGTCGGCCCAGAAGGCCTTGTAATAGGCGCCGCGGTAGTAGTAGCAGGTAAACCTGAAGCCGGCGGGGATGGTGAGGATGATCAGCGCCGGCGAGGCGGGGATAAAAGCGGGGATCCATGCGGGCCAGGCGCCAAACCAGGTGTGGTGGCCGACGCTGGCCTGGCCGAAGAGCGTGCCCGCGTCGAACAGCAGCGGCGAGTACATCGGCGAGAGGTACGGCCCGAACTCGTAGTTCGCCCCCTGGAACGCAGCCCAGGTCGAGTAGACCACGAAAGCGCCCAGCCCCAGAAACACCACCAGCGGCTGGAGCCACCAGGCGTCGCGGCGCTGGGTCTGACCCAACCCACGCTGCTGGGGCAGTGACAGGGACGATTGGCTCATGGCGAGGCCTCCAAAGATCACAAGCGGGTATCGGGCGGCATGTTAGCAAAATACCCGTCGGTGTGAAAAAGCCTCGCCCCTCCCTTTACCTCCCCTCCCAGATACCCCCACGAGACGGACAAAAAACAGCGCCGGCCTTTCGACCGGCGCTGTTTAAAGATTCTCAATCGCTTGGCTGCTGTCTTACGCGGCCCGTCGGCGACGGGACGTGCTCGAAGCGGCACGCTTGAACTTAAGGCTCTTGGGAGCCGATTTACGCGACTTCGCCTTCGCAGTGGTCTTGCGAGTCTTGCTCTTGGCGGTCGTGGTCTTACGGCTCTTAGCCTTGGCAGCCGTCGTCTTACGCGACTTCGCCTTCGCGGTGGTCTTACGGGTCTTGGCCTTAGCGGTCGTCTTACGCTTCTTGGCCGTGGTGCTCTTGCGAGCCTTGGCCTTGGCGGTCGTCTTACGCTTCTTGGCCGTGGTGCTCTTGCGAGCCTTGGCCTTGGCGGGCGACTTACGCTTCTTGGCCGTAGTGCTCTTACGAGCCTTGGCCTTGGCGGGCGACTTACGCTTCTTGGCGGCAGCGGCCTTGCGGGCCTTGGCCTTCGCGGCAGCGGCCTTCTTGGCCTTCGCCTTGGCGGCGGCGATCTTACGGGCCTTGGCCTTCGCGGCGGCCAGCTTACGGGCCTTAGCCTTGGCAGCGGCCAGCTTGCGTGCCTTCGCCTTGGCGGCGGCGATCTTACGAGCCTTTGCCTTCGCGGCGGCCAGCTTACGGGCCTTGGCCTTCGCGGCGGCCGACTTGGCTGCCTTGCTCTTGGCGGCGGTCGTCTTGCGAGCCTTCGCCTTCGTGGCGGTCTTGCTCTTGGCCTTGGTGGCCGTCTTGCGCTTGGCCTTCACGGCCGTCTTGCGGGTCTTGGCCTTGGCCGTGGTCTTGCGAGCCTTGCTCTTGGGCGACTTCTTGGTTTTCGCCTTCGAGGTACTGCTCTTTCGTGTGGTGCTTGCCATAATTGGAAGCCTCTCTGTCACTATGAACTATTGAGCTTTCGCCTACGCGGCGTGCTCCGGAGTCTTAAAGTAGAAAAAATCACCGATTGCGAAGCGAACATCGTCAAGACGCCTGTCTTTATTGACACTTATGAAAGTATTGAGGGGGATTCAGTGCTATCGGACCGCCCCCGTCTGGCGCGATGTGGCGCAGCCGTGGCCGTGGCATCTAAAGAGCTAGAAGGGACTTACAAACCCCGGCGCGTGTTTTTCCCGTGTAAAGCGCGATATGCCGGCTGCGAATATTTTTTTACTGCGAAATGAATTACTTCGCGAAACTGACGACGCGTGGCTGGCAAAACTGACGGTGTCCGTCGCGCGAGGCGTGGTATCCGTAGCCGGATTGGCGTGCGCCGACCCAGGGTGCGCCACAAGCACCGCCGACGGACTTGTTGACGCCGATCATGCCGGCGTTGAGTTGGCGTGCGACCCGGTTTGCGTGTTCGGGCTCGCCGAAAACGACGGCGCCCAGGCCGAACTCGGTGTCGTTGGCCTTATCCACCGCCTCGTGCTCGTCGGCGACCGTGATGATGCAGGCGACCGGGCCGAACGTCTCGGTACGGGCGATGTCCATGTCGTGTGTCACGGCGGTGAGGACGGTGGGCATGACGAAGTTGTGGTGGTGACCGGTGTGGCCGAACGCGACTTGTGCCCCCTGGGCTACGGCTTCGTCGACCTGTTTAAGCACGTGGTCGCGCTGACCGGCATTGACCATCGGGCCCAAGGCCGTGGCTTCGTCCAGACCGTCGCCGATAACGATCTCGCCGCTGGCTTTGACGAGCTCATCCATGAATGGACCCGCGATGCTGTCGGGGACATAGATCCGCTCGGTGCTGACGCAGACCTGTCCGGCGTTGCGGAAGCTGTTCCCGGCGGCGAAGCGTGCGGCGGCCTTGACGTCGGCATCCTCAAGCACAATCAGTGGGTCCTTCGATCCCAACTCCAGGATCATGCGCTTCAGGCCTGAGCTGGCCGAGGCCATGATGTGTTTGCCGGCCTCGCGCGAGCCGGTAAAGCAGATCAGGTCCACCTCCCCGGCAACCAGCGCCTTGCCCTGGTCGTCCCGGCCATGCACCACCTGAAGCACGTCCGGCGGCAACAGGTCGGTAAGCAGATCGGCGTATCGCTGCGCCGTCACGGGCGTTTCCTCCGACGGCTTGAGGATCACGGCATTGCCCGCCATCAACGCGGGGACCACCAGCCAGTGGATCATCATCACGGGGAAGTTCCACGGTGTGATGCATGCGCAGACGCCAAACGGGTCGTAGTAGATCGTCGACTTCGTCGTGCCGTCGTCGAGCTGCTCGGGGCTGATCGCTTCTACGATCGCGTCCAGCTCGTGATCAAACCCCCCGATCGTCGCGGCGATCTCACCCTTGGCCTCATTGATCGGCTTGCCCATCTCCTGGGTGATCAGCCGTGCAAACTCGTCGGCCCGGTCTCTAAGAAGCTTGCCCAGCGGGCGCATCGCGTCTCGGCGCTGCTCAAGGGATAGCGTGCCCCACGCCGGTTGCGCCTGGTGAGCCCGGTTAATCACCTGTGAAACCCCAGCGGCGGGCGTGACCGTCACCCGCCCCACCTCCGATTGGTCGTACGGGTTGATCGAACGCAGTTCCGCGGTGCTAGGGTCGGGCTCGGTCATGGATAGGCTGCCTGGCTTTGATAGGTGGCTCCACGGCGTGGGCTCACTCGATCACCCGCTTGGCGAAACAGAACCGCCGGTCGCGTTTTTCGTTGTAGTCAGGGTCCTCGGGGTTGAAGCTGAGCACCCTGACGCCGGGGCCGCCGGACTCAAGCATCTTCCCATCGCCCAGGTACACGCCGGTGTGATTGATCCGCCCGCGTGAGTTCATGAAGAACACCAGGTCGCCGCGGCGCATCTCCTCTCGGTGCCAGCGTGTGGCGGTGAGCCGGCCGACCAGGGCTTGCTGGTCCGTATCCCGAGGCAGCAGCAGGCCGACGGTTGAGAACGCGTGCTGCATCAACCCCGAGCAATCGATCCCGGCATCGGTCGTGCCCCCCCATTTGTACGGCGTGCCGGCCAGGGCCATTCCGACTTCGATCGCAGGGTCGATCGTGGCCGCCGACTTGCCGGGGTCCGGCTGCGGCATCACCGATGAAAAACCCTGGGCGTCAATCCGGTCGATGTCCTGCCCGCTGATGTACCCGACGTACCCCTCCCAGCCGTGGCAGAGAAAAAACCCGTCATCAGCCGGGCGGAGCAGGAAGACGGGATCGCCGCGGCGCAATTGCGTAAGCGACTCGCTTTCTGCATCCGGCCTCTTGAACAAGAAAGACCCTTCGGCGCGGACCACCCCGAAGCGAAGCTCGCCCAGCGCCTCGGCCGGCATCAGCTCGGTTTGATCGTCGACCGATTCAAAGCCCAGCAGGCCGAGATAGGTTTGCAGCGCCTCCTGGTGTTCCTGGTATTCAACGAACCCGGTCAGTAAAACCGCGCCGGCCTTGGGGTCCCAGTTGGCCTGGACATCAAAGGCAATCAGACGCGCATCGTTGAGTGCGGCACGCTGAAAATGCTGGATGTATTGCGACAGACGGTCGGGCTTGCCGACAAGGTCGGGTTCGATAGGCGTGATGATCCGCTCATAGAACAACTGCGAGCGGGTCTTGCCCTCGGCGGGTTTCAAGGGCAAGCCCCGGCGGATCTCCTGGTCCTTGGGAACATCGGCCGCACCGGACGTCTGCGCCGAGGCCGCGGAAAAACCCGCCAGTACCAACAGCATCGCCAAGATAGGCCATTGCACATCCATTCCTAGACACATCGACATCAGAAGACTCCTTGGGCCAGACATACCCAACCCCGGGTAACACGGAAAACTGCCCGGGACAGCCCCCCCAAGCCTCCCAAATTCTCAAATTACACAAAGAAAAAAATCACTGCGCTTTATTACCCAACCAACCGATAATAGAGTTTATCAGGATGGCCCGTCCGACGCCTCGCAAAGGAGTTCCGCTATGTCTGGGCAACTGCGAATATCATCCGTCCGCCCGCTGGTCCGCTACGTCGATGAGCAGCAGGCGGTCATCGACACGCACTTCCACACGCAGCCGGCGATCCCCCAGGCCTCGGCCGGATTCACCGGCGAAGCGGATGTCCACATCTCCATCAAAGGTATGGACGGATTCTTCGACGAAGGCAACGCCCGAACACCCGTGCGCGACGGCGAGGGATCGGTCCGGTTCGAGGTCGTCTGCCCTCAACGTTGGTGGCCCGCCGGGATGGGCGATCAGCCGTTGTACGAGTTGACACTCCGCCTGATCGACGGCGACAACGTCATCGACCAACGCAGCGTCACCATCGGGCTGACCAGCGTCCGCCGCGACAGCGATGAGCTTGATCAGGATCACCCCGGCTTCCTGGTCAACGGCCGACCCTGCCGGATTCAGAGCGTGGTCATGGTCGACCGTGTCAATGAAAACACGCTGCTGCCGGCCACAGGCGACTCCCTGCTGATGGTCCGGGACCACTACGGGCCGGAGCTGCTGTACGAAGCGGCCGACCGCGCCGGCGTGCTGCTGATCCAGTCCGTCCCGATCAGCGCTCATGGCAGACCCGGTGAAGAGGTCGTCTCAGAGGTCGACCGCCTCTCGGCGCACCCCTGCCTGGCCGGCTGGTTTGTCGGCCACCTCGGCGAGGTCCGCGGCGCGGTCACACAGCGCATCAAGGCCCTGGACCCGACACACGCCGTCTTTGATCACTTCCCCGCCCCACGCGCGTCGTGACCGACACGCCCGACGTTAGCGAATACACCGATCGACGCCGCCGGGGGACCGGGGGTAAGATAAAGCGATGAGACACCTGCTCACCGCCTTGCCGCTGCTATTCATCTGCACCGCCTGCACCGCAGAACCGGCCGCCACCCCGGATACCGCGCCGGACACCCAGCCCGTGGCATCGCAGCCGGACGCACCACTCACCCAGCCGCAGACACAGCCCGACGCTGCACAAAGTCAGCCCGACGACGGCTCGGCCGAAGACTGGCTACAGCGGATCGAAGGCGCCGCTGCGGAGGTAAAAACGCTCACCGCCGACCTGCGCTACGACCGCAACCAGTTGTTGCTAGGCGATGAACAGCGCCGGTTCGGGACGCTGATCTATCAGACCGGGCCCCCGCCACGGTTCGCAATCCACTTCGATCGGCTGATCACCGACGGCCATCCGTCCCGGCCGGACCTGTGGTATCTCTACGATGGGCGTTGGCTGCTGAAACGTGACCACGAGTACAAGACCGCGGTGCGTTACCAGCTCGTCCCCGACGACGAAGAAGCGGGTGAGGCAATGGAGCTGGGCGAAGGCCCGTTCCCGATCCCGCTGAATCTGAAGAAAGACCGGGTGCTTGCGCGGTTTGACGTGGTGCTTGTACCCCTTACCGAAGAAGACCCCGCCAACAGCATCCACCTCAAGCTCACGCCCCGGCCCGAGATCGAAACCGACCTGACCGGCATCGACCTGTGGTTCGACCGAGAAACCCTGCTGCCGGTTGAGGCATCCACATTGGACGACTCGGAAACGCAGACGATCGTGCGCCTGACGGAGACGAAGGCCAATGTCACGCTACCCGATCAATCCTTCGACACCGCCCTACCCACCGACCCGGGCTGGCAGACAGATGAGAACCGGATCGCAAGCAGTGATGACGGGGTGTCGCCCGAATCGCCTCAGAAGTCCACGGATTGAATCCGTGGGCTTGGGCGGTCTTGTGAATCCACTAGGCGCAGAGCGCTACGGCAGCGCGTCGACCACCTTGTCGATTTGCTCGACCGTGTTGTAGAAGTGCGGGCTGACGCGAAGCCGGCCCTCGCGCAGCGCGATGATGATCTTCTGCTGTTCCAGGCCGTGGACGATCTTCCGGTGGCCTTCGGGTCCACCGACACGTTCCGGGGCGCTGAATATGACGATCCCGCTACGCTCGTTGGGGTCGGTGCGCGGGCTGAAGATCTCGTAACCCTTCTTAGCCGCCCCTTCACAGAACCGGCTGGTCAACGCATCGACCTGTTGCCAGACGTTGTCGATCCCGACATCTAAGAGCAGGTCGATGCTGGCCCCAAGGCCGTAGATCCCCGGGATGTTCCAGCTTCCGGGCTCGAATCGCCGGGCGTCGGGCTGGAACTGAAACCGGTAGTCGCCATAGTTCTCGGCGTCGACCATGTTCATCCACCCGACCACCGCCGGGTGCAGCATTTGGCACAGGTCCTGGCGGCAGTAAAAGATCCCCGCGCCCTCCGGCCCGAGCATCCACTTGTGACCGTCGGCGGCGAGGAAGTCGATCCCCATGGCTTGTACGTCCACCGGCAAGACCCCCACGCTCTGGATCGCATCCACACACAGATACCCCCCCGCCAGGTGGGCCATATCACTGATCGGCTTGAGGTCGATGCGGTGCCCGGATGCGAACTGGACGTGTGAGATCGAGACGACCCGTGTGCGGTCGGTGACCGCGTCGCAGACATCCTTGACGTTGATTCGGCCGTCCGGGTCCTGCCTGACCTCGATCAGTTCCACGCCCAGGCGCTTGAGATTCTCCCAGGGGTATCGGTTGGCGGGGTACTCGACATCCGTAATAACGACGTTGTCCCCGGGCTCATAATCCAGACCATTGGCGACCAGACTCAGCCCGGTCGACGTATTAGGGACAAAGGCGATCTCCCGGTGGCTGTCGGCGTTGATCAGCCTGGCGGCGGCGCGCTTGACCTGGACGGCCCGCGTGTACCAGCCGGCATCGACGTAGGCGATCGTCTCGGCCTGCTTGGCGTAGCCGCGGATCGCATCGGCGGCCTTCCCGCTGATCGGGGCGACTCCGGCGTGGTTGAGGAATACCATCTCACGGAGGATCCCAAATGTGTCGGAATAGTCCTTCTGCAAGTCTGTCATGGGAAAAGCCGATCCTGGATACGGGACATCACACGGGCACACCGCACATGATAAATCGGATACCCCTTACCTGCCTGCTACTCACCGCCTTACTGGGGCCTGCGGCCTGGGTATCGGGCGATGAACCCGACAACCTCCCCGCTCCCCAGGTTCCCCCGGTGCTCCCGGCGATCGAGCCATCGGCTCTGGTGCAGCAGGTGATCGACGACCCGTTGACCGATGATCAAGCCCGCATCGACCTGATGATTTTTCATGGCCGATGGGACGACCTGCCCGGGGCGTCTGAGCTGACGCTCAACCAGCGGGCCCGGCTGGCGCTGTTGCGCTACGAGCTGGATGCCCCGGAGCTGGTCGACGCCGAGACGGATGTTCTTCTGCGAGCCCGGGCGGCGCTGGAGCGCGGGGAGCCGACGCTGACGATTGAGCTTCTTTCCCAGACCGATTCGGCGCAGGCGGCGCTTCTTTCGGCGCAGGCACACGAGCAACTCGGTCAGCCGGCCCAGGCGGTGGCGCTGTTGACCCCCTGGCGTGAAAAGTTACGCGGCGAGCAGATCAACGACCCGGCGGAGCTGACCGCGGCGGCGCAGGCGCTGGCGGCGTTAGCCCGGCTGGAAGGAAGGCCGGCGCAGGACTACCAACTCGCGCTGGACCTGTTGGGGCGGGTGCGGCAGGAGTTGGACCCACTGTACTGGCCGGCCCACATCGCCGAAGCCGACCTGCTGATCGATAAGGACAATGCCAAGGAAGGCGTCGAAGCGCTGACCGCGGCGCTCGCGCTCAATAGCCGATGCGGCGAGGCGTGGTCCGGGCTCGGGCGGATGTCGGTCAGGGGCTACGCCTTTGACCGGGCTTCGGCTGTGACCGAAAAGCTTGGGCAGACAAATACATCGCACCCGCTGGCGGACATCATCGAGGTCCGTAGCCTGTTGCAGCAGCGCGACGTGGCCGCGGCGCAGTCGGCCGTATCGGCGCTTCTGTCTCGATACCCCGGGCACAGGGAGGCGCTGGCGCTGGACGCAGCGGCCAAGGCACTGGCGTACGACGAGCCGGGCATGGAAGTGTCGCTTGCGCGTTTCGATCAGGTTTCGCCGGGCAACCCGCTGGCTCACTTCACCACCGGGACATACCTGGGAACCGCGCGTCAGTACGACCAGGCCGAGGCGATGCTGCGAAAGGCGGTGGAGCTTGCGCCCAACTGGCCGGCGCCGCGGATCGAGCTTGGGCTCTTGTTGATGCAGGCCGCCCATGATGAAGATGCCCAGCGTGAGTTGGCCGCCGCCACCCGTCTGGACCCGTTTAACCGCCGCGCCGCCAATCAGCTCGCCATGCTCAACGACCTGCTGGCCTACGATCGGATCGAGACCGAGCACTTTGTGATCCGCTACAAGCCCGGGGTCGACGAGGCGCTCGCCCGTGACATGCCTGAGAAGCTCGAAGCGATCTACCGCGATGTCACCAATGCTTTTAGCCACCGGCCCAAACACATCACCCGGATCGACCTGATGCCCGACGAGCAGCACTTCGCCGTACGCATCACCGGGATGCCCGAGATATGGACGATCGCCGCGGCGACCGGTGACGCGATCGCCATGACCCCGCCGCGCGAGGGCTCGGGCCAGCACGGGGGGTACGACTGGCCCAACGTCGTCCGCCACGAGTTCGTCCACACCGTGACCCTCGACCAGACGCGCAACCGCATCCCCCACTGGTTCACCGAGGCCTGCGCGGTGTCACAGGAGTCGACCGGGCGGTCGTACGTCACCTGCCGGCTGCTGGCCGAGGCGCTACACAAAGACAAGCTCTTCACGCTGAACCAGATCAACTGGGGGTTCGTCCGGCCCAAGACCCCGGCCGACCGGCCGCTGGCGTACGCCCAATCGGACTGGATGCTCGAATACCTTGCTTACCGCTTCGGACACCAGGCGATTGTCGACATGCTCGGGCTCTACTACGAGGGGACGCCGGATACCCAGGCCCTGGAACAAGTCACCGGTCAGTCGGCGGAGGCTTTCTTCGGCGGGTTCAAAGCCTGGGCCGGCGAGCAGGTCCGGCAGTGGGGTCTTGCACCACTTGTTGACAAGCACGACGCTGGCGAGACTACGAAGCGGCTGATTGAAGTGCTAACGGGGTCGGGTAGACCGGTTAGTGATGCCGAACTGCGCTCGCTGCTGAAACAGCACGGCGACCATCCGGACCTGCTTCGGCTGGCGGCCCAACGGGCGCTTAAGCGCGACGACCCGGAGGAGGCGACCCGTGCGGTGCTGCGATACGCCGACAGCCTGCCGGTCGACCCCTGGCCGCACGAGGCGCTGGTGCGCATCGCTCTGGCGTCAGGCCAACTCGACCAGGCGATCGGGTCGCTTGAAACCCTCGACCGGCAGGAGCCCGGCTCGGGGCGCTGGGCGCATGAGCTTGCCAAGGCCCACCGCCAGGCCGGGCGTTATGCACAGGCGGTGCGCGCAATCGAACGTGCGCTGGACCGTGAGCCATACCACGCAGGCTACCGCGAGTTGGCCGCGGCGATCGCGTTACAGGACGGGGACACGCAGAGGGCGCTGCACCACATCTACGCCGCAAGCGTCATCGAGCCGGACCGCGCGACGCACCAGGTACGGCTGGCGGCTCTGTATCACCGGATGGGCAAGCTTAACGAGGCAGACGCCGCCGCTCGGTCTGCGCTGGGGCTTGATGAGGATGCGCCGGTAAGAAAGTTCCTGAAGACATCGCCCTGAACCATCTCATGGCCACCTCTAACAATACCCATGCCCAAGGTGTTCGGTAGACTCCGCTAAGCCGCAAGCGGCTTTTCCGCGACTTCGATACCTGCGAGCGAGCGCCCCCTTCACTCGTCCTCGTCATCACCAAACAACCGCTTCTCGGCAAGTTGCCCGGCCTGCGCGGCGTCTCGCTTTTCCATGAGCGCTTCGGCGAGTTCGGCGTCGCCTGGGTGGGTGATCTTCAGGTTCCCCGGCTCGCCCTGAACCACGTGTACGGGCTCGCCCAGCGCTTCAACGAGCTGGGCATCATCGGTGATGTCAGACGGGTCGAGCCGGCCTTCGGTGATCTGCTGGTAAGCCCTGCGCAGCAGCCCGGCCTTGAAGACCTGGGGGGTCTGCACAGCGACCAGGTCGCTTCGGTCGACCGTCTGGACAACACGATTCGTGGGGGATTGCGGCTTATCCTGGGGGCCGAGGATCGCGTCAAGCGGGTCGGCGTCTTCTTGCAATGTATCGTCTGGCTCAACGCGCTTGAGCGTGGAACCGACTTCACAGGCTGGGATCACCGCATCGAATCGCTCGGCGGCGGCGAAAACACGGTCGACTAATTCGGGGCTTGCAAGCGGGCGTGCGGCGTCATGGATCGCGATATGGGTGGCGGCTTCATCGACCGCCTGTAGCGCGTTGGCGACGGTCTGCCAGCGCTGTGTTTCACCGCCTGCGACCACCGTGACGCCCAGGAAACCGAGCTTGTCTCCGAAACGGAATTGAAAATCGTCCAGACAGCTCGGTCCGACCGCCAGGATCACCTGCCCGACATCGGCGCGCTGGATAAATAACTCAACGGCGCGCAGGAACACCGGCTTACCGGCCAGGTCCATCTCGATCTTGTTTGGGCACGGCCCGGCTGAGCCCTGCGCAAAACGTGTGCCCGACCCGGCCGCGGGGAGGATCACGGATACGTTCATCTGGGTCATCGATAAACCTGCTGGGCGTGGCACGTGGACGGTGACGCGGGCGTCTGACTTAACGGACCACGATCACGGCGGGCATGAGGGTCAGCACCGGCTCGCGTTGCAGCAGCATCAGGCCCTTCAGTGACGCGCTGACACTCGGCCAGGTACGCGGGCCCAACACCTGCTTGGCGGCTTGCAGCCAAGGCGCGGCGGAAGAAGCCGATGGGGATTGCGCACCGAACACCTCGTTGAGGTACGTCTGCAAAGACATCGGCGCGGGCAGGTGGATCACGTCGTAGTCATCATCTGCCAGCCCAAGCTCCTGGGCCAGATCCGTCATCGCCACGGCGACCCCGCCCAATTTATCCGCCATCCCATTATCCGCCGCCTGACGCCCGGTGAAGAGCCTTCCCTCGGCCACCGAAGCGATATCAGGCAGGCGCGACCCCCGGCCGATCGTCACACGCTGCACGAACTGGTCGTAGATCAGTTCCATCGACCTACGCACGGCCAGACGCTGATCCTCGGTGAACGGCTCGACGCTGTTGAACATCGAGCTCATCGGGCCCCGGCTGCGCTGATGCACGCTGATACCGATTTTCTCGTAGAGCCCGCCGAGCACGATCTTCCCGCCGACCACGCCGATCGATCCGACGATCGAGGTCGGGGTGAGGTAGATCTCGTCGCCGGCGCTGGCGATGTAGTAGCCGCCGCTGGCGGCCATGGACCCGATCGAGACGTAGACGGGCTTGTTTTCGCCGAGGTCTCGGACGGCTTGCCAGATGATCTCGCTGGCCAGCGCCGAGCCGCCGGGGGAATTGATCCGCAGGATGACACCCTTGATGTTGTCGTCGTCACGCGCATCGCCCAGGACCTCGACCATGGTCCTACTGCCGATCGACTTGGTGTCGAACATCCCCTGGCCGTGGGACGAATCGCCGGAGTGGATCGGGCCGTCGGCGTGGACGACCGCGATCGTCGGGCGGGTCGTTCGGGTGTCCGCTTCCTTAAAAAGCATCCCGAACAGCATCATCGGGTTATTAATCTGAAGCGAAGTGCTGCCTAAGCCCATCGAGTCGTCCCAGTTGAAGTTGTCGCCGAACTCGACCTCGGTCACGTCGATCAGGTCGCGGTCGGTCAGGCGGTCGACGACGCGCCGGCGGAGATAGTCGGTGTCGGTCATCGTCCAGCTATCGCCCAAAAGCCCCTCGACCTCGTCCTGGGTCATGGACCGGCCGGCTGTGATCAGCTCGATGATCTGGCCGTACAGGTCGTCCAGGAGCGCATCGATGTTCTGGTTCCACTCTTCACTGGGCCCGGTACGCATCAAGGACTCCGAAGCGCCTTTGAACTTGCCGATCTGCACCATGTCGGCCTTGGCGCCGACCAACTCGAGAAGCCCCGCCAGATACATCTCCTCGATAGACAGCCCAAGCAACTGAACCTCGCCCTTGTGCTGCAGCAGGATCAGGTCCGCCGAACTCGCCAACACGTACTCCATCGTGTCGTACGCCTCGGCGTAGATAAGCACGCGCTTGCCGGCCTCACGCACCTGCGCGACCTTGTCGGCGATCGCAAGCACCTGCGACAGCCGCAGCATCGGCTGGTCCAGGTAGATCACCACCCCCAGGTACTCATCATGCTCGGCGACATAATCCAGTTGATTAAGCACGTCGCCTAACGACGGGCCGGCCTCCTCGGCGTCGACCCAGGCGAAGGGCGCCGGGCCGTCACGCAGCGCTTCGGATAACTCCAGCCAACCGACCACCGGGGTGACCGGGGTGTCGTCCTCTGCTTCTTCAGCGCCGGCTTGTGACGGGGTGTCCTGAGTCGTCTGGCTTGAATCCTCCGGCCCGGCGGTCTGGTCCTGACCGTCGGTTTGGGTCTGGCTGCCATCAGCAGCCTCCACCGCCTTGGCGGATGGATCCTGGGCTCGGGCCGTGGGGCTGAACACCTCCGAAGTCGCGGCGGCCCCCGCCAGCGCGGCCCATGCCAGACCAGACAAGATGATCAGGCTCCAAATCCCACTCCGCGTTTTACCAAGACGTGCATTCATAGTTGGTGGCTCCCGGCCAGAAGAAACAGGCTGTGTACCTCTCGAATTACACAAGGATACGCTCTCTAACCCCGTCTGTCCTGAGACGCCAGAGACGAGAATCCCCAGATGTGGTCTTAGGGGTTGCCCGGGCGTCTTATTGAGGCCCCCAGATGAGATGACGCCTGGCTGGAGACGATCGGAATTGGCCCTGAAACCGTATCGGCCCCGTCCCCCCGCGGAAGCCGATCTGGCTAGCCGCACAGCCGGGCTTATCTACCGAATTAGACTGCCGCAACCACTTATCGGACCAATAGATGAGTTTTGAGGGAACTCATGTTGTTTTTTTTCAGCACACCCGTGTTGCCCTTGGACAACAGCCCGGATTATCGGTATAATGATTTCGCGTTGGAATGGATCTCTCCGGTCATTTAAGCCTTTGGGGACATGGGGGTTAAAAGAAAATCGGTCAATAAAAAGCCAATCCTTGGGTCATTTGGGGCTGCGGCATGCGGGTTGTGGTACCACCATTACCCCGGCAAGAGCCCCAACAAATGTGAGTTGTCGGCTACGAGGGAATCAGGTGGACCGGCCAGCACGCGACATGTGCCGGCCAATGAAAAGTAAGGATGTTGTAACCATGAAATCGATCATCACCACTCTCGCCATCGGTACCGTCCTGAGCTTGGCCGGCCAAGCCTCCGCCCTGACCCTGTCAGGCGACGTCAACATGGTCTTCGCACCTGCCGACGTCACCGCGGACGCCCGCACCAACAACAACCGGGCGCTGATGTTCACCGAACAACGCGACACCACCCTGGCCAGCAGCCTACAGGTAGAAGCCTACCTCCCGGGTGTGTATGACGCTTCCTCGACAGCCGCCGGGCGCACCCTCGCCGCGGGCCGGGTCGTCACCAGCTTCTTCCTTCACAGCGATGTGAGCGCCGATGCCGCCACACCCAAGACCATGAGCGGCAGCATCACCTTCAACGAAAAGATCCTCGGCGTGATCTTCGGTGACTTCGCCGCAAGTGACACTCTCGTCGGCGCACCGGGCACCACCTACGAATCTGCCGTCGGCCACGGGCTGGACCTGTCCGATCCCAACGGCGACTCGTTCCGCATCAGCAACAACCGCATGCGGCTGGATTTCAACTTCAACGTCAGCGGCATCACCGACCAGATCCGGATCATCACCGCCGGCCAAGCCGCCACCGTGCCGCAGGAAAACCCGATCCCCGAGCCCGTGACCCCCGCGTTGCTGGCCATGGGCCTGGGCAGCCTGGCACTGCGTCGCCGGCACATCGCCTAAGCGACTTTCGATACAACGTCCACTTTTACAACCCGCGGCTCAAGCCGCGGGTTGTTTTTTTGTGATCCTCTGGGATCTCCGGGGAAAACGACATGGGAGGCTGGTCCCACCTTGAAATGTGAAACGATTGATGGTGACTGCCTTGCGTATCGCCGTCTGTCACCCGTGAGATACAGGTCCAAGACCGGGACGCCACCTTCGAACTTCAGGATAAACCTCAAAGTAAACACACGAGGGTCTTGGGCGAGCACTTCAATGTTTCGTATCGCCTGAACGTGAAGCCCAGGCCGGCTTTTCGGCTTCGTATGCCGGCGGCCATTGGTGGTGCTATGATCGGTGTTAATGAGCCCGCCTAGATCCAGCAGCCGAAAATACCGGACGTACCGCCAGGACTTTGCCAAGCGGCACGAGCATGGAGACTCCAAGTCGTCTAAACCGGGGGCCGGCGCCGATGGTGTGCCGCGCGCCCGGCAATTGGGCAAGCAGCGCAGCCGAGGGTTTATAACTCTATTCAAGCGGTTTTTTGGGCTTCTGCGGGGCCACCGCACGGCCCTTGGGCTGGCGGTGCTGACACTGAGCATCTCAACGGTGGTGGACCTGGTGCCGCCGCTGGTGTCGAAGATCGCGATCGACAACGTCATCAATGGCCAGCCGATGGAGGGTGGCCTCCTGAGCCGGGTGGGGGATTGGCTGCCGGCGAGGGATGATCCCAAGCGGCTGCTGTTTTTCCTGTTCGTGGTCGTGGTGCTGATGAACGCCGGGTCGATCCTCACACGGGTCTGGGGCCGGTGGCAGGCGACGCGGATCACACACCGTGCGCGTATCGAGATGCGCCGTCGAGTGTTTAACCACGCGATCCGACTGCCGCTGCACCGTGTATTTTCCCTGAAGTCAGGCGGGGCATCGAGCATCATCCGCGAGGACGCCGGGGGCGTGGGCGACCTGGTGTTTTCGATGATCTACAACCCGGCGGGCGCGATCATCCAACTCGTGGGGATCCTGCTGATCCTGGGGTTCATCGAATGGCGGTTGCTGCTGGGCGCGTTGGTGTTGCTGCCCGTGGTGTTCATGACGCACCGGACCTGGATCGGGCGTATCCGTCCGCTTTGGCGAGACATCCGTGCGACGCGCTCACACATCGACGGCCGGGTGACCGAGGCGTTCGGCGGGGTGCGGGTCGTTCGGATCTTTTCACGCGAGCGGACCGAGGGGACGAACTTCGCCACCGACACCCACTTCATGACCCGCCAGGAGCTGCTTGGCTGGTGGTGGAACCGGGCGATCGACATCGTCTGGCGGATGCTGATCCCTGTCGCGCTGGCGGGCGTGTTGTGTTACGCAGGGGTGCGGATCATCGATGACCGCGCCGCGGTGTTGGCCGGAACACTTGCGCCGCACGAGGCGCTGACGGTCGGCGACCTGTTCATGTTCCTGTGGTACTTGGCGAGCCTGCTGCAACCGTTGGCCCTGCTGGCATCGAGCGCGGCGGGATTGCAGACGTCGCTTGCCGGGCTGGACCGTGTGCTGGACCTGTTGGCCGAGCCGCTGGAGAGCCCGACCAAGCCCGGGGCGGCGGTGCTTGACCCCAAGGATGTGCTGGGCCGCGTACAGATGCAGGGCGTGACATTCCGTTACCCCAAGGCCGGAAGGTCTGCGCTGGAAGAGGTGAGCTTTCAGGCCGAGCCCGGCCAGGTTGTGGCGCTGGTCGGCCCAAGCGGCGCGGGCAAGACGACCCTGTGCAACCTGATCGCACGGTTCTACGATCCGGGCGCCGGCGAAGTCAGCCTGGACGGGCGAGACCTGCGCCAAGTCCGTGTCGGGAGCTACCGCGCGATGGTCGCGATCGTCGAGCAGGACATCTTCCTGTTCGACGGCACGGTATCGGACAACATCGCCTACGGCCGGCGAGGTGCGACCCACAGCGAGATCGCCGAAGCCGCCCGACTCGCCAACGCACACGCATTCATTAACGAACTGCCCAAGGGCTACGACACCTGGATCGGTGAGCGTGGCGTACGGCTCAGCGGCGGGCAACGACAGCGGCTGGCGATCGCAAGGGCCCTGCTCGCTCGGCCTCGCATCCTGATCCTCGACGAGGCGACCAGCAATCTGGACACCGAAGGCGAACGCCTGATCCAGGCCAGCCTGCGCAACCTCATGGCCGACCGCACCAGCTTCGTCATCGCGCATCGGCTCAGCACGATCACCCACGCCGACCAGATACTGGTGATGGACCAGGGCCGGATCATCGAGCGCGGCCGGCACGACGAATTGATCGCCCGCAGCGGCAAGTACCGCCAGATGGTCCAGGCCCAGACACACCCCCAGCAGCCCGAGGATGACCAGGACACGGATCAGCAGGCGACAGAACCGGCCACCGAGGCGGCTCAGCCGTGACCCGGACCCCGAAAAAAGCCCGACGGCCACACAAGCTGGCGCTGTACCGGCAGGCGGTTCAGCACCCGCTGGCAGAGGCGTCGTTCCTGCACCGGACGTACCGGCATTACTACAAGGCGCTGCCCGCCCTGCTCCGCGAGGACTTCGCCGGCACATGCGCCGTCGCGTCGGCGTGGGCCCAGATGGACCAGGAACATCAGGCGATGGCGGTCGAGTCCCACGGCCCGACCGCGCGCTGGGCGCAGCGCACAGCCACGAAGGAACTGGGCAGCAGCGCCGAAGACCTGCACATCGTCGAGGCGGATGTCCTGAGCATCGCCGGGCCGAAGGTCGACATCACCTGCGCGCTAAACTTCAGCACGTTCATCTATCACGACCGGGCGCAGCTTAAACACTACTTCAAGACTGCCCGGCGCGGGCTGCGCCAGGATGGCCTGTTCGTGATCGACGCCTACGGCGGCCCGGGGGCGATGCGGGTCGGCACACAGACCCGGACCGTCCCCGCGGGCGATCCTCTGGTCGAGGATGACGGGCCCGGTTTCACCTACCACTGGGAGCAGCGGTCCTTCGACGCGATCTCCCACTTAACCGAGTGCCGGATCCATTTCGAGCTGGGCGACGGCCAACGGATCGACAGTGCGTTTATCTATCGCTGGCGGCTCTGGTCACTGCCTGAATTGACGGAACTCATGCTTGAATCTGGGTTTAAGCGTGTAGATGTCTGGTGTGACCGGTACGACCCCAAGGCCGGCACCAGCGATGGGGTCTATCGGCCGATGCGGCAGATACCCGCCCGGGAGGACTGGGTGGCGTACGTGGTGGGGGCCAGATAGCTCCAGAAAGACCGGGCCAAGGGCGGGTGATTTTCTTGCAGAAATCGCCGTTATGGCCTAGATTATGGGCCTTCCAATTATTGGACTTCGGCGTTTTAAGTCCAGGAGCTTTAATTGTGCTGATCCTCATCGTTGCCGAGGGCCCAGATAAGGGCCGGATATACGAGTGGGCGGACGACCAGACGGTGGTTGTCGGCCGAGAAAGCAAGCAACTGCGTCTTAGCGATCGCAAGGCCTCACGCCGACACGCGCGGTTCAGGTGCGAGGGCGGCAAATGGTACGTGCGCGACCTGGCTTCCAGGCACGGCACGTTCGTCAACAAGAAACGGATCTCAGGCAAAATCTCGCTGGAGGACGGCGATCTCGTTCAGGTCGGGCGGACCCGTTTGGTGGTCTCGCGTGTCCCGGTCGGTCAGGCTGAGCAGTTGGCTCGATCAAACGATCTGCCGGGCCCCACCGCCAGACCGGTTGTCCCCGCATTACGACGATTCATCCCCAGCGCCTCCACCACGGCCGCCCTGTCTGCCGCGGCGTTTGCCGTCGCATGCAGCGCCTGGTTGTATCACAACACGACAAGCGAAAACCGCATACTCCACGACGCTCTGCTCGCATCCCAATCCCAGGCGAGCACGGCCCAACTGGACGCGGTGGAATTACAGAAGCGCGCGGCCGAGGCACAGCTAGCGACCGCCGACCGCACCGGTGATATCCTCGCGGAGGTCCGGGCCCTGGGCACACAGAGCCGGCCGATGCTCGATGAGATCCTCGCATCGGTGCAGGAACAAAGCGGCAACACAGAGCAATTGAGTGATATCCGTCAGGCCCTTGCCGACCTGCACGAAGCGAACCAGCCGGCGCTCGACGCGATCCTGGCCGGCGTTCAATCGCAGTCGCAGCAGTTGGTCGCCCTGGCCGATCTGCGTGACGCGGTGATACAGCAGCAAGAGGACACCGCCCCGCTTCTGCCGGAGCTACGTGCGTTGGCGCAAACGGCGCAGGTCAACGAAAAGTCGCTGGCTCATCTGCGGCGGCAGATCGAGTTGGCTCAAGCCCGCCCGGACCTGGATGCGGTGGTGCTGGACCAGATGGAATCGGTCATGGCCGAGTTGCGTGCCCGACCGACCACCGACCAGATCGACGCGCAGGTGCGCCAGGCGCTGGCCGACGAGCACGAGCAGACGGCACAACTTCTGAATCAGATCGAATCGAAACTGACGCCGACTCCCCAGACCCAGGAATTGCTGGCGCCGCTGCGTGAGGCGCTCGCCCGGCAGGCCCAGCGCAGCGAACAGTTGCTCGCCCAGGCGTTTAGCCGGCAAGAGCAGACCGCCGAGCAACTGGCCGAACTACGGACGATGATGCAATCACAGCCGGACCAGACCGCAACCGCGCTGCGCGGCGTGGTCGGCGAGTGGCAGATTCACGACGACCTGGGCGCGGTGCTGGCCGCGGTGAAGCAGATCGAAGCAGGCGCAGACAACCCGCAAAACACAGCCCTGCTGCAAGACCTGGCGGTGAAGCTCGAGTCGGCGCCGACGTCGCAGGAGCTTGCAAACGCGGTCGCCCAGGCGGTGACCCAACAGCTGGACGGGACACGTCCTCTGCTCGAACAGATCGCTAACTCATTGACCGGCTCAGACGAGGAAAATGCGGCCCGGCAGGCATTGATGCAGCAGGTGCGATTGGCGCTGCAGGCGCAAGAGGAGGCCGACGCCCGGCTCGATCAGATCTACGACCTGCTTGAGTCGTCTGATACAGGCGCGGACAGCGAAGCGCTGCGACAGGTGCTCCGAGAGATCCGCTCGAAGTCGATAGCGGGCATGGACGAGATGCGCTCGACGATCCGCCGGGAGATCCAGACCGGCATGACCCAGCAGCGTGTGGCCACGGCGCAAGCCACGCCCCCGCCCGCGCCTCAGGTCACCGACCCGGGGCCGACCACAGCCGGGCCGGTGCCTGCCGCCATAGAGAGCAACGATGGGTACGCGATGGCTTCGCCGCAAGACCAAGACACCCTCACCATCACCGCCAACGACCCGCCCGACGATGAGGCTCTGACAAAAGTCGAGCGTGCCTACCGCCTGGCGTTTACGACCGGTCAGCCGATCTCGATCGGGGGCGGGCTGATGGATACACAAAACGGCGCTATCTCACTGGGGCGCACGCTCGACCCCGCCACCGCGAAAGCCGCCGGGATCACCGACTGGCGCGACTGGTATCTGCTGGACGACTTCGCCGAACGCATGCGGATGCAGCAGCAGGCGGTGAAGTACCGTGACGATCGGCGAGGCGACATGAACATCCTCGGCATCCCCGCCGACGCCGTAAACACCGACGCCAACCTCACCGCACCCGGGCCCGGCAGCGGCGGGTGATCACAGCCTGCAAGCCGACAACACTACCCTGTTATGGACAGCGCCGCGGCGCCGATAGCGGCGGCGAAGTTGTCAGATTGACCCACACTTAGCGTCCACTTGACCGGGGCGGCCTTGGTAATCCCATCGCGCGCCATCGCTTCGATCTGCTGTAGCGCGGGGCTGTAGATGTTGACGGTCCCGCCCATCAGGACGATGTGGTCCGGGCGGTACAAGGCGAGCAGAATGCGTATCCCGCGTGAAAGCGCCGCGGTCGCGCGTTTCATCACCGGGTGTTCGAACCGGTCGGCTGACTCAAACGGCACGCCCGCGGCTTCGAGTGTGCGGAAACCGACATAGCCCTCGAGCGCTCCGCGTCCTGAGCCGGGTGTGACGGGGGCGTCGGATTCACCGCCCGAGACGTCCATGTGTCCGAAGTGGCCGCTGGTGCCGCGTGTGATGATGACCGGTCGGCCCTCGTCCAGGACCGCCCCGCCGACGCCGGTCCCAAGCGACAGGTACAGGGCCCTGCCGGGCATGGGGTTTCGCCGGTGTTCGCAGGCCGCCGCCGCGTTGGCGTCGGTTGCCGCTGTTACGGGTACGCCCAGTCCGAGGGTATCCTCGATCCAGTCAGGGATCGACACGCCGGCCAGCGCCGGCACGTTCGCCGCCATCTCGATCACGCCGTTTTCACACATCGGCCCGGCGATCGACACGCCCACCGAACTCACAGAGCCGCGGTCGAGCCCGGCTTGTTTCAACAGTAAGTCAAACGCCGAGACGATAGCCCCTGACAGCACCTTGACCGACGGCATCTCGTGCGGCTCACCGCGCAGTGTCCACGGCTTCCCGCCGTCGCGCACCAGCGCCATCTTCACGCTCGACCCGCCGATGTCGATGCCAAGCGCCCAATCGGTGGAGTCTGTTTGCGTCTGCATGGGTATGTTCGATTGCCCGGGCGTCACGATAGCCTCGCCCAGATCATACTACAGCGGTCAGGCCGGCTCATCCTTCTGCGGCTCGCCGAGCAGGTAACCAAACACAAACGCGACGAATCCGCCGATCATGGCGTACCAGGGCCAGGCAATCGCTACCTTCTTGGGCGCGCCGGCCTCAAGGTCCCGCAGTACCGGCCGGGCTTCTTCATTCTCAATCTGGTTTCCGCCGTCGTCCACAAGCGGCTGCTTGGTCAACGGGTGTATGTAATAGACCGGCTCGGCGTCGGGGTCGCGGATCGGCTCGCCGGTAGCCGGGTCTTCCAGCTCGGGATAGACCATCACCACCTCACCGGTATCAGGATGGTGCTCGTGGAAGTAAGCAAATCGAGTGATCCCCATGACCAGAGCCAGACCGATGACCAACCAAACAGTCTTGATTAGCCGGAGGGTGCGCAGCTCGGCGTCGTGAGTCTTGATCGTCGAGACCACCCAAGTCACCAGCAGAATCGCCAGGACAATACCGCAGGCCCAGTAGGCCCAATGATCATGGAACCGAAGCGCGAACACGGTCATGACCGACAGCGGCGCGGCCCAAACCAGGCCCCGGCCATTGACTTTCAGCGGCAGCCACGCCAGCAGGAACGTTGCCAGCAGCGCACCGTGGACGTAGCCCGCGAGCCCAAGCGCGAGGCTGAGGATCGGCACATCTGTCGCGTTCTTAAACGCATCGACCGCGAACGCCGCCAGACACAGCAGAACACCCCACACGAGGATCAATACGCGGGAAACCCTTACGATCCGTCGGCCCTCGCCGTCGGACTGCTCGCTCATCGTTAGCTCTGCTTTCGGGTCGATGCCAAGCGCCTTGGCGCGCAGCGGCAGGTAGACGGTCGAAAGCGTCGTCTGTGATAGAGCGGCCAGGATCGAGGTCATGCTGGAGATGGCGGCGGCGAAGATGCCGGCGATGATCAGCCCGGCGAGCCCCTGGGGGATCTGGGTGAGGATGAAGATCGGGAATATCCGGTCAGGCTCCTCGTAGTACCTGTTCAGCGCCTCACCGGTGAGAGCCTCGGGGTAGGTCTTGTAGTAGGCATAAATGCCGGCGCCGACCAGCATCATCGTCGCGGTGATCGCCTGCCCGATCCAGCTGGAAAGCACCGCCAGCTTCGCCCCGCCGGGCCCGCGGCAGCAGAAGATGCGTTGGGCCATGAGCTGATCCGTGCCGTAGGCCCCGATGTTCCCAAACACGCTGGCGATCGCGGCGGTCCAGATCGTGAACTCCTTGGTTGGGCTGAACTGCATATCCAGATCCCATAGCTGGAACTTGCCCGCCTCGTCAGCGACCTGCACCATCTGCGACCAGCCGCCGGGCAGATTCGAAACGATCACGCCGATCGCTGTCACGGCGCCGGTGATGAACACCAGGAACAGCATGAAGTCGGTCCAGACCACCGTCGAAATACCGCCGATGACGGTCCATGCGACAGAGACGATCCCGATGATCAACACAGCCCAGACCAGTGTGTCGACATGCGTGACCTCCTGAAGTGCGCCCAACGGCCCGGCGAGTACCAATTCCAGGATCACGGCGGTGAGATACACGCGCGAGGACTGTGCGAGCAACCCGCCGAGCGAGAAAAGCGCCGTGGTGATCCGGCGTGCGCCCTCGCCCAGCTTGTTACCCATGTAGTCGTACGGGCTGAAAATCCTTTTCTGGTAGTACGCCGGAACCAGAATGAACGCGACAAAGAAGCGGGAGATGAGCCCGGCGATCAGCCCCAGTTGCATATAAGTGAAGTTGCCGCCGTCAGCGAAGACGATCGCCGGGACGCCCACGAATGTCACGGCGGAAATTTCCGTGGCGATGATGGAACCGCTGACCGCAAACCAGGGCAGCCCCTTACCGCCGAGGAAGAAGTCGTCCATATTCTTCTGTTTGCCAGCCAGCAAAGTACCCAGCAGCGTGGTAACCACCATGTAGCCCAACAAGACCGACCAATCAACCCAGGTGAAGTGTCCTGAAAGCGAGCCCGCTGCCTGTGATGCCGGGCCGGTGGCGGCCAGTACCGTGGTCCAGAACATGCGGGTGGCTCCGTCGAGGTGTCCAAGGGATGGGGCAACCGGATGTGGCTGCAACACAAGCGAGACGTATAATAATCTATAATAATCGGCCGTGCCTGTCGACCAGATCGCAATCAAAACCGATCGAAGTAAAAACCGATCGACGGGTCAGGCAGACCAGTCTGATGTGCTTGGAATCGTAAAGCAGGAAATAGCCGGGCCGGTGGTCCAGCCCAGCCGGGTGAATGAGTCCGTCAGGAAACCTTAATCATTGTTGCGCGGCGCGCCCGACGATCGGCGGATGACCAGTTCGGCCCTGAAGACCTCGTTCTTAGGCTTCTGCTGGTCATGCTCCAGCGCCTTTCTGACCGCCGTAATCGCGGTGTGACCGATCTGCATCAGCGGCTGGCGCAGCGTGGTCAGGGGTGGGCGAAGATGCGAAGCGCTGGGCGGGTCGTCCACCGCAACGACGGTCAAGCTCTGGGGAATCTTCAGCCCCAGCATGCTGGCCGCCTGATACACATCCAAAGCGAGGTAATAACCGCCGGTAAATACGGCCGTAAGGCCTTCCTCGCCCAGCATACGGTTGAGCTTGAGTTTGTCGTCAGACCCCAACCGCCAACCCGGGACCTCGACGACAGGACGGTCTTTCTCGGCTATCCCAAGCGACTTGCACGCGCGGACAAACCCGCTGAGACGGTCCTGGCTGTTACCAAAATGACCGCCCCCGGCGAGGTAGCCGATCCGGCGGTGGCCCAGGTGGTACAGGTGGTTGACCGCCTGCCCGGCAAGGTCCTGGTGGTCCGTGTCGACCGAAGCCACGCCATCACGCCCGCTGCTCGCCCCGACCACGATGGTCGGCACCTTATCCGCGACCTTGTCAGCCAGGGTGTCCAGCCTCTGAGGATCCGGGTTGATTAAGACATAGGCGTGGGCGTCCTGCCGTGTATCACCATCGAAACCCAGGAGCAGAAGGTCGACGCGGTGCTCAACGGCGGCCCGATGCATGCCTTCGAGTATCTGGCTGAGATAGAAGTCCGAGAGGGACGCCTCCTGATGAAGCACCACACCTACCCGCAGCCTCGGGCGGGCTTCGTGATGGTTTTCGACCACATATGTGCCCCGGCCGCGCGTCCGCTCGAGCACCCCGACCGTCACAAGTTCCTGCAGCGCACGGTGAGCAGTAACCAAAGACACCGCCATCTGCCGGCTTATCTCCTTGGTGCTGGGCATCCGCTTACCCGGCTGATAGTGGCCTGTGCTGATCGCCTCGATCAAGGCCTGCTTGACCGACTCGTAAAGCGGCTGCCCGGGCTTGGCGACGACCGGTCCGATTTCTTCCTGTTGATCTAGAACCATGGATTGACCCCGATTAGGCTGAAAACGCGTCGTTATTTCACCATCAGGAAACATGCTGGGATCGATACCAATCCCGAGCCCTCCAACGGCTGACAACCGAATGATGCCTGAGCTGAAAACTGCCCTGTCCGATCCACAACTGCTTGGCTAACATTTGGTTAACGGAAGATATTATACACGAAGAGCCGCCACAGTAAAAGCAGCTGAGCTGATTATAATCCTATGTTTATAAATATATAATAACAGCCCCAAACGTATTAATTGAGAGGAATTGAGGGTCAAGACAGGGCCTTTTGTTATATAATTAATTGCCCCGGCTGATTCTGGGCAATCCACAACCCGCCCGGGTTCCGCTCTACGGCGCAGGCTTAGCCCGCCTGGGGCCCAGAGCCGTCACGGTAAATTCCCCGCCATCGGCCGTCTGGCGTATGGCATAGCGCTGGGGGTAATTGTGATGCTTGAGCAGGTTGGCGTGGTGGATGCTCAGAACGTGCTCACCGGAGCCCCAGGTGTCCGCCGGGACGTGCGCCGCGGTGGCCACGACGGTCTTATCCCCGGGGTCATAGGACACCGCCAGCCGCTTGCCGTCGAGATACACCGCGAGTGTCGAGGACAACGTCCGATCGCGCTCGTGCCCCCACCAGTCCTTGGGCAGACCGTCATCCAGCACGACGCTGATCCGCAGCGTGCCGTCATCGAACGCGACGACCGGGGGCGTCTGCGTCGGCCGACCGCCGTACGCATACTCACACAGACCCACGTAAATGGCATACGCTTCGCGCAGGTTGTAGTCGGCGTCGCGCAGGCGCTGCTCCTCATCATGGTTGCTGAAAAACGACGATTCGCAGAGGATCGCCGGCACCCGGCACTGGCGCAGCACCCCGAACCCCCCGGCATACATCAACTGATCGCTCATCAACGGCGAGGTCACCGCCACATTGGTCCGCATCTCGGTGCCGAGCCGGTGTGCGATGTACCTGGCCACATCTAGCGACGACTCGGACACGTTCACCTGCCCGTGATACCAAACACTTGAAAAGTTCGCCGACTCACGCGACGAGGCGTTGTGGTGGAGGCTGATAAACAGGTCCGCCCCCCTTCCGCCGTCGGGCCGCTCAAGATTGTTCGCAACCTCGGCCCGGTCCTTGAGGCTCACGAATTCGTCGCCGTGACGGGTCAATGTGACATGGGCGCCCGCATCAACGAGCAACCGCTCAAGGAGCTTGCCGACGCGCCAGTTCATCTCGGCCTCGCGCACGCCGGTCGGGCCCCGCTTGTAGCCCTCCTTGTGCGCCTCCCCGCCGTGGCCGGGGTCCAGCACGATCACCCAGCCCTGCAGGTGCTTCTCCGCCGGGTGCCGCGGCAGGTCGATTTTGCCGTGACGCTTCCAGTCGGGGCGGTGATCCAGCCGGCTCACCGACTTGTCCAGTGAGGTGGGGCCGCAGCCGGCCAACACAATAAAAGCCATGCCCAGCATCCATACCCGCATATTGCGCCATGTCATATAAAAGCCTCCCGTCAGTAGGTCATAGCGATCCCGTGCTATGACTGACCGACCGCATTGGTTCAACGTATCCTGGGATGATATCTTGATTCCACACCATGCTCGACTTCTTAGACCTCCCTTACCGGTTCTTTCCGCCCAAGCGTAACGCTCTGGTCGCGTGGCTGATCGGGCAGAATAACTGCTGGCACCGCCTGCCCAAGGTCCTGAAAGTGGACCGTATTGAAGTTTCGGGGGTTGAGGCCTTGCGATCCAAGCTCAATCGTCAAGGGCGGGGCCGGGACCGTGTGCTTTTTCTGCCGAACCACCCGACCCATGCGGATGCGGCGATCTTCATCGAAGCCCTTCGGCAAGCAGGCGTGTCGACACAGATGATGGCGGCGTACGACGTGTTCCTGCGAAGCCGGTTCGATGCCTGGGTGATGCAAAAGATGGGGGCCTTTTCGGTCGACCGCGAGGGCAGCGACCAACGGGCGATGAAACAAGCGTCGGCGGTCCTGGCGCGCGGCAAGCACGCGCTGACGATCTTCCCCGAGGGCAATGTCTACCTGCGCAACGATCAAGTGACGCCCTTCAACGACGGCGCGGCGTTCCTGGCTATCCGCGCTGCGAAAGAGCTGAGTAAACACAACATACGGGTGATGGCCGTGCCCGTGTCGATCAAGGTGACGCACCTGACGGACTGCCGGGCGGCGGTATCGGGTCTGCTCGACGGGCTGGCGGGGCTGCTGGAGCTGGCCGTCAAACCCACGTCACCGCCGCGTGACACCCTCGTACAGGTCGGGACGGCGGCGCTGCGCCGAAACCTTCGGCAGCGCGGCCTGGACGCCCCGGACACGCTCGACCTGGCCGAGTTGATCGAGCACTCGGCCGGGGCGGTGCTAAACGACCTCGAAGCGAAGCTGACCACCCAGCCAAAGGACGGCACGTCGTTGATCGACCGGGTCCGAACCGCCCGGCGTGTGATCCACGAAGTGCGGACAGATGAGAACCGTGTGGCCGACCACGCCGCCGCGCTGACGTGGGCGGACCAGGCGATGCTGGCGTTTCGGATCGTCAGCTACCTGCCGGGCTATGTCGCCGAGAGCCCGACACTGGACCGCATCAGCGAGACGATCGAGAAGCTGGCCGAGGATGTTCGTCGGGAGATGATCGAGCCGATCGCCACGCGCCGAGCACTGGTGCGCTTCAACGAGCCGATCCCTCTGGACCGCTACATCGGCGAGGGCAAACGTGGACGGGCGGCGATCCGCGAGCTGACCGCAGACAGTGAGGCGGCCGTGCAGCGCGGGCTGGATGAGCTCAACGACGCCAATCCACACCCCGGCGGGAAGCCCTGGGACGGGGTTGGATAATAGCGCACGCCGCTAAACCGCAAGCGTGTGTCTGGTTACACCCCCGGCCACGGTGTGCATCATGCCCCGGTGGCCTCGGCGTCCAGGTACCACGTCAACTCACCATCCGTCGGCTGTATCCCGGTGATCGGGACGTTGACCGGGTCCGGGCCAGTACGTATCTGATCCGCAACACGGCGCAGCGCCTCGGACTTCTTCGCGCCGATGCACAGCACCGCCAAAGACCTTGCGGCGTTCAGCAGCGGATAGGTCATCGTAACACGCGGCGGCGGGGTGACGTTCGGGCCGTCGTTGACGACGATCCAACGGTCGGTCACGTGAATCGCGTCGGAGTTGGGGAACAGGCTGGCGGTGTGACAGTCGCCGCCCATCCCAAGCAGCACGAAGTCCATCCGGGGCGGCCCCTGGGTCGCGCCAAAGGCCGTTCGCATCTCCTCTTCATACATCGCGGCGGGGTCGTCCTTCATCACCATCATCGGATGGACCTGGCTGGCCGGGGTCGGGATGTCCTCCAGCAACGCTCCGCGCAGGCTCTTGAAGTTGTTCCGCTCGTCGTCGTCAGGCACACGCCGCTCGTCGACGATCCAGATATGTGTCCGCTCCCACGGGATCTCCCGGAACCGCGTATCGATCAACAGCCGCTGGTAGAAAGGCCAGGGCGTCGTCCCGCCGGACAGCGCGATGTGGAACGCCCCGCGCTCGTCGTCGGCCCTGAGAGCGAGCGAGGTAAAGACCAGCCCCAGGTCGTCATAGAGGGTGTCCGCATCAGGCGCGACATGGACCTCCCCGGGTAATGCCAGGCCGTGGTCGGCGGCGGGGTCGTTTAGTTCATAGGTCATCCATGACTCCCAACATCTGGTTCCGTGTTTAGCGGGTGATCGCAGGTCGTCGGCTGCGCCCTGGCGGACGCGCGGATCTATGATCCGCCGCTAAACGGGTGCGCTTAATCGTTGTGCCAGTACCTCCCGTCGCGCGCCATCATGATGTCGGCGGCGCTTGGGCCCCAGGTGCCGGCGTTGTAGTTCGGCAGGTCGTCTTGGGGGTTTTCATTCCAGTAATCCAGCACGGGCTGGACCGCTTCCCAAGCGTTCTCGATCTCGTCGCGGTGCTTAAATAGCGTCTGGTCACCGCGCATCGTGTCGTGCAGCAGGGTCGCGTAGCCGTCGGGGGGCTGGACCTTCCACTGCTCGACGTAGTTGAAGTCCATCACCACGTCCTTGATCTTCATCCCTAGCCCAGGCACCTTGCCCTCGAACCGGATCCGAACGCCCTCGTCCGGCTGGATACCGATCACGATCTGGTTGGCCTTGTATTTCTTGGCCTCCTCGCGGAACAGGCAGTGCGGCGTGGGCTTGAAGTAGATAACGATCTCGGTCAGCTTCTTCGCCATCGCCTTGCCCGAGCGCAGATAAAACGGCACGCCGCCCCACCGCCAGGTGTCGACGTTGAATTGCATGGCCGTGTAGGTGTCGGTCTGACTCCCGGCCGCAACGCCGTCATTCTCCCGGTAGCCATCGAGCGTTTGGCCGTTGATCGAGCCCGGGCCGTACTGCCCGCGCACCGCGATGTTGGGCACATCGTCTTCCTTGGGGACCCGCAGCGCCTTGAACACCTTGATCTTCTCTGTGCGGATGTCCTCGGCGTGCATCGAGACCGGCGGCTCCATCGCCACCACCGACAACACCTGCAGGAGGTGACTCTGCACCATGTCGCGCATCGCCCCGCCGTTGGGGCTGTCGTAGTAGCTGCCCCGGCCCTCCACGCCGACCGTCTCGCTGGCGGTGATCTGAACGTGGTCGATGTACTGCCTGTTCCACAGCGGCTCGAACATGCTGTTGGCGAAACGCAGCACCATCAGGTTCTGGACAAGCTCCTTGCCCAGGTAATGATCGATCCGGTAGGTCGCGTTCTCATCGAACACGCCGGCAACGACGTTGTTCAGGTGAGCCGCAGACGCCGGGTCTGCGCCGAAGGGCTTTTCGATCACGATCCGCTGCCAGGGCTTGTTATCTCCGATGCTGCAGAACATCCGCCCCTCGGTCACCAGGTCGCTCGCCCCGATCTGCTGGATGATCGGCTCGAAGAACTGCGGCGCCATCGACAGATAGAAAAGCAGGTTCCGCCCCGTGCCGTGATCCTCCGCCAGCGAGCCGACCCGGGCCTGGATCCCGGTCCAATCCTCACCCTTGGTCGAGTCCGCCGCGTGGTAGTGCACCCGCTTGGCAAACTCACGCCACTTGCCCTCGTCCGGGTAATTCTTCTTGGAGAACTCATACATACCGTCCCGGAATTCGTCATCGCTGAACTTCGACCGGGCGATCCCGAGGATGGCAAACTTTTCAGGAGCCATCCCGGTGTCCCAGAGGTGGTACAAAGCCGGGATCAGCTTCCGCTTGGTCAGATCACCCGAGGCGCCGAAGATGACGATCAGACAGTTGGACGCGGTGAGGTTGTTGGGCATAGCTATATATAAACACAAAACACCCGCTTAGGGCAAACAACGGCGGGCGGGTGTGTATAACTGCCTCGGCTGGATCGACTTCCCGCTCACGTAAGATCACGGGGACCACGTGTCACCATCGGCGTTATTCAAATACTCAATTGCCAGCTCCCGGCAGCGCCGGCGGCAGGGTATGACGATAAGCCGTTTCGACCACCATTGGTTGAACACGATCAGTGCTGTGGCCCCCAGGATCACTAGATATGACCAGGGCGATACCAGATACGGATACACCGGAGATCGACCTTCGCTGCCATCAAAATGAAACACGATCTGCGCCATCACCATGCCAACCCAGACAATCCATGGCATGGGACCAATCACGAAGACAACAGAATAGATGAGTGTCAGAATCCACAGCCAGATGCCATAGAATGAGATGAATGCTTTGTAGGCGGCAGCCATAGTAAGAGCTGTGACCAGCAACCATATCGAAAGCATAGTCCAGACTATGACAACGATTACCCAACGCTGGTCAGCACCGGCAAGAGATGCAATCTGTGCGATAACATTACCGATGATCAAAAGTGGTATCGGCAATCCCAAGAGTGCTAATACACCCGAGCGGACCTCTTGGAGAACGGGCAGAAACCCTACCTTTTGGCCGGCGATTTGATCAGACAGGTCTTCGAACCGGCACGCCTGACCGCATTCAGAACATTCGCAGATACCCGCCATGAACTGGCCACGCAGGTTGTACCCACAGCACAGGCACTTGGGCTCCTTGGCGTATTTTTTCAGTGCCCGGATCGTCCGGACCTTTATCTTGATCCGTGGCTTGATCGGTTTCCCCGGCTCGTCTGTCATCACGCGCCCCCGTTGTTCAGGGCGACAGATATGACCATCAGGTCGGCGGGGTTGACGCCGGCGAGGCGGGCGGCTTGGCCGAGGGTTGTGGGGCGGAACTTGTTGAGGGTCAGCGCCGCTTCGGTGCGCAGGCCGGGCAATCCAGCGTAGTCTAATTCGGGGGGCAGGGGTGCGGCTTCCTGGCTGGCGAGTTGGTCGATCTGCTTTTGTTGCCGATGGATGTAGCCGGCGTAACGCAGATCGGCGAGGAATGCATCCACAACCCGGCGGTCGCGGGCCAGGTCTGGCAGCGGGTCGCCGTTGAGTTGGGCCAGTAGCGCGTCGGTGTCTATTTCCTGACGGGCGACCCAGCGCGACATCGGTTGGCCTTCGACGCTGCGGGTGGCGATGTCTTTTTGCAGGGCGGCGTGCGCTTCGCGCGTGGCCTGGTAGCACTCCCAACGCGCATCATCGATCAAACCCAGCTCGCGCGCCAATGGCGTCAAGCGTTCACTCGCGTTGTCGGCCCGCAGCAGCAACCTAAACTCGGCACGGCTGGTAAACATCCGGTACGGCTCACGCGGGGTCTTGGTCACCAGGTCGTCCAGCATCACCCCGATGTACGCCTGGTCACGGCGCAGACGTACCATCTGCTCTCCCCGACCAAACCGCACGGCATTGACCGCGGCGATCAACCCCTGCCCCGCCGCCTCCTCGTAACCACTGGTCCCGTTGATCTGACCGGCCAGGAAAAGTCCCGGGACACGCTTGGTCATGCACGTCGCGTCGATCTGGTGCGGCCAAACCATGTCATACTCGACCGCGTAGCCGTGACGGAGGATGATGGCGTTTTCACAGCCGGGCATCATGCGCACGATTTGTTCCTGCACATCCGCCGGCAGGGAGGTGCTGATCCCGTTGCAGTAGATCTCGTTGGTTTCAAGCGATTCCGGTTCGAGGAAGACGTGATGCGACGAACGGTCGGCGAAGCGCACGACTTTGTCTTCGATCGACGGGCAGTAGCGTGGGCCGGCCGTTTCTATCTGGCCGTTGTACATCGGGGTGCGGTCGAGGTTGGCGCGGATCAGGTCGTGCCCCCGCGCGGTGGTGTGCGTGATCCAGCAGGGCTTTTGTGCGAGGACGGGGAAGTGGTCGGCGGGGGAACCGGAGATTCCGGGAAATCCGGGGGCGGGGGTCATCTCGCTGAACGGGATTGGCTCGTCGTCGCCGGGTTGAAGTTCGAGGGTGCTGAAGTCGATTGACTCGGCGGCGAGGCGCGGGGGTGTGCCGGTCTTGAGTCGGCCAAGCTCGAAACCTAGCTTGGTTAAGGCGGCACTGACCCCGACCGATGGCGCTTCACCGACTCGCCCGCCTGGGGTTTGTGACGGGCCGGTGTGCATCAGGCCGCGCATGAATGTGCCGGTGGTGAGGATGGTTGCGCTGCTTCGCAAGGACTGGGTGGGTCTGTGGTCTGGGGTCTGGGGTAGATAGGTGATGCCGACACACTTGCCGTCTTCGATGATGAAGTCTTGGACAGCGCCGGTGAGGATGTCGAGGTTGGGTCGTGTGGCGAGGAGGCGTTGGACTTCCCGGGCGTAGGCGTACTTGTCGCTCTGGCAGCGCGGGCCGCGGACGGCTGGGCCTTTACTGATATTCAGGATGCGGAACTGAATCCCGGTCGCGTCGGCGGCCAGGGCCATCAGCCCCCCCATCGCGTCGATCTCGCGGACCATCTGCCCCTTGGCCAGCCCGCCGATCGCTGGGTTACAGCTCATGGCCCCGATCTTGGATGGGTCCATCGTGACCAAAGCCACTTTGCCCTTAGCCCCCCCGGATGCAGCCCCCCCCCTGGCGTCAAACTCGGGGCGCAGCCTGTTCGCCGCCGCCCACGCCGCTTCCGCGCCGGCGTGACCGCCACCGATCACGATCAGGTTGTAGTCAAGGCCGTCCGGCATAAGCGGAGGATTATAGCCGACTAAATAAGTGCAGACGCCATGAGCTATTTACGTACCCCCAAGCCGATCTTAAGCGGTTCAATCAAACCCGAGACCGATCTCGACATCCACAGGGATATCGATTTGCTGTAATCCGTCGTAAACCTCCAATTGGATATTGAACTGACCCACATCCTGGGCAAATGCAAATTCGACCTGCGCAGAGCTCTCTGATCGCTGCGAGGAAAATGGCTTGCCACTAAGTTTGGTCCCGTCAGGCGAAGTAAAATCCCATGAGGCGATCGATTCAAAGAAGGAATTGTCCATCTTCATGACCAGCTTGAATTGCCCCTGCCCCCAATCACTTGGGCCAAAACTAACGAGCTGAACCGAATGCTCGCCAAGCATGATCTGCCCGGGCTCAGTGGCGACATTAGCGGCATTAACATTGATCTTCCCGGTCGACACCATCACGGTAAGATTGCCTTTGAGGGTAAAGCCCGTCGCGCCTTTGGCCGGAGCTTGGGGTGTTGCAAGTTCAACAATAAGTTGCTTGCCGTCCTTGCTGATTTGTGGAAACGGTTTGATCGGATTGAAATTGATGATGTAAGTCTTACCACGCTGTAGGCGCTGCTTTAAGATGTCCTTACCGGTTGAGTCGGTGGCTTTGTCCAGCGAGCTGAGGTCATGATCAACCCTGACAGCCGGGTGATCCAACCCCGTGATCAAAAGGTTCACGACCGTTCCGGCAGAAACGCCTCTAGGCGTAAGACTGAAATGCATGTCGTGAATATCCGGCGATCCAACTGTCAATCCGACTGGCCTGACAGCGACCTCGGCTTGAGTAATGGAAGCAACGGCCGATACCAGGCAGGCGGTCACAAGCGTGGTGAGTTTCATGCGTGTCCCTTGATCGTGTTGGGTGGCTGTTGATTCAAGTTGTGAAAGCGCTAAACCGCAAGCGTTCACTGGAACGCGAATGTGTGATTCGGTCACTGGCCTATCACCCCGGTCGTGTCATGCTGTCGTAGTCCATCAGTTCGTCGAGGCGTTCGGCGGGCATGAGGTTCTGCTCGCTGACGATCTGCTTGATGGTCTTGCCTTCCTTGTGGGCCTGCTTGGCCAGCGCGGAACACTTGTCGTAGCCGATCTCGGGGGCCAGCGCGGTGATGGTCATCAGGGAGGACTCAAGAAGTTCGGTGCAGCGGGCTTCGTTGACTTCCAGGTCGACCAGCAGCTTATCGACGAAGACGTTGGAGACGTTGGCGAGCAGCGAAACGGATTCGAGGAAGGCGTCGATCATGACGGGCATGGCGACGTTGAGTTCGAAGATCGAGCCGACGCCGCCCATCCCGGCCATGGTGACGGTCGCATCGTTGCCGATGACCCGGCAGGCGACCTGCATGACGGATTCACACATGACAGGGTTGACCTTGCCGGGCATGATCGACGATCCGGGCTGGATTGCGGGGAGGTTGAGCTCACCGATCCCGCAGCGCGGGCCGGAACCGAGGTGACGGATGTCGTTGGCGATTTTGGAGAGGGAGACGGCGATGGTTTTGAGGTGGCCGTGACAGAGTACGAAGCTGTCCTTGGCGGCCTGGGCTTCGGGATGATTTGAAGCTTCCTTGAAGGGGATGCCGGTGCGTTTTTCTAGAACGTCACAAACCTTTTGAGCAAACTCGGGGTGCGTGTTGATCCCCGTGCCGACGGCAGTGCCGCCGATGGGCATGCCCGCCTGCATGTGCTTGGCGCAGTGGTCGGCGAGGTGGACGGCGTGTCGCGCCTGATGGGCATAGCCTGAGAAAACCTGGCCGACACGGATGGGGGTGGCATCCATCAGGTGTGTCCGGCCGATCTTGACGATGGCGTCCCATTGTTTGGCCTTGGCGTCGAGACCGGTGAGAAGCCGATCGAGTGCGGGGCCCAGTTGGTTTTTAAACGCCAGCGCCCCGGCGATGTGCATCGCGGTGGGGAACGTGTCGTTACTCGACTGGCCCATGTTGACGTGGTCGTTGGGATGGACCTTGGGGGCATCGGGATCGCTAAGCCGCAAGCGGCTGGTTGCGAGGTTGGCGATGACCTCGTTGGCGTTCATGTTGGTGCTTGTACCACTGCCGGTCTGGTAGACATCAACAGGGAAGTGGGCGTCGTGTTTGCCCTGGGCGACCTCATCGGAAGCGGCGATGATGACTTCGGCGAGTTTCTTGTCGAGCTTGCCGAGGTCGAGGTTGGCCTGGGCGCAGGCGGCCTTGAGATGGCCAAACGCGTGGATCACGGCCGGGGGCAGCGGGCGGTTCGCGATGGGGAAGTTGGCGACGGCCCGGGCGGTCGAGGCGCCGTAGAGGGCCTCGGCGGGGACGGGCATCTCGCCCATCGAATCTTTTTCAATGCGGGTTTTTTCTGCGGTCTGAGCGGTCATGGTGTGTGTCCTAAATACGTCCAATATCGGACGAACCGGACTCTACACGAATCGAGCGGGGTTGCAACGTCGGGGAGATAGCGAGCGGGTAGGGGTGACGCGCAAAAAACCCCGGCCAAGGCCTTATGGCCATGACCGGGCTTGGGGGTTGATCATTGGGGCTTGTTGATGACGCGCGGAATCGGGGTCAGGCGGCCTTGCGATCGGGGCCCGGGTCGGGGGGCTGGTTCTGCTTGGCGGTCTGCCCGGCTTCGTCACGGGTGTCGACCAGCTTGGCGGCCTTCTTGCCCATGCGGCTGGCCATCTCCTGCAAGGGGGTGGTGAGCTTACTGGCATTGACGACGGGCGGCTCCGTCGAGCCGGCCGAATCCGGGGTGTCACGCCGGATCGCACTGCGGACGCTATTGCCGACGTCGGCGATCTGCCCGAGTTCCTCGATGACCTGACGGCGTAGCGGAGACACGACGTTCTCGACCTCTTGCCGGACACGGGTCATGTGTTCATGCAGCTCACGCTCGGCGTCCTGTGCGGCGGCTACGGCCTGAGGCTGAAGGTCGGCAACACGCTTACCGAGCTGATCCTCCACGACCTGGACCATTGCCTGCGCGTTATCGCGTAGCTTGCTGAGCCTCTGGGTGAACTGACTTTCGATCGCTTCGATCGCCTGATGGGTCTGCGGCTCGATACCCTTGAGCCGGCGGCTAAGCTGCTGCTCGATCAGCTCGACCATGCTCTGGGATGAGGCGCACAGGTCCTGAACACGTCGCCGCATCTTCTCCTGGGTGTCTTCGATGGAGAGTTCGGCCTGCTGCTGGAGCTCTCGCTTTTGCTGTTCCAGGGCCGCCTGTGTCTCTTTGTGGAGCGATTCTTGTTGGGCCTTGGTCGTGTCTTCGATCTGGGCCTGGGTCTTTTGTGTCAGGTCGTCCACGTGTTGCTGGTAGTTGGACAAGTCTTCATGAAGCCTGGCCTTGAACGGATCGGTGAGGGCTTCAGCCCGGCTCATCGCCTGGACAACCTGCTCGCGCACCGTGCTTTCGATCACGTCGGCCACGTGGCTGGCTCTCTCGTCGGCCTTAGCGGAGGCCTCGGCGGCCTGGGACTCTATTCGCTGGGTCGCATCGACCGCCTCGGCGTAGCTCTGATCCAGCGACGCGGTCAGCCGGCCGTGGATCTGCTGAGCCGTGGACTCGGCGCGGACGTCGGCCTCATCGAGAGCCTGGTCGATACGTCTGGACAACTTGACCACCATTTCGTCCGCCGTGTCGTTGACTTGCTGCACGGCCTGCTGGGTCTTGCGGTCCCACGATTCCGTGAGGGTTTGGCAGGCCTTTTCCGTTTCTTCTTCGAGCGTCTGACGCTTGGTTTCCAGTTCGGCGGCAACCGCTTCGATACGCTCTCGCTGCTGCCCGATCAGGTGGTCTGCCAGCGCCTTGGCCCGCTCGTCAAACGTGCGGATCAACTCGGTCTGCTTCTGGACAAACATCGCCTGGAGCTTCTCGCTCATCGCCTGCTCGTGCTGATCCAGGGCCTGCTGTTGGCTATCCAGGCGTAGGGCGAGCTGCTCATCCTGCTCCTTGAACCTTTCGTCCAGTGAAGCCTGCTGCTGGGATTGAGCCGCCTCGTGTGCTTTCAGGCGCTGGGCGAACCGCTCATCCTGTTCCTTGAGCTTTTCGTCCAACGAAACCTGATGCTGAGACAGCGCTGCTTCGTGAGCCTTCAGGCGATCGGCCAAAAGTCCATCCAACAACTGTTGCGCCTGAGTGGGCAGGAGGTCGATCCGTTGCTGGATCGTGTCGTCTGCCCGGTCGGATAGTTCCTGAACGCGGTCGTCAAGGTTCTGGATCGCGTCGTTAAGCGAGGCGGTCTGGGCGCGTGCGTCTTCGATGACGCTGTTCAGCGCCAGCTTGGACGGCTCCAAGGCCTGCTGGGCCTGAGCGGGCAGGTTGTCGAGTTTGCCGGCGAGGTCCTTGTCGGCGGCGGCGATGATGTGTTGGATCCGCTCGCCGCATTCGGTGGTGTGGATTTCTAATTGCCCAAAGATCGGGGAGATCAGCTTCTGGGCTTCGTCGCGCGCCAGCCCGGCTGCGGCGGCGGTGCGGTCGTCGATCTCGGTGAAGGTTTTCTCGATCTGGTGGTGCAGGTCCCGCAGTTGCTCCCGGGCCGATCCCTGCGCGTGGCGGAAGTCGCCGAGCCGATCGCCTACGGTTTCATTCAGTTGCTCTAACTGTGTCCGGGCGTCCTGCACGATCAGGTCCATGGAAGTCTGAACGGCCTGCTTGGCCGCGACGAGCTCGGGTTGGAATGAGCGGGCCTTGTCCAGCTGCGCGTTGAGCTGCTCGGCGAGATCCTGAACACCGCGTCGGATCTGGTCCACCTGCTGTGTGCGTTTTTCCAGCGTGGCCTCATCCTCGTGAAGCCGGTCGTAGCGATTTCGTACGGCGTCGTCGATCGCGCGAACCTTGCCGGTGAGTTGGGCGATCTCCTCGGCGGGCGGGACGACCCCGGCGGTGCCGAAGCGCGCCTCGCAGTCCTTGAGCATCCGAAGCAGACGCAGGCGTTCGTCCTTGACGCGATCGAGGATAGCCAGCAACTCGGCGGCGGCGGTGTTGGCGTTGTTGGCGAGGGGGTTGGGCTGACCTTGAGGGTATACGTTGCTCACGCTGATGCTCCAAAAAGACTGACGGGGCCTGGGCCGACCCGCGCGAGGCCGGCTAGTCGTACATCGGCGAGGGATGTGGCGGCGGTCTAACGGCCGATGGCCGGCGTGTTATCGGATCGCTGCTTTCCCACCGCGGCACCCAGGCAATCGCGTAAACTATGCCGGCAACAGGAACTCACACAGCGGCATATGGGAGCAACATTGGGGTTTTTCGAGATCATCGCGGTCTTATTGACGCTGACGGCGCTGTTGGCGTACCTGAACCAGCGGGTCCTTAAGCTGCCGCCGGCGATCGGGCTGATGGTGCTGGCGCTGGCGTTGTCGCTGGGTCTTATCGGACTTGGCCAACTCATCCCGTCGGTCACCGATCGGGCCCGTGAGCTGCTTGGCGCGATCGACTTCGACGCGACGCTGCTGAACGGGATGCTGGGTTTCATGCTGTTCGCCGGGGCGCTGCACGTGGACATGGGCCGGCTGTGGCGTCAGAAGTGGCCGGTCGCGCTGCTGGCGACGGTGGGCGTGTTGATCTCGACAGCGCTGATCGCGGTAGCGACGTGGTGCACGTTCGTATGGCTAGGCCGGGAGCTGCCGTTTGTTTATTGCCTGTTGTTCGGCGCGCTGATTTCACCGACCGATCCGATCGCGGTGCTGGCAATCCTCAAGACGCTGGGCGTGCCTGAAAGCCTTGAGATGAAGATCGCGGGCGAGTCGCTGTTCAACGACGGCGTGGGTGTGGTGGTGTTCCTTGCCTTGATGGGCGTCGCCGGGCTCGGTGGACACGGGCATGGGCAGCAGATCAACACCGTCGAGCCTGCGCCATCCTTGCCTGCCCAGGTTGTAGATTACACCGGGCTAAACGATCCGCAGGTGCAAATCAGACAAGACCCGTCACCCGTTCCCGTTCATGCCGACCGCCCTCAAGCAAGCGAGGTGGCAAAGCTGTTTCTGGTAGAAGTCGTCGGTGGCGCGTTGTTCGGCCTGGTGATCGGCCTAACCGCGTTCCTGATGCTCAGGAGCGTGGACAACTATCAGGTCGAGGTGATGATCTCACTGGCGTTGGTGGCCGGGGGCTACGCGCTGGCGTCACGGCTGGGGCTGTCCGGACCGATCGCGATGGTGGTCTGTGGTCTGTTGATCGGCAACCATGGCCGAGCCCTGGCGATGTCGGACACGACACGGGAGCAACTGGATACATTCTGGGAACTGATAGACGAGATACTCAACGCTGTGCTCTTCGTGCTGATCGGGCTGGAGGTGCTGGTGCTAACGTTCGACCGGTTGAACCTGGAAGTCGGGCTGCTGGCGATCCCGGTGGTGCTGGCGGCGCGACTGATCGCCGTGGGCCTGCCGATCTCGATGCTCCGCAAGTTCCGCCAACTCACCCCCCACGCGATCAAGGTCCTGACCTGGGGCGGGCTGCGGGGCGGGATCTCGGTGGCCTTGGCCCTATCCTTGAAAGAGTCGCTGGGGCAGACCGATCCGGCCTCCTACCACGCCATCCTATTTATGACGTATTCGGTGGTGGTATTCTCGATTATCGTGCAAGGGCTGACTCTGCCAGGGGTGCTCAGGCGTCTGGGGATAACGCGAAATAAGATATAATTTATTATATATCAATGATTTACATGACAATCCGAGCTCTCGGTGCCGGTGCCCGTGGCCTTTCAGCAGCTTGCTAATAAGCCGACAACCCGCTACAAAATGGCCTCAAACACCGCATCCCGCATGCGGTGTTACGGCCTCACAGGAAGACACCCACCCCCGCCCAATGTCGGCTCGGGCCGTCCCAGCTGTGGAACATGGGCGTTCCAAAACGATATAAATGATTAGGACGTAACAAGATGGCAAAACGCAAGGATAGCGGAAATTACCTGTTTACCAGCGAATCCGTCTCGATGGGCCACCCCGATAAGGTCTCGGACCAGGTCTCGGACGCGATCCTGGATAGCTTGCTGAAGGTGGATCCCAACGCCCGTGTGGCTTGTGAGACTTTCTGCACCACCGGGCTGGTCGTCGTCGGTGGTGAGATCACGGTCCATAACCAAAAGGCTGTCGAGGCCCTGAACAACGCCGAGCACACCGTCCGAAACACCCTCCGAAAGATCGGATACACCGGCGATCTGGGGATGCGCTTCGACGCGGATTCCTGCGGCGTGATGCGCACGATGCACTCGCAGTCGGCGGACATCAGCCAGGGCGTGACCTCGGGCAAGGGCCTGCACAAGGAGCAGGGCGCCGGCGATCAAGGCCTGATGTTCGGCTATGCCTGCAGCGAAACACCCAGCCTGATGCCGCTGCCGATCGACCTGTCACACAAACTGGTTGCCCAGCACGCGAAAGTGCGTCAGGCCAACAAAATCAAAGGCCTGCGCCCCGACGCCAAGAGCCAGGTCACGGTCGAATACGACGAAAAACACAGGCCGGTGCGGATCGACACGGTCGTGTTGTCTACTCAGCACACGCCCTTCTGGAACGGCAAGAAGAGGCAGGCCGACCTGAAAAATGCGGTCATCAAACACATTATTAATCCGTGCATGCCTAAGAAGCTGTACGACCCCAAGAAGGTGACGATCCACGTCAACCCGACGGGTCAGTTCGAGATCGGCGGGCCCCACGGCGACGTCGGGCTGACCGGGCGGAAGATCATCGTCGACACCTACGGCGGCCGGGGTCGCCACGGCGGGGGCGCGTTCTCCGGGAAAGACCCCTCGAAGGTCGACCGGTCCGCCGCCTACATGGGCCGGTACATCGCCAAGAACATCGTCGCCGCCGGGCTGGCGGATATCTGCGAGGTCCAGTTGTCCTACGCGATCGGGGTCGCCCAGCCAACAAGCGTCCACATCGAAACTTTCGAGACCGGTAAGGTCGACGATTCAACGATAAGCAGGCTCGTCCGAGAACACTTCCCCCTGACGCCGATGGGGATCATCAAACACCTGGGCCTGCGCAAGCCGATCTATACCAAGACAGCCGCCCACGGCCACTTCGGGCGTAAGCCCGGCGCCGACGGCAGTTTCTCCTGGGAAAAGACCGACCGCGCAGCCAGGCTCGCCAAGGCCGCCGGGGTCTGACTCAGGCACCCGGGTAACGACAGGCCGTCATCGATCAGGCGGCGCGAAATATTGGAGACCCGCTGGGTCGGTCGCAGCGTAATAAGACCTACGCTCCCGACCCCTGCGGACCTATGTTGACAAAAAAAGGCATCCCGGTTTCACCAGGCGTGGCTATCGCGCCGGCGATGGTGTTGGATGGCGAGGATCAACCGATCCCACGCCGGACGGTGGCACCTAGCCAGATCCCCGCCGAACTGACCCGGCTCGAGGGTGCGCTGTCGGCCTCAACCGCCGAGATCCAGGAACTCAAAGACAAGACCGCCGCCACGGTCGGGCAGGAGTTGGCGGCGATCTTCGGCTTCCACATCGGGATGCTTGCCGACGAGAGCCTGGTCGGCGAGATCCGTTCGGCGATTCAAAACCAACTCATCACCGCCGAGTTCGCCGTCTATTCCGTACTCAAGGGACTGGGCAAGAAGTTCCTCCAGGCAGACTCGAGGTACATGCGCGAACGGGTCTCAGACGTGTGGGACCTGGAGCGGCGGATCCTGCGTCACCTGATCGGCAAGGCCCGTGACGAGCTGAGCCACCTCAAGCACAACGCCGTCGTCATCGCACACGACCTGACGCCCAGCCAGACCGCATCGCTGGATAAGTCCAAGATCAAGGGCATCGCCACCGACGCCGGGGGGCTCACCAGCCACACCGCCATCCTCGCACACGCGCTGGGCATCCCCGCGATCGTCGGGCTCGAAGACATCACAAGCCAGGTCAACACCGGCGCGATGGTCATCATCGACGGGCAGCGCGGCGTCGTCACGATCGACCCCGACGCCGAACAGTTGATGCAGTCTCGCCAGGAGGCCGACCGGATGGTCGCCTTCGAGGACAGCCTCACCGAGATCCGTGACCTGCCCGCGGTCACCAAGGATGGCACGAAGATCAATCTCCAGGCCAACATCGAGTTCCCAAACGAGATCGACCAGGCCATCCGAAACGGCGCCAAGGGGATCGGCCTGTACCGCACGGAATTCCTGTTCCTGGCGTCCAAGGCCGAGCCGACCGAGCAGCAGCAATACGAGACCTACCTCGAAGCTATCCGCAACCTCGACGGTAAGCCCCTGACCGTTCGCACCCTGGACCTGGGTGCCGACAAGGTCTTCAAGCTTCAATCGGAAGCCGGTGAAACCATCGAGCGCAACCCCTTCCTGGGATGCCGATCGATCCGCCTGTGCCTGCAGAACCTGCCGCTGTTCAAGACCCAACTGCGTGCGGTCCTGCGCGCCTCCACCGAGGGGCCTGTGCGGATCATGTTCCCCCTGATCAGCAACATCATGGAACTGAGGCAGGCCCGGATGATCCTCAGCGACGTAAAGGAAGACCTCGAAGACCAGGGCGTGGCCTTCGGCGAAGACATCCCCGTAGGGATCATGGTCGAAGTCCCGTCGGTGGCTTTGCAGGCCAAGACGTTCTGCCGGGAAGTGGATTTCATGTCCATCGGGACCAACGACCTGATCCAGTACACGGTCGCGGTGGACCGTGGCAACGAGCGGATCGCCAGCCTGTATTCGGGGGCGCACCCGGCGGTCATCACCCTGATCCGGGAGGTCACCCGGGCCGGGGACAAGGCGGGCGTGGAGGTCAGCCTGTGCGGGGAGATGGCCAGCGCCCCGGAGTATACAATGCTGCTGATAGGGTTGGGGCTACGGTCGCTGTCGATCACCCCCCCCGCCCTGCCGGAGGTGAAACAGATTATCCGCACTGTGTCCATCGACCAGTGCAGGCGTGTCGCCCGTAAGGCCGTCACGTTCGATTCGGACAGAGAGGTCGCCAACTATTTACGCGACCAGGTAAGCAAAGCTATCCCCGGCGTGTTCGATGGACGTTCCATCGGTTACTGACACGCGGGACACGAAAACCGCGGCATGAATGCTCGCCGGCGAACACAAACGCCCGCTTGAGCACAAACCCGCACTAGAATGAAAGTGGTTGTAGGTCACAGGTGCCAAGTCGAAAGTCTAATGCCGAAAGTCGAAAGCTCGAAGCGGGAAACCGTTTTGAGGCCGGAGAATTTCTGCCCAAGACTATTGGCTTTCGGCTTTCGACTTTCGACTAACCCCCCATGCCAAAAATTGAAATGCTGATCAACTACGTCCCCGGCGAGGAGTGCCGCATCGCCATCGTCGAGGACGGGGTCCTGGAAGAGTTCTACCAGGAACGCGCCAGCGCCGGCTCACACGTCGGCAACATCTACAAGGGCAAGATCACCAACGTCGAGCCCTCCATCCAGGCCGCCTTCGTCGACTTCGGCGAGGGACGCAACGGCTTCCTGCACATCACCGACCTGCACCCGATGTACTTCACCGGCAAGCACCACGAAGACGTCGAGCAGGTCGGCAGCAAAACCCCTCGCCACGAGAGGCCCCCGATCCAACGATGCCTCAAACGCGGGCAGGACATCCTTGTCCAGGTCCTCAAAGAAGGTATCGGCACCAAGGGACCGACCCTCACCAGCTACCTGTCGATCCCCGGCCGGTTCCTGGTCATGATGCCCCAGATGCAGAGGCTGGGCGTCTCACGCAAGGTCGACGACGACGACGCACGCAGGGAGATGCGCAAGATCCTCGCCGAGCTTAAGCCCCCCGAGGGTTTCGGCTTCATCATCCGCACCGCCGGGATGGGCCAGACCAAGACCGACCTCAAGCGGGACCTGGCCTACCTCGTCCGCCTGTGGAAGAGCATCGAACGGCGGAAGAAGGGCCTACGCGGTGTCGGCGAACTCTACACCGAGCAGGACCTGATCATCCGCACCATCCGTGACGTGTTCACCAACGACATCACCCGGGTCGTGATCGACAACCCCCAGGCCGCGCAGCGCGCCAACGACTTCCTCGCCATCGCCAGCCCCCGATCCAGACCCAAGGTCGTCTACTACCACGACCCGGTCCCCCTGTTCCACCGGTTCGATATCGAGAGTCAGATCGAGGGGATCAACGCCCGCGAGGCCCCGCTGAAGTCCGGCGGGTCGCTGGTTTTCGATCAGACCGAGGCCCTGGTCGCCATCGACGTGAACTCGGGCAAGAGCCGCGAGGCACGTGACGCCGAGACCAACGCCTTTAACACCAACAAGGAAGCGGTCGACGAGATATGCCGTCAGCTTCGGCTACGCGACCTCGGCGGCGTGATCGTCAACGACTTCATCGACATGCGCGACACCAAGCGCCGACGCCAGATCGAGTCTCGCTTCCGCGAGAACCTCAAGAAAGATCGGGCACGCACCCGCGTCGGATCGATCAGTCAGTTCGGGCTGTTGGAGATGACACGCCAGCGGATGAGGCCGTCGCTCAAATCGTCCCTCTCGTCGATCTGCTCGGCCTGCGAAGGCCACGGCCAGGTCAAGAGCCCCGAGTCCGTCGTGCTCGACGTGATGCGCGGACTGGCGCTGGCCCTGCACCGCGAACAGGTCGTCCGCGCCGAGTTGATCATCAGCCCCGACGCAGCCTTCCAACTGCTCAACCGCAAGCGCTCCCAACTCGTCGAGCTCGAGAAGCGGTACGCCAAGCCCGTGACCGTCCGCGTAGGCGGGGCGACCATCGATCACGTCGAGATCCGACTGTTCGACGAGCGAGGCGGACAGCTTGACTTCGATACACTCAGCAACCTCAAGGATATCGCCAAGCCGTCCGAGACGACCTTCCTGGAGATGCAGGGCGATGAACTGCCGCAGGTCGATGGCGTCGACCTGGAGGTGGAAGACGACGAAGCCCTGTCGCTGTCGGGATACCCGGGCCCGGACGAGACCCACGAGGACGCCGAGCAAGACGACCAGGCCAAGCCCGCCGCGCGCAAGCGCCGACGACGCCGACGCGGCAAAGGCAGCCGGTCCGATGAGCAGGCCGACACCCAGACGCAAGACCCGGATGGGTCCACAGATGGAGATAAGGCTTCTCCCAAGTCCAGCACCGCCAAAGATGATCAGGACGATCAGGCAGACGCCACGGACGAAGCAAGCGAGGCCGCCACAGGCGCCAAGAAAAAATCCCGCCGTCGCCGCCGTGGTGGGCGTGGGCGTAAGAAGCAGACGGATGCGCAAGACCAGGATGGGGCTAAGCCTGTTGACGAATCCGACGCGAAGCAAGGCGCTGTCTCGAACGATAGCACCAAAGCCGCAGACGCAAAGCCGGGCCCCGACGCCGAGCCGGACGGCGACAAGCCACCGAAGCGAAAGCGGCGAAGCCGAAGCAGGAAAAAACCCGCCCAACCCCTGGCCGAAAGCTCTGAAGCCACAGACAAACTGTCCAGCCAACCTGACAACGCCCAGGACTCATCGACCCAAGAGCAAGCGGCCGAAGCGACCGATCAGCCCAAGGACGGGGCGAAACCCAAACGCCCGCGCCGCCGTAGACGCTCAAGCACGAAAGCAGGCGATAAGGCAGACGCCAAGGCCTCCAAGCAGACGGCGACCGTTGCCGACAACAAGACCGATACCGACAGCGCCAAAAGCAACACGCCCAAGCCTGCGGCCGTGAAGGTCAAGGCCAGCGGGGGATACGTCAACCACGTGATCGAACGACCCGAGCCGGCGCAGGAGACGACATGACCACCGACCGGCGGACAAACCGGCGGTTGATCGTCCTGGGGTCGACCGGATCGATAGGCACGAACACGCTGAACGTCGTCGATCACCTCAACCGCACGGCGTCGGCGTCGATCAAGGTCGTGGGCCTGGCGGCCGGGCGTAACATCAAGGCGCTAATCGATCAGGCGCGTTGGTTCAACGTCGAAAACGTCGCCATCGCCGACGCCGATCAGCAACAGCAGGTCAGCGATGCCCTGCCCGATTGCACGGTGTTCGCCGGCCCCGACGCAGCCGAGAAACTGGTACACGAGGTCGAGGCGACCGACTGCGCCGCCGCGATCGTCGGGGCCGCGGGCCTAAGACCCACTCTCGCGGCGATCCGGCACGGGCTGACGATCAGCCTGTCGAACAAAGAAACACTCGTCGCCGCGGGCGAGCTGGTCAGGCCGATGCTAAGCGAGTACGGCGCCACACTCATCCCCGTCGACTCCGAGCACTCGGCGATCTTCCAATGCCTCAACGGTCACGGGTCAAGCCCGCGCAACCGGGTCAAGCGTATCGTGCTGACCGCCTCGGGCGGGCCGTTCAGGACAGCCGACAAGCAGACCATCCAAAACGCGACCGTCGATCAAGCGCTGCGCCACCCGACGTGGAGCATGGGCCCGAAGATCACGATCGACTCGGCGACCATGATGAACAAGGCCCTGGAGATCATCGAGGCGCACTGGTTGTTCGACCTGCCCGGCGAGAAGATCGACCTGCTGATCCATCCCGAGTCGGTGGTCCACAGCTTCGTGGAGTTCACCGATAACTCAACGCTTGCGCAGCTGGGTCCGCCTGATATGCGGACACCGATCCAGTACGCCCTGACATACCCGGACCGGGCCGGCGGGTGCAGCGACGCGATGGATTGGTCGAAGTTAAGGGGGCTGAGTTTTGAGCCGGTGGACTTCGAGCGTTTCGAGTCCCCGAAGCTGGGCTACCGGGTGATCGAGGCCGGGGGAACAGCCGGGGCCGTACTCAACGCCGCGAATGAGACGGGGGTGAAGGCTTTTCTCGAACGGCGTATCCCGTTCGGGCGTATCGTGGAACTAACGGGCGAGGCGCTGTCGGAGATACCCGTCGAGCGTGTCGACAGCCTCGAAACGGTGCTGGACGCCGACCGACGCGCCCGGCAGTACGTCAGAAGCCGGCTGGCCGACCTGAGCCCGACGCCCCCGGTACCCGCCCGATGAAAACCGAACCGCCTGACTCGCCTGACCGAACCAAGTGAAGCACACGGGACCGCTGATATGGACTTTCTGACAAACAACACCTTATTCTCCATCGCCCTTATCGTCTTGGGCTTTGGGTTCCTGATCTTCGTCCACGAGTTGGGCCACTTCCTGGTCGCCAAGATGGTCGGGATCAAGGCGACGCAGTTCGCGATCGGGTTCGGCAACGCGATCATCACCTGGCGCAAGGGCATCGGGTTCCGCACCGGGTCGACCGAGCCGGAGTACGAGAAGCGCATCCAGCAGGCGTTTGAAGACCAGCAGTCACAAACCGTTGAGCCGAAAGAAAAGGTCGGCGACCTTTCGACCGAGCAAGTAGACCGCATCGCCGCGTCTTTAGGCCTGGGCGAAACCGAATACCGGATCAACTACATCCCGTTGGGCGGGTACGTCAAGATGGTCGGGCAGGAGGACATGGACCCGTCGGCGCGCAGCAGCGACCCCCGGGCGTTCAACAACAAGTCGATCTCCGCCAGGTTCGCTGTCATCTCAGCGGGCGTGATCATGAACCTGATCTTCGGGGTGATCTTCTTCGTCATCGCGTTCATGTCCGGCGTGAAGTTCCCCCCGGCGATCGTTGGCAATGTCGCCGCACAGACACCCGCCGCCTTCGCCTACGCGCAGGGGCATGAAGGCGAGATTGACTACCAGGGCCTGCGCATCGGGGACCGGATCACCCACGTCGACGGCGTGGAGGTCGGCGACATGATGGACGTCAAGTACGCCACCATCCTGGCGCACGGGGGATCGCCGATCGACATGGTGATCCAGCGGCAGGACGAGGCCAAGGCTTTGACGTACCGCATCGTGCCCGAAGTTGATCAGACGATCCAGCTCCTGTCATCCGGGATCGATGCGCCGCTGAGCCTGGAAGTCAGCGAGGTGGACCCGGGCAGTGATCTGGAAAAAGCCGGCGTGACCAAAGGCATGCGGATCACCGCGGTCGACGGCCAGGCAGTGGACGGATACGTCGCGTACCACCGGGCGGTCACCGCCGCTCGTGGCAAGCAAGTCAGCGTCACGCTTACCGACCCCAAGACCGGCAAGACGGCCGAAACAACCGTCTCGGCGGCCCCGAGGCTGACCCAGCAGCAGGACGTGTCGCCGAACCTGCTGGGGCTGGTCCCACCGGTCCGGTTCGCCCTCGTCGAGGCAAAAAGCCCCGCCGCCGCCGCCGGGATCAAGGAAGGCGACCTGGTCGCCGCTCTGGGCGGGCAGTCCTGGCCTGATGAAAAGACATTGCGGCAGACGATCAAGAGCGCAGAAGACAAGCCTGTGGAAGTCACCGTCATGCGCGACGGCGAAGAGATCGTCATCGGCCCGGTTACACCGAAAGATGGGAAGCTGGGGATCTACCCCGATTATCAAACGGACGCGGCTCTGATTGGACGGACCCTGCCGGGCTCATTCCTGGGTAGCCCCTCACCGATCGTCGGCGGTTCCAAGCTGCTGTCGATCAACGGCGAGCCGGTCGGGTCCTGGGCGGACCTGCAACGTGTCCTGGGCTCGCTGCAAGCCGGCGGCGGCGCCGAAGTAACCCTCGAATATGAATTGAACATGGCCGGTCGTCCGCGTGAACAGACCACCGTCACCCTCGGGCCGGAGACGGTGTCGGGGCTGGCTTATAACGGTTGGGCCGCGCCCCTGCCCGAAGGGATGAAGGTGTTGACGCTCCAGGAGCCGGTGGTCGGGGATGACCCGATCAAGGCCGCGGCGCTGGGTGTTAAAAAGACCCACCAGTTCATCACGCAGACCTACATGATGCTGCTGCGGTTGTACCAGGGCACGGTCCCGGCGGACAAGCTCTCGGGCCCGGTCGGGATCGTCCACCAGGGCTCGATCATCGCCCGGCGCGGGTGGGGGTACCTGCTTTTCTTCCTGGGGTTGATCAGTGTGAACCTGGCGGTGATCAACTTCCTGCCTATCCCGATCACCGACGGCGGCCACGCGATCTTCCTGATCGCCGAGAAGGTCAAGGGTTCGCCGGTCAGCGTGCGTGTGCAGACCACGGCCACGGTCGTCGGACTGGCGCTGCTGGGCTGTGTGTTCCTGTACGTGACCTACCACGACATCGTGCGGCTGATCCCCAAACCGTAGATGTACCGGGGTTTCTTTTTTGCGCGTGTTACCTGAAAGAAAAGCCCACGTTCAATGAACGTGGGCTTCTTTAAATGCATGAGGGTAAAGGCCGTCAAACCACTTGAAGCGAAGAACCTTTTAGAACGATTTCTACATCGTTTGTAGCGTTGCTCTAACGGGTTTAGCCCGGGCGGCCACGCCCGGA
>JAJDCU010000032.1 GCA_029260655.1 Phycisphaeraceae bacterium
TCAGCGAGTTTATCGACGGCCCGTCGCTGGAGCAGATCCTCGCGCAAAACCCGCTGCCGATGGACCCCAAACAGGCGATGGGGATCATCGCGGCGGCGGCGATGGCGCTTGAGGCGATCCACCGCCAAGGGGTCGTGCACCAGGACCTCAAGCCGGCCAACATCCTGATGCCGCGCACCGGGGGGCTGAAGATCAGCGACTTCGGGCTCGCCGCCGGGGTGGACGACCGAGCAACCGCCAATGCCGGGACCGCACGGTATATGGCCCCCGAGCTGCTGCGCGGCGAGAAGGTGGACGGCCGGACCGACCTGTACGCGCTGGGGATGATGACCTACGAGATGATCGCCGGGCGTGAGAAGTTCGACCAGGCCTTTCGGCCCGTCCTGCGTGACCAACACAACCAGGCGGCGCGTTGGATGAAGTGGCACACGAACAAACGCGCCAAGCCGCCTGCGCTGGGCGAACTGGTCCCGGGCGTGCCGCCGCAGTTGGTCGAACTTGTCGGGCAGATGATGGAGAAGGACCCCGACAAGCGGATCGGCTCGGCCGAGCAACTGCTCAAGGCGATCAGGTATCAAGTCGCCGGTAAGGACTTACCGACGGACATCGACCCGGCGCAACAGTTTGACGACGCCCCGTCATCACAGACAAGCCCCGGCGACACGGCCGCGTTACCGCCGCGGAAACGCGCCGCGCGGTACTGGATTGCGGGCGCTACGGTGTGCGTGTTGCTCTGCGCGCTCGGCGGTTTGTTGCTGATCGGTCAAGGCCGGGGCGCCCGCCGTGCCCAGGTCCAGCAGGCCCATCAAACGATGACCGAAGCGGGGCAGGCCTACCGTGAGGGAAGTTACACCGAGGCGCTGCTGCGTTTCCAGAAAGTGATCGATCGGTGGCCGGCGCGCAGCGAGATCGGCCGGCACGCCCGGGCCGGGGCGCTGCTGGCGCAGGGCCGGATCGACGCCGACGCCGACCGATACGACCAGGCGCTTAGCGCGTTTCAGCAGGCGTCTGCGATGGGCGAGGTGTACGAAGACAAGGCGCGCCCACTCATCGACGACACGCGCCAGGCCAAGGCCTTCGACCAGACAGTCAAGCAGATCGAGTCCATGATCGAAGCGCACGCCTTCGGCGAGGCCCGCAAAAAACTCGACGGCTGGCGCGACCTGACGACGACGGAGACGGAGCGGCAGGCCCTGCGGGCGGTAGGCGCCAGGCTGGAGGACCAGCAGTCGCGTTGGCGTGTCCGTGAACTGATCGAGCAGGCCAACGCGCTGAACCAGCAGGGCAAACGCGGCGAGGCGATAGAGCTTCTCAAGGATTCTCCCAAGCGGCTGGGGGTGATCGAGTTGTTGGAGCAACTGGAGGCCGACGCCGTGTACGACCAGGCGGTTGCGCTCGCCGAGGACGCCGAGGCGCGGGGCGACCTGGAGGAAGCGATCCACCAGTACCAACTGGCCCGTGATGCGCGCAGCGGCGAGGCGTTCAAGGACAAGCTGATCGACCTGCAAAGCCGGTGGCTGGTGGAGGAGGGGCTGCGTCTTTTGGCGCTTGGCGACACCGTCGGCGCGGACCAGAAGCTGACCGAGGCGCTGGGGTTCAGCCCGGACAACCAGCGCGCCCGCGAGGCGCTGGCGGGGATCGCGTCGTCGAGCCGTCGGTCGGCGTTCATCAGCGCCGGCGACACCGCAATGGCCAAGCGTAATTTTGACACGGCCCTGAGGCAATACAAAAACGCGCTGGCGCTGGGGGTGGACGACGGGTTGACGGTAAAGATGACCGAGGCGCGCGTGCAGAACCTGCTGACCCAGAGCCGGGCGGCGCTGCTTTCCGGACGTGTCGACGAGGCGATCGATCTGGTCGGCCAGGCCAGCCAGCTTGCCAGCGACAGCCCGGACGTCGCGGCCGCGTTGCACGAGGTCGAGGTGCGCGGGGCGTATCTGCGTCACCTGTCGGCGGGTGATCAGGCCCTTGGCCGCAGCGCGTTTGGGCAAGCCAAGCGTCATTACCGCCACGCCAAGGAGGCGATGGACACCCCACAGATCCGCGCCCGCCTGGATGAGGCGGAGTACGACCACATCCTGGCCCAGGCCCGTGACTTCATCGCCGCCGAGGAATACCCAAGCGCCAAGGCACAGTTGCAGATCGCCGCCGGCATCCGCATGACCGACGAGATCCGCCTGCTCCTGGACGAGGTGTCCGCCAAGGACCCCGAAACCGACCAGGCGGCGCCTTAGCCCCACATCGGGCGCGCACCGGGGGCGCACCGGGGGCGGTTCACCTGCGGTCGGGATCAAGGTACGCTATAGCTTAGCCACGCCCCGTAAACCCCGGCGGCCACCGTCAAGCCCTTCCCGGAGTCAGCGTCTGATCATGGCACAGCTCAAACCCATACAAGCCCCGCCGGGAAGTTCCCGCCTGGTCATGATCGCCGCAGGCATCGCGCTGCTGGCTGTCATCCTGGTCAATCTCTACGTCGGCATGGTCCGGCGTCAGGCACACCAGGGCGAGTTCACCGTCTACAAACTGGTCACGACGCTTCGGCCCGGAGACAAGCTTTCGCGCAAGGACGTCAAGGACGTCACCATGCCCAGACGCTACAAGGATTCGTTCGACGACGCGGTCCGCGAGGAGTCCACCGAGAGTGATGACGCGCTGACCGCGGTGATCGGGACACGGCTGAAGGTCCCGGCCAGGCGCAACCAGTTCCTGACCTTCGACCTGTTCACCGACCCGCAGGAATCCGAGCTGGACACACGGATCAACACGAGCATGAGGCTGGTCGCCCTGCCGGTGAACCCCCGGACGCTCCCGGGCAACCTCCAGCCGGGGATGTATGTCGACATCGAGGCCCAGTTCCCAGGCGGCAGCCTGAACGTCTTGCCTGTGATGGAGCGGGTCGAGGTGTTCTCGGTCGGGTCCCGGAGCCTGGCTGACGCCCAAACCGGCGGGCGGACGCAGCACAACTTCACCACGATCAGCATCCAGGTCGGGCCCGACGAGGCGACGTCGCTCGAGAAGATCAAGAAGATGGTGATCGGCGACTTCGAGCTTCACCTGCGCAACCCGACGGACCCCGGCACGCCGAAGATCCCCGACGGCGGGATCAACCCGCTGGTCCTGCGGCTGATCGACCGCTGAAGGCGAGCACCACCGGTGGGCTTAAGCAAACCACGACGCGGATAGACCTAAGAGGACACACAGACACGATGCAGTTCTGGCTCTACGACCACAGCACCAACAACCGCACCGCGCTGGATACCGGGGCGGACAAGGGCGGTTCGATCACGATCGGCCGAGACCCCGGCTGCGCGATCGTACTCAAGAGCCCGTTCATCGCCCGCCGTCATGCCCGGGTCGTGATCAAGGGCAACCAGATGTTCGTCGAGGCGCTCAGCCGAGCCGGCACCCGCGTCGCCAACCGTGAACTGGTCATGGGCAAGCCCCTTCGGCTGGACTTCGGGGACGAGATCCAGCTCGGCCAGTTCTCGCTTGCGCCGGTCGGCACGGACCGCGGGGGCGCGGCCGCCGACGATTCGGTCCGGCTCCAGGCTAAGCTGATGGACCTTGAGCAGGAGGTCCACGCCGAGCTGCTGGAGCGGATGAATCTGCGCGTCACCGGGCACGTCAACAAGTCGGACCAGGCCTTCGTCGAGCAGTTGCTCAGACACCTGGACCAGGTGCTGACCCGCCGTGTCGAGGCGCTGGATACCGCCGTGCTCAACCACGCGATCCGCCAACACCTTAACCGGCTGGTCAACGCCGAGGTCGTCCGGCAGTGCCAGGGCAAGGTGCAGACCGACTACAAGGAGGCCGACGACCGGCTGCTGGACCCGGCGCGCGAAAAACAGATCACCGAGCTGGTCGCGTCGATGGTCGATCAGATGCCGCTGCTGTTCGATCCGGCCAGCGTCAGCGAAGACCTGGCGGTGGCGGAGGAGGCTTTCGACGGGCTGTTCAAGCAGGAGATCGAGTCGGTCCCCAAGGAGCTGGGCAGGTACCTCGTCCGGCGCAGCGTGTCCAAGGACATCCAGGACATCCTCCTTGGCCTGGGGCCGTTGCAGGACCTCCTGGAGATGCCCAGCGTCAGCGAGATCATGGTCGTGGGCAAGGACCGGGTCTACATCGAGAAGGCCGGCGTGATCCAGCCGACGTCGCGCACGTTTTTCTCCGACGAGGTGCTGATGTCGATCATCGAGCGCGTCCTGACCCCGGTCGGCCGGCGCGTAGACACCTCGACGCCGCTGGTCGACGCCAGGCTCCCCGACGGAAGCCGGGTGAACGTGGTGATCAGCCCGCTTTCACTGGCCGGGCCCTGCATGACGATCCGCAAGTTCGGGTGGGTCCCGTTCACGATGGACGACCTCATTGAGCGCGGCTCGCTGAGCGAGACCTGCGCCGCATTCCTGCAGGGCTGTGTGATCGGCAGGCAGAACATCATCATCTCCGGCGGAACCGGCTCGGGTAAAACGACGCTTCTGAACGTACTGGGCGCTTACGCCAGACCCAACGAGCGGATCATCACCATCGAGGAGTCGGCCGAGCTTAGGCTGCCCCAGCCGCACGTCGTGGGGATGGAGGGCCGACCCGCCAACGTCGAGGGCAAAGGCGCGTACACCATCCGCGAGCTGGTCCGCAACGCGCTTAGGATGCGCCCCGACCGGATCATCGTCGGCGAGGTCCGCGGGCCCGAGGCGCTGGACATGCTCCAGGCGATGAACACCGGGCACGACGGCTCGTTGTCGACCCTGCACGCCAACACCCCCGTCGACGCGATGAAGCGGCTGGAAACCCTGGTGCTGATGGCGGTGGACATGCCGATCCGCGCGATCCGTGAGCAGATCCTCACCGCCGTGGACGTCGTCGTGCAGGTCGCACGATTTGCCGACGGCGGGCGGCGCGTCACGCGGATCTGTGAAGTGACCGCCATCGACCCCAAGACCAACCAGCTCTGCCTGGAAGACATCTACACCCTCCGCGATCCCAGACAACCCAAGCTCCGCCACACCGGGTATATCCCCACCTTCGCAGAAGAAATGATCAACCGAAAACACATCGGCGTCGAAGTGTTCCTCTAACCGCGCCGAGAAGCCCAGGGATAGCCATCCGTGGGCGTGCCACTGACTACTCACCAACCACTAACCACCAACCACCCCCCCATGTCCCAACCCACCCTGCTGCTGCTGACCGCTTCGCTGCTGACCTTCGTGTCGGTTTACATGCTGGCGCGCTACGGCTACGCGTGGTCGCTGGCGTTGATCGCCCGGCAGGAGCAGGCGTATGACCGGGTGCTCCGCCAGCAGTTGCTGATCGACGTCGAACCGAGGACGGTTCTGGCGATGTCCGCCGCCGCGGTGGTCGTCGCCGGGATGCTGGCGTTCTTGATCACCGCGACCACGATCGCCGCCTTCGTCTGCGCCGCAGCGATGATATTCCTGCCCAACCTGGTCATCCGTCACATGGAAACCAAACGCCGCGAACGCCTGGAAAGCCAGTTGATCGACGGCCTGACCACACTCGCCTCCGCCGCGCGCGCCGGGCTGAACCTGGTCCAGTCCATGGAGCTGCTCGAACGCAACGCTGTCGGCCCGATCAGGCAGGAGTTCGGCCAGCTCCTGCGCGAGTACCGCATGGGCGTGGACCTGAACCAGGCGATGCAGAACGCAAGCAACCGGATCGGCTCGCAGCTATACCGGCTGATGTTCACCGCGATCCAGATGCACCGGGTGCGCGGCGGGGACTCGGCGCAGAGTTTGGACCGCATCTCCGAATCGATCCGCGACATACGCCGGCTCGAGGGCAAGCTCGATGCGCTGACCAGCCAGGCCCGTTACCAGGCGCTGTTCATGTCGATGATGCCGGTCGTGTTCCTGGCGCTGCTCTGGTCGATCGACCCCCAGGGCGTGGGGATGCTGTTCGTCGTGCCGGCGGGCAGGGTGATCCTGCTTGGCGTCGCCGCCGCGATCGCGATCGCTTTTTTCTGGATACGAAAGATCATGACTGTGGATATCTGACCGATGACCGTGCTGCTGCAAATCCTCGTAAGCCTGATTGTTTTCGCCGGCGTTTTTGCGCCGATCTATGTGGTGTTCCTCTACCCGGTCCAGGCCGAGCCCCCGGTACACCGCCGGTTCGCCGCGGCTCTGGGTGATAAGCGCACGACCGTCTTTGAAAACCCCGCGCTGGCGCCGGTGCTGAACCTGGGCCTGGTCCTGACTCACCGGCTCAACGCACCGGGCATCCGCACGCGCCTGCGCCAGGACCTCGACGCCAGCGGAAACCCCGCCGGGTACAGCGTGCAGGAATACCTTGCGATCTGCCTGGTCAGCGCCTCGCTGTTGGGCGTCGTCGCCGCCTTGCTTTTGGTCGTGATGGGCAGCGCGGCGGCGCTACTGATCGGGCCGGTGATGGCGGGCGTTGGCTTCGCCGTCCCGCTCGCCGCTTTGCGCGGTGCCGCAACCCGCCGCAGCCTGCGGATCGGCAAGCAACTGCCCTACACCCTCGACCTGATCGCCCTGACGATGGCCGCCGGCTCGACCTTCACCGAGGCCGCCGAGACACTGATCCGCGACGAACCCGAAGACGACCTCAACCAGGAGCTGTCGATCGTCCTCAGTGAAATCGGGTTTGGTACGCCCAGGTCAAGCGCCCTTGAAAACCTGGCCAAGCGCATCCCCCTCGAGTCGCTTCGGTCGATCGTCGGCGCGGTGAATCAGGCCGAATCTCTGGGCACCCCGCTGTCCACGATCCTCAAGCTACAGGCCGACATGCTCAGGATGCAGCGCGGCGTCCAGGCCGAAAAACTCTCCGCCTCCGCGAGCCTGCGGATCCTCCTGCCGTCGGTCATGATCCTGATCGCCGTGGTCGTCATCGTCTTCTCCCCGCTGATCATCCGGGGCCTGCAAGGGGGGCTGTTTTGACCGCGCTTCAAGTTGAATACCTCATCGGCCCCAACGCCGGACGCAAGCTCCTGCTCCGCGAGACCTGTATCACGTTCGGCCGAAGCGCAGAGCGCACCTTGCCGATCGACCTGCCCTTCATCTCACGCGAGCACGGCGAGTTCACCTTCGAAGACGGGCGCTGGCAACTGGTCAACCGTTCAAACAACGGCACGCTGCTCAACGGCAAGCTCGTCACCAAGAAACCCCGCCCGATCAAGGGCCCGTCCACCGTCACCGTCGGCGACAAGGACGTGTTCCGCATCGAGCCCCACACCGCAGACATTTCGGATACCCCAAAGATCGAAGGCCCCACAGAAACAACAGCCCCGACCACACCAACCGCCCCACCGCCGGGCCAAGCCAGCGGTTCAAAAGTCAAGCTCTGGGCCGGGATCGGTGTCCTCTGGGTCGTGGCATTGGGGGTGATCGCCTTCGTCGCACTGAACAAAGCACCCACCGCGCCGGCTTCGGATGGCCTGCGCCCGATCCTGACCAACGAGCAGATCCGTACCGAGCTAACCAAGCCGCCGCCTAAGTCCCCGCCAGACGACCGCCGCGCCGCACAGGAACTTACCCGCGCACACGAGCTCTTCGCACTGATCGAACGCCGCCCCGATGCGCTCTACGGCGCTTACGACGCCTACCGTTTGGCCCTGGCGTTCAGTAAGCAAGACAGCTTCGCCGACCCCGTGGATCAGCGCCGCCTCCACGTGCTCCAGCAACGCCTGGTTCAGGGCGTCATCGAACGCTACGAAAACGCATGCAACCTTTTGAGAAGCCGACAGTACGCCGCCGCCGACCGAGCCTTCAAGGACCTCCGCGCCTTCTACCCCAACCCCGCCAGCCTTATCTTCAAAGACGCCCTGAAGCGCGAAGCCGCCGCACGCGACGCCCTGAAAAAGAAGCGCCGCTAGCAACTGTTTCTTTCCCTCAGCCCCCGGCTCTGCCGAGGGTTCGCCGGGGGATTCGCCGGGGGATTCGCCGGGGGTTCGTTGGTCATCATGGACACCGCCGATCCCCGGGCAGAGCCCGGGGCTGTGGGACAGGCACCCTCTCCCCCATCCCCCATCCCCCCTTGCCCGCACCCCCTGCCTCAACCTAAAATCCACCCATGACCCCAGACCCCACGACCACCCCACCGGCGGAGGCCGCGTCAGCGGCCGTCCCAGATCCGACAGGCCCCTTCGGCGACTTCGGCGGGGTCTACACGCCCGAAACGCTCCAGCACGCCATCGACCAGCTCGCCAAGGCCTACCAGCAGGCCCGCAGCGACCCCGCGTTCGACAAGCAGTTCACCCAGCTCCTGCGCGACTACGTCGGCCGGGCCACGCCCCTGCAATCCGCGCAGCGTCTGACCGAGCATATTCGCGCAGCCGACGATTGCCCAGCCGGCAAGGGCGCACAGATATGGCTTAAGCGCGAGGACCTCGCACACACCGGGGCCCACAAGATCAATAACTCACTCGGCCAGGCCCTGCTCACCGTGCGCATGGGCAAGACGCGCATCATCGCAGAGACCGGCGCGGGCCAGCACGGCGTCGCATGCGCCACCGCCGCCGCGTTCTTAGGTCTTAAGTGTGATGTCTTCATGGGCACCGAAGATATCCGCCGGCAACAACCCAACGTCAAGCGGATGGAACTATTAGGCACGCGCGTCGTCCCCGTCGAGTCCGGGTCGAAGACGCTCAAGGACGCCACCAACGCCGCCATGCGCGACTGGATGGCCACCAGCGAAGACACCCACTACATCATCGGCTCGGTCGTCGGCCCCCACCCGTTCCCCATGATCGTCCGCGACTTCCAGGCCGTCATCGGCCGTGAGTGCCGGGCCCAGTGCCTGGATCAGATCGGCAAACTCCCCGACCATCTGGTCGCCTGCGTCGGCGGCGGGTCCAACGCAGCGGGCCTGTTCTACCCCTTCATCGACGATGCATCCGTCAAGATGGTCGGCGTCGAGGCCGGCGGCCGCAGTAACCAATTCGGCGACCACGCCGCGCCCCTGACCTACGGCTCCCCCGGCGTCCTGCACGGCTCGCTCTCCTACGTCCTGCAGAATAACGACGGCCAAACCGCTCCCGTCCACTCCATCTCAGCTGGGCTCGACTACCCCGGCGTCGGCCCCGAACACGCCTACTGGCACGACATCGGCCGAGTCACCTACACCGACTGCACCGACCACGACGCCCTCGAAGCCTTTTTGCTTCTAACCCGCACCGAAGGCATCATCCCCGCATTAGAAAGCGCCCACGCCGTCGCACACGCCGTCAAGATGGCCAAGGACCTCCCCACCGACCAGACCCTCGTCATCAACCTCTCAGGCCGCGGGGACAAAGATTTGGACGAAGCGATACGGTTGTTAGGAATGTAGCAGCAATTATCGATGGTATAATGTCTATTACATGATTCGCACTTCTTGCCGTGGCATCATCTCTGCGCTGTCGTTATAAGGCCTTAATCGAGACATTGGAGCCAACATGATCATTAGAAGAAATCCTGCACCAGTAATGATTGTCGCCAGCGTGCTTGCGTTCGTATCGCTTTCGGGGTGCTCCACCAGATATGACACGAACAGCCACCCCTATACGGAGCACATGTTCCAAGCGCCCACACTCGATATCAGTAACTATAAATCCGTACAGGACAGACCGAACAATCTCACCGACGTCTCGGTCGTGGTGGCGATATCTGGCGGCGGAGAGCGTGCCGCCAACTTCGGCGTGGGTGCCCTGGCCGAGCTGGAGACTGTTACACACAGCGATTTAAATGGCAATCTTCTACAAGAAGTGGATTATTTTTCAACCGTTTCGGGGGGAGGTATGACAGTAGCCGCTTACCTATCAGCTCTTTATTCTTATCAGATATGCGGATGCCAGAGTAGCCAGCCATTCTCATTCAATGACGCTATTGCTCCTTCAGATATAGAACTAGATTCTAGATGCAAGGGGAAGAATGTACTCGACTATTACTCAATGCTAGACCGCGACCAACACATCACCGACCCGTGCTTACGGCGTCACCTTGAGAGGGGCTACCACAACAATATTGCCAGAGCCCTTGTTAATCCAAAGATAATATTTAGCCGCCGCAACCGCGGAGATCTTCTTGAAAATGCTTTTGCCCAAGAACTCCTCGGTGGGCAGTGGAACAACCACGACATTCTATTAGGCGATATTTTCTTACTCAAGAACACAGGGGATAAGCAGATTTACCCCCATTGGTTCAACAACGCAACGGTTCTTGAGAACGGCGCACTACTACCATTCACGCCTAAATTATTAGAAGAATACCGTATCACAGGATACGTCCATAAAACCGAGCACATTAAGATTCTTAAATCACAAACACACCTAGAATTTGCAACTAATGTGCCTGTTTCCGTTGGGCTATCTGCTAGTGGAAACTTCCCATTACTTATCGCCCCCAAAACACTGGACATCAATTCAGATGACAAGAATTCCTATCTGCACCTTCTTGATGGTGGCATTTCAGATAATCTCGGCCTGACAACAGCCATAACCATACTCAACCAGCAACCAGCAGAGATAAAGCGGAGGGTCTTGATCGTCATCGATGCGTTCCCCGGCAACTTCGCGCCCTATTCCAAAAACAATTCTGGCCCAAACACGTTTCTCGTTTTACGCAGGTTGCCCGTCATGCCCATGGATGGTGCACGCGGCCGCATCAGAGAGCGACTGGATCAGTTATCACATGACACCAATACCACTTACTTTTACTTCAGCTTCGACGACCTCTATAGACCTTGCAAGACCAATCTCTACAAAGAAGACGAAGACGCCGCCAAGTTACTATTCAGGGATTTAAAACGCTATTACCCAACAGCGATCCGTAATGATCCCGATGCGATTTTACCGATCCAGAACCTGAAAACATACAAAAACATGACGCCATTTCAAATCGCTCGTAATATTGACACAAGCTACAATGTCAAAGCAAGTGAACAAGACTTCCTCATCGCGGTCGGCAGATACCTTGTCGCAAAAGAAGCAAGCAATATCGTTTCTGCTATGACAACACCTTAGTAGCAGAAGGCCAATAAGGGGGAAGTAAAGGGGGCGGGAGTCGATAAGGCCGAAACAGTCTCGAATACCAGCAGAACCATGCCCATCCACTACACCCTTGAGCCCGACCTGACGCCTGATGAGTTTGTTGACATCCTCCGCCGATCGACGCTTGCGCAGCGGCGGCCGGTGGATGATACGGCGGCGATGGCCGGGATGCTTAAGCACGCGGACCTGATCCTGACGGCCCGGCTGGCGGACGGCACACTCGTCGGGATTGCACGGGCGGTCACCGACTACCACTACTGCACCTACCTGTCCGAGCTGGCGGTGGACCAGGCGCATCAACGCAAAGGGATCGGCAAAGAGCTGATCCGGCGGACCCACGAGGCGGCGGGCCTAAGTACCAACCTGATCCTCCTGTCCGCCCCCGCCGCGACCCGTTACTACCCGCACGTCGGCATGTCACCGCACGATTCGAGCTGGGTGATCTGGGGCGAACACTGCAAGCAGAACAGGTAGAACGGTGAGAAGTCACCCGGGGATCTGAAACGGGGTCTGACCCCCAGTTAAGAACCTAGCCTCGAACAGCGTTGATGCGTAGCCGGGCGACCTCGTACATTCACGGCAGGTCCGGGCTCGTCCACTGGCGCGATTCTTCGATTATCTGCTCCATCGTTTTGCCCGGGTTTTGCTCTGCGAGCGCGGTTTCAAGTCTGGCACGGGTGATGGTGGCACTACTCCCATCGCTGTAACTCACCGGCACCCGGTCAGGTGACACAAGGTACGGGTCGGCAAAGACGGAGATCAGACCCTCATCGAACGTCATTTTCTGATTAGGCAACACGATGTAGGAAGCGTTCGCGGCCGCCCAATTTGCTTTCCGTGACCAATCCCAGGAATCAAGATCAGGTGGTACCGCAATCCCGCTCGAAGGCAGCAGGATGTAGTCGGCTGAAAACATATTCTCCGAAAGAAGCACACCGATGTTATCCGGCCCCAGCCCTGCGTTACCGTTGGCATAAACAATGGCCGCCTGCTGGATACCTCTTGCCTTTGTCGCGCTTTCCACTTGAACCGCGGCCTGGTTGGCGGCTGTAATGGCCCCCCCGACGATCCCGGTCCCGATAGCGCCAATCACAAACACCATAATCAGCACAATGATTGATCCAAGTAAACCTACGATAAAGCCAGCGATGGCTAATCCGCGAGGCTCCTTGAACATACCGATGAAACTGAGAATAAGGCCGATGACTGCTAACACGGCTACCGGCCAGATGCAGATCCCAAGTATGGTGCCGATCAATGCAAGAACAAACCCCACAACACCCAGCACGTTCGTACTTCGTGGTGGAGCTTGTTGAACAACGATCGTTTGAGAGTGCGGCATTTTCTCCTGAGGATCATCGGGCATAGCGTATCCTTTACGAAGTTATGAAGTGAGCAAAGGCAGTTATATTACCCTACGACGTATCATTACTTAGGTCAAAATTGACGACCTGGGATGAATACGGGGATAAGAATATTGACCTGGAGTGAAAGTGAATCGGTGTCGGATATGCTCGGTAGAGAACCTCTGGATTGACGCCAGAGGATCATCACATTGTGGATGAAGCAGTGCAGGAGGATGTCGCGGTTCTGGGCGTGATAGCTGCGTGAGATGAGGGCGTGGCCGGGAACCGGAAAAAGAGCCGAGAATCGATATCAGGATTTGACCGGAGCCGTAGGCGAGTCATGGATAGCCACTTGATCAGCGGCGAGACCTGGCGTATCACTCAAACACCTGCGCTGCGCGATCTGGAGACTGGCCGTGGTTATGTTTGTTTGCGCGCTTAGGCTTTTTGCCCGGGTGTGATTTTGCGTGCTTCTTATGGTGCTCGTAAGGCGAATCGGCATCGAGTTCGATCGTCACGTGCTCGCCGAGCTTTACCCTGATGCTGTCCGGCAGTTCGACGCCGACCCGCCAATTGTCTGCCTCAAGCCAGAAGTAGGTCCCGCGGTCGGGCGCGTAGTAGGCCGCGGCGTCGGGGTAGTAGTGGTACTCAAACTTTCGGCGATACCCGTGGGCCGGTGCGTGCGCCGGGGGGCCGGGCCGGTTGACCTGTGCGGGTTGCTCTGCGGGCGAGCGCTTCACCGAGACGCTGGTCCCGCAGCCGATCGTGGCCATCAGAAACACACACGCCAGCGAGGTAACACACAGATGTCGGATGATCCTTGGGTTCATCGTTGGGCTCCCAGCGAAAGTAATCGGTCGAACCGGCGATTTGGAGGCCGCCGGGCTGGCTATCGGCCCCATCCGGTTCGCGGTCCAGTGTGACGGTGTGCTGCGGTGGTGAAAGCCGGCCGAGGCGCTCCGTGAGCCGTACATCCCTCATAGGTGTCACGGGCCGTATATCCACAAACCGGGCTCAGGCCCCCTCTTCGATCTTTATCCGGTGCTCATCGATGATCTTCAGGCAGAGGCGCGATTCGAGTACAAGATGCGCCGCGGCGTAGACCAGGCAGACGATGCCGAAGATCGTCAGCACCCCGGTGATCCACAGCGCCTTGTCCGTCCAGGCGGTCAGCACCCCGCCGAGCAGGCTGCCGGTCGAAAGCAGGACGACACTGACATACAGGCTGACCAGGGCGCTCTTAAAATGACTGGCCCGCTCCAGCAGGTGACGGGAGAGGATCCGGCCGTGCTTGTCGGGGTGGTCGATCAGGCGGTGAAACTCATCGGTGATCTGAGCAAAACGCGCCGCGGTGGAAATGATCAATAGCGCCACGCCCGGCAAAAGGATCAGCGGTGAAAGCCATATCTCGGTCTGTACCACAGCAAAACCTCCTCTCGCGGAGCGGTCCGGAGTCTATCCTTGTATGCCTATCGGGTAAAAGCGAGGCCTTGGGGAGAAAAAGCGTGGTGGACTAACCGATTAACCTGCCCGGCCTGTCTGAAGAGGCCTTTCGATAGCGCCCCTGCATCGCACTCTTCGCGTTCTTCTCCGCGCTCTCCGTGATATCCCTCCGCCCTGTGCCTTTTGTGCTTTTTCGTGGCCAATCCGATCAAAGCCTTTGCCACAAAGAGGCACAAAAGTCACAAGTGTGCGCACGGATCGGTACTGTCCGACTCGAAAAATGGGTCACCGATCACATTTTTTCATTTCGCTCTGACACCAACACTTACGCACGATTGAAGCACCCCCACGCGACAGGTCGGTGCGCGCAAACCTGACTTCTCGCCCCCTAGTGGAGGCGCGATTAATCCTGATCGCGTCTGCCGACAACCTCACGATGGCGGTTAACCGACTCCCCTGAGCATCCAAAGATTAAAAGGACCTGGACTCGCGGGCTGCCCCCACAAAAAGCCGCGCTCAAAAGGCGTGTGCCGGTGACGGGA
>JAJDCU010000033.1 GCA_029260655.1 Phycisphaeraceae bacterium
GGGGCCGGCTGTCTGGCCAGCGATCCGCGTATGTCACCGGGAGGGGGGGTGATCGGCACTAAGGGGTCTATTTTCAGACAATTGTGACCCAAAAGGGCTTGGCTTCTGCCCGTGGCGGCGATACAGTGATGTTTCGGGTCCAGCGGGGGGGCTGAAAGGGCCTGCGTGTTTAGCTGCGTCAGAGCTGAGGGACGGTTGATTGGTGGCATTTCTCATGGAAAAAGAACTCATGCATCCTGGCGGGTGTGAGATGCGTGAGGCGATCGGACATTAAGCGAAAATCTTACTTTCTGAGAGGGAGCCATCTGATGTGCGGACTGAAGAAGTCTTTTGTCGTCGGTTCTTGCGCTGTTTTTCTGCTTGCTGTTTCGGCGTTTCCTGTCGAGCGTGCCGGTGCCGCTGTGCTTACCGCCAACTGGAACGGCGGCGGTGATGGCTTCAGCTACAACGACCCGGGCAACTGGGACCTGGGTGTGGTCCCGGTCGACACGGTCGGCGACAGCTTCATCGTCAACATCCCGGCAAGCACGTCGGTGATTTTCAACGTGCCGGCGGTGGGGAACACCGTGTTTCAGTTGTCGCTGGGGTCCAATGCGACGCTGACGATGGACCCGGGGCGCGACCTGGCGGTGACCGACTCGGCCGACATCGCCGGGCTGGTCAATTCAACCACCGGCACGTTCACCGCCAGCTCTGTTGCCTCGCAATTCACCGGTAACGCGACGCGCGTCTGGGCATCCGGCGGCGGGGCGGTCACGATCAACGCGGCGGCATATGTGAACACCGCCAACAGCGGCGACCTGATTGTCGCGGACGACCCCGGCTCGGTGGTCGACCTCTCGGGTGTGTTGAGCATAAACAACGACAAGGACTTTGGGGGTTCGCCGATCACGACGATCGCCGCACGAAGCGGCGGGCTGGTCAACCTCTCGAACCTGACCAGCGTCGTGGGCGCCCGCAACGGCGACTCGCTGCGCTTCGAGGTCAGCGGTGGGGGCGTGATGAACCTGACCAACCTGACAACGATCTCCGGCAACCGAAACGTCCGGTTCACGTCCGATGGCGCGCCCTTGAGCCTGCCATCGTTGCAGACGATCACCGGCGGTGTGTTATTTGAACTGGCAAACGGCACCGTGTTTAACCTGCCTTCACTGACCAGCATCGACGGCGCGGGCAGCGGGATCACCACCGTCCTGGCGCCGCCCACCAGCGGATCACTGACCGCCGCGGCGCTGACCTCGCTGCGCCGCACCACGCTCACACTCGAAGCCGGGCAGACGCTGACCACCGGCGCGCTGGGCGACATCGACGGCTCACGCCTGCTGATCAGCGGCGGGCAGATCTTCAACAGTGTCTCCGCGACCACGTACGACTCGACGGATTTCTTCGGCAGCGGCGACTTCTTCACCGCGACCGACGCAGGCACCGTCTTGAACCTGTCCAGCCTCACCAGTTTGGACTTCGACCAGGACTTCGGCGGCTCGCCGCTGTACACCATCGCCGCACGCGACGCCGGGACAGTCGATCTCTCCCAGGTGACCAACGTCGTCGGCGGACGAAACGGCGATTCGCTTCAGTTCAGCGTGACCAACGGCGGTGTGATCAACCTGACCAACCTCACGTCGATCACCGGCAACCGCAACGTCCGATTCACCTCTGACGGCACGGCCTTTGCGCTGCCCAACCTCTCGACGATCACCGGCGGGGTTGTGTTCGAGCTGGGTACGAGCCAGGCGCTGAACCTGCCGGCGCTGACCAGCTTCGACGGGACCGGCAGTGGTTTCAACGCCACTTTCATCGCACCACCCAGCGGGTCTATTTCCGCGAACGCCCTGCTGCAGATGGATGATGTCGATGTCAGCATAGGCGTCGGCGGGACGGTCAACCTCACCGCATTGAACAGCTACACACGCGGCATCCTGACCTACGGCGCGGGACAGACGCTCAACATCGGCGCGCTCAACGAAGTCGACGGCTCACGTTTCCATATCAGCGGCGGGCAGACCTTTGCCAGCGTCGCCGCCACAACCTACGACACACTCGACTTCTTCGGCGGCGGCGACGTCTTCACCGCCACCGGGGCGCTGACCACGCTGAACCTTTCCACCCTCACCAGCCTGAACTTCGACCAGGATTTCGGCGGCTCGCCGATCTACGTCATCGCCGCACGAGACAGCGGGTTTATCGATCTCTCCGGTGTGACCAACGTCGTCGGCGGACGCGGCGGCGATACCCTTCGCTTCGAGGTCGGCACCGGCGGTCTAATTGACTTAAGCGGCCTCCAGTCGATCACCGGCAGCCGCAACGTCCGGTTCACATCCGACGGCACGGCCTTGAACCTGCCTATCCTGCAGACAATCGACGCCGGGGTGGTCTTCGAACTCGCCACGGGCCAGGCCCTGAACCTCCCGGCGCTGACCAGCTTCGACGGGACCGGCAGCAATTTCAACGCCACCTTCAACGCGCCGGCAAGCGGGTCTATTACCGCCAATGCTCTGCTTCAGATGGACGATGTGGATGTCAGCATCGGCGTCGGCGGGACGGTCAACCTCACCGCCCTGAACAGCTTCACCCGCGGCACAATGACCTATGGCGCGGGACAGACGCTCAACGTCGGCGCGCTCAACGATGTCGATGGGTCACAGTTCCTGGTCAGCGGCGGACAGACCTTCGCCGGCGTCGCTGCTACGACCTATAGCTCGCTTTCGTTCTTCGGCGGCGGTGATTTCTTCTCCGCCACAGGCGCACTGACCTCACTGGACCTCTCGACGCTCACCAGCCTGAACTTCGATCAGGACCACGGCGGCTCACCGATCTACGCCATCGCCGCACGCGACGGCGGGGCGATCGATCTCTCCGGCGTGACCAACGTCATCGGTGGACGCGGTGGCGATTCCCTGCGCTTCGAAGTCGGCACCGGCGGCTCGATCGACCTGTCCAATCTTCAGTCGATCACCGGCAACCGCAACGTCCGGTTCACTTCCGACGGTACGGCCCTGAGCCTGCCGGCCCTGCAGACGATCGACGCCGCGGTCATCTTCGAACTCGCCACGGGCCAGGCCCTAAGCCTCCCGGCGCTGACCAGCTTCGGCGGGACCGGCAGCAATTTCAGCGCCACCTTCATCGCCCCGGCCAGCGGGTCTATCTCGGCTAACAGCCTCCTGCAGATGAACGACGTCGATGTCAGCATAGGCGTCGGTGGGACGGTCAACCTCACCGCCCTGAACAGCTTCACCCGGGGCGCCCTGACCTATGGCGCGGGACAGACGCTCAACATCGGCACGCTCAGCGATATCGACGGCTCACGGTTCCTGGTCAGTGGCGGACAGTCCTTCGCCAGCGTCGCCGACACCGCCTACGACTCGTTGGACCACTTCGGCGGCGGCGATGTCTTCTCTGCCACCGGCGTGGGGACTTCACTTAACCTTTCCACACTGACAGCGATTGATTTCAACCAGAACTTCGGCGGCTCGCCGGTCTACACCATCGCCGCAAGGGACAGCGGGGCGCTTGACCTCTCGGGGCTGGTGTCGGTCATCGGCGCAACCGGGGGCGACTTCCTCGAGTTCACCGCTCAGACCGACGGCGTGCTGGACCTGTCCGCGCTGACCACCGAAACGCAAAACACACGCTTCACCGCCAACACCGGCGGCACGATCAACTTCGGCACGCTGACCAATATCGACGCCAACCTCTCCGCGACCGATCTGAACAGCGCGATCGATGTGGCCGGCTCGCTGAAGTTAGGGCCCAGCTCGACGCTGGCCGTCTCCAACAGCGCCGAGCTGCATGTCGGCGACGATTACAGCTTCGAGCAGACCGTGGAGTCGAACGTCAACCTCGACGCGGCCGTGTTCAGGATGGACGGGGCCGGCGGGCAGCTCATGGAGGTCGGCGGGGAAGACCTGGGCGTCGGCGGCGCGAGTTCGGGTAACTTCGGGATCGGCCAGCTCGTGATCGGGCAGACGACCCAGCGGACCAGCGTGGACCTGATCGACGCGGTCGACAACGGCAACCGCGGGGTGGGCGGGACCGAGTCGCTGTACCTCTACGGGCTGGGCGGGCCTGACGGTCTGCGCATCCTCAATAACTCCGCCATGATCCTCAACGGGATCAATGTCTACGCCTTCGACGCCGCGCTGGTGCAGATGGTTCACCTGAACACACTGTTCGGCCCCGGCGACCTGCGGATCCCGTTCGACGACGGGTTCCTGCAACTGGTGCCCCTGGACTTCCAGTGGGGGAACAACCTCGGCGGCGACTTCAATATTCAAGGCAACTGGAGCGACAGCCTCGTGCCGCTTGGGTCGGACTCGGCGATCTGGAACCTCGGCAGCGTCGGCGGCTACACCGTGCAGTTCGGGACCAACGTCGCTACCGATAGCGCGATCATCAAGACGGACACCGTCACGTACGACTTGGGCGGGTTCACCTACACCAACGCGGCGCTGAACGCGACGACCGCGATCGTGGTCGGTCAGGACCCCACCGACAACGCCGATCTCACGGTGACCAACGGCACGCTGACCGGGCCCGGCGCACGGGTCGCGTCGACGGCCGGGTCGATCGGTCAACTCACCGTCAACGGCGGCGGCGTGCTGGATGTCGGCGTCCTGTCGTTTGGCTTAGGCGACGGCACGGTCGATATCGCTACCGGTGGCACGGCGGTTGTGCTGACGCTGGATGTGGCCACCGCAGGGCATTTCAATGTTGCTAACGGCGTGGCGCTGGTCGGCACGGGCTCGACCGTGGGTCTGCTCGCGGGCAGCTACACACAGACCGATGGCACGTTGGCTATCGCCTTCGATAGTGTCCCGGTTGCGCCCGATCCGGCGGTGACGGCCACCGGTGTCGCGGACCTGGGCGGCACGCTGTCGCTGTCTCTGGACGGCGGGTTCGTCCCCGTCGCCGGCGATGTGTTCCAGATCCTTTCCGCGGCCGGGATCACCGGTGCTTTTGACACCGTCCTCTTGCCGGCGATCCCCGGCGTGGGGTTAGGTCTGATCTACGACGCGACCACGGTCACCGTGGCTGCCGGGCTGATCGGTGACCTGAACCTTGACGGCTTCGTCGGGATCGAGGACCTGAACCTGGTGCTGGGCAGTTGGAACCAGACCGTGGCCGCGGACGTCTGGCTGCTGGGCGATCCGACCGGTGATGGGTTCGTCGGGATCGAGGATCTGAACATGGTGCTGGGCAACTGGAACGCCGGCACGCCGCCGCCGCCCGAGGCGCTTGCGCTGGTGCCCGAGCCGGGCTCGCTGTTATTCCTCGGCGTGTTCGCCCTGGTGTGCAGCGGGACAAGGCGAGGTCGGTGACGACCCAAGAGGGCGCTCATGCATCTGAGCCTGAACTGGTCCGCCTGTTTGGCGTCGGCTGGGTCCAGGGGCTGTGGATCGTGGGGCAAGTGACCGTGAGAGGATTCGAACCTCTGACCTGCTGCTTCGGAGGCAGCCGCTCTATCCAGCTGAGCTACACGGCCGATGTGCAGGGATTCTAATCCCGCTGGATAGCGAGGTAAAGCCGTGGACGGGCAGCGTCTATTGATCGGCCCCGTGGGGGGGCTGGAACTTCGGGCCTAAGAAGCTCAGGCGGTGGCGGACTGGTCTTTGCCGAGCATGTACTCGACGGCCTGGTCCGGCGTCAGTGGTGGCTTGAAGTAGTAGCCCTGGGCGTACTCACAGCCCAACGCCTGGAGGATGACGAGCTGTTCGGGCGTTTCGATGCCCTCGGCGACGGTGGCCATGCCCAGGTTCTGGGCGAGGGTGACGATGGCCTGCATCACGGCGGCGAGCTCGCGGTTGGCGGTGATGCTCTGGACGAAGCTCTGGTCGATCTTCAGTAAGTCGACCGGGAGTCGGTGGAGGCTGCCCAGCGAAGATTGGCCGGTCCCGAAGTCGTCCATCGCCAGCTTGATCCCAAGCTCCCGGATGGCTTTGAGGCGAGGGACCATGTCGTAGCGGTCATCGACGATGGTGGACTCGGTGATTTCGAGCTTGAGCCGGGATGGATCGATCCGTGTTTTCAGCAGTACGGTCTTGATCAGATCAACGATGTCCGGGTGGCACACCTGACGCAGTGAGAGGTTGACATTGATCGAGGGGGGCGTGGTGAGTTTGAGTGTCTGGTCCCATTGTTGGATCTGCTGGCACGCCTCGCGCAGGACCCACTCGCCGATGGGCACAATCAGCCCGGTGTCCTCGGCGATGGGGATGAACTCAACCGGGGAGACCACGCCACGTGTCGGGTGCTCCCATCGCAGCAGGGCTTCGAACCCGTGGATCGCCCCGGATTCGAGGTCGATGATCGGCTGGTACACAAGCCGGAGCTGTTCGCGCTCGATGGCGAAGCGCAGGTCGGATTCGAGCCGGACGCGGTTGACCGCTGCCTGGTGCATCTTCTGATCAAACTCGACGACTCTCGCCCGCCCGGCCTCCTTGGCCTGATACATGGCGGCGTCGGCGTCGCGGATGACCTCCTCGGCGCGGATGTAGTCCTGACTGCTGGTGACCAGTCCGATGCTGGCCGTGGAATAGACGCTGTGGCCGTACAGCTTATGAGGCTGAGAAAACATGTCGAGCAGACGTTGCGCGGTCGTGTGCTCGTCGTCCTGGTTCTTCAAGTCATTGAGCAGCACGACGAACTCGTCCCCGCCGAAGCGCGACGCCAGGTCCTTCTTTCGAAGGCTCCCCCGGAATTGTTCGGCGATGTCGACCAGCAGGGCGTCGCCGACGTTGTGGCCGAGGCTGTCGTTGATCAGCTTGAACCGGTCGAAGTCGAAGAACAGCACGGCGAAACGGAATTCAGGGTCCTTATGGGATCGATCAATAGCGCCCTGGACTCTTTTCTGAAACAGCTCGCGGTTGGGCAGCTCGGTGAGGCGGTCGTGCTCCGCCATGTGCTGCATTTTCTCCTGCGCGTGCTTGATCTCGGTGATGTCTGCAAACGAACCGGCGACCCGGATCGCACGGCCCTGGTCATTGCGCACCATCGCGCCCCGGCAGAGCATCCATACGGTGTGGCCCGCCGTGTGGACCATCCGAAGCTCGACCTCGAACACCTCGTCCTCGCCGCTGAGGTGTTTGTCAAACTCCTGCATGAACGCCCCGACGTCCCGCTGATCGATCCGGCTGATCCATTCGTCGGGTCGATCGCTGACCTCTTCCACTTCCAGTCCCAGCATCTTCTTCCATTGCGGGGCGTAATAGACCCGGTCGGTGAGCAGGTCCCAGTCCCAGAGCCCGTCTTGCGACCCTTTGACCGCAAGCTTGTACCGGCGCTCGCTCTCCTGGATGTGCAGCTCGTTTTCCTTGCTCTGGTCGATGTCGATATGCACGCCGACCATCCGCTGTGGATTGCCGTCGGCGTCGCGCTCGGTCACCTCGCCGACGTCAAGGATCCACTTCCACGAGCCATCCTTCATGCGGGCCCGCATCTCGCAGCGGTAGATGCTCGTCTCGCCCCTGAGATACCTGTCGACCTCAGCCAAGGCCGCGGACAGGTCATCGGGGTGGCAGACGCGCTCCCACGTATCGAGACTCATCGGCAGTTCGCCGGGCTCGTACCCGAGCATCGTGTACCAGGTGTCGTTGAAGTAGGTGCTGTCGTCGGTAAGGTTCCAGTCCCACAGGCCTTGCTTCGCCGCCGCCAGGGCGAGGTCCAGCCGCTTCTTACTCTCCTTCATCACGGTGATGTCGGTGCGGACGGCGACGTACTGGGTGGTCTTCCCTTGCTCATCCTTGAACGGGACGATCGTCGCGTCGACCCAGTAGCGGCTGCCGTCCTTGGCGTGATTTTTGATTTCCCCTCGCCAGGTGCTCCCGCCGGAGATCGTCTCCCACAGGTCGCGGTAGAACGCACGGTCGTGTTCGTCGCTCTTGATGATCCGATGGTTCTTGCCGAGCAACTCCTCACGGGTGTAGCCGCTGATTTCACAGAAGTTGTCATTTACGTAGATGATATCGCCCTCGGTGTCGGTGATGCTGACGATCGAGTGTTCGTCAAGGGCGAGCTTCTGGTTCTTAAGTTCACGGAGAGCCGATTCCAGCTCGGCGGTCTGATCCCGGATGCTCTGTTCCAAACCCCGGTTGATGCGGATGATGGTCCGTCGGCCCCGCAGGACCAGCCACAGACCGCCTATCGCGATGAAGATGATGACCGTTACGAACCCATAGGCCAGGTTACGCGATTGAGCGGCGGCCAGGACGTCGGACCTTTCCCAGTAGTCCGAATCGGGCCGGCCCAGCCACAGTGTCCAAGCCCCGTCCAGGTTCTGAATGTCCAGCCGGTGTGAGAGCGACACGATCGGGTTTGGGTCTTTCACGGCGGCGCAGGCTTGCTTGCACGACGGATCGATCTGCCCGCCATGGTGAGGCGAGACACAGTAATCGTATTCGGCGCTTGAGATCGCGTAGTTGCCGTTGGGTAAATGGGCTTGCAATGCGCGTGTCAGGATGACCGCGCTGACGCAGCCCCGCAGCTCACCGTCCGTGCCGTAGTACGGCATAGACAGGACCAGGCCCGATCGGGCCCTGTCGTCTGGGGCCGACGGATCGTAGTGAGTGTTGTCACACGTGACGACCTGCGGGCCACCGATCATGGGGTAGTCCAGGGCGCTGATATCGGTTTCGCGCGGGTAGTGCTCCTTCATCCATGCGAGCTGCTTCTTCATCAACCGATATTCGTAGATCTCAACTTCCTCAAGTTCGCCATGGCCGTGGTCTTCTCCCGCGTCGGCCCGGGCCTGTCCGCCGAAGATCAAGCGGTCGAAGGTCACCAACGGCTGGCGGGGTGCGGTGGATTCCGCAGCGTCGGGGTCCATGTCCAACGGGACGATATAGAGCTCAGATACAGCCACGTTCGCTCCGAGGCTGTTGTAGATCTCCTGGATACTCAGGTGTGTGTTGCTTTCGATCCCATCTCCGCCGTGGAACTGAAGATCGTTTTCGGCGTCCGGGCCCAGTTCACGGACTCCCGGTAGACGGGCGATGGTGCGAGTGCACTGATTGATCTGCCGAAATACGTCTTCCACTTTCGAGGTAACGTCGCGGAATTCGGCCCTCGACTCATCCCAATAGTGCTCCATGAGAGCATGTTGATTCTGCAGGTAGTTGAAGTGAACCAGGGCAAACAGGCCACCGCCCAGCGCCAGGATGGAGGCATATCTCAATGCGGAGGAACGAAAATGCTGTTTTATGTCTGCCATCGCGTAGGGGCTGTATGTATCCCCCGACTGTCAGGAAGCTTCGAAGAAGACTCGGGCTTGTCTAGTCTCTGGACACACACATGTATGTGATACGTTGAATATCGGCTAACTATAGATGCCACTTGATGAGCTGCGATGTGCTTATCGGCGGCTTGGGCGGGTGTTATTGGCCGGACCGATACGCCGTGTAACCGTCAAGATTTCTCAGGCACTGTGCTCGTGGCGTAACTGCCCACAGGCGGCGGCGATGTCGCGTCCGCGGCTGGCGCGGATGTGGCAGTTGGTTCCAGCTGTGCGCAGAAGCTTCTGGAACCTCAGCACGTCCGCGTCTTCGGGCCGCTGATAGGGTAGCCCGCGAACCTGGTTGTACCGGATCAGGTTGACATTGCTGCGAAGGCGCTTGGCGACTTGGGCGAGTTCTTCGGCGTGCGGGGGTTGATCGTTGATCCCCCCAAGCAGGATGTATTCCAGCGTCACCTCTCGGCCGGTCTTTTCAAAGTAGTACCGCCCGGCGTCGACGAGCTGGTCGATCGTGACCGACTTAGCCCAGGGAATGAGTTCTCTGCGGAGCGTGTCGTTGGGCGCATGCAGGCTGATCGCAAGCGTGATCGGCAGGTTAAGCTCGGCGAGTCGGCGTATCTGCGCCGGCAGCCCGACCGTGCTGACCGTGATGCGCCGGCCAGAGATGCCAAGCCCCCACGGGGCGATCAGCGTCCGGACCGCGCGGGTGACTTGCTCGAAATTCGCCAGCGGCTCGCCCATCCCCATGAAAACGATGTGGCTGACCCGTCCCACCCCGCTGAGCCGGCCAAGCTGCCAGGCCTGCTGGACGATCTGGCCGGCGGTGAGGTTGCCGTCGAGCCCGCCCAGCCCCGAGGCGCAGAACTTGCACCCGACCGGGCAGCCGATCTGGCTGGAGATGCAGGCGGTGCGCCGGGTCTTTGCCTCGTCGGCGGGGATCATCACGCACTCGGTCTGCGAGGCGCTGCCGCCTTGCAGCACATCCAGCGCGCCTAAGCCGTCCGCCGATTCATCCATGCTCCAATCGATCAGCAGCTTCTGGGTCCCGTCGGTGGCAAGCTCACGACCGATCGTCCGCCCCTGGACAAAGCAGAGGCGCTGGGCCAAAACCTGACGCTCAGCCCTGCCCAGGTTGGTCATCCCGTCGGGGTCGGTGATGCCGTGCTGGTACACCCATTCCAACACCTGCTCCGTCCGGTAGCTGGGCATCCCCCAGCCGGCGATCAACTCGCCAAACGTGTCCGGGGTCAGGTCGAATAGGTGAGGCTTGTGATCCATCGGCCGGAGATTGTAGCCGTTTAGCGGGCTGGTATGCTTGTGTCGTCAGGAATACGAAGGACGATGATCTCAAATCGCGACCGCCGACAATTCGACGAAGTACTCGACCGGGTGATCGCGGAGCTTCCGCCGCGGCTGCATGAGTTGTTAGAGGAGGTGCCGTTGATCGTGGAGGACGAGCCGGACGAAGCGCTGCTGGAGGATGTGATAGATGATTCAGGCGGCGGGGATCTGTGTGGTCTGCACTGGGGGGTTCCGTTGACCGATCGGAGCGTGGAGGCGTCGGGGGACCAACCGGGGGTGCCGGACCGGATGATGCTGTTCCGCGGGCCGATCATGCGCTTGGCGGGCGATCACGGCGCGGGCCCGGGCGCGCGGGGTCGCCGTGGGCTTACGGAGCTGCGCAGGCAGGTGAAGATCACGCTGCTGCATGAGGTGGGGCACCACTTCGGACTCGATGAAGACGACCTGACGGAGTTGGGCTACGGCTGACGGCCGCGGTGGACATCCGTTATCATCCTTGTTCATGCTGAAGTTAGCGACGCTGATCGAAAACCCAGGCGAGCCGCCGGTCCAGACCCGTTACCAGGACCCGGCCGAGCTCAAGGCCCTGGGGTACAACGGGCTGGTGATTTACGAGAGCACCGCGCTGTCGGGAATCGCCAGCGCCGAGGCGGTCGGTTCCGACGAGATGCGCCGCTGGATCAAAGCCCGGATCGACCATATTTCGCGGACGATCGACCGCGCCAAGGGGGCCGGGCTGTCGGTCTATCTGTCTTACGATGTGCTGGTTCTTCCGGCCGACGTGGTGGACCGAAACGTGTCGGGCTTGTGCTGTAAGGGCCGGCCTCAGACGCTCTGCCCGGCCAGTGAGCAGGCGTCGGTCTTGTCCGCCGAGGCGCTACGGTCGCTGTTGACGCGCTGGCCCCAGGTGGCGGGGGTGGTGTTGCGGTTCGGCGATACGGACGCTCAGCGCCTGCCTCATCTTCTTGGTAACGACCTGTATACACCGCACTGCCCGCGGTGCAGCCAACTCGGGCGTGCGGACCGGGCGCTGTCGTCTATCCGCCGGTTCCACCAGTTGGTCGTGGAAGACATGGACAGACGGTTGATCGTCCGGGCGTGGAACGTCAGGCCCGGCGGGATGCACGACACGCCGGAGTTGGCGCGGCGGATCGCCCAGGGCCTGCCTGGCGAGCCCAAAGACGATCGGCTGGTGCTGTCGTTCAAGTTCACACAGACCGACTTCTGGCGTTACCAGCGCTGGAACCCGTCGAGCCTGGTCTGTGGCGATCGGCCGATCCTGTACGAGCTTCAGTGCCAGCGCGAGTTCGAGGGCAAAGGCGGTATCCCCAACTGGCAGGCGCCTTTGTGGCGTGACGGTTGCCCGGAGGTGCGTGACCTGCCGGACGAGGTGCACGGCTTAGCGCAAGCCTCCAAGTGTGTGAACCTTGCGGGTCTTTGGGCTTGGGTGCGCGGCGGCGGGTGGGGCGGGCCGTTCGTCAAGAGTGAGCAGTGGATCGACGCTAATGTGTTCGCCGTGCCGGTGTTGGCCGATGACCCATGCGCCGACCTCGCGGCGCTGGGCGAGCGCTGGGTCAAGGAGCGCCTGGGCGTCGCCGACGACGTGGACGCCAAGGCCGTGTTGGACCTGCTGCAAGACTCGTCATCGGTCGCGTTACAGGCGTTCTACATAGGGCCGTTCGCTCGGGGCCGGTCAAGCCCCTGGCACCCAAACGCCGACTGGATCCAGGACGACCTGCTCGATGCGCAGGCGGCCTGGCGCATGATCCAAAGTCTAAGCAATGCACAGCTCGATAGCGTGATCCAGGAAAAGGCCGCCGCCGTCAAGACCATCAGCCAGCGCCGCGCGGCGCTACAGCAGATCATCGGTGACCGAAGGCACCGCGAGCTGGAGCCGCTGGTCAACACGCTGGTGTACGCCGAATCGTTGATCGAGACACTGCGCGATCTGCTTAGCGGGTTGATCGCGTACCGCCGCTACCTCAAGACCAAGGACCCCGCGCAGGCCGACGCTGTGAAGCAGAAACTCTTCTCGGCCCAGGACCACTGGAACCACCACACCCAGCGCGTCGGCTCCATGCCGGGCGTGACGACCGCCTTCCGAGAGGCCAACTTCTGGGACCTCACCCAAGACATCCTCACCGAGGTCGATGGCTGACTTACGGCCACCTCTATAAGTCGATCGTATGTTGTGGATGAGCCGCTTGCGGCTTAGCGAGCCCTTAGGACACTTTGGATATAGGCACCTTTAACGGTGCGACTACTTCGCCTGAAACCAATCCGGGCCGATACCGACGTCCACTTTCAACGGAATCCCCAGCGACATCGCCTGCTCCATCTCGTGACGGACGATCTCAACGACCCGATCCGCCTGCTCCTGGGGGGCTTCGAAGACCAACTCGTCGTGGATCTGTAAGAGCATCTTCATCGGGAGCGACTCATCCACGATCCTTCTGTGCAGGTTGACCATCGCCAGCTTGATCAGGTCGGCGGCCGAGCCCTGGACGACGCTGTTGATCGCCAGGCGTTCGCCTAGCTGGCGGGTCTGCCCGTTGGACGAAGCTATTTCCGGGATCGCCCGGCGTCGCCCGAGAATCGTCGTGACATAGCCGTGCGTCTGCGCTTGCTCGATGCACTTGGCGAGGAACCGGTCGATCCCCGCGAAGCGCTGCTTGTAGTCGCCGATCAGCTTCTTCGCCGAGTCGTTGTCGAGCCCTTCGATCCTTCGAGCGAGCCCGTAGGCGGTCACGCCGTAGACGATCCCGAAGTTGATGACCTTGGCGTGGCCGCGCTGCTCGGAAGAAACTTCATCCAGCGGGACCCCGAAGACGTGCGAGGCGACGGCGGTGTGGATATCGCGGTCGTTCTTGAAAGCTTCGGTCAGGTTCTCATCCCCGCTTTGGTGCGCGAGTATCCGCAGCTCGATCTGTGAGTAATCGGCGCTGATCAGCACCTGCCCGGGCTCGGCGACGAAGGCCTTGCGTATCTGCCGGCCGACCTCCGTGCGGATCGGGATGTTCTGCAGGTTCGGGTCGCTTGACGACAGCCGCCCGGTCGCCGTACCTGTCTGGTGGAACCGTGCATGGACCCGCCCGTCGCCCGCATCGATGCTGTCCTTGAGGTTGCCCAGGTACGTCCCGACGAGCTTGGAAAGCTGGCGGTATTCGAGCATCAGGACCGGAACCTTCTGCGCCACCTTGTCGATGTCTTCCATCTCCGCCAGCTTCTCGAGCACCTCGACATCGGTCGACGGCCCGGTCTTCTTGCGCTTGACCACCGGCAGGCCCAGGTTCGTAAACAGCACCTCGGCGAGCTGTTTGGGTGAGTCAACATTAAATGCGCCGCCCGCCGCCTCGTGGATCTGCTCTCGCAGCTCGTTGATCCGCCCGGCAAGCCCCGCCTTCTGCTCATCCAGCACATCGGGGTCGACCTTGATCCCGTGGTCTTCCATCTGCGCAAGCACTTCGATCAACGGCGTCTCGACCTCGTCGAGCAGTGACGCCATCCCGCCCTCGTCGATCTTAGGCCGCATCAACTGGCACAAGCGCAGGCTGATGTCGGCATCCTCCGCGGAGTAGGGCGTCGCTAGATTAAGCGGCACCTGGTCCATCGTCTTCTGCACCTTGCCCCG